>CAZTWQ010000010.1:15289-46713 GCA_964618315.1 uncultured Methanosarcinales archaeon
TTATACAACCCCAGTTAATGTTGTTGCAGGACAAACAGCATATGTTAATGCAAATTTAACCTCCATAACAGGGTCAATCAGAGTTAACAGCAATACAAGATACGCTAATATTTACCTGGATGGAATCTACAAAGGCTCAACAGGATATTGGAAGTCAAGAACCATCTCACAAGTCGAAGCTGGATATCACTCACTTAATGTTACCAAATCAGGATACTCAGCTTATACAACCCCAGTTAATGTTGTTGCAGGACAAACAGCATATGTTAATGCAAATCTACAAGCAGATTGTAGTACAAGAATTCCTTGGAGTTCAAATTATTGTACTTCAGATTGTCCTTGTAGCAATGGTAACGGCGATTGCGATAATAGTAATGAATGCCAAACAGGAGTTAACTGTGTTAATAATGTGGGTTCAAATTATGGGCAAACATGGTGGTTTGATGTTTGTGAAGGTCAGATACAAACTGGTTCAATCTATGTAACTAGCACACCTTCTGGAGCTAATCTTTATCTTGATGGTGATTATCTTGGAACAACACCAAAAACAATTAATGAGGCAAGTGTAGGTAATCACGCACTTAATCTTACAAAATCAGGGTATTCCCCTTATACAGCCTCAGTTAATGTTGTTGCAGGACAAACAACCAATGTTAATGGAAATTTAACATTAATACCACCACCAACACCATCAACTGGTTCAATCTATGTAACTAGCACACCTTCTGGAGCTAATCTTTATCTTGATGGTGATTATCTTGGAACAACACCAAAAACAATTAATGAGGCAAGTGTAGGTAATCACGCACTTAATCTTACAAAATCAGGGTATTCCCCTTATACAGCCTCAGTTAATGTTGTTGCAGGACAAACAACCAATGTTAATGGAAATTTAACATTAATACCACCACCAACACCATCAACTGGTTCAATCTATGTAACTAGCACACCTTCTGGAGCTAATCTTTATCTTGATGGTGATTATCTTGGAACAACACCAAAAACAATTGATAATACTAGTGTAGGTAATCATACACTTAATGTTATAAAATCAGGATACCCCCCTTATACAGCCTTAGTTAATGTTGTTGCAGGACAAACAACCAATGTTAATGCTACTTTGACAATAATAGATGCAACTTCGCCTAGCTTAACTGCGTTTTTTACTGCAACAACTAATAATTCTGCAACGTTGATAGTTAATGCTACTGATTCTGATAGCTATGTAGATAATATTGGTCTTTGGTATAAGAGCCCAGCTCATAGTTATTGGTATAAATGGGGGAATATGTATTATGATTGTAATCAACAACAATTGTGTTATCAAGAACATAATATTACTTCTATTGATGGTGCAGGAAATTATACATTTTGGGTAGGGGCTTATAATAGGGATAGATACTCTAGTCTAAAATACCCATCTATATACTTTACAAGCTAAGTTCAAGAAAACTTATTTTTTCTTTTTTATTATTATAAAAACATAATCTATTTAAACTAGTTCTTCATCTTTTTTAATAAATCATTTTGAGGTGAATAATCATGAGTAAAATTACAGGAATAAAAGCAAGAGAAATTTTAGATTCAAGGGGTAACCCTACTATTGAAGTTGATTTGACAACAGAAGGCGGCATGTTCAGGGCAATGGTTCCTAGTGGAGCTTCTACTGGTGTTCATGAGGCTCTAGAGTTAAGAGATGGTGATAAATCAAGGTATTTGGGTAAGGGTGTTTTAAAAGCTGTTGAGAATGTTAATGATTTTATCTCTGAAAGAGTCGTAGGTATGGATTGTAGGGAACAAGAAGAGATCGATAAAGCTATGATTGAATTGGATGGAACCCCTAATAAAGGGAAATTAGGTGCTAATGCAATACTTGCTGTTTCTATGGCTGCTTGTAAGGCAGGTGCTGCTGCAAAGAATATCCCCTTATATAAGCATATTGCTGAGCTTGCAGGTGTTGATAAATTTGTTTTACCCGTACCCAGTTTTAATGTTATCAATGGTGGAAGTCATGCTGGAAATAAGTTAGCGATGCAGGAGTTTATGATTCTGCCTATTGGTGCTTCTAATTTTAGGGAAGCTATGAGAATGGGTGCTGAATGTTATCATAATCTAAAGAAAGTTATCAAAGCTAAATATGGTCAAGATGCAGTTAATGTTGGTGATGAAGGTGGATTTGCACCAAATATCCAGGATAATAGGGAAGGTCTTGAACTAATCAAAGAAGCTATTGAGAAAGCAGGTTATACTGGTAAGGTAAAGATCGGTATGGATGTTGCTGCATCAGAATTCTTTAAAGATGGAAATTATGATTTGAATTTTAAGGGCGATACACCTGATCTAAAGACTGGCGATGAGATGATCGAGCTTTATAAGCAGTTTATCGACGAGTATGGTTTAATCAGTGTTGAAGATCCTTTTGATCAGGATGATTGGGAAGCATATCCCAAATTAACAGCAGCAGTTGGTGAAGGAACCCAGATTGTTGGTGATGATCTGCTTGTTACAAATCCAAAAAGGATTGCCAAAGGGATAGAATTAAAAGCAGTTAATTCGTTATTACTTAAGGTAAATCAGATAGGTTCAGTAACTGAAAGTATACAGGCATGTAAGGATTCACAAGCTGCAGGTTGGGGTGTAATGGTCAGCCATAGAAGCGGTGAAACAGAAGATACATTTATAGCTGATTTGGTTGTTGGATTAAAAACAGGTCAGATAAAAACAGGTGCACCCTGCAGATCAGAGAGATTAGCTAAATATAATCAATTGATCCGTATAGAAGAAGAATTAGGTAATGATTGTGAGTATGCTGGTGAGAATTTTAGGAAGGCCTAACTCTTCCTATATTCAACATCTTCTATCTCAATATTAAATATCTGGCTTAGGTCTTTTGATAGCTGTTTTATCTTTCTTTTTAACGGTTTTCTATGATTATTTGTTGTGTAGATTACCTTGTTTATCTCCATAGAGAATATGAACAGGTCTGGGAATTTTGTGCTTAGCCACTTAAGTATATACCCCCCCTTATAGGGTTTGTTGAAAGCAGGGGAGTATCCCATATTTACTAGTTTTCTATGCATACTTTTCACTATGGGCATATAGAATTTAGGTATATGCTGTGTTCCAAAACTTAGTCTAGGCCTATCTTCAGAATCCCACATTGAATGGCCATCAAATATTATATTGAATCTATAGGATTCTAGTAGTCTTGATAATGTGAAGTAAAATTCTCTATAAGTTTGTTTTAAGATTGTAACTTGTGATTCTGAAAGGGGTTCTTTCCATACTTCGCTTATCCACCATTCAGTATCATTACCATAGATACACTTTTCCATGTTTCTGTTAAAGTCGCATGCAAATCTGGATAATTTGTTGTCTATCCATATGCCCCCTTTTTCCAGAACTAATCTGCTGTATATCTTGTGGGTTTCTATATCCTCATAATGATATCTTTTTTTTGGGGTCAATTTCATCTTTTCTATAACATCTTTTGGAGCCCATGTACCTGAATGTATTGTCATAAGTAATACATTAAAACTGTCTTTTTTGTAATTATCAAATATCATTACACCCCTTTTTGTCAATGTAAGTTTTATTTCACTTACATTTTTGTATTCTTTTACAAGCCATTCAAGTTCATCTCTAACTAATTTCCACAGCTCTCGTTCTACAAAGAAGTTTTTGAAGTACATCTTGTTTCTGTCTCTATGTAGTTCGTGAACAGTTCCATAAAGGATCCTTCCAAGAACTTTGTAGCTTTTTAGGAGGCTTATAAAGTTTAAGTGGGGATCTTCTTCAATGGTTTTTATCGCTTTATTTATCAGATTGAACAGAAAAAACCTTTTTGATAAGCTAACTGTAATTGATGTTGAAGCAGGTTTTATCAAAATAGGGCTTACATTTCTTAACATATCTCTAAGATTTATTTTATCCATTGTGCAGATTATAGTGTGGGTTATATTTAAAGTTTTAGTTTAAATCAGGAAGTTAGAAATCTCTACCCCTTAGGGTTAGAGATGAATGGTTTCAGCCAGGCTTCCTGATTTCCTAAAAATTTTAGGTTAGTCCTGATTAATCCCCACTATTTATGATTGTGAATGAATTACGAAGTAATTCACTTCACTAGAAAAATCTATAATTTTTTTGTGGTAGGGACTGACCTATTTTTTGAATTGATTTCAGTGATTATATTATATTAGTCAATGCTGTTTGAATTAGCTAGATGTATTTTAAGATATACTACTCAATTGTTCTTATCTAGAGAACAAAATGTTCCTTAATAAGAAATTTTGTAAATCTAGATGGATAGACAAAACTTCCATAGTTCATGTTTTATGAACAATAAAAAACGGAAAGTTAATAAATAATCAACTTAGTTATATTTTAAATGAAGAAAGTAATTTTAATCATAAGGGATGGATGGGGTCATGGTGAGCATGACAAAGGGAATGCTCAGTTTCATGCCAAAACACCTAATCATGATTTTTATAAAAAAAATTATCCCACTACTGAATTGGATTGTACTGGCAATGCTGTTGGTAATCCTGGGGGTGTTCAAGGCGGGTCAGAAGTAGGGCATTTAACAATGGGTGCTGGCAGGGTTGTTTGGCAGCCTTATGAGTTGATCAATAGAGAAATAAAGAGTAAAAGTTTTTTTAAGAATAAGGTTTTGATCAGAGCGATTGAGAATTGTAAAGAAAATAATTCTGATCTGCATATTGATGGTTTGTTCTCTACTGAGGGTGTACATGCAGATTACAAACATATGCTTGCTTTTTTAGAACTATGTAAAAAACAAAAGTTTGATAGGGTATATATCCATCTAACTCTTGATGGTAGAGATATGCCTGAGAAATCATCATTGCCTTTGCTTAAGAAAGCTGAAGCTGAGATCAAAAGAATAGGCATAGGTAAGATCGCTTCTGTAGTTGGCAGGTATTATGCTATGGATAGGGCAAGGGAATGGTCTAGAACACAGGCAGCCTACGACCTGCTGCTAAACGGAGATGGATTCAAGGCTAAATCAGCAAAAGAAGCTATTGAAGAGGCATATAAGCGTGGAGATAAGACTGATTATTATGTCCAGCCAACATTGATCACTGATGATAACGATAAGCCTATAGCATTACTAAAGTCCAAGGATTCTATTGTATGGTATAGTTTCAGGTCTGATAGGGCAAGACAGATAACTGCATTGATAAACGGTCTTTCTATAGATGATCCTATGAAAAAAATGCCTAAAAAATTAGATGTTCACTATGTTTGTTATTGCAGTTATGATTCAAATTGGGATTTGCCTGTGGCTTTTCCTCAAGAACGAATTGAAAGAAATCTAGGTGAAACAATATCAACTAATGGACTTAAACAATTAAGGATTGCAGAGACAGAGAAATTTGCCCATGTTACTTTCTTTTTTAATTCTCAGAAAGAGGATGCATATAAAAATGAAGACAGAATCAATATACCTACTAAGCAAGTAGTTTCTTATGATATGAATCCTCAGATGTCAGCTTATGAAGTTACTGATAAATTATTGTCTAATATTGGGGAGTATGATTTTATTCTTGTTAATTATGCAAACCCTGATCTAGTAGGCCATTCTGGTGTGTTTGATGCTGTTGTTAAAGCATGTGAAGTTGTCGATGAGTGTACTGATAAGGTGATCAAGAAAGCGCTTGAAGAAGATTATGTTGTTTTTTTAACAGCAGATCATGGAAATTCAGAATGTATGGTTATTGATGGTAAAGAACCAGATCCATCTCATGGTTATAATTCAGTTTTGTTTACTTTAATCAGCAATGATGAAAAACTTAAGAATGTTAAACTTAAAAACAACAAAGGTCAAAAAGACGTTGCACCAACTATCTTAGATATAATGAATATTAAGAAACCAAAAGAAATGACTGGTGAGAGTTTGATTATTAACTAAAAGTTTTTATATAGGTATTGTTTTGTGTATTCTATGAGATTGTTTATTCTAGTTGACGACAAATCAGGCAATATTTGTAGTGGGGAGCATGGTTTTTCAGTTTTGATAGGTGAAAAACAGAAGATTTTATTCGATACAGGGGCTTCTGATCTGTTCTTGAAGAATGCGCAGAAATTAAATGTAAATTTGGAAGATATTAGTCATATTGTTTTAAGTCATGGGCATTGGGATCATGGCAATGGTTTAAAATTTATAAAAAATAAAAGATTAGTCTTGCATCCAGGGTCTTTTGTTAAAAGGTACAGGGATAGAGATGATTCTTATATTGGATTACCATTATCTTTAGAAGAAGCAAAAATCAATTTTGATTTGGTTTTAGCTAAAGAACCATATTTTATTGTTGACGATATTGTTTTTTTAGGAGAAATACCTCGAAATAATGATTTTGAAGCTAAGAAAACTACTTGGCATAAAGAAGATAAAGAAGAAGATTTTGTAATGGACGATTCCGCTTTAGCGATAAAACATGAAAAGGGGTTGATAGTTATTGCTGGTTGTTCTCATTCTGGGATTTGCAATATAATCGAATATGCTAAGGAAGTTACTGGATTAAATAAAGTTTATTCAGTAATTGGTGGATTTCATTTAAATAATCTTGATGATGTAACTAATAAAACAATTGAATATTTTAAGAAAGAAAATATTGAGAAAGTTTATCCTTCACATTGTGTTTCTTCTGATGTGGTTAAAAAATTTATTGAAGAATTAGGCGCTGAAACTATCAGATCAGGGAGTATATTGAATCTTTAGAATCTATAGAATCTAGCAGCATCTTCTGGCAATACTGAGTTTATCGTTATCCCTGAACTAAACTCAAATCCTGCCCACGTTGCTATCCTTGGAGCGATCTCTATGTGCAGATGCAGATTATCTTTTTTTGGAGAATAATGTATAAAGAAGTTATATGACATGTCTAATGTTTTGAGTTTTGCTATTGTCTTTTGCAGTATTTCTGCCATATCTGCTATTTCGTTGTCTTTTAGGTCTGAGAGTTTTCTAATGTGTCTTTTTGGAAATATCCATGTTTCATAATTGAATCTTGATGCATATGGTGCTATAGAAATTGCTGTTTTGTTTTCAAAACATTTTCTTTTGCTTTTTCTCTCTATCTTTAGAATATCACAATAAGGGCATTTTTTATGTTTTTTAATTGCTTCTGTTTCTTCTTTTATTTGAGGTGGTATCTGAGACAGGGCTGCTACTTGAATATGTGAATGTATAATTGAAGTTCCTGCTTTTTTTCCGTGATTCTTGAATATCGATACATAATTTATGTTTTTTAGTTTTTCCAGTTCAGTTGTTCTTTTTTTAATTACTTCTAAAAGTAGTTTTATATGTGATTTTGACATATCCCATAATTGTTTTTTATGGTCGTTTGTGTCTGCTATGACTTCATGTTTTCCATATGCTTTTGTGCTTTTGAAGAATTTGCCTTTTGTTTTTATCTTTGTAATGCCTTTTTGTTCGACAAAAGGGAATTTGTTCGGAAACCACCTTAGAATCCATTTTCCTTTTTTTTCTACTCTACCTATCTCTGGTGGTGTTAATTTTTCATTACCTGGACAGAAATAGCATATTTTTGGTTCTATCTGTTTATGTTTCTCTTTGAATTGTTTTGGACGTTTGCCCCTTACTGAAGCTGCAATTACCCATCTCTCTAAGATGTAATCTTTTCTTAGTTCAAGCATATGTTGATTTTGGGTTATAGAATATTTAAAGGTTGTGATTTGGTTTGTTGTTAAATGCAATTAATTAAAAACCACCAACAACATATGGTTCAAACACAGACATTTTGACTTCATCAAAATGTCCTACTCCAAAAGGAAAAATCAGAACTTTGTGAAACGCCATAAATTCCGTTGGAATTTAATGTCGCTGATTTTACCTCTTCAGTCGTGTTTTCACCTATGTTGGTGGTTTTTTAGTGTGTTTTATAGTAAAATGTCTCATTTGCTATGCATTGTATTTTTTAGAAATCTTTATAATGGTTTATCTATTAGTTTTAGATGATGAAATTAGCTGCTGTTAAGGATAAAATTCCAAGTAAACTATTTGATATACTTGATAAAGAAATTGAAGAGTTCAGACCTGCTCAGGAAAAAGCTATTGATCAGGGTTTGCTCCGGGGTAAAAGCCTTCTTGTTTGTACCCCTACTGCTTCTGGGAAAACATTGATAGCTGAGCTTGCTGCTGTTAAGAATATTATTGATAAAGGTGGTAAATGTGTTTATATTGTTCCATTGAAGGCTTTGGCTTCTGAGAAGTTCAAGGATTTTAAAAGGAAATACGATGGATTGATAAGGATTGCTTTATCTATAGGTAATCTGGATTCTGCTGACCCCTATCTAGCTGAGTATGATCTTTTGATAGTTACTGCTGAGAAGATGGACTCTTTGCTTAGGCATCATGCACCATGGATAAAAGATGTTTCAGTTTTGGTTGTTGATGAAGTTCATCTGCTTAATGATATCGGGAGGGGACCAACACTTGAGATATTGATAACTTTGATGAAGAGATTGATTAAAGATATACAGGTTATTGCTTTGTCTGCTACAATCGGAAATCCTGATGAGCTTGCAGAATGGTTAGAAGCAGAACTTGTTATCGATACCTGGAGGCCTGTAAAGCTTCATAAGGGCGTATTTTTTGATAAAGAAATCGAGTTCTATTGAGATAATGTTGACAATCCGCCTGGGTTAAAATATAAATAAATAGACATGCCTATGATTGTTAATATCATAGCAGCCACCATTGGTATTACCATGACTAGAACTGCTTTTCCAGTGCTTAATTTGTAAAGTTTTTTTATAGCTGTAAAGTTTACTACTAATCCCCATACACCTGTTGCTATCGGTATTATCATATTGAGTATTGGTATATTGCTAAATACAACTAACCAGTTTATTATGCTTGCATGCGTCAACACCCGGTATAATTCCATGAATGTTGCTTTTCCTTTGAATAGTTTTGCTAATCCATGCAATACACCTACTCCGATAAATGAGAATATCAAAGTTATGATCGGTGTTAAGAAAATCATCAGTAATACACTTTCATTACCCATTAATCCTGCGATTATACCACCAAGAATCAATATTAAGATGCCTGCATTTGTTGCGCTTTTGTTTTTTGCGACATTTTCAATTACAGAATTGTTTAGTCTTATAATTTCAATTGATTGTTTTATTGATTTTATTAAGTCCATTTTAATTTTTTTAATTTAGTTATATAAAAGAGTTTTGTTTTTCTACTCTAGTCCCAGATTATCCATAACAAGGGCAGGGTCAAAAACTTTTATGTCTGTGTATTCCTGTCCAGTTCCTATGTATAGGATTGGTTTTTTTGTAACGTAACTTACTGAGATTGCAGCACCGCCTTTTTCATCGATATCTGCTTTTGATAATATTATAGCATCTATTCCAATCGCTTCGTTGAATTTCTTTGCTTGTTCTACACAATCGTTTCCTGTTATTGACTCTCCTACAAATATTTTTAGGTCTGGCTGCGATACTCTTACTATTTTTTTCATCTCATCTGTTAAGTTTATGTTGCTATGTATCCTTCCTGCTGTGTCTATCAGTACAACATCTGTTCCTTTAGATTTAGCATGTTTTACAGCGTCATATGCAACTGCTGCTGGATCTGACCCATAATCTTGTTTTATCACTTTAATGCCTAGTTTATCTCCATGATATTGTAATTGATCGATTGCAGCTGCCCTAAATGTGTCTGCTGCAGCAAGAATAACTGATAAGTTGTTGTCCATAAGTAATCTTGCCATCTTTGCTATCGTAGTAGTCTTTCCAGAACCATTTATGCCTACAAAGCAGATAACAAATGGTTTCTTTTCTCCTATTTTGTCTAGTAATTTGAAAGAATCTATATCTACAATATCTTTTATTGATTTTTTTAGGGTTTTTTCTATTATTGCTTCTATTTTCCCTCTTGCTAATGGCTTATCTACAATCTCGTTTGATAAATCTTCTTTTATCCTTTCAATCACTTCAACAGCAACGTTATTCTCAAGTAAAGCTATTTCTAAATTCCAGAATATATCTTCAAAAGTTTTTTGATCTATCTTTTTTGTTGTTATCTTTTGTCTTATCTTTTGGAAGAATCCTTTTTTTTCTACTTTTTCTTCCTCTATTTCCAGTTCTTCTTTTATAACAGGGACTTCTTTAGTTTCTTCTTCTTTTATATCTTCAATAGTTTCTTCTTCTTTTATTGGTCCTTCTTTAGGTATCTCTTTTATTTCTGGTTTCTCTTCAACTATTGGTTCTTTTTCAACTTCTTCTTTTATCTTTTTGATTACTTCCTCTTCAGCTTTAGTTTCTTCTTGTATAACTTGGATTTCTTCAATAGTTTCTTTTTCTTTAACTGGTTCTTCTTTAGGTATCTCCTTTATTTCTGGTTTCTTTTCTTCTATTGGTTCTTCTTCAACTTCTTTCTTTATCTTTTTGATTATATCTTCCCTGGATTCTTTCTTAGATTCTATCTTTGGTTTTTCTATCTCTGGCTCTTTTGTCTTTTCTTTTTCTTCTTTTCTTTCTGTTAATTCTTGTATTGTGGGTATATCTTTTTTCTCAACTTTCTCTTTTATTATCTCCTCACTTAGAGGTTTAGCATCTAACTTATCAGAAGTCTTAGGTTTTTCATCTTTGATTTCAGGAACTTTAGTAGCTTCTTCTTCAGGAGTTTCAATTTCTTCTTTAGGAATCTCTTCTTCAGCCTTTTTTTTGAATTTCTCTTTTATTTTTGAGAAAAATCCTTTTTTTTCTTCAACTTTCGGTTTTACTTCAGGAGATTCTTCTTTTTGTTCAACAGGAACTTCTTGTTCAGTCTCTTCTGTAACTCCTTCTTCATCAATCTTACTAGAAATATCTTTTATGCTCTTCTTTAGTTTTTCTTTTAAGAATTTAAACATTTTATTGTACTTTAGAAGCTAGTTCTTTTAATTCACTCTCAGTACTAGAAGCTTGTATTGACATTTTCTGTATCTGCATTGTAATCTTTGTATGTACGTCTCTGATCTGCTCTACTTGGTCTGAAATCAGTTTTTTTGTAGAATCTATATCTTTTTTTACTATTGTGTCAGACCCGACATTAACCAGAAGTTCTTTGTTTTCCTTTAATTCTGCTTTTGCAAATACGCCTGAGCTTATTGGAACTAGTATTTCGTCTCCAACATTTGTTTTTTTGAAATCTTCTATGCTTTGTACAGAACCCATCAGTTCCATTATTTGCTGTTCTACTTTTTGACCATGTTTTTGAATCTCAGTCATCTGTTCTTCAAGCATCTTCATTTCTATGTATTTTTGCTGTAATTTTTCTTCTTCTTCATTCATTTTATCTTCCTTTTTTCTTCTATTTTATTGTAAAGATCATCGAATAGAACACCCATCGGCGTCCCTTCAAATATTTTTGTGATCGTATCTGCTAACAAATGCGATAATGATATGACTTTTAGTTTATCAAATGATTTTTCTTTTGGAATCTCTATAGAATTTGTTACAATGACTTCATTTATTGAATCATCTTTTAACCTTTCAACTGCTGGTCCAGATAATAATGGGTGTGTTGCTGCGATATAGATCTCTTTTGCTCCTTTTTCTTTTAATGCTTTTGCTGCATTAGTTATTGTTCCAGCTGAATCAATCATATCATCAATCAATATGCAGTTCTTACCTTCAACTTCACCTATAATATTCATTATCTCTGCAACACCATGTTCTGGTCTTCTTTTGTCTATGATTGCGATGTTTGTATCAAGGATCTTAGCTAGTTTTCTTGCCCTTCTTGCGCCGCCTACATCTGGAGCAACCACCATCATGTCTTTTAGTTGTTTATCCAAAATATAGTCTGCGATAAGTGAGATCGCTTCCAGATTATCTACGGGAAGATTAAAGAAACCCTGTATCTGGTCAACATGCAGGTCAAATGTAATCACTCTGTCTGCTCCTGCTGTTTCTATCATGTTCGCAACTACTTTCGCTGATATCGGTTCACGAGGCATATTTTTTCTATCTTGCCTTGAGTAGCCATAATATGGAATAATAACATTGATTTCTTCTGCAGATGCCCTTTTGCAGGCGTCAATTATAAGGAGAAGCTGCATCAGATTATCGTTTACTGGAGGGGAAGTTGGCTGGATTATGAATACAATAGAACCCCTTACGCTCTTTTCTATATGTACATATGTTTCTCCATCATTGAATCGCTTAACCTCTATAGGTGTTAGTGGGATATCTGCATGAGAAGATATCTCTTTAGCTAACTCTTGGTTAGACGTTCCAGCTAGTAATGTAATTTTCTTTGACATAATACCACTAGTTTGATAGAATTAATGTGGGTTTAAAAAGGTTTTGGAATTAAAAATTCTAAACCGTCTTGACGTTTTTCAAGAAATTTTGTAGATTTCTTTTCTAACATATTTGGAAAGACAATTAGAAAGGCTTAAATAACGAATTTTAATCTCAACAGTTTGTAATGAATCAAACAGGATTATCAAGAAGGGCATTTATAACTTCTTTTCTAGGTTTACCTACTGCATTTATCTATGCAGGGGATGCGCCTAGGTCGGGAATGGCACTTTCTAGGCCAGATTTTGCTAGATATGGGGCTGTGATTTATAGGAAGAATGAATCTGCACCCAATCAGCTATACATTGTATGTCAAACTCATCGAGATGCAAATAATAGAAATGTGGTGGAAACAACACCTAGAGTTCAAATGGAGGTTTATAGGTTAGGGGAACAATTAATTGCACATCACGGAGTTCAATTAGTCTTAGGGGAGGGTTATTTAGCCGATACTGATTCTTATCCCATAATAAGGTTTATGAGAACATATGCAGATCCCAGAGTTACAATCACAAAAACAGCTGATGACTCAACTCTTGAATCTATAATGGACAAGGTTGCTACTCTTGATACTAGTAGCACTATGAATATGGATGCAGTAAATCTATTGGCAGTGAATTATCCCACATTAGATATTCAGGGCTTGAGTACTGTTGAAGATACAGAAATGAAAAGAAGAATACTACAAGAACAAAAAAGAGGTATGCCTGTAGATGTTGTTTTAAGATACCTTGATTTTGCTGGGGAGATGATTAGTGGAAGGATGCTCCTAAATGCACCTAAAGTTATAGGTAGAGAAAGAAAATTAATGAGAATTAGAAACCGAAACGCAATGATGACTATTGGTGGAGCACACTTTGATGAACTTATAGAATTTGTAAGGGGAAATGATGTTAGAATAAGTGATCTTGTCCACAATGGAACAACATTGGAAAAAGGGGCGACATACCCTTTAACACTAGACGAAAATAATTATGGTGTTACAATTATAGTACCTAGAAGTATGAATATAGGATAGATTTCTTAAAGTTGACTCAATAACAATTTTATTAGATGATAATTAAGAATTCAATCCAAGTTCATTATTAACTTCTGCTGATGTCTGTTTTAATATGATATCTATCTCTCCAAAGTGTTTTTGCTGAAATATATCTATCTTCCTTTGGTTTGTTAGGTGTAATAATGGTATAAAAGTGAATACTTTATCATTCTTAGATGCTTCTTCAGGCAGTAGTTTTGAGAATGTTAGTTGGTCTTTGTTATTATCCCAAAAGAATTCTTTTATTCTGCCATATATTTCTTTTATTACTTCTGAGATATCTCTTGTTTTTTTAGGTATCTCCACATTCATAGGCGGGACGCTTTTTAGAACCCTCCTTCTTTTAACTTCCAATGCTTTTTCCAGAGCATGCATCAAATCATAGATAGAGACCTTTCTTTTTCTTGGTTGAGGTGTTCTTGGTATTAATGTTGAGGGTATATTTTCTTGTGATCTTGGTTGCATGTCTTCTTCAAACATCAGGTTTTCTTCATCTTCTTCTTGTGATATCAGCCTGTCTAAGTACTCTATATCTTCTCCAACTAGCTTGTTTGACTTGATTTTTAGCAATATTGCTGCTGCTAATAAGACCTTGCCAGAAACCCTGAAGTCAAGCTCTTTTAGTTTCTTTATCGCATCAATATATTTCTTTGTTAAGAGTGAAACATTAACATCCCATGGGCTCATCTCTTCTGATTTTACAAGTTCCTGTAGGATAGATTGCCATGTAACTTCATCTTTCTCAAAGAGCATATCAAATATTTGCTCATGAGGTTCTTGTTTATTGGTCAATACTGGTTCTTGGTCCATATTGATTGTATATATTCTTTAAATATAAAAAGCTTTTTATATGGCATTTGAATTCTTAGAGGTTAAAGCTGAAATTTAGCTTTACGGGCCCGTAGTCTAGTGGTTATGATGCTGCCCTTACAAGGCGGAGGTCACCAGTTCGATTCTGGTCGGGCCCACTATATCTTTAATTTGTTATTTTGTGGTTGTTAGCTCTAAGGACTACAGACTACCTACTAAGAATTTATGGGTGACCATAAAAGAGAAAAAGTAGAATTTGTGGTCACCTAGTGATTTTTCTGATTTGAGAAATAATTTGCTACAAATATTTTTTTCTATATTCCCCAATTCCCCCAAAAAACAACTTCAAGGAATTTGAATAAGGAAAATAATTAATTTAGATCAGACTATATTTTTTGATAAAGGAAAACCATAAAACTTATAAATAAGTCCAACTTAGTAGAACTAAGGTGAACTAATATGGTACAAGCATTAATACAAATTGATGACAATACCAATAGGGTATTGAATGTGGTCAAGGCAAAATATGGTTTGAATGATAAAAGTAAGGCTATTCAATTAGTAGTTAATAAGTTTATAGAAGCTGAGAATGAGCCTGAACTTAGACCTGAATTTATTGAAAAGATGAATAAAATACAGAAACAGAAGAGTATTAAGGTAAAAGATTTTGATTCCAGATATTCTTAAAATGTATGATTTAGAGATTAAACCAGAAGCAGACAAGATATTCTTTAAGTTAGCTAAGAAGAATCCTGTTCAATTAAGAACAATAAGTAATAAAATTAAAGAGATAAGGTTAAATCCTGAGCATAAGTATAAATTTTTAAGAAAACCTTTACAAACTTTTAATAGAGTTCATATTGATAAGCATTTTGTTTTGATTTTTAAGATAGATCATGAAATACAAGTAGTTGATGTTTATTACTTTGACCATCATGATAATGTATATAAGTGGTTGCCTTCTAGATATTGATTGGTTATTTTAGTGTTCATCCTTATTGGTGGTTTTTTCGTTAGGTTTAAAAGTGGAAATTCGTTCTTGAAGGTTATGGATGAACAAAGATTAAGAGAAATATTACGCCATACACCAATAGCTTTTGATGGTAGCCATGGTGGGGGTCAGGAATGTTATGTACTTTTCATACATAGGCAGGATTTTGTGATGAAAGTACTTCATGGAGAGGGAGTTATACATCCAGCAGAAACACTAGAAGGATATGGAACTTGCATGCAGAATCTTGGAGATAGAATACCACCCACATCAGTATTAGAAAATGTAGAACTGCTCATACAAGGGAGAGATAGAACAGTTCTTGAACGTGTTGCAATTGCACAGCAAAAAAGGCCAAATCTTCAAACTTTCTTAGGAACAATAAGAGCAGATGCAAGAAGATATGCATCATTAGCAGAAGACATAGCAAGAGCAGAAGTAGACATGTTAAATGCCGGCTGTTATTGCTTTGATCCAAAAGATGAAGATATGGGACTAACACCAGAACTAAAATTAGAATTCTTAGATCTTGGACTAGTAAGGAGGGGCAACGAAAGAGGGAGATTTTCTCAATATAACGATAGGGTATGCATATTAAGGGCATTTCGTTTCTATAGGAGATTATGGCGCTATGAAGAGGAATTAGGCACATATTTTACAAGAGCATGGGAACAAGCAACTGAACTGGATTTTGAAAAAGACTTAGATAGAACAATAACTGATACGGACATAAGAAGACAGATAGGTGTAATAGTACCTTTAATGGAAACCATAAGAATAATGCCCCCTGAATTTTATGGGGATCCTGTCAAATACCTACTAGAAAACAGAAGGGATGTTGATGTAGAATATGCAATAAACCAGGCAGTATTAAAGACTAGGCATGAAGGGTCATTCCTAAGATTAGGTCAGCAGGAAAAATCAAGACATTATAGGGGAGGTGCATCAAGAGGTCCAGCACAACAATTAGTTGAAATGAGCTATTTCTAAGGGGGTACAAGATAAATAGTTGATAGATAATTCTTTTCCAATTCCCCTCAAAAACAACTTCCAAGAAGTTGGATTAGGGTTTGATTTTATTGAGGGAAAATTTGTTGAGTTCTTTTTAATAAAACCAATAACAACAAAGGATTCACACACGGTTAAAAGTATGGGTCTTAAAAATACTTCAACTCAAGAATTAACAAGAATGAATCCTCTCGGAGTAGGTTGGGTTGTTGGGGCAACAAAATCAACTTCAAATCCCATCTGCGTAAATACATCTAGACATGGTTTATTCAACTCATAATAAAACTGCTGATAAAAATGACCTTGACTTCTTGTAACCCTTCCAATCTCCCTAGCAGCAGCTTCATAGAACTGTTTTTCGCTTATTCCAAGCCAGGGGATAATTGATGACCTAACATATGGGGCATCGAACAAACCAACACTAATCACAGAGTCAAATTCTCCATCTTCAAAAGGCATATCTGTAACTGACCCTCTGACATAACCCCTCTTGGAGTTGGTCTCTACTTGAGGGTCCAAACCTATTACCTCAAGACCTTCTCTTCTCAACGTTGTAACAACATTCTCTTTTGCCAATGAATCATTGTAGTCTGTTTCAAGGCCAATATTAAGAACTCTCTGGCCTTCAAAGAACGGTAAAAATTCCATTTCTTCTGTAATGGGGTAAGACCCACACCCCATTCCCCTGTATTTTGATGGTATAAGTATCTTATCAAAAAGAAACGAAGCATGATATGATTCTCTTGATTGGGGAACAGCCTGATTAAAGAACACAAAAAGGGGATGTTCAGAATTTTCTCCACTATTGTCCAAAACCTCAAAACCTGTCCTGGTTAAAGCATCCATGAATGGTCGATTCACATCATATTCAAACTGAAGAAAAAAATAATTTTTGAAATTGGTACACCCCTCCCATAATACCCGCTTGATCTCCCTAGCAGCTTCTTGGTAAAATTTACCTGCTTCAAGCCCTGTAAGGTGCAAAACATCACGGATATACCTCTCATCAAATCCACCAACGCTAATCACATGTTGAAATTTTTTATCTCTGAAAGGTATATTGCGTGTATCACCATGTCTATAACCCAATTGAGGATTATCTGCTACACGAGGATCCAAACTATAAGCAGCTACGTTTTGTCTGTTTAATACTGCAGCAAGATTTTCTTCAGGCAATTCACCATCTACTTCAGTCTCAAGCCCAATATTTAATACCATTTTACCACTAAAAAAATCCCTCAGCTTACCATTAGTTCTTCCTGTTTTACATAAATAACCATAAGATGTATTGAGACCTCTTAGAAACATCTCTGCATGCCGTGATGTCTCAGCCATCTGAGACATATCTGCAGTAAGAACACCATACTTAGTCCTTGCACCATTGTGTTGCCTCATATCTAATTTTAAATCACTTGCCATAATCCTTCAAGAATAGAATTCTGTTTAAAAATATATCCCAATTAATTGTCTCAATTCCCCCCAAAAACAACTTCGAAGAAGGCGTGAGAAGGGTGATGGGGTTTAATTTATTTTTTTTGAGAAAGGAAAAACCAAAAGATTTATAAACTACAGTTAATATCTATTAACTATGGTAAACATATATAAACTAAAGTTAACAAATCTCCAGCAGGAAATCATAAGGCTTCTATTTATAAAAACAGGAATGACCCTAAACCAAAGGGGGGTTGCAAGAATTCTGGAAGTTTCGCCTCCTGCAGTGATGAAAGCTCTGCCTAAATTAGAAAAAGAAGAGTTAATTAAGATAGAACAGGATAAAGAATCAAAAAGATGGTCAATTGAGCTGAATCGTGATAACCCTCATGTGATGCAGCTGAAAAGAGCAGACAACCTGAGGCTGATCTATGAGACCGGGCTGGCAGATTTCCTTGAACAAGAACTAGCAGGAGCAACAATAATACTATTTGGAAGCTATTCAAGGGGGGAAGATACCTCAACCTCAGACATAGACATCGCTGTAATCGGGAGGAAACAAAAAGACATTAATTTAACAAAATATGACAAGATTCTTGAGAGAATAATAATCATAAACTTTTATAGATCATTCAAAGACATACATAAGCATCTAAAAGAGAACATATGCAATGGAATTGTACTTGCTGGTGGAGTTGAACTATGAAGGCTATAAGGAAATTTGATGAATTCATAAAAGACAATATTGTAAAAAAGCAAAGCATAGATGCCTCTAGAGCAGAATTCCTTATTAAAGAATCTGAAAACAGCCGCAATAATCTTATGGAGAAAATCCAAAAGATAAGATTGAATGATTCTAATGCCAATGATTTTGTAAAGTCCTGTTACGATATATTGATGGAGATCATAAGGGCAAAAATGCTGTTGAAAGGGCTGAGAAATTGGAATAATGGTTAAAAGTGAGGTTTGGTAAACCAAAGTTTTATATATAAGTCCTAACTATTAGGACAATTGGACTAAAAAATGGGACAAGTTGACATATTAAATGTTTTTTTAGAAAATCCAACTAAAAACTTTCAGATCAGAGGTATTGCTAGATATTTGAATATTCCAAAGACAACTATAAGTTATCATGTGAACAAATTTCTTAAAGATGGGATTATTATCAAAGAGGATAAAGGTGTGTTTCCAAGCTTCAGGGCTCATGAATCAAGTGAAAACTACAGATTTATCAAAAAACAAGAATCTGTCAGGAAAATTATGGAGTTTGGTTTCCTGGATTATATTGAAAAAGAGCTAAATCCTAAGTGTGTTGTGCTTTTTGGGTCTTTTGCAAAAGGGGAGTATGATGCTGGGAGTGATATTGATATATTTGTTCAAGCTAAAGAAGCAAAAGTGGATGTTGCCAGGTTTGAAAAAAGATTAAAACATAAGATAAACTTATTATTTGAGCCAAATATTAATTCATTATCCTCTGAATTGCTCAATAATATTGTAAATGGAATAAAACTGAGGGGTTTTTTGAAAGTAAGATGAAAGAGGTTATGGATTGGAAGATATGTTTAGAAGAGCACATTAAAAAAGTGGATGTTGATGATGATAAGATAGTTTCTATCATAAAGATGTGCGACATTAGGCTAAGGGTCTTGAAAGGTGTTAAACTTGATGAAGAGACAGCTTCAGTTATTGCTGCTGATTATTATGAAATTATAAAGGAATTATTGACTGCTTTATTGCTTAAAAATGGCCTGAAGTCAAATAATCATGAATGTTTGATATCTTTTTTTAAGTTTGAATTCCCCCAATATGAGTATGAATTTAAGGTAATACATCAGCTGAAGAATGTTCGCAATAGAGTTTCTTATGATGGTGTTTTTGTCAAGAAAGATTATATAGAAGCGAATAAGTTGGAGTTTAATCATATTATTGAAGTGTTGAAAGAGATAGTTTCTTTCAGATAGGTAATTCTTTTGTCAATTTATCAAAAAACAACCTTTAAAGAAACACTTATATATCTTCAAGGCATCGCTATAACATGCCATTACTAACAAAATCCAAATATCTGTATGGATTACAGTGTCCTAAACTTCTATGGGTAGCAATAAATGATAAAGATAAGCTTCCAGAACCAGATGCAGCAACACAAGCTCTCTTTGATTCTGGGCATGAAGTTGGTAATTTAGCTAAGAAGTTGTTTCCTGGCGGTGTTGATATACCTACCAGTACTTTTATGGGTAATATAAAGAAATCTAAAGCACGTCTTAGGCTAAGAAAGCCTTTATTTGAAGCAGGGTTTATGGCTAAGGATGTTTTTGCAAGAGCAGATATATTAAATCCTGTTGATGGTGCATGGGATATTATTGAAGTTAAGAGCTCTACCAAAGTTAAAGATATAAATTTACATGATCTTTCTTTTCAGAAGTATTGTTATATGCGAGCTGGACTTAAGATTGGGCGATGCTTTCTTATGTATATTAATAGAGAATATGTTAGGAATGGTCCTATTGATCCTAAAGAATTCTTTATTATTGAAGATGTTACTGATAAAGTTTTAGAATTGTTTAAAGATGTTTCTGAAAGAGTTGAAGGTATGTTAAAGATAGCTTCACGTAAAGAACATTTAGATGTTGACATTACTCCTAAATGTTCAGATCCTTATGATTGTGCTTTGAAATCCGGTTGTTGGTCTCATCTTTCTTCAGATAATGTATTTAATCTTTATAGGGGTGGGGAAAAGTGTTTTTCACTTTATAATTCAGGTGTTAAAGAGATAAAAGATATTCCAGATAGTTTTAAATTAAATGATAAGCAGGAGATACAAAGAAAATGCGCAAAAAGTGGTGAAGTTTACTTAGAAAAAGATAAGATTAAAGAGTTTCTTTCTAAATTAACAAAACCATTGTATTATTTAGATTTTGAAACTTTTTCAACTGCAATTCCATTACTTGATGGATTAAAACCTTATGAACAGGTTCCTTTTCAGTTTAGTTTGCATGTTTTTCAGTTTTCTTTGAATGAAGAAGGTAAGCACCATTCTTTTTTAGGTAAAGAGAAAGATTCAAGGTTGGAGTTTCTCATTTCATTAAAGAAAGTTCTTGGTAGTTCTGGAAGTATAGTTGTTTATAATGCATCTTTTGAGAAGAATGTTTTACTTAAACTTGCAGTGGTGTTTCCAGAATATAAAGAATGGGTTGATTCAGTTATTCTAAGATTAGTTGACTTACTTGAGGTGTTTAGGTCTTTTTATTATTATAATTGTGAGCAGGAAGGAAGTGCTTCTATAAAGAAAGTATTACCAGCAGTAACTGGGAATAGTTATTCCGAATTAAACATCAATAATGGTAAAGATGCTAGTCTTTTGTTTTTTGAAATCATGTTTAAAGATGGTAAAAAGAAAGATAAAATTAGAAAAGATTTAGAAGAGTATTGTGGTTTAGATACTTTAGGGATGAAGTTGATTTTGGATGAGTTGAAAGAAATCGTATTATAGGGGTTCAAAAAACAAAACATTTATATATGTTTGGATAATACAAACAAATGTTTGGAAAATGAAAACAATATTTAAAGAATCTATATACAGCATCTTAAGGCTTTTCTATGAAAATAAGAATGATGCTTTGCACTTGAGAGATATAGCAAGAAAGGCAAAATTAAATGAAAGCACTGTAACAACAAGACTAAACCAGTTAGAGGAAGCAAATATCCTAAGCTCTAAGAAAGACGGAAACCTGAAAAAGTTTATCGTAAAGAACCAAGCCTTGAAAATAATGTTTCCTTTGTTTGATCATGAAAAGTTGGAGAGACTGCATTTACTAAGGAAGAATGCAGTCAGAGAATACCTGGATGCTCTTGTAAGCAAGCCCTTATTGGCTGTTGTATTCGGCTCAACTGCAAAAGGAAGCTATAAAGAAGATTCTGATCTGGATATTTTAGCTGTATTTCAGAAAAAGACAGATACAAAAAAGGCAAAAAAGCATGCACAGTCCTTAACAGGAATAAGGATACAGGAGTTTAAGCTGTTAGAAGATGAATTTTACAAGGAATTAAAATACAAGCAGGATCATGTTGTTCAGTCTGCATTGAATACCGGCTTTCCTGTATTTAATTACAGTTATTTTTATGAGGTAAAAAATGAATGAGTATTATCTTAAGAAATTGCTTATTGAAAAGGAAGAGTTAATCAGAAAGTTAGAGGAATATAAGGGAAAGGAACAGATAAGTGTTCAGGAGCCGGATAAAGAAGAGATCAAAGGGCATATCCAGAAAGCAGAGCATAACATTAAATTTGTTGAAGATACATCAAAAAAGGCGTTTTCAGACTGGGTTTTAGTTGGCTGCTATTATACTCTTTATCATACTGCATTAGCATTGATACTGCAGAAAGGTTATGCCTCTAAGAACCATGATGCTACTCTATGCTTATTGATAAAAGAATATTATAAGCAGATTTCGAATGATGAGATTGAGCTGATCAACTTTACCTTTTTAACCAAAGAAGATTTCTTTTTCTATGCTGAATCAAAGAATAAAAGAGAAGAAGCTTCATACTCTACAAAAACGATCTTTGAAGATATAAATAAGATAATCATCAAAACCCGGCTGTTTTTAAATAAAACAAAAGAGATGATTGAAACTGATTAGAAGGTAGTTTTTGATTCTGGACATGAAGTAGGTGAATTTGCTAAGAAATTGTTTCCTACAGGTGTTGATATAGCTTCTGATGAATTTATGTTATATAGCACTCAATATACATACACTTACCCACTACATCTAAAAAATCGATTGTAGAGGGTAAGATTTATATATAATTACTTGGAATATTTTCTTATAAGATTGGGGGGTTTTGAGCTTTTGATTAATAATGGTAAAGATGCTAGTCTTTTGTTTTTTGAAATCATGTTTAAAGATGGTAAAAAGAAAGATAAAATTAGAAAAGATTTGGAAGAGTATTGTTTGAATACTTTAGGGATGAAGTTGATTTTGGATGAGTTAAAAGAGATTGTTAAATGAGTTCTTTGTTGTTAATGGGGATGGATTCACACACGGTCATTTTCTTTTAGAAAATGCCCTATGTCAAAAGGAAATTCCCACACTTTGTATGGGAATTCCCTCTTCAGACAGTGTTCATCCTAAGTAGGGGTTTTATAGAATTCTAACAATTACACTCTTTAACCTTGGAGTACATTTCAATTTATATTATTTTATTAACTATTAAGTAGTTATAATATAGGAAGATTTATAAACTAATGAATTTTACTATGATATATGATAGAATTAGTAATACTTGATATGTATGGAACGATTGTAGGTATGGGGGATAATGCTACACCCAGAAATGGATTTGCAGAATTTATGGATAGATGTCAGGATAAAAAAGTTGTTCTTGCAACAGATGAACAATCAAGAGATCATACTGATAGTAATCTAACTAAATTGGGCATTATTGAAAGGTTAGATGGTGTTTACACTTATCAAAACATGGTAGACCCCCCTGGTTCTAGGGGAAAAGTAAAAGACTTAGGGCAAATATGTGCAGATTATGGAGTTGATCCTGCAAATGCAGTTTTTATAGGTGATGGAAACAGTGATTTGAGATGTGCAGAAATATACGGAGTTAAATTTATACATGTACCCCGTTATAAAAAAGAAGATGAGCCTTTTTCTTTTGACATAATTGATTTATCTAAATCATTACCTCAGTATATTAATCTAAGGGATGTTAATATGGATCAAGATTATGATGCTAAACCTAGATTTCTTGTTACTCTAGGGATTATTGATACAGACCATTCTATTAATTCAAGAGATTCTGAACTAACTAGAGAATTTGACACACCAGCTCAAGTAAGAGCCTATATTGCTCTGAGAAGAGAACATTATGCAGGTATTGGGGTTAAATTACATGAGAGTATTATCAAAGAGCGAGTAGATGGAAACTTAGTTTTTTGTGCAGACCAATTTCTTCCCAACAGGTCATAATAAAAAGGTTGATTTGTCACTTAACCTCGGATTGTGTGGTTCTTATATACTCATATATGCCCTAGAAATAGTATTTTCTACACTTCCTGCCGGGGCAGTTATTAATGCTTTGACTATGAATAGTTAAATTAAACGTCATTTATTAAAGAATAATAATACTTGCTTTAACTCCCCGACTCACACTTAACTTTATAAACACACAAAGAACAACAACAATCCATGGTAAACATTAAAGGATACGATTTTCAGGAAGTAATCATTAAAGATTCATACAATAGAAGAGCATTACAATACCAAAATAATATAATGAACTATCTAAAGGTCTTAGGATTAACTGAAGACGATATAGATATACCATTAGAAACCATTTCAATAAAAAAAGCACAAAGCACTGCTTCATGGTATATGTGGGATAAACACTTATTCATTAGCTACAATGGATCTAGAAAGTTTGTTGAAAATTTAGGCATGGTTGCACAAGTTATTAAACATTTTATCGATCTTTTAGAAACTGAAGAAATAACCCCTGAAAAATTCATAGAACTCTTTAAAGAAGATGATGATATTATCAAACAAAGAAAAAATGCAAGAAAAACACTTGGTGTAGATGAACATTCTATAGATTTTGAAACAATACATAAAAACTACAAAAAACTTTCAAAAGAACATCATCCAGATATGCCAAATGGATGTACTGAAACATTTAAAGAAATAAATGTAGCTCATAAAGTTCTTAAAAAAGAATTGGAATGATTTCTTTTAAAATATAAGTGGTAAATTAGAAAAGATTTATGGTATTGTTTGGATAGTTTAGATGGTTGTTTGATGATTCTTAGTTGTTGGTGGTGGATTCACACACGGCTAAAATTTACTTTGTAAATTTTATCCTATGTCAAAAGGTAAAAACCATACGTTGTATGGTTTTTCCCTCTTCAGACAGTGTTCATCTTTATGAGTGGTTTTTCCAAAAGTTTTTATAGTTGCTTTATTGTCGTGATTATATTGGGTAAAATGAAAAAAGCACTCTTAGCCTTGGCAATAATTCTTTTATTGGTAGGTTGTAATTCAATAGTTAAAGATGAACCTAATAGAAAGATATTCCGTGATTATGATAAATTTGACGTAAGTTTTGAAACAGATTCAAAAACAGTAAATGAACTTACAAAAGCAGAAAATATTGGAAAAAGAGAAAGAGTAGAAGCTACCCAATACCTTACTCCAGATAAACTAAATATAAACAAACTAGCTAACGACTTAAGGGTTAAGGCAGAAGAAAAGGGGGAACCAGCTATTGATTATATAATTGATTTTGTTCAATCATTGGGCTACAGGTTTGATAAAACTCTGGGTTTTGATGAATTCCCTAAATATCCTGAAGAAACATTATATGAGGGCAATGGTGACTGTGAGGACACTTCTTATGTTTTATATTCATTACTTGAAGCACTAGGATATGATGTGGCCTTAATATTATATCCTGGCCATATGATGGTGGCCATAGCATGTGGGGAAACAAAAAAAGAACTTTGTGGGAAATCTTACTTTAGTAAGGATGATAAGAAATACTATCCAATAGAAACCACTGGTGAAGAATTTGAAATAGGTAGCATACCCTCTGAGATGAGTGAGTTAAAAGCGAGAATAATAAAGAAAAAAGGTCTAGAGTTTAGACCTTTAAAATGTGAAGAAAAAGAAGAAAGAACAACAGAAACAAGAAAATTAAAATATTCTAAAAGGATAGTCAATAAAGATACTCAGTTAGAATTCAGTCTTAAGGGGGTTGTAACTAATTATGAAGTTGATATTCGGAATTTGGATGATGAAACTGGTTTTTTTGAATATAAATTAACTGCAAGATCAAATAAAGGAAGAACATATAGCAAAGATGGAAAAATTGTTATTGAAGGGGGTAGTTATGAGAAATTCACAATTCAATTAGATATTGCTGTTGGTGAAGAACTGCTTAATGAAGAGTTTGAAATAACTCCTGAGATAAAAACAATCGAGCATGTTGAATATATAAAACACTGTTATTAAATGGAGGGGGTGTGGTGTAGGATAAAGATGGGGTTTTGAGAGGGGAAGGTTTAAATATAAATTACACTTCATTCTTTGTAATTGAAAAAAATGGATTCAACAACTACTATTAAAGACCTACAGGAGAAAATACAGAAATTCTGTGAGGATAGAGATTGGGATCAATATCATGGTGCAAAAGATTTAGCCATAGGTATTATCACTGAAGCATCTGAACTTCTTGAAAATTTCAGATTCAAATCAGAGAAAGAAGTTGAAGAAATCCTTAATTCTGATAAAATGAAAGAAATAAGTGGGGAGATGGCAGATATACTCTTTTTTATTTTGAGATTATCTCAAAAGTATGATATCGACCTTACAGAAGCATTGAATAAAAGTATAGAAAAAAATAATGAGAGATACCCTATTCATAAAGCAAAAGGGAGCAATAAAAAATATACTGAACTAGATTAATTTACACCTGAAATCCTTCTTATTGTTAAATCTAAGAAGTTTTTATCCATTTCTATACCAATATATTTTCTTCCTAATCTTGAAGCTACTACTCCCGTTGTCCCAGAGCCATTGAATGGATCAAGGATTAAATCGGTTTTGTTAGAACTAGATAATATAATTCTTCTTAATAATTCAATTGGTTTTTGGGTGGGATGTTTACCCGCCCACTTCTCACAACGAGGCGTAAAAGGAATACGCCATAAACTCCTCATTTGCCTTCCTTTTGGGCTAAATCCGTCTTCATATTCTTTCATAAGTTTATAGTTAAATTTTTGTTTAGCTTTTTTATCTTTTTTAGCCCATAAGATAGTTTCATGAGCATGAGCAAAACAACGACACCCTAAATTAGGGGGAGCATTTGGTTTAAACCATATAATTTCATTAAGTACATGAAATCCTAATGATTGTAGGGCATGCCCTACTTGATAAATATTATGGGGTGTTCCAGAAATCCAGATTGTTCCATCTGGTTTCAAAGCATCTTTACACAATTTAATCCAATTATATGTAAATTCATAATCCTCAGCAAAACCCTTTGATTTATCCCAATTACCTTTATTAACAGAAACCATTTTACCAGCTCTACAACTTATTCCCCCATTGGATAAGTTATAAGGTGGATCTGCAAATATGGTTGTTACGGTTTCTTTTTTTATCTTAGGGATTAACTCTAAACAATCTCCTTTAAGAAGTTTAAGCCCCTCTTTTTCAAAGTATAACATACTAAATCAGTTAATAATTGGTAGTATTTATAACTTTCTATGTTTCTTAACATATTCTTAACTTTATTTAAATATAAGCTATACTTACACTATACTATGGATTGGGAGTTATATGCGTGGTTAAAGCGGGGAAATAGAAGAAAAGAAATTATAAAGATAATTGCTAATTCAAGCACCCCATTAACTGTTAATGAGGTTAAAACTAAAGTTAAAATTGCAATGGCACAGGCTTCTTTTACAGTTAAGGAATTATTAGATAAGAAATTGATTGAATGTTTAAATCCTAATGATAAGATTGGGAGATTGTATAAGATAACTAAAGAAGGAGGGGGGGTATTAAATGGACTTTCAGCCCAGGACTAAGAAAGGAGAACCAAAAAAGCCTAGAAAGTATTCTTTAAAAGAGATTAAATTAAAAGATAGTACAGTAATAGGTGTATTTGAAGGGGACAGAGGCGCTAATCCAGATCACGACATTCTTATTAAATATAAAGAAGAAGGCAAAAGGATAAGAACCCCTAAACATATTCATTGGGTCATTGATTTACTTATTAAAAAAGAGCATAATAAAGAACTCACTATGGAATTTATGAAATACCTTAGAGATATGTATGATGGAGTTGACGCCTTTCAGAGTAAGGAAGATAGAGCTAAATGTGAACTTACAGAAACAACACAAGAAAAACTAGAAAAGTTTAAAGAACTTGATAATTACGGGGAATACAAAATAGAATTTATTGGACACCTTATCGAATTAATGATTAAGATGGAAAAAAATACTCTCCCAAATAAACCAGCAAGAGTTTTTAAGGAATTGATGGACGCAATAATTAATGAGAAAGAAATATTTGCCGTAGTTTCTAAGGCAACTCAGAATAGTCATTAATATGTCAACAAAAAAAATAAACTGGTCGGTAAATGAAAACTTAGATAGAAATGAATTAAGAAAGAGAGTTATAAATAAGTTTATGGAAGAATTACCTGGGGAAGGAACAGGGGACCTTACAAGCAAGTATATTTATTATGTTGAAAAATTGAGTAATGGAGACAGAATCTATTTAACTCGTCCTGTTCCTTTAAATAACGGATTTGATTTTATTATTCATGTGGAAAATGTTGAATTTAAACATATTTCTGTTAAAATGAAAAGACACTACAATAACGATGCTCCTGCCCATAAGAATATTTTTGATGATCTAGGGGAAAAGAAAAAAGAGGATATCCAAAAATATACTAAATTATTAAAACTAATTGAAAGGGTATTCAGATGCGAAGATCCAAGCAGGATTATGGAAAATTACGATTCAATTGAATTTAAGAATGATTATTCAGTAGAATTATTATTAAAAGTATTAAAGTGGTTTTTTATTGAACAGGATATAAGATATTGGAGCTATTCTGGAAGATCTATGTTATTGAATGGGATTAAATCGGTTTAATTATAATTAGTTATTACAACTTCGTTTATTTTCCCCCTGCCTTTTGCATTAGAGTTTATTAATCTCCTTGCCTTTACAAACTGAATATTAAAATCATGGTATAGATCTTTTATAAACTTTGTGTCGCTATTGCTCCCCATACATAAGCAGCCTTTTTTATCCAGTTTTTTGAATACTTCTGCTAGTTTTTCTTGTTCTTTTTCAAGAAAACTATTCTTTTGGTAAGAAGTAAAGCTTTTTCCTTTCTTTAATGGATAATAAGGGGGGTCGAAATAAATAAAATCTCCTTTTTTTGCTAAACTTACTACTTTTTCAAAATTCAGTACTTTTACTTTTACTTTTTTTAATAGTTTTGAGACGACTTTTAATTTTTCTTCCTGAATAATATCTGGATTTTTATATGAACCTATGGGAACATTGAAACCTCCTTTGGAATTCACCCTATAGAGCCCATTAAAACAGGTTTTGTTAAGATAAATAAATCTTGCAGCCTTTTCTAAGTCAGGTAAGTCATTAGGAGAAACACTTCTAATTTCATAATAATAATTTGGTTTGTCAGCTAAATGATATTCTTTATGTTGCTTTAGTTCAATAATGAGCCTATTAACATCTGTTTTTATGATGTTATAAGCATTGATTAATTCAGTGTTTGTATCTGAGAGAAGAACTTTTTTTGGTTTATACTTTTGTAATAGGTAGAAAGCAACTGCTCCGCTACCTACAAAAGGCTCAAAATAATTATTAAATTTCTTAGGGAAGAGTGGTTTAAACTGCTCAATTAGTTGTTGTTTTCCTCCTGCCCATTTTACAAATCTTGGGGAATCTATCTCGTCCATAGGAAATATATATAAATAGTATTTATTTAAACCTTACTCAAAAATCATCAGTAGTTTTTTATATAAAAACATGTAAACTTAATGTATATGTCATCAAAATTAATTCTAATGGGGGTTTCAACTGCTAACTTATACGCAACAAAACTACTAAAAGGGTTAAATTACAACCCAATTATATTTGAAAGGAAAAACAACCTTAAAAACGAACAAAATCGGTTGTTCTGTCTAGGTTAATGTGAGTAAATAAATGCCCGTTTATTTAACCCATAAAAATGAGGGTTTATTTATTCCTTTAAAGATTTCTTCTTCGCTCTGATCTTCTTCACCCTATCTATTAATCTCCTTTCTTCTTCTTCTAATTTTTCCTGTTCAAGAATTTCTTTTTGCATTTCACCATATTTTCTAAGCATTAAGTTCCTTATTTGTAGCAATGTCTCAGAATCATAATTTAACTCTTGGACTACTATCTTTGCAATCACTTCACTAATTAACATAAGTGCATAAAGTCCATAATCCTTAACTATATATTCATACATAGGAAAATCAATATTGATTAATATTGTTACATTATGATTCTCTTGATAATATTGAACTATGTCTTTTTCCTTACCTAAACTTACAAGATCAAATTTGAATTTATATTTTTGACCCATTAAATTTAATTCATAAAAATTACCTTCTTCAATATCTTGTAAATTAAATGCCTTTTTTTGATGCAATAACTTTATCTTTTCAATTTCTTCTTTTTCTTTTATTTCAACTTTAGGTTGATCAAGACCAATTTTTTCTCCTTTCTTTACCCTTTTTAGGAGTTCATAAATTGCATCGAAGAATTCATCCATATCATCTTCAACCTTTTCCTTTTTCTTTAATTCAGTTTTATCTTTTGATAGTTCTCTTGCTTTTATAGTTATTCTGTTATCCTTCAGATATTTCTTAAATGAATCTTCTGCTAACTTATACTCATACGATGATTCGATAAACTCTCTTTTGTTGTGGGTAGTAGGAATAAAATCTAAGTTAAGAACTCCATATAACAGTGCAACTTCGGCATGGGGTTCAAATCCAAATTTTTCTTCTGATCTTATTAGCCTTCCATGTTTATATAAGTTAAATCCATAGTGAAAACCGCTTCTTTTTTTCAAAAAACCATACCAACCAGTTACAATTCTTGAATCATCGATAACTACTTTTATTTCGTTTTTCTCACCTTGAAGATTTATCTCAGGTGATTCAAGATATGATGTATTTATTTTGATTTTTAATAGGTCATTTTCTAAATATGGTGCAAACCTGAATGATAGTTGTCTTTTGGCATTTGTAATTAAATTAGGATAATAATTTATCTTTAAATTTTGTATTAAAATTATAGTGCCATGAGTCTTTAATTTGTCTTTTTGAAAAATTTTGAGTTCTTGAGATTTCCAGTCAGATTTATCTTTCCACTCATCTTCATCATAATCTAATACATACCAGTTAGGGTCATCAACTTGAGAAGTTTTAATTCTAAATTTCCCCCCCAAAGATGTTGCTGCGGTTTTCAAACCTAAACCAAACTCCCCGAGTTTATCTTTCTTATCGGAATATGCTAGTTTAATGGAATTTATAGCTATTTTTTCATTCATGCCGCTAGCATTATCAGTGATAATTATCCTTTTTTCAGAAATTTGAATATCCACCTCAACAGATTTTTGTTCTGAAGGTTTTGCATCAAGAGAATTATCTATAAATTCAGCTAGTGCTTCAGCTAATTTGTATCCTGAATGACCTAATTTGGGCAACAAACTTGTATCAGGTGTAATGTCAACCTTTTTTGTTTTGATATTTTCATCTATCATTTTGTTTTTCTAAAAATTAAATTTTCTATCATATTTTTTGTGATTCATTGAATCTAATATGAATGAGATGATGTCAACCTCATTTCCAACAACAGTATATATCACCCTCCAATCACTGCTAATTTTTAATACCCATAACTTATCAATACTTACTTGATCAGCATATTTTATTGAATATTCTTTATAGGCCGAAGGGTATGCTTTCTTTGTAAGTATTTGTCCAGACTTATAGTCTTGTTTAAGCTTGTTTATTGCCTTTTTAAGCAATTTGAGTTCTATAATATTTGTCTTATCTCCTTTTTCTGCCATTTCCTCCATCTTGGTTTTCCATTCAAATAGGTCATTTACTAATCTTACTTTATACATTTTTGCCTCCAATACAGTTATTATGGTAAAGTAATTATAACAAGTATTTAAATCTTTCTCTTTTCGACATCGCTTTTATAGAATC
>CAZTWQ010000011.1:0-40316 GCA_964618315.1 uncultured Methanosarcinales archaeon
CAATTCCTTTAAGTTTCAGTCTTGCGACCGTACTTCCCAGGCGGCGAGCTTAACGACTTCTCTTCGACACTCCACATCCTTAGAGAATGTGGAACACCTTGCTCGCAACGTTTACAGCTAGGACTACTCGGGTATCTAATCCGGATTGTTCCCCTAGCTTTCGTCCCTCACCGTCGAATCTGTTCTAGTCAGACACCTTCGTCACAGGCAGTCTTTCTAGGATTATAGCATTTTACCGCTCCCCTAGAAATACTTCTGACTCCTCCCAGTTCCAAGTCAAGCAGTATCTCGAGCACACCATTAAGTTAAGCTTAATGATTTCACAAGAGACTTACCAAACAGGCTACGGACGCTTTAGACCAAATAATCACGATTGCCACTCGTGGCGCTGGTGTTACCGCGGCGGCTGGCACCAGTCTTTCCCACCACTTATTCACAAAGAGATTTAATCTTAGTAAAAGCCTTGCAAAAGCAAAGCACTTAGGGTTCCCTTATCATACTTGCGTACATTGTAAAGGTTTCGCGCCTGCTGCACCCCGTGGGGCTAGGGCCAGTGTCTCAGTGCCCTTCTCGGGGCTATCTCTCTCAAGACCCCTACCGATCTTTGGCTTGGTGGTCCTTTACACCACCAACAACCTAATCGGCCGCCGGCTCATCCTTAGGTGTTACCTTTGAAGGAAAATTCATTCCAGAATTAATCCCCTATCCGGTCTTAGCCTCAGTTTCCCAAGGTTATTCCAGGCCTAAGGTTAGATTATCGACGTGTTACTGAGCGGTATGCCTCTATTGCTAGAAGACATGCATGGCTTAATCGAACCCTAATAGCAGCAATCTCCCGCAGGATCAACGGGAATTATACAGATGATTTAATATACCGCATCATCTGTTAAATTAATCCTTGATTTAATATTGGTCGCAATTTAACTTATTTGAATTTTTGGAGTTACTAAACCGACTATACTTAATAACTATATCAAGTACATTGTTTTGCCTAAGTTGTTTTCTTGTTAAAATGTTTAGAATTTGTATATCTAAACTAGAATAGGAGGCGATTCTAAAATGTGAACTTAGGAGAGTATTTAAACTTAACGGTTTTTATGTTCTTTTAAAACCCTTAAGATTTAGTGATGATTTTTAAATATTATTATCTCTTAATTAACTTTCTCTTCCTCTTCTCTTTCTTCATTCTCTTACGCTGCCATTTCCATCTCATCTGGCCTTTCTTTTTCCATCTACGTGAACTTCTTTTCATATATAACTAGGAAAAATGATGTATTTATAAACTTTATCATTGAGTGAAACGAAATGATAACGGTTTAGGAATATTTCATTTCTAAAACTTTATCATTGACTCAAACTTATTTAGAGTTTGAGGTTAGGAAAAAGCTTTAGCTTTTTTCGTGAGTGAAACGAAATAGTGCTGATCTATGTTACCCTCTTCACGAGAATTTATCATTTTCTCAACACCTTAAGTCGGAGTTAGGATATTAAATTAGTTTTCTTGTAAGCAAAACTAACATAACTTTATTCTTGGTAGCGAGCCCATAAAAATAAATTTAATTATCTTGTAAGAAAAATTTACCGTCAAGAAAAAACATTAAGTCTCCATACCATACAATCTAGGGGTAAATGGTTCTGGAGTTGGTATAAATACACGCATATCCAGGTATCTCTTTACAACACCCGTAAGCTTATAGATCTCTCTCCAAAGCATTTTTTCATGCTTTGTTAAATCCTGACTCATTATCCTCGCTTCATATGGATCCTGTACATGTTTCAAAAACCAATGGTTTGCCCATTTATTGTCATAATCAGTCTGCACAGCACCATTAAACATTATCTCAAGTTCCCCAAACTGAACCTTAAGTTTCTTTCCCTGATTCATAATCTCCCTATTCTGGATATAAACACCATGAAAATCAATATTCATCCTGTATCTTATATAACCAGAATGCTTCCCTTCTGGCTTCTTAAATATACGCCAATAAATCCACATCTCCTTTCCACCAGCGTGAAGTCCTTTTTGGCAGAACTTTTCTAGATAAAGATCCTCTATATATCTATGCTGCTTGTCAGGACTCGCAGGTTGAGGTCCTTCTTCCCCAAACCATTTTTCTTCAAGAAGATACTCATGCATCATGATATACAAATTCTTAAGATGGAAAACATCCTTAAACTTGACTTTAGTCTCAGGAATCTTTATTTCATTCATACATACAATCTTTATAAAGTGTTTATATAAATTTTTCTATTAAATTGAATTAGATATAGTAGTCGCAAATAATAACGACATAGGGTTCAAAGACGCATTTTTCTTTGAAAAATGCTATTCTGAAAGGAAATTTCCATACTCTGTATGGAAATTACCTCTCCAATCACTTTTCACCCATGTTATCATTTGCTCATTAAATGATGTAAATCAGTTTCAGGACAACAAAATTAAATAGGAATTCTTTTTCTAAATTTTTGTAAGGTTGTCATATTAATTTTTATATTATAAAGTTCATTGAACTTTATTGTATTACAATCCTAAGTCTAAATAATTCTTTTATAATCCAATCTGACTATTTAATGATATTTTATACTGATCCAGTGTAACCAAAAAGGTTTATATAGTATATTCTATTCTTGGGGTATATGTTGGGGGGTAAGCGTATCTTAATTCTTGGTTTAGTTTTAGTCATGGCTATACTTTGTGCTGGTTTTGTTGATGCGGGATATTGTTTTTCTCCTCTTGCTAATATTTGCCCTGATGGTTATGCAGATGAAGCAGAGTGTAAATATTATGGGGGCGAGGATGCTATATATGCTGAGAATAAGGCAGATATACCAGAATGTAAAGATGTTTGTTGTTGTAGTTTGATTACTAGCAGGTATTATTATACTATTCGAGCAGATTGTGAATTGTATGAACAGAATGATCAAGCTGGACCTTGGGTAGAGACAACTGAAGGGGAAGCTTGTGATGCTTATTGCAATGGTGTTCCTCCTTGTGAGCCTCTTTGTGGTGAAGTTCATGATCAATGTGTTGGTAAGGGTGGTTTGGTAACTGAGACTGGAAATTATTATTGTGGGGATAACCATAATCTCTATTCAGATCAGTTTTCTTGTTTTGATAATTGTTATGAAGAAGGGTGTGTTGTCCCTCAAGATGGTATGGAAATAGATTCAGATACAATATTTTGTCCTGGAACTTATCATCTAAATAATGGGTTGAATATAACTAATAGTGATATTGTTTTAGATTGTTTTAGCGCAACTTTAATAGGGAATCAAAGTAGCCCAGGTATAATTATAAATGGTACTAGCCATTCTAATCCTGATATAGGTAATATTGTTGTTAGAAATTGTAATATAATCAACTATACTAATGGTATCGACGTTTATTCATCTAGTGGTAATAGTTTTATTAATAATAAAGTATCTTCTTGTACCAATAATGGGTTTTATTTATACTATTTGGCTAATGACAATATTTTAGAAGATAATATGGCTAGGGATAATGGTGACTCTGGTTATTATATTTCTTTTAATTCTAAGAATAATAAATTAATCAACAACAAAGCAATAAATAATGTGGATGGGATCCATGTTCAACATTATTCTAATTCCCTGGAAATAATCAACAATACCTTGATTAACAATTCTGGAAGCGGAATATATAGCCGGTTATCAAGAACAATATACCTAGGGGATAATGTTGCTGAAGGAAACTTTGTTGGTTTTTGGACAGGCAGTTCTATTAGCCACACAATCGAGAATAATCTGGCTAAAGATAATAATAGGGGTTTTGATTTAAATTGCGATGGTTGTTCAGTAATCCAAAATACTGCAGAAGATAACCTTAACTTTGGTTTTGCTACTTTAAATCAAGGGGGCGGTTCAACAACATTTAAAGCAAATATTGCAAAAAATAACAAGGATGGTTTTATCATAGGATTAGGTTCGTATTCTATATCTAATAATTATATAGATAATATTGTAGTTGATAATTCTGATTATGGATTCAATCTACGTATGTCTTATGAAGATACATTCAGTGGAAACTTAGTAAAAAATAATCAAATTGGTTTTTTACTTAGTTCCCCTGCTTATGGATTGACTCTGGAATATAATGATATATACTCAAATATAGAATATAATCTTCAGAATAATGGTGATAATGTCGTTGCTGAGAACAATTGGTGGGGATATGATGATTATAATCTGATTGCAGCTACAATATTCGGAAATGTTGATTTTGATCCATGGTTAAGCTTGGATCCTGAATCTAGGATATCTGATTTGATTATGGGCGATATTTCTTTTGATGATGTTGAAGGTATGGTTAATGTGTCTTCTATTATCAATAATACTGGTAGTTATGATGTTGTAGATCTAGATGTGAAATTCCTAGACACTTACAGTGGTAATCTGATACAGGAGTCCACAATCAATGTAGGTGCTTTAGCTGCTGGTCAATCAAAGACAGTTAACATCATTTTGGATCTGGAAGAAGGCCATATTATTCATGCGATAGTAGACCCAGATAATAAGATAAATGAACTAGATAAGACAAATAATAATATACAGAAAGAATATCTAGGTATTCTAAAATATTATGTTGAAGCGGATGTTCCCCTAGTAAGCAATGTAATAGAGACTTATGTTAAGACTAGAATTAATGATGGCATTATTGTCGAATCTATTGTTGATTCTGATGTTAATATATTTATTGCTAGTCATAATTCCTTGATGATAAAACATGATGAAACTTTAGATGAAAAAGGATGGGGTTTTTATGGTGGAACTATTAAATTCCAGGATAAAGTTTGCAGCAAGCCCTATTGTGGTATTATTGGCAATTTAGTTGTCGATGGTAAACAGGAGATATATATTGGGGCTAATGATATCTCTGGATTTATTACTGCTTCTAATGTTTTTATCAATAATCAAGATTCTTTTAAGACTGAGGGGGGCTCTGTTATTTATTTAGGTGAAGATGATGAAGATGCAATAGCTGTTTATGATTATCTTCATACTGATGATAATCTGGTTTATTATAAAACAGATAGTACCGAATTTAGAGAGATTGTCAGAAAGGCTTTGAATGGTGAAAAATATATTGAGTTAGATGGCAATTTAACAACAACAATATCAGATAGTGAAATTAACTTAAGATATAAGCGTTTAGCTTCAGAACATAATCAAGTATTTCTAGAATATAGAAACTCCGACGATTATCCTATTGTGATGGCTGGGGGATTATGGTCAGACATTGATGTTTGGGCAGAATTGGGTACTGAATTATCTGATGAAGGCAAAGATATATGGTTAATAGAAATAACTGGTGGACCAGACATGGAATGTGATGATTGTCCTGATTATACTTATGAGGATTTAACTGATAATGTTTGGCCAACTTACATTGATGGAATAAAATCATTAAGTGGGAAAGATAAGGTAAATTATATTGGACACAGCAACGGTGCTAGGGTTGGGTTAAGTTCTTTAAATGATTTTTATGGGGTAAATAGCCCAATTAGTAAATTCATAAGTGTAGCTTGTCCTGCTACCTTAAATGACGAAACAAGTTACACCAATTTAATCAGGGAAATGATTGAAAACCAATTTGTCAATGATTTTAATGGGAATTATGCTATGAGTAAGATTGAAATGGGTGGGAAAACTCATGTTAGACAAGCAACTTATTTGAATGGGCTAGTGGAATATGGGAGCGATTTATTGAGCAGTTTATTTGCCATAAAAGTAGCTCTTTTTGATGATGGAAAAATCTCTAAAAATTTGTTGGATTTTTATAATCAATTAAGTATTGATGATAACAGTTTGATTGATTTAAGTGAGGTTGATCTTGATAGATTGTATGTTTTTAACACAGACCCTCACGATACAATTGTTGGAATTGAAGATCAGGATATGATTTTGGATGGAACAACAGGCATCGATAGTGGGGATAAAGAAGGGATAATCTATGGGGATAAATGGAGGGTTATTTATTATAATCATGCTGCTTTAAAGAAAAGGGAAATAGTAAAAGAAGACATAAAAGGGGTGTTAGAATGAATAAAAAACAATTTTTGATAAGGATAGTATTAGTATTTACTTTAAGTATGTTTTATGTGTTTGTTTTTAGTGAGTTTATTGATCCTATAAATATGCATTTCTTTTCTTTTATTGTAATATTTTTTATTTCTGTAATTCCTGCTTTATACATATTAAAATATTCAAAAAATATAGCAGTGTATAAGAATAAGATTTTAGGATTTAAAAATGGTTTATCTATATCATCAGCCATATTATTATCTGTTTTTTCAATACTTTTTATCTTAACCTTCTTTGAAGAACAAATGACTCATTTTGATTTGATTACGTTTCATGTTAAAACTATTCTTATTACTTATACAGTTTGTTTTTTTGTTACAGGGGGGGTAGATTCATACCAATTAAAAAAATTAAGGAAAATAGGGGGTGGAGATCCATGGATTTACTCTCTTTTTCTTTATTTAATCCAAATTGGGTATGCATATTTAGTAAGTAATTTAATTTATGCTGGCTTTTTTTAATCAATAAAGAAATATTATTAAAAACAATCAAATGAACAAAACAACCAAACATTTATATTTTTTTTTAATTTTAATAATCATACCAATAACATATTCAATAACCCTACAAGAACTCATAGACTCATACGATTATTCTTATTCTTCAGACAAGATAAATCTAACTGGGATAACTTACGATCATAACGATACAGATAATAATGGGCTATATAACCACCTGATCATAAATATAACTGTGGATAATCTTAAAGGAAATTATACTTTTATCGGTGATGTATACAAAAACAATGAGCTCATCACAACTATCAGTGATACATACTACTTATATGATGGACAAAATACAATTTTTCTTTATTATGATACTAGGTTGCTTTCAAACGGAATCTATAACTTAAGCCTGACAATTCAGGAAGATTATCTTACTGTTTTTAGGGGGGATTATATCTACGACTTTGAGTTCAACAATTCCTTATATGAAAAGCCAGCTATAAACATCAGCATAGATTCTTATGAACTGATAGATAACGATAATGATAATAAAAAAGAAGTCTTAAGAATAAATGCAGTTGTTGATTCACAGATAGAAGGCAATTTTGAGATCAATGCTTTAATCGGCAATGGAAAAACAATAAACTCAAAAGAAGTTTATCCTATAACAAACGGAATAAATAATATAAATATCGATTTTGATGGTATGGAAATAAGGAGAGAAAGGATAAATAATTCAAAACTTTACTCAATATCCATAAATGATGGGGTAAACTATCAATTCAATTTTGATTATCCTTTGGTTTATAATCTATATGATTTTGATGCTGAGCAAAGTGTTTTGGCAGATGTATATTCTGATGGTAAAATTGATTTAAATGACAATAACTTATCTGAATTCCTGGAAATCAACATAAGCTTAGATATAAACGAATCAGGAATTTATTCCATTGAATTAAAATTAGAAGATCTATATAGTGATTATTTAACAAAAGAAATCAAAGAATTTAATCTGGATGTTGGAGATCAGATTGTTAGTTTTAGGATAAATGGAATTAAAGTATATAACAAAAAGTTAAATGGACCATATATCTTAGAATATATTAGATTAAGCAGAGATGATGAAATTCTCGATTCTGTGGATAAGGCTTACACAACTAATTATTATTCTTATGGTGAGTTTGAAAGACCATTAATGCCCGATTTACTTATAGAAAATGTTGAAATATTAGATGAAAACAACCTTAGGGTTGAAATAGCTAATGTGGGTGAAGCTTATGCTTTTGCATTTAATCTTGAGTTGTTTGATGATAACTTTGATCATATCAAAGAGATATTTATTGATTATTTAGCTCCTGCTCAATCAGAAGTTATTGATCATGAATTAGATACTTCCGAGCTTAATAAATTACATGCTATAATTGATTATGATAATCAAGTTGAAGAATATAATGAAAGCAATAATCTTTTTACTTACAATTTTCATGCGCCCCCTATACTTCAAGACATCAAGAACATAACCATTAATGAAACTGATCTAATCAATATAGTTGTTGATGCTACAGACCCTAATGGGGATAATTTAGTGTATTATATCAATGATACTTCTAGATTTATTCTAATCGAGAATATATTTAGTTGGCAAACCTATCTGGGTGATGAAGGGAATTATAGTGTTAATATAACTGTAAGTGATGGTGAATTTAATGTTTCTCAAAAAGTAGATATTGAAGTAAAAGGTGTGAGGACAGTTCCGGAAGATGGGATGGTTATAATTTCAGATACTTTCTTTTTTGAGGATATTTATTTCTTACCTAATGGTCTTACCCTAGCAGCCAGCAACATCACTTTAGATTGTAATAATGCTACTCTGGTGGGGGATGGAAGTTCAAATGCTATCTATCAGCTAAATCAAAGTTTTAACACTATAAAGAATTGTAATATCATGAACTATACAATAGGGATATTTTTTAGAGGGTATCAAAACCAGAATTCTATTGAGAATAAGATACTTAATAATTTTATTAGATATATGGCTGGCAGGGGAATTTATGTAATCCACACTAGCTTAACAGAGATATCTGATAACTATGTATCTTATTCTGGTACAGGGATAGATTTAGATTCTTCAAGTGAGATTGCAGCTATTAATAATACAATACAGGATTCTAGAGTTGGTTTTAGTATTGAATTCACTTCTTATTCTGTTCTTAGGGATAATCTCATCTACAACAACGATTTTAATTTTGGTGTTTACTGTCCATGGGATATACAAACATGTTATCAGGATATAGACAATTCTAATAAAGTAGATGGCAAAGACATAGCTTATATTGTTGGTCAGGAAAATCTTGTGCTGGATGACTCATCTATAGGTTACGTCGCGTTAATCTCCTCTAAAAATATAACAATCACTAATCTGACATTGAGGAATAATCTTGCAGCAATAACTTTGATAAATTCATCTGATATAAATATAACATATAATTCTATTTTTGATAATGGATATGGTATAATGTTATTGGATACTGACAATACATTTAGTGGGGGGGTACACATATATTATAATGATATTCTAGACAATGATTATATTTCTCTTCATAATTATCAGGAAGAAGATATTATTGCAGAATATAATTGGTGGGGAACTGCTGATCCAGATGCCATTGAGGATGTGATATACCACCATAATGATTATTCTGGTCTAGGTTTTGTAGATTATATGCCTAATTTGATCAATCCTTTTGATTATACCAACATGCCACCCATACTATACTTGATAGATGATATAAAAATCAATGAAGCAGATCTGGTAGATATATTAGTCAACGCTAACGACATTGAAGCATTAACATACTATATAAATGATTCCAGATTTAATCAGGATAATAATGAGTTTACGTGGCAAACTCCTGATCGATCGGCTGGAGTTTACATAGTGAATATCTCAGTTAGCGATGGCGAGTTTAATGTTTCTCAATTAATTACCATTGAAGTTCATGATAAGTGTTTGCCTAATTGGGTTGAGATTAATGAAACCTGCAGATCAAATGATACTTCAATCGGATGGTATAATGACACTAATAGTTGTTACTTGACTACCGGTCTAGTATCAGACCTGGACAATAAACCCCTAGACAATACTTATTCTTGTGATTTTTGTTTGCCTGTCTGGCAGTGTGATGGCTGGGATTCGTGTTTAATAAATGATACAAAGTATTGTAATTCCACTATTGATCCCAACAGTTGTTATAGCCAGACCAATCTAATATCTGATCTTTATTTAGGAGATTATTCTGAATTTAATCCAGTGCAATGTGATTTTTGCATACCAAAACTTTTAAACACAACCTGGACAGAATGGTACAACACAACAGCCTGCTTAGCAGGCAACTACGTAGAACAAGAAAGAAACAGAACACAGTATGATGTAAACTTCTGTGGAGAAGTTGATAATGCAACATACACAGAGACAAGAACAACACCATGTAATCACTGCATCCCAAATTGGATGCAAGAAAACAACCAGTGTCAAACAAATGATAAACAACTTATCAGCTATACAGACACAAACAACTGTAATGAAGATGAAAACCTACTGATAGACAACGGAACATACCTAGATTGCAATTATTGCAATTATAATCTTGTAAACACTTCATGGTCTGAATGGATAAATGAAACCTCCTGCTTAACAAATGACCTACAACAACAATACAGATTTAAAACTGAACATGACTTAAACTATACAAGCTGTTACTCAGAAACAAACTTGGCATCAGACCTATGGAACAACGGCAATAACATAACCCATTATGATTACAGAGATATACCCTGTGATAACTGCACCCCACACTGGATGGAAGTAAACACAACATGCCAGACAGACAACACCAAAACAGGATATTTTATTGATAATAATCTCTGTTATTCAATCACCACCTTAGAATCAGACCTAGAAAACAAACCGGATAATAATACTTATTCTTGCAACTACTGCACCTCAGAATGGATAAACACTAACTCATCATGCAGTTCTGAAGACTATTACAATGTAACCTACGAATACACAAACACCTGTTGTGCAGATACTAACTTAGCTGAAGACTGCAACATCCCAGAAGACACAACAACAGAGTGTGATTTCTGTACACCAGAACTTACAAATACCACCTGGACAGAATGGTACAACACAACAACATGCTTAGAAGACAACTATGTAGAACAAGAAAGAAACAGAACACAGTATGATGTAAATTTCTGTAATGAAATTAATAATTTGACATACGCAGAGACAAGAACAACATCCTGCAACTACTGCATCCCAAATTGGATGCAAGACAATAACCAATGCCAAACAAACGACAAACAACTAATCAGCTACACAGACACAAACAATTGTAATGAAGATGAAAACCTACCGATAGACAACGGAACATACCTAGATTGCAATTATTGCAATTATAATTTTGTAAACACTTCATGGTCTGAATGGATAAATGAAACCTCATGCTTAACAAATGACCTACAACAACAATCCAGATTCAAAACAGAGTACGATGATAATCACACCAGCTGTTACTCAGAAACAAACTTGGCATCAGACCTATGGAACAACGGCAATAACATAACCCATTATGATTACAGAGATATACCCTGTGATAACTGCACCCCACACTGGATGGAAGTAAACACAACATGCCAGACAGACAACACCAAAACAGGATATTTTATTGATAATAATCTCTGTTATTCAATCACCACCTTAGAATCAGACCTAGAAAACAAACCGGATAATAATACTTATTCTTGCAACTATTGCACCCCAGAATGGATAAACACTAACTCAACATGCGCAATCGAGGATTATTACAATGTAACCTACGAATACACAAACACCTGCTGCGCAGATACTAACTTAGCTGAAGACTGCAACATTCCAGAAGACACAACAGCAGAGTGTGATTTCTGCACACCAGAACTTACAAACACAACATGGACTGACTGGTACAACATAACAACATGTTTAGATGGTAATTATGTAGAACAAGAAAGAAACAGAACACAGTATGATGTAAACTTCTGTAATGAAATTAATAATGTAACTTATACAGAAACAAGAACAACACAATGTAATCACTGCATACCTGAATGGATGCAAGACAATAACCGATGCCAAACAGACGACAAACAACTTATTAGCTACACAGACACAAACAATTGTAATGAAGATGAAAACCTACCGATAGACAACGGAACATACCTAGATTGCAATTATTGCAATTATAATTTTGTAAACACTTCATGGTCTGAATGGATAAATGAAACCTCATGCTTAACAAATGACCTACAACAACAATCCAGATTCAAAACAGAGTACGATGATAATTACACCACCTGTTATTTAGAAACAAACCTAGAATCAGATTTGTGGAACAACGGCAACAACATAACAAATTATGATTACAGGTCTGTAGCGTGTGATAATTGTACCCCAATTTGGATTGAAGTAAACACAACATGCCAAACAGACAACACCAAAATAGGATATTTTGTTGATGATAATGGATGTTATTCAATCACCGCCCTAGAATCAGACCTAGAAAACAAACCAGATAATAATACATATTCTTGTGATTATGGTTACACATTTAACATTGATCTAAATGAAGGATGGAATCTTATCTCAATACCTTTGAAACTTGAGAATGAAACTTTACCAGAGCCCCTTAAGTCAATTGAAGGGAATTATAATCAGGTTCTTGCTTATATTGATGGTAAATGGGGGATATATGAACCAGATGGTGATCATAATTCATTATACAGTATAAATGAAACAATTGGATTTTGGATCTATATGGTCAATGAAGATACTTTAGTAGTTGATGGTATTGAAAGTGATGTGGGGATTAACCTGAACTCAGGGTGGAATTTAATCGGTTATAATTCTTTAAATCCATCTTTGATTAATAACATTTTAGATGGTATCGATTATTCTGTTGTTTATGGTTATGATTCTGGATGGAAAAGTTATAATATTGTTAGGGATACCAGACTGAATTCTCTGGAGAATTTTGAACCAGGGGAAGGTTATTGGGTTAAATCTAATGAAAAAACTATTGTACATGCTGGGGGTGTAAAAGAACCTTCTTATAGGGTTTTTACTGTAGTAGAAAATTCTAACTATATTCTAGAATGGGGTGATGTTGGTGTTTTTGTTGTGATGGATGATAATGATAATGATGGCTTTTTTGATGATTTAACTGATGAAACTTTTGAGATATATCGGAGCTTAGATACTAATGATGATTATGAATTGATTGGAGAGACTAATCAATTTTATGGAGATAATACAATTGTATTTGTTGATGAATTTAGTAATTTGGAACATGGAAGGATTATTTATTATAAAGCTAAGGTTAAAGGCACTTCAATAGGGTCTGATGAATCCTCAATAATTACATGTGGAATGACTGGATTAGAGTGTGAGCCTTTTGGTCTGATATGTTCTTTTGATTGGGTGTGTATCCCTGAAGCAGATGAGTGGAGGGTGTGCTTTGCATCTATGCCATCAGTTATTGATCTGAATCCTTGTTTTTCTTACTCTTCTGAACCTGATTACTTTGGAACAGAGTGTTATACAGATATCTATTTAGAGAATCAATGTGGGTTGGGTTGTGTAAATGGATATTGCATTGAATAGGGATATAATAACAAAGATTTTTAATGGAATTCTATTCTTCTTGATATATAAATAAGTGATATTCAGGGGGTATAATACTCCGTATTTCAGTGCGAAATTTCCAAGAATTCAAACCGACGGCAAATACCCTTCTTTAGGTAGAGGATAGCCATCAGTTTAAATTATTTTTAAAAGATAGATAGAATTAAATGAGGGAATTATAACTTAGCTTCGTTATTACCAAAAATAACCTGCCCATTATAATTATTCCAAAGTGCATCTAAGTAGAATGATATTTCTTCCCCTTGGTTGTTTTTTAGTAACTTCCCCATAGTTCTTAACATTTGTCTTTTTCCATTATTATGTGCTTCTAATGAAGTACGTCCTTTTATAATTGATATTGGTATAAGATTTGATGGTTCCAAAAAAAATACAGCAACTTTGTCATTATGAGGGTTTGTAGTCCATTTTTCATCCATAAAAAATACAAAAGGCAGATTATAACCAATAAAGCACCCCTCTTCAGTTTTTTTCATACACTCTGGACCAAGAAGTATTCCAGCGTTGCACGACCTAGCGTAAACTATTCTTTCCTTAAGTTGTTTATCATTCTTACCCAATTTGATAATAATATTTTGTTTGTAACCATAAATTGAATCTGGCGATCCATGCCCATTTAGAACAACCAACTTATAATCCAGCTTATTCATAATTTTGGAGAAATCTTTCATATTCAAATTCTTATCCATTATTTTTTTGACTTTTAGAGATTTAGTTGAAGTTTCTCTTAAGATTGATCTAGAAAAATAAGTAAGATATGATGTAGCATCATCATGTTCCGGACAAGTAATTAATAATCCTTTTTGCATTTTAGAGAGTATTTAGTTCCTTGGTGAAATCTCCATTTGAGACTGCTTTAATAAAATTCATATGCATGTTTACTATTTGCCTGCCTTCTTCATCCCCTTTTTTAACATGGTCTATCATTTCTTCTTTGGAAAGGCTTCCACTTGACCCAATAGACATTTTAATATTAGCAGGCATTCTAGCATCTATTCGCGCCATTACTAGTTTCTTTATTTCCTCACTTATTTCGGGTTCTTCTTTCATATTACTTTAGTAACTACCAATTCTTTTAAAATCTTTTTACCAAGTTCAGTATCGTTTTTTATCTCAAAATAAGCTGTATTCCAAGTATAAGTTTTATCATCAACAACTGCTATAATATCTCTTCTAAGATTATCTAGGACATCTGCATATATTCCTAAGAATTTTGATTTTTTATCTTCCATTCTTCCCAGCCCAATATTACATTCTTTTGTTATAATAGTATTTAAGATTTACTACTTTTTTAAATATTTTCGCTTTTTGTGATAAAATCCTTGATTTGTCACATTTTACTACATTGGCTAAAATAAATGCCAACCAAAATCAAAATTTCATAAAAAAAACAAAAGATTTATCAGTAAATATGATAATCCTATTAAAATGCTTCAAAGAGTACAAAAAATAATGTCTCAGGCAGGGATTGCTTCTAGAAGGAACTCTGAAGAGATGATAAAGAAAGGTATTGTTAAGGTTAATGGAAAGACTATAACTATTGGAGATAAGGCTGATCCTGATAAAGACGATATTGCGGTCAATGGTAAATTAATAAAAAGAGAAAAAAAGGTTTATGTCATATTAAACAAGCCAAAAGGGATTATTTGTACTGTTAGTGGTGAGACCTTTGGCAGGGATTCTGTTGTTAGTCTGATAAAATGCAAGGAAAAGATATTTCCTGTTGGCAGGCTGGATGTGGAGACTGAAGGATTAATAATATTGACAAATGATGGTGATGTTGCTAATAGAATTATTCATCCAAGATATAATATTGTTAAGACTTATGCTGTGTTTCTTAATAAATCTTTGAGAAATGATGCTAATGAACGGATAAGAAAAGGGGTTGTGATAGAAGGCAAGAAAGTCAATATTGTTGATATAAAACAGAATCAACGAGATGTTATGATAAGTGTGCATGAAGGAAGAAAACACATAATCAAAAAATTATTTATATTCTTAGGTTATCATGTCATCAGCCTTAAAAGAATAGCTATAGGGAATTTAAGATTAAAACTTGAGCCAGGCGAATATAAATTTGTAAGCAAGAAATGGCTTGAAAAGAGTATTTTATGAGTCTTGTCTCCTCTGGGATTGGTATTCTTTCTCCTATAGAAAACCAAAAGATATATAAACAAGGGAGTTAATATCATTTCTAATTATATATTTTAATATATAAAAAACAGTGAGGTGAGAACATGAAATTGAGTTATATTGTTGCATTATTGTCTATATTTCTATTAATAGGATGTGCAACACCAGAAGCACCTGCAGACACAGCAGAAGCTCCAGCAGCACCTGCAGCTCCAGCAGCACCTGCAGCAGAAGCTCCAGCAGCACCAGCAGAAGCACCTGTAGAAGCAGAAGCTCCAGCAGCAGAAGAAGCTATTATGGCTGACCCTGACCAAGAACAAATAGATAGATTAAAAGCTAATTGTGAACGGGGAAATGCAGGTCTATGTTCCGCACTTAAGAACCAATATGGTATTGATTGGCCACCAGCAGTTGTTGAAGAAGTAGCTGTAGAAGGCGAAGAAGTAGCAGAAGGCGAAGAAGTAGCAGAAGACGAAGAAGTAATGGAGTGATTAAATTAGTTTTTTCTTTTTTTCTTTTTTTCTAAAATTCTAAGAAATTTAAAGATAAATAATAAAAAAAATATTTTATATTATTGATCAGTTATTTACCTTGTTAGGTGCTATGGATTCTTCAGTTTCTTCACAATCCAGATATTCATAGAATTCCGGAGCCAAAGACCTAAAATCATCTTGTTCTAACAAGAAATTATAACAGTCATTATTATCATCACAAGGTATCCCTTCTGAGAATAACTTATCTACCATGTTGAAATAACCATCTTTTTCTTCAGTAGCTGTAAGTATGCAATATTTAGCTGCATCACTTATAACTGACTTCACTTCATCACTAGCTGCTTCTTTTGATTCATCTATCTGGCAACCCATTGTGGTAAGCAATATCCCTATTATTAACATTGTTTGTACTATTTTCATTGTATCATCCCCCAATTATAATGGTGGGTTGATAATAATCTATATAAATATTTCTACTTTTGAATAGTTACTTTCTTTGGTAATTCATTTATTGCTCAATTTTTAAAATCCAAAGATATTTAAATGATGAATACTATATCATGTATATGAAAGTAAAGCATCTTGTTACAACGTTAAGTTTACTTGTTATTGTTTTAGTGGCATTACTGATATTTTCTTTTTATGAATCACCTCAGCCAGATTCAAGTCCTGAGGGCAGATATGATGTTGATGAGATTATTGAGCAGGGAGATGTGATTGTTCCTGGAGAAGATGAAGTATCCCCTATAATAGATGGCACAGAACAAGGGGTTGATGTTACTGATGAAGTCATTGTTGAGATAGTTGATCTTAGGTTTGATCCACAAGATATTATTGTAAAGACAGGAACAACAGTAACCTGGGTCAATAAAGATACTTCACCGCATAAAATTGTTGCTTATGATAGGCTGTTTTATGGTCCAAGATTAGTTCCAGGTGAGAGTTACAGTTTTACATTTACTCAGGAAGGTACTCACAAATATTTTGATGCAGTCTTCCCTAAAATAGGTAGGGGTAAGGTTATTGTTAAAGAAGATCCTTTGCCTATAACTGGCGGAGTGATCGGTATCGATTTAGATTGGGAAGAAGCACAAGGGAAATTTGCTTTGTTGGTTATGCTTTTCTTGGTAATGGTTTTGGGTATATCCCGTGCAGTGCATAAATATTGAGATTTTTCTGGTTTATTAGGATTTATAATTTAGAGAAATAATCAACAAAACACCAAATCAATAAGAATTCTCAAAAATTAAAAAAAATAATAAAAAAAGATAAAAAATTATCTTCCTCTTGCCATCTTTGCGCAAGAGATGTTTCCTTTTTTATCAATGAAGTATAGATATCCTTTTTCTTTCTTGATTCCAACTTTCTCTACTAGTTCAATCTTTGCTTTTCCTTTCTTTTTTCCCCTAGCCATCTTTGCTCTGGAAACGTTTCCTTTCTTATCTACAAAATATAGATATCCTTTTTCTTTTTTAACGCCTACTTTTGCTACTTGTTTTGCCATTTTATACTACCTCCTTGTTTTAATAATATCTTAAGACCTGGAAATCCCCCGTCTTAATCATAGTTAGTTATAGACGAGAATAAGGCGAACTACTATATAAATGTTGTGTTTTTTCGACGGGAGTTAAGCAAATTCCCCTAATCCTTTCTGGATTTTCTTGGGCTTCTCGATTACTATTTCTTTAACTCTATCTGCATCATTAAATATTGGAATTCCATATTCACCGTCGTAGCCTGGCTTGACTTCTATTTCTCCTGCCCTATTTTTTATTAGGGTTTCTGCTATCTTATCGTCTACAACTTTTTTTAGTTCTTCTTCAGGTGCATTTAATAATATATTTATCTCATTTCCAAAGACTGCTATAAGTTTATTGAATTCAGCCCATACTTTCTTTGTTGCAACACCACAATTTAATAATTTTGAGATTATTTCTGAAACTGGAATCAATTTGTGAAAGTCTTTTGCGCCTTCTGGTCTGAATCCTGGTTTTCTGTCTGCCAGCTCCTCCACCCTAAACTCTACACCTATTGTAACTGGCTTGCCGCATTTTGGGCAGATCTTGTTCAGTTCTTTTGATTGTTTTGGGCTTAGACACACATCACATGCCCTATGACCATCCCAATGGTATTTTCCATAAGCTGGGTCAACTTCTATTGTTCCAGTAAGACCTTGTTTTGTTCTCAATGCTTTGATTATATTATCATAAGTTGGGTCTATATCAAATAAAGTTGCTTCTCTCCCTATACGCCATGGCCAAAAAGAGTGTGAATCTGAACAGCTAATCAACGAATACTTATCTAGGCCAGATAGTCTCCAGTTCATCGGTGGGTCTGATGATAAGCCAGTTTCTAAGGCATGGATATGTTTTGATTGGTCTTTGAATGCTTCTTCCACACTATTAAAACCACTCATGCTTCCAAGTAACCCAAACCATGGAGTCCAGATATGCGCTGGAATAACTTCGATTTTGTCTGATATTCTCCTTAAGTTTTCGACCAAATCTGGACAGGGTATCTTAAATATTGGTCTTCCATCATAGTCAACTCTTCCACGTTTCTTTAGGTATTTTGTTATTTGGTCAACCGCATCAAAGTCAGGTGCTAATATAATATTGTGGACCCTCCTCCCTTTTCCCTGGTCAGTATATATCAAAGATAATTCTGTCTGCAATATAAATTTCATCCCTGTTTTTGTCTTTAGGATTCCAGTCTCATTTTCTTGCAGGTTTGCTTTCAATTCTTTAATCCATTCTGGATGGGTAAAATCAGATGTTCCCAATAAATTAATACCTTTAACTTTGGCCCATTTTTCGAGATTAGCTATATCTAATTGTTTAGAACAAGCTCTTGAATATTTAGAATGCAGGTGCAGATCCGAGATTATTTTCATGAGAAAAGTAACTTTGTTATAATATATAAAGACTTTGATTTGGCTTTTATTTCTTTAATGACTATGGAGTAGAAAAATTTAAATAGTCTGATTGTTTACCATATAGTACGATGGGGGTTAAGAGTTTAGTTTTTATCATAGTAATTCTTTTTTTATTTAGCGGCTGCGCTGATAAGACTCAACCAATCATTAGTGATATCAGTGGGGTATCTGATAGTAGCGATTCTGAATCTTTAGATGATATAAGCGGTGATGTTGTTAAAGATATAAATGATGTTGAATATGTTGGTGATGATTCTGATGAAACAGATGTTGATGATGATGCAGAATTAAATGACAATGAGGATAATCCTGATGATGTTGAAGTGGATGATGGAGTTCACACTGTTTTGATAAAAGGTCTGAAATTAAATCCTAAGGAACTTGAGATAAAGAAAGGAGATACAGTCATATGGGAACATAATGATGATTGGGAGAGCGATGGACCTACTAAACATTATTTTGCTGCGCATAGCAATGAGTTTAGAACTCCTATATTATATAAGGGAGATACTTTTGAACATACTTTTGAAGAAGAAGGAACTTATACTTATTTAGATATTATCTATAAGGATAGGGGAAATCTTTACGGCAAGATCATTGTCGAATAAAGTTTCTTAGAAAAACTTAAATAGTTCTTTATTTATTTTTACTTTATGTTTAATCTAAGAAAAATTAAAGGCAGTATCTTGATTTTTATTGGCTTACTGATATCTTTTGCAATCCTTTTAGGCTCTTATAATTCTATCAAAGAGGGTACTTTTGGTATTGGGGCTATCGGCTATATCTTTATATTTGTTCTTCTTATAATCTATTTATTTAGATGGGGATTTAACCTTTTGAAATCTGATGAGATTGAGAAAGCAGCCATACTTAAAGATAAAAAGATGAGATGGCATGCTTTTTTTGGAGTCTCTTTTATCTTTATCGGTCTTTCTTTATTATGGGCTTTCTTTAAATTCCTGGAATTTCTTGATTTATCTTTTTTAAATAAGATTTATTCATTATTGCCTTCTTTATCTTTTTTAATCTTGGGAATCTTTTGGCTTTATGACCCTATAAAGAAAAGATATTACAGTTCTAAGTTTTGGAAAAAGAAATGGAATAATGTAGTTTATGACCTGAAAAAATATAAGGCAAGCAGTATATTAGGGGTATTATTCCTGTCTTATCTGTTTGCGATACCATTTATCTTCTTTAATGGATTTAACTCATCCGAATATGTTCTTATATATGTGGGCTATTCAAATATTCTCTTTCAAAGCATCTGGTTTGCGTTTTTCTTTTTTGAGGATTATATCTAGTATAGGATATACAGTCTCTTTTATATCTCTGGAGATTTTCTACTAAGCCCCCTATTTGGTAATCTTTATATACTATTTATTCGATTAATAGAGTATGTCTGAAAAAAGAGGTCAGGTTAGTATTTACATTATATTTAGTATAACCTTTCTTGTTATCATGGGCTTAGTTGCTTATTACAGTTCTAGTGGAAAGATAGAGCCCATATTTTCCTTTGGTCTAGATACATCTGCAATAAGAGATTATATGGATTATTGTTCAGAAGAAACTGCTATCAAAGCTGTTGAATATGTAGGCAATCATGGTGGTTATTATGATCTTGAGGGGGTTGATTCAACAGAGTCAGGACTTATAGATACAGCATATTTCTTTCATATGGACAGTAAAGTTATGCCATCTAAAACTAAGATTGAAGAAGAGATCTCCAGATATATCAAAGATAATATATTCATATGTTTAGGTGGCTTTACTATCTTTGAGGAACAGGGTTTTAGTATAAGTGAGGGTGAGTTAACTTCCTCAGTAAGATTAACAGAGAATAATCTGATTGTTTATCTAGACTATGATTTAGAGGTTGCACAAGGGACACAAAAAAAGAAGTTAAAAGGGTTTAATACAAAAGTAGGTAATATAAATCTACTCAAGTTAGTAGACATTGCATCTGATCTGGTTGATGAACAGATGCTTGACATGAATCATATATGCATGGGGTGTATTTTTAGAGAATCTGTAAACAACGATGTTATCATAGAAGTATCCTCTTTGAATAATGACTCTGTTTTGTTTTCTATATTAGATAATAAAACAAATCAGCAGTTAATCTATGCTAATAAATATGTCCAATATTCATGTGATGATTCTGATGTCGATGTAGATCACCTTTTTTATACAGAATGTATAGATAAGAAAATAAAAGATATGGATTACCATCTTTTTGTTGAAGATATCCAAAATATGAATGCAACTATCGACCAACAATTTCATTATAGATTAAATACATCTGGTCTGGATCTTGTCTTTTCTGATTATACTGATTTATTCGATATTGATGAAACTACTGGTGAGATTAATTTTATCCCATCCATAGATCAGATCGGAGAATATACTATCTGGATAAGGATAATTGATATATTCCACAATGAAGACTTTAAAGCATTCCAATTAGACATAGTTGATAAACCATGATAAGAAAAAATATTAGTAGTTCAATGATCATATCTATATTTATTCTAATGTTAGTGCCTTTTATATTTGCTCAGGACAATGAAAATATTGACCTTGATGATAAACCTCCTGATAACATAAATGATGAACCCTCTGTTGACCTTAATATAAACATATATGATACACCAGGATTCTATGATAGCTTATCTGACTCAGATTATAGCGAATTGGATTACACCCTAGTAGACTTCTTAATGATACCAGACCATGATAATGTCGATGCATCAAAATACTTTAATGATCTGGGCTGTTATCAATGTAGTCTGGATCGGGGTGACCAGTACCTAGTGTTCTTCAGAGACATGATTGTCCATCCCAATGAGAATCTTATATCAATACCTGGAAATTATCCTGATGGCACACTATTTATTGCAGATGAAAATGGTATTGAGGTCATTCTCCCAAACGATGTTGATTTTAGCGAAATAATCTTTGAAGATGAGATCACTATCAATACTAATGGGCTAGACATGATCTTAGGTGGAGCAAAGGTCAATGGGAAAGTAAGCTATAAAGGCGGTGACCTATATGTTAAGGTGGATGATAAAGCAATCATAAATGATATTGAGATCACTGCATTAAAATATAATGATGTAAGCATATTTTTTGATGGAACAGAACATACAGGTAGTTATGTTTCTTTTGGTGTAGACAAATTAGTAGTTCAGGGCGATTATTTTGATGTCAACTTTATCGAGGATAATAATTATGTTGATGTTAATCCTGATGAAGATGATCGTTTTATTATGGGCGTTAGGAACAATTGTATGGTTTCTATCAGTAATCCTGATGAAACTCTTGCTCCTGAAGTTATCTTTAAAGGACCTGAATCAGAAGATGAATGGGCAATCATGAGAAATGGCGTACTTGATTTTAAAATTGGATCAAGCGGTAATATCATGTTAGATACAAGTCAGACAATAGACATTGATTATGGTTCTGTGCCTATGGGGATTAAGATCCTGGACGAACATGAAGACAGCCTGATCACCAGAGAAGATGTTGGAGATGGAAAGATAGTGATAGACAATGACAATACTCTAACTTACGCCAACATCAATTCTTTTGTTGATGTCAATGGAGATATATTCTGTTCAGCAGAAGAAATACCTGATGACAATAGCATATCTACAAGCGGCATGGCTGGCCTTTACGGGATAGAATCCAAAAGTCTTTGTTGGTTTGATAGTGTTACATATGAAAATAATAGAAAAAAGCCTTTAATCGAACAGCTGCAAAAAGAGTTTGGACCTGGAACAGTTCATTGGATTACATTTAAAGGCATAGAAGATTGGAGCTATGATGAGGTAAAAAAGATGACGGATTATCTCCATAAATTATTAGAAGTTGCTCCTAGCCTTTTTAAATTACTTGATACAATTGAAATTGTTGATAATATAGATATGGACACATTTGGGAGCCCTGATGGTCAATATTGTAAGGCTACTGGTACAATTCTAATCTCAAGAATTGTATTTAATTTTGAATCTAATAGGGCTTTTGGGGTTCTTGTACATGAGATGGCACATCAATATCATTTTTCTCTTCCTGTTCAACAGGGAAAAGATTTTATTGAGCAATGGCTTGAAGCTACAGATGACGGAGATTCAGAAGCAGGAAAACTTCAATATCAACCTATTGAATGGAAATTGACTAGGGATGAATTTGTTTCTTGGTTCTATAAAGGGTACCTGGATGAGGTGGGTTGGGTAAGTGCTTATTCTTCTAAAGATAAAGATGAAGATGTTGCTGAGATGACTAGGGTTGCCGTAACAAAAAAAATATCTTCTAAGTTTTATACAAATAAACATTTCAGAAAGAAAATATATCTCTTATGCGAGTATGGTTTTTTGGAAAGAAATAGTGAATTTTGTGAGATATGGCGTTTAGATTCTCCCTATAGGAATTCAATACCTGTTGGTGACTTACCTCATTTTGGTTCTAATGCAAGAAGGCTTAATCTAATCTCAAACGATGATGGATCATATACCAGCCAATACACTCATTATAAATCTGGCAAGCCCACAAATTATATTGGTAAATACTACATCAGAGAAGATGGAACTATAATTTATACAGGTGGTAGCCACCCTTATGGGAAAATTGATTATGGTCAAGGTAGACCTTTTGCCCCCTCCATGTTTCTTCCACCAAATGCAAATCTTGAAAGGGGGTGGGTTGTAGTAGACCATCTTAAAGATTTTGTTGAGTCTCTTTATATGCCTCCACCTATCCAAAAAGACGGTTCATACATAAGCAATAAACATTCTGGCAAATACATAATAAATGCAGATGAAAGCATAACTTACACTGGAGGTATAGAATATAGCACTCGCAACGCTATTCCACCAAAGATGCTTCCAAAAGGCGCAGATATAAACACAGGATGGATTATAGTTGAGGAAAAATAAGATGAAAAAACTAAAAATATCTATTATTATGATTGTTTTTATAGTATTTACTATCAGTGTCTATGCAATACCCCTAAAAGAATATAATATTGTTTTAGATACAAAATCAGATATAAAATTAGACTCACTGAATGTTGATGTCAAAGATTACTCTGATTATAGGTTTAACTTTAATGGTGATTACATATTTGAGATCATGGATGGAGATGATGTGATAGACCATTCATATTTCAATATTATAGATACTATCTATTATGATTCTATAAATCCTGAAACAGGATTGATTGAAGATGGTGGCATAGAAGAGATAAAACTGGATTCTGTAAGATTATTCATACCTTATTACAAAAGTGCAGATAAGATCATAATCTCAAATGTAAATCACACAGATAATATAAAAAAATCTGTCCTTGAGATAGACATCTCAAGATTTTCACAAAAAGACAATATAATTGAAGAAGCCAATGATGACGAACCTTTCATTGAAGAAAACGAAATCTTGATTGTTGAAGAACCACTGGAATCAGAAAATAATAATCTATTTCTCTATATTATTTTGGTAATCATATTAATCTTGGTGATAAAAACAAGCCATATAGAAATGGTACCTCCTAAAAAGAGATATAAATCTAAGAAATAGATTAGTTAAGAATACATTAGATTGAACCAGGGTCTGATATAGATTATTTTATATACTTTGAGTATTATAATATAATTATGAAAGAATATAATAGATTGTTTTTAAGCATCTCAAATGCAATTATCAGTATATTAGCTATTATCCTAGGAACTATAATCTTCACATTTCTCTTTATCTGGAAAACCTTTGAGATCAGATCTTTTACAATAGGTTCAGCCCTTCTTCTAGGTGGTCTATACTTAATCAATCATTCGATTAACAAAAAGAAGTTTAAGATAAGACCCATACATGGTTTTTTAGGGATATCTTTGATATTTATCTCGATTCTTCTATGTAATTTTATTGTAAAAATAGCTGAATTATTTGATAATTATGTATTGAGTCTGATTGTAGTATTGTTTCTAGATATAACCTTCTTAACAATTGGATTCATCTGGTCTTCAATGTTTTTTAAGAAATATAATGGATTCAAAACTTTGATTAAAGCATACATTTCTCAGTTTAAAGTCATGTTTCCTAAAAAACCCATAGAATATTCTATAGGATACATTATCATCATCATTTTTCTCTTAATCTCTATATTTGGCATGTTAGATGAGGGATTTAAGACTAAGAATGTTATTATCGTTAATATTATATTATTCGGTTTTTTTATGTTGATTGACTTCTTTTATACCTTGAATGATAGCAAGAAAATATTTTAATATGGATAAATTTATATATCTCTATCATCCCTATCATTTCTTATGGCGCCAGATATAATCAATGGATTGAGTTCTAATGAACTAAACAAATTCAAGAAAGATTTTAATGAGCTTGTTAGGATCAGTACAGGTGTTAGTAAGGAATATGCTAAGCAGTCAAAAGATATCGATAAGTACTTAGTAGTATTTAAGAAAGTTATTGATATGTTCAATAAGAAATATAGTGGTATAACCATAAAGATAAAGAAGACTGCAAAGGATCTGAAAATGAGGATTTTCTTGAAGGGTGGCAGTGTAAACGATGTTTTCAAGAATGTTGCTTCTAAAATAGATGGTATGATTGCAATAGGCGCCAATGATTTTGATGCAGCTAAGATTGAAGAAGGCGATAAGTTTTCTAAAGAACTTCAAAAGATAGATAATAAATTCTTTATCTCTTATTTGGGTGAGGAGAGCAAATCTGGACATATTTATTTAGAACAATCTAAAGGTGGGATGTTGGAGCTGCATTATGATGATCAATTAGCTAACATTAGGTCACCTCAGTTTAAGTTATGTAGTTATTATGCTGTCAATGGTGGGATAAAGGATATTGATATTTATGAGATGTTAGCATCTGTTGGTTTTTTGGAAAGGCCTGGATTGCATGATGTAAGGAAATTTAGGAGAACTTTTTATCCGAGGATAGAGGAATGAGTTATTTATTTTTCTTGATAGTCGGAATAGCAGGTCTTTATTTTGGTTCTGGTTATGTTGTTGATAGTGCCAAGGTTCTTGCTGAGAAGCTAAATATATCTCAGACTTTAATAGGATTGACTGTTATCTCCATAGGCACATCCATACCTGAGATAATGACAAATTTATTCTCTGGTTTGAAAGTAAAAGCAGGTGCAAATGCAGCAGGCATAGCTATAGGGACTAACTTAGGGTCCGATATTACCCAGATCACTTTTATTCTGGGGTTTACAGCTTTATTTGGTACTATGTATGCTACTAAGAAATTATTAAGGCGGGATGGATTGATGGTTTTGTTATCTATTATACTGGTCTTTATTGTTGGATTCACAGGATCAAATGTTAGTTATAGTGAGGGTGTGTTATTATTGATTATTTATTTTGTATATCTGTATTATGTCAGTAAAGATGAAAAGTTTATCAGTAAAGTTATGGGTCAGATTAACAATAAAGATGAGAAACAGGATAAATATTATTTTGATGATATCATACTGATGATTTTAGGCATTGCAATACTTATATTTGCATCTCACCTTGTGGTAGATTCTGCCTTGAAATTATCTGAACTATGGGGTGTTGCTCAGAGTTTTATTGGAGTTATGATAATTGGTGTGGGAACTGCCCTTCCAGAGCTGTCAACTGCTATAAGGGCGATATTCAAGAAAGCTGGAAATATTTCAATAGGAACTTTGATCGGCAGTAATATAACTGATCCTATGCTGTCTTTGCCTATTGGTGCTATTGCTGCTGGCTCGATTGGATTGAATTTTGACAAGAATCTATTATTTTTTGATATTCCTTTTTGGTTTATAGTTTCTATGATTGCCTTGCTTTTGTTTAGGAAAGATATGAAGATAGGCAAAGAAAAAAAAATAGAAGGATTACTTTTAATTGGGCTATATATTCTATTTGTATTCATTAAATTCCGGTTTTTCTTGCATTAATAGGGCAAAACTTTATAAATGATAGTGCGTTTTTTTCATTTAAGATAAACAAAATCTCATATTTTTACTCATTTTTATAGCCAGAGTGTTGAGAACCATGAATATAGGCATACCAAAAGAAACAAAATTAGGCGAGTTTAGGGTAGCGTTAGTGCCAGATCATGTTAAGTTGCTGATTGAAGCAGGGCATAAGGTATTTGTTGAAAGGGATGCTGGAAAAAAATGCAAGTTTTCTAATAGGGATTATGAAAAAGTAGGTGCTATTGTTTGTGATGATGTTTATGATTGTGAGATGATTGTGAAGGTTAAGGAACCTTTGTTGCATACTATCAAGAAAAACCAGATTATCATGGGATATCTCCATGTTGAAAAAGGACAAAATCCTGTTTTGTTAAAAAAATTAATCAGTCAGAATAATCTAAGTTATGCTTATGAAGAGATAAGGGATGAAAAAGGATATAGACTAGTAAATCTTGGAAAGGAAGCTGGAATAGTCGGTATGTATGAAGGCTTAAGATTATACGGGAAAGTACTTGAAAAGAATGGATTTGTCAATAGGTTTAAGAAATTAAAGCCTATCAAAAAATATTTTTGTATTGATGATGTCTATAAGGCTCTTAAAGAAGCTGATGTGCACAATAATGTTAATGTTTATATTCTAGGGAAAGGCACAGTTTCTTTTGGTGCTCAGACTGTCTTGAAATATACTGAGATAAAGCCAGATGTTCTTTATAGGGACAGAACAGTTTTTATCGATGAGTATTTACCAAAGGCAGATATAATACTTAATGCTGTTGATTGGTATCCTGGAGAGTCCAGAATCATAACAAAAGACATGCTTAAGTTTATGAAAAAGACAGCTGTTATTGTAGATATTTCATGTGATGAGAATGGTTCTATAGAGAGTTGCGTACCAACAACATGGCAAAAGCCAACATATGTCTTTAATGATGTAACACATTTCTGTGTTGATAATCTCCCTTCTGCTGTTCCTCGTGATGCTTCCCTTCATTTAAGTTCTATGATAATTCCTCATGTATTGAAAGTTGCTAATAATGAAGAACTTTCAACTGGATTGATGACTAAAAAAGGCGTATTCGAGTATGCTAAAGAAAAAGGGGTTCTTGCAGAGTTTGAAGAGATTCTAGAGCCAACTGCTGAGTTTGCTTAGATAATCTTAAACCGTTATTGTTCTTACTTTGTTCGAATAATAAAGTTTATATACATTAATTCTTATTTTGTTGTTTATGCCTAGAGGAAAAGCTAAACAATTAGTTGAAGAGGGTGGTGAGCAAGTTGAAGGAGCCGTTGCTGGGCAAGTTAGTGGTGCTGAAGCTGGGCAAGCTGAAGAAGCTGCTGAACAAGTTGTAGCTGCTCTTGAAGGTGGGGCTTCTGGTAATGTTCAATATGGTATGAATACTTTACTTATAGATAATGGGAGCAAATATTTAGAGGGTATAGAGACTCATGTTAATACTGCAGCTGAGAAGTTAGGTGTTGAAGGACATTCTTTAGAAAAGAAAAGTATGAAAGAACTTAAGGGCATGTATGTTGCGTCTGTTAAAGAAGATAAGGAATCAGGTGTGCCTGAAAAAGAATGGGGGAAAGCATTTAAACAATACATAAAAGGATTTCAATATATTGTTTCTTCTGGTTCTCCAAGATTAGCAAAGTATGATCAGAAGATGCATGAGAAGATATCTGATGCTGCTTCTGACGCTGTTTTTTTGGGTGTATGTCATGGTGCTCAGCAATTAGCAAGTGCATACGGTGCAAAATTGAAGAAAACAAAGCATACACATCAAGGTAAAAGGGGTGCTGATGTTAATGAAGCTCATTTAGAGAATCCTGCTTTAGAGGGTACTCATGAAGGTGGGCATATGGAGAATTATGGTCATCATAAATGGTATATTCCTGTTGATCAAGCTGGAAGTAATCTTGAGGTAATTGCTGAATCTGAATCACCTAAAACAAAAGATAAGTTTGTTGAGATGTTTAAATTAAGTGGGAAGGATCATTATGGTGCACAATTCCATCCTGAGAAAGGAGATGGTGAATTAATATTCAATACTTTTGGTCTTGCACATAAGAAATATAAGAAAGCCGCTTAAATCTTTTTAGACAATTTCATAGTGTATTTATTAAACCCTAATTTCCTGTAAAGTTCAAGCGCTGGCTTGTTATCGATATGAATTTCAAGAGTTACATGTTCAGTATGGTTTTTCTTTAGCCATTCTTTTGCTTTTAGCACTAATTCTTTTCCAATACCTATATTTCTGTATTGCTGGATTATATACAAATTACTGATATATCCTTTTCTGTGGTATTTTGATATTGGCAGTGGTTTAAAGTATTGCGCAAGAACCATACCCATTATCTTCCTGCCTTTTATCGCTATGAAAATACCTCTGTTGATATATCTTAGGTCTTTTTTAAGATAATTATAGTATTGTTCTTTATTATCATCTATATCTTTTATTGCCTCAGAATATTTTAGCTCTTCTTTTTTTGACAGCAGTTTTATCTCTTTTAGTGAATTGAAATCTTCTTCAGTAGCTTTCCTTATCTTATATCTTATCTTAACCTTCTTTTTTTGTTTTTTGTTTACATTATCTATTATCTCTTTAATCAAGAATCTGCTTAGGTTAAACCTTCTTGCTCTTGGAAATCCAGGGAATGCATTGATCTCTATGAACTTTGCTTTTTCTTTATCTGCGCAAAGCATCATGTCTACACCGCCAAAATTCAATCCTAATGATTTAATCGCTTTAATCGCCTGTTTTTTTGCGAATTCTAATTGTTTTTTTGGAAGGGTTTTTTCAAAACTTAGTTTTTCTCCTATTGCACCTTGTGATATGTTTGTGGTTACTGCCTTTTTATCATTGCTTCTCCCGTAGGTGTAGAGAACTTTATCTTTAAAAACATACAACCTTAGGTCGAATTTTCTCCCCTTTATCAACAATGGATCTATAGCTTCTTCTATAATTATGTCTTTTTTTAGTATTTCTCTTAGAAATTGTATTTTGTTTGTTATGTTTATGAAAGTCCAGCCGTAATCTGATCTTTTGCTTATAATCTTTCCATTCCTGAATCTGAAGTTAGTCATCCATTTTCCTTTTTCAAGGTATGTTATGCCTTTGCCCATTGAACCATACTTTACTTTTATGAATAATTTAGTTCCTTTTTCTACAATACCTGTTATGTCTTTTAGCTTTCTTGTCTTAAATGTTTTTGGGACTAGGACTTTTGCTTTTTCTACTAGTCTTTTAGTCAGTTCTTTGTCACGGTCCGTCGATAGGTATTTTGGGTGGTTGATGTATGATATTTTTTTGTTTTTGTATGCTTTGTTTATCTTGGTTTCGACTATTTTCCAGAATTTCCTGAATTTTGTATAGAAACTTTTGTTTCCGTATACCCCTTTGTAGTCTTTTGGTTCGATGTATTCATCCCAGTATTTGAATGGAAAGTATAAAAATATTATCACTTCTTTTGTCTCTATCTTTGGAAGCCTGTCTTCTAATAATGATTTGTAACTTCTTGCCTTGAATGTTATGTTGCTATTGTGAAAGAACCTCCTTTGCTTGTAAAACTTCTTGAAAGTATCAAAGTCTTTCCAATCTCCAATAGCCAGCAATGTTTTTGTTTTCATATCTGTTTCGAAGTAACTTATGCTTATAAAGTTTACTGAGGATTTAATAATGGTTATTTTTTTGTAAAAAGATTTTAAAAATATAATTTTTAAACCTTTATGTTCTCGTTTACTCAAACATAAAGTTTAAATAATAATGTATGCAGGGGTTTTTAGGAGATTAAAATAAAAATAGCAATAACCTGCAGTATCAAGCCAGAGAATATTTCTAAAGAAGATATTGAGAAGTATGCAGAGTTTGATTCTATTGAGACTATAAATGATTTAGTTGATGCTATCAAGGCAAATGGTCATGATGTTGAAATTATTAATGTTGGGGAAGATATCAAGGATGTTCTTTCTAGTAAAGATATCGATCTTGTGTTTAATGTTGCTGAAGGCCTTGAGGGTTATGATAGGGAAGCTCTTGTTCCAATGATCTGCGAGGAATTAGATATTCCTTTTACTGCTTCTGGTTCTTTAACTTTGATCAATGCGCATGATAAGGCAAGGACAAAAGAGATATTAGAAGAGAACAATATTCCAACGCCTAGATTCCAGATATTTAGCACAGGGGATGAGGATCTAATTGAGTTATCATTCCCTCTATTGGTCAAGCCCATGTTTGAGGGGAGTTCAAAAGGGCTGTTTAATGAGAATCTAGTTAACAATATGGATGACCTAATGAAAATCGTTAAGAAAATAATCATAAATTATAAACAGCCAGTGATTGTTGAGGAATTCTTAGATGGCAGAGAATTTACAGTTTCTGTCATTGGCTATAACAACCCCTTAGTTTTACCAATTGTTGAGATCATATTTGACCATCTGCCAAAAGATATTCATCCGATGGATTCTTATGAAGCAAAATGGATATATGACAACCCCAATTCAGGACATGACCCCTTGGTTTGTCCTGCAATGATTGACGATAAGTTAAAAGGCAGGATTGAGAAGACTGTTTTGCATACTTTTGATATATTAGATTGTAAAGATTGGGCAAGGATTGATATCAGGTTGGACAAAACAGGAAATCCTCATGTTTTAGAAGTAAATGCCTTACCTGGTTTTATGAAAGATCCTAAAGAAAATTCCAGATTGCCAAGGGCAGCATATGCAGTTGGGTGGAGTTATGAAAAGTTAATCAGAGAAGTTATTGATTCTGCTATATCAAGATTGAAAATAAACAAACATGTTTAAGAATACATCAATGCGCCAGTTACTATTGTCAGATTTGCTACTATCCATAATGAGAATGCAATTATTATTGGTTTTTCTTTATGGAGTATCCCATAGATAAGCCAGGGTATATTGAATATTGCGAGAAGGGCAAACGTTAATGTCGAAATTCCTTGTGCACTTTTTGTTCTAAATATTTTTGATATCTGGGGAAAAGTTACCATTGGATTCAATATGGCAACGACCAACAGAAACTTATCAAAACGAGCAACCCATTTATTCTTATGAGGGTATTCTTCTAGTTTCTGATGTATCCTTTTTCTTTTATGGATATGGTGTATTGCGCCGTCTGACATATTTTTGTTTTTAGTTTTGTCATTTAAATAGTTATTGGTATTTTTTTAACAATAGATTTATATAACATTTATTATTCAATTTTTTTGTGATATTATGAATATTGTTGTTTTATTTACTAAAAGTGAAGAAGTTGTAGAAAACTACCATCAAGATTGGGAAGGTAGGGATACTAATGAATCTGCTTTTAAGATTGTTGAAGTATTGAAAGAACTAGGCCATAATGCTAGTTATGAGTATGTTAATTTGGATCTGTTTGAGAAGTTAAGGAATAAAAAGGATGAGATTGATTTGGTTTTTAATCTGTGTGATGATGGTTTTTTCTCAGATCCCGAGCTTGAACCTCATGTAACTGCTATCTTAGATATTTTAGGAATTCCTTATACTGGCGGTGATTTTTTCAATCTTGCCGTTACTCAAAGAAAATCCATGGTTAAGGAGATAATGATGTATCATGGTCTACCTACACCAAAATTTAAACTTTTTGATAATAAGGATCAGATCTATAATCTTAAGTTTCCTTTAATCGTAAAGCCAGCATACGAAGATGCCAGTATTGGAATCAAAGACGAGTCTGTGGTTTATAATGATGAAGAATTACGTAAGCAAGTTGAGCATGTAATTGAGGAATATGACCAATCTGCTTTGGTTGAGGAATTTATCGATGGCAGAGAGTTTAATGTTGGAATCTTAGGTGATGATGAAAAAGAAGTATTGCCTGTATCTGAGATAACTTTTGATGGTTTGCCTGATGGAAAGCCTAAGATAGTCAATTATGATGCTAAATGGAATGAAGATTCTATTGACTTTAAGGAAACGAAACGAAGTTGTCCTGCAAAGATTGATGATGAGTTAAAATATAAGCTTATAAAGTTGGCTTTGGAGGTAGGTGATTTGTTCGAATGTATAGATTATTTTAGAGTTGATTTTAGGGTAGATAAAAATAATCAGCCATTCATTCTTGAGATAAATCAAAATCCCGACATTTCAGATGATGCAGGGTTAGCTGCTATGGCTCTGGCTAAGGGATATTCTTATAATGAGCTTATCGCTAAGGTTATAACTAGTGTAATTCAAAGAAATAAACATTTAAAAGAAAAACAGATTAATGGTTGATATTATGAGATTTTTTCTGCATGCAAAGATAATGAAAGCTAATGTAACTCAGGCTGATGTTGATTATGTTGGGAGTATTACGATAGATCAGGATTTGATTGATAAGTCTGGATTAAAAGTTGGAGAAAAAGTTTTAGTAGTCAGTAATACTTCAGGTGCAAGACTTGAGACTTATGTTATATCTGGGGAAAAAGATTCTGGTGTGATTTGTATGAATGGAGCCGCCGCTAAGTTGATCAAGACTGGCGAAGAGTTGATAATTATGGGATTTGAGTTATCTGATAAGCCTGTTGAACCTAAAGTGATTCTTGTTGATAAAGATAACAAGTTTGTTGAGTATTTGTGATTTTCTTTGGATTATTTCTTTAGGTTTTTTGTAATTGATTGGATATTGAGTAAGAAATAAAATCAATAAAAGAATGAATATAATAAAAAATAAATTAATTGAGAAATAATAAAAATAATAAATTAAAATTAATTAAATTAAATAAATAAAGAAATCAATGATAAAAAATAACTAATAAAAGATTTAATTTAATAAAAATAATAAAAAATAAATTAAAATTAATATAATTGGATAAAACTAATAAAAAGAGAAATTAAATAAAATTTAATAAAAATACTTAAATATGGACGATAAAACAATAAAAATTATTAAATAGATAATATTATTATTAAAAATAAAATAATTAGATAAAAAATAAAATAATAATAAAATTATAAAAACAAAAAATAAAATCAAAATATTCATTTAGTTTACCGACGAAAAAATAAAAAATATATTTTTTCTTGAAAAAAACTTCTTATTTTTATGAAAAACTTGTGGTGTTTTACCGACGAAGAGATAAATTAATAATAACATTTAAATATGGGTAAATTCAAAAAACATTATTGAAAAATGTGGGTTTTTCAAGAAAAAGCTGGTGATTCAAAGTATGATTTCAAAAAAAATAATTCATTTCTTTACTATTTTACCTAATGATAAATTATTGATTATATGATAATATAAAAAGGGTTTTTTAATGGCAGAACAAGAACGAACATTGATAAAGAAAAGTTTTGTAAAAGAGATTGAGAAGGTTGAGCTATGGGAAGAGATGTTGAAGAGAAGCATTGTTAGTGAAGAACAACTCGGTTTAATATGCAAGGGCAGTATAGATAAAGAAAAATTAAGGGCAGTCATAAAAAAATACCCTATGAGGATCAATCCTTATTATCTTAGTTTAATCAAGAAGAAAGATGATGCAATCTGGAAGCAGGCTATACCTGATGTTCAGGAATTGGATGATCCAGAAGGGAGCGAGGATCCTCTTTGTGAAGAACGAGATGCTCCAGTACCTGGATTGACGCATAGATATCCAGACAGGGTTTTACTTCTGGTCTCTAATCAATGTGCGATGTATTGCAGATTTTGCACTAGAAAAAGGAAAGTTGGCGATCCATTCAAAAGAATCACAAAAGATCAGATTTCAAAAGGTATAGAATATATCAGGGCACATTCTGAAATAAGAGATGTTCTTTTGTCTGGCGGTGATCCATTTTTACTTTCTGATTCTTTTTTAGAGTGGATATTGAAGGAATTGCATAGTATCCCTCATGTTGAGATGATAAGAATTGGTACAAGAGTTCCTTGCGCACTACCTCAGAGGATTACACCTAAACTTTGTGAGATGTTAAAGAAATATCATCCATTATACGTAAATGTTCATTTTGCGCATCCTGCTGAGATTACAGATGCCAGTTCAGAAGCGTGTAATATGCTGGCCAACGTAGGAATACCATTAAGCAGCCAGACAGTTTTGTTAAAGGGTGTGAATGATGATCCAAAAGTGATGAGAGATTTGATGAAAAAATTACTGAAGATAAGGGTTCGTCCATATTATATTTACCAAGCTGATATGACCAAGGGGATAAATCATTTTAGGGCAAAGGTCGATAAAGGATTGGAGATGATTGAAAACATAAGGGGATGGACATCAGGTCTTGCAGTTCCTCACTTTGTAATCGATAGTCCTGGCGGCGGAGGAAAGATTCCATTATTGCCAAATTATGTTATCAGCAAAGATGATAAAAAAGTAGTTCTAAGAAATTATGCTGGTAAGACTTATACTTATGATGAGCATTGTTAGTTTTTATTCTTGGGATGTTATTAATATCAAGCATTTATTCTTCATCATTCACTGCAGATTCAAGACTTTTTAAAGCTGATTGGTGTGTATGATCCAGCCTCCCTATTATGTGAGCTAGTTGCCGCCTTTGTTCTTCAGATAATAATTTACTATATCTCTTAAAAGGGGCAGTTAATCTCCCATATGCTGTATTTAATGCCCTTATATTGTTTTCCCTGTTAGTTACCTCTGCTCCCCTCTCTGGAGGGTATTCAAAACCAATCCCATAATATTCTCTAAGTGTTTGTATGATTTCATGATCTTCTGGCGTTTCAAGTTCTGTTAATAATATTGAGATTCTTCTTGCTGACTTAAGACCCCCTTCGCTTTCTGGATTAGGCCTATACCAATCAATTCCGTCTGCAATACAATCTAAATAAACTTTTGCAGCCTCTTCTGTTCTAAAACCCCATTCTTTGTGAAGTTTTCTTGATAATGGACCAGTATTATATCTATCATTATCTATTGCCCCTAAAACATAATCTGCAACATAATTTCCAAGTTCTCTATCGTTCATGCTTATTAGAACAATAGATATCTTTAAAAACCTTTCTATTTTAATCACTAATAAGTAGTTATGATTATAGTGAAAAAGCCTATGCTAAACTTATTAAACAGTTCTAAGAAATTATGCTGGTAAGACTTATACTTATGATGAGCATTGCTGATCTTTTTAGTAAAATATATAAACAATATCTACTGATTCCCATATAATGGAAAACAAGGCACAATCTAGCAGAATATTTATATTCATCATAATTCTCATTATGAGTTCATTTGTTCTTCTTTATGGTTATAGTGCCATAAGTAAAGTAACTACAAGGGCAGAGCAGGTCCAGTATGTTGAGTTTATCACTTCTGTACAGTCTAGTATGGGGCGTATAAGTTCTAGTTTCGGTTCCGTTGATATAGGTTATTTTAGATTACCTCTAAAATATGATGAGATTTGTTTTACTAGTGCTAGTAGCAAATCAGATCTTCCATTTGCTTTTATTGATCAATACCCAGTCCTTGCTGAAGCTGTAGATTCAGGCGATAATGCTTTTTTATTGGGTAAGGAATCTATTTTCTTTAAGGTTGAACAATTAAATCTGCCTTCTGGTTTTATCTGCATACCTATTAAAAATGGTGGATTAAACCTGAAGATGGAAGGTAAAAGAAATAGTGTAAGGGTTTCTCCTGTCGATACTATTGTAGTTAAGGTAAGTGTTCCTGAAGGGGTAACTACAGAGGATGTTACTGTTACTACTTCAGATTATTCAGCAGAGCTTGAGATTCCTGCTGGTACAGATGTTAATTACCCTCTTGGTGCTGAGGAGAATATTGAAGTAGGTGAATCTGATAGTGCGCCTTCTGCAGGTAATCTGAATTTTGGGGGCGTTGTTTATGATTTTAAGCCTGATGGAACAACATTTGATGTTAAAATTCCAATCACTTTTTCTTATGATCCTAATGAAGTTGCAGACCCTTTTGAATTAAAGATATATTATCATGATGGCAGCAATTGGGTAGTCTTACCTGGGCTTTATGATATTGATGTAGTTGCACATACTATAACCGGTTATACTGACCATTTTACTGAATTTACTATACTCCATAAACCTAATTATGTTGATTGTAGTAAGTTTGGCAGTGATTTTTGGTGTGCTACTTATGATGGTTATAATCAAGAATGTAACGAAGATGTTATAGTGCATAAGCAATCTCCTGGTTGTGATACTGGTGATGAGGGTTTTGGATATTGTGTTAAATGTGTTGCTGGCATAGTTAATCAACAACCAAGTTCCAGTTGTGATTTTAAATTTGGGGGGAGTACAAATGTTTATGAAAATCCAATGTATTGTATTACTCCAGATAGGAAAATTACAAACAATCCCTTAGAAGCTACTGATTGTATTTGGTATGTTGATAATGGTTGTAATCCTAATGAAGATATTGGTTGTGCTGTTTATCCTAATGATAATAAACCTAGGCAAGATATTTGTAGAGTTAATGATTGCGTGGCTGGGAAAAGAAAGTTGCAGAAAGCCAATGAAAAATATGTGTGGTCTTATTTTGAAGTTTGTGTGGAGCAAGAGATGGATTGCATCGATACAGATGGTGGAAAAGATTATTATGTTAAAGGGGATGTTTCTGGAAAGGCTGATTCTTATTATGCAGATAAATATGATTCAAAAAGCAGAACTTCTTCTGATATTTGTTCTGGTGCGTCTGATCTTCCAGAGTATTCTGGTTTGTTGATTGAAAGTTATTGTAGTGAGGACGGGATTGTAATGACTGAGGATTATTATTGTCCTAATGGTTGTGAAGGTGGTGCATGTAAAGAATTAACCATTGTTGATTGTAATTTGCAAATTCTAGATGGGATCTGTTCTCAATCATGTCAACAAGAGTTTAATACCAAAAAATCTAGATATGGGGGTGTGCCATCTGATGGTACGATTTTAAGTGGTATTGATGCAGACTGTTGTGCACAAGATAATAATTGGTATTATTTTGACGGGCAGTGTTCAAGTTTATATGAGTTTTGGAAAGGCACAATTGCAATTAATGGCGGCGTCTGGCTAGATGAATTTAATTCTTGTGTTTCACAAAACCCTAACTGGATAGAAAATGGATTGTGTGTTTGTATTGATCGACAAGATGGAACTTCTTGCACATTACCTAATACTGATAGGGAACTTACTTGTGAAGATGGTGCATGTATTGAATCTACACCAGGAGATTGGGATTCTTTTTATGATGTAAGTACACTATCATTGGTTTTTTTTAAAGGTGCATATTGTTTAGGCAATGGTTGTTATGAGCAAGGTTGTTATTTGTCCAGCGATATAGCGGGAATACAGACAATTGGTATCTTTGATGTTTGTGGAAATCAAGGATATGAGTGTAGACAAGGGGAATATAAAGAAACCTTGTCAAATGGTTGTAGGCGGTATGAGGTTGAGTATAGAACTTCTGGTCAATGATTCATTATTGTTTTGGGATTAAATAATTTCACATACCTAATCCTTTAGGCATCTTTCCCTGCATCTTTTTCATCATCTTATTCATGTCACCAGAGCCTTTCATCATCTTCATCATCTTTTTGCTTTGTCTGTATTGTTTAATCAATTCTCTTACAGTTCCTGTTGTTTGTCCTGAGCCTTTTGCGATTCTTTCTATCCTGTTTGCGTCAATGACCTTATCAGGGTCTTCCAGTTCTTCTTTTGTCATTGATGACATTACAATCTTCCATTTTTTTAATTTGCCTTCTTGTACTCTTAACATGTCCTTTGGCATCTTTAATTGACCAAAACCAGGGATCATCTCTACAACTTTAGATAATGGTCCCATCTTTGACATTGCTTCCATCTGTTCGTATAAATCTATTAAAGTGAATTCACCTTTTAGTAATTTTTTCCCTAGATCTTCTGCTTGTTCTTCTGTTATTGCTTCTTTTGCTTTTTCTAACAGCGCTTCCAGATCCCCCATACCAAGTAATCTTCCAACAAAACCAGGTGGATTAAAAATTTCCAGATCATCTACTTTTTCACCTACGCCTATGAATTTTATGGGGGCTTTTGTTACTGCACATGCTGATAATGCACCGCCTGCTTTAGCAGTTCCGTCCATCTTTGTAGCTACAACGCCAGTAATATGGCAGGAGTCATGGAATTGTTGTGCTTGTTTTTGTGCAGCCTGTCCAATATCTGCAGAGATCACAAGCAGATTCTCATTTGGGTTTATCTCTTTGTTTACTGTTTCTATCTCCTTAATCAGGTCTTTGCTCAGAGCATCTCTACCTGCAGTATCTACAATCAATATATCATATTTCTTGAATTCATCTTTATATTGATTCCATATCTTTATTGGGTCTTTTTCAACTTTGTTTATATATGCAGGGACGTTAACTTGTTTTGCTATCTGTTCTATCTGGTCCATAGCTGCTGGTCTATGTATGTCAAGACCGACTATCGCTACTTTGTAGCCTCTTTTTGTAAAGTATCTGGCTAGTTTTCCAGAAGTGGTTGTTTTTCCAGAACCAAACAACCCTACGAGCATTATCTTAAATGGTTTTTCTTTAATCTCTAGTTTGTAAGCTTCTTTTCCTAAGAAATTGACCAGTTCGTCATATACAATGTTGATAAGATGTTCTTTTTTTGTAAGACCTTTTGGTGTTTCTTCACTTTTTATCCTTTCCCTTATATTATTAGTAAGGTCAAAAACAAGTTTTACATTAACATCCGATTGTAACAATGCTCTTTGGATATCTTTGACTAGTTCATTGATCAGTTTTTCATCTACAAACATAGATTTAGCTATCTTACTCAATGTGTTCTTTAATGAATTGCCTAGTTTTTCTAAGACCATATATTATATAGAATATCTACCCATTTAAAAACATTTTTAAAAAGTACTTGTTTTTTTGTAATTATGGATAACCCATTAAGTGATTGCCAGAAATGCAGAGGGTGCTGTAAGTTTGAGGCAGATGAGGTTTATTTTGCTCCTTTGTTTACTGATCAGGAGGTTGATGGGGTTAATTTGGTTAAGAATAAAGCTAATGTTCCTTTTAATGCATATAAAAATTCAGATAACATATTCCAGGTCAAATTAATCAAGTCAAAGAAAGACGAATCTGTTTATGTCTGCCCTTATTTAGATGAAGAAAGCCATTTGTGCAGTATTTATGAAAAGCGGCCTTTTGATTGCAAGATATGGCCTTTTATCTTCATGAAAGACAAAGAAGGCAGAATTTTGTTGTGCTATGATGGAGAATTGTGCCCTTCTAATGATCATTGTTCTAGTGATGAATTTGATTCTATTAAGACAAAGTTTCTTCTATGGTTAGATAAGAATAATATTCTTGATTTTATTAAGAAATATTCTCAGTTAGTATGGGATTATGAAGATGATATGGTTATTGTTAAGGAGATTGAATTATGATTCAATTGAATAATTAACCTATTAATAACAAATAAAATCAAGAATAATCAGCGATAAATAATAAACATGTTAAAAACTAATCAATAGAAAAGAATAATAAAAAAAATAAAATAATTATTTCTTTGGTTTTTTT
>CAZTWQ010000012.1:0-24575 GCA_964618315.1 uncultured Methanosarcinales archaeon
TGAATGACGTATGCCTAATCTAGTGTTCATATTTGTTTTCACCTAGTTATGTTTTTATTTTTATTTTAATAATTAGGAATATTTCTTATATATTTTATATAATTGGGTTTGATATTTTGTTTATAAAACTTTCTTTTTTTACTATGTGATAGTAAAAACATAGTATTAAATAACTGTTTTAAATTAAAAAAAGTATATGCAAATAAAGGAAAATAAGTTTAAGATTATAGTCAAGCCAAATTCTTCTAAAAATGAGGTTTTGGGTTATGATAAAATTAGGGGTGCTTATAGGGTGGCTATAAAAGCAAAACCTGAAAATAATAAGGCTAATATCGAGATAATTAAGTTTTTGTCTAAGTTGCTTAAGAAAAAGGTTAGGATTATTGCAGGGTTAAAGGGTAGAGAGAAGCTGATTGAAGTAAAATAATGTTTGATGCATATAAAAGTAAAAATCGTAAAGTTTTAGAAATGAAACATTTCTAAACTGTTTAGGAAAAACAATGTTTTTCCAAAAAGTTTATAAATGAGTAATTCCAGAATTATTAAAAAAGGGGGTGTAGTGAAGATTACTAGCAAGAAATATAGTCATAATCTTAAGACTAGTAGTTCTATTTCTGATGATATATCTTCCTCTATAGATGATTTACCTCCACCTCCACCACCTTCTTTGATTGTTAAGCTGCATGAAGAAAGGGAAAAGAGGAAGTTGTTAGAGCAAAAGGGTGTAAGTGAAGTTAAGGATAAAGTAAATGAGAAAAAATCAAATAAATTAGGTTTCTGGGATTATTTAGAGAATAGAAGAAAGGAAAAGCAAAGAAGGAAAGAAAAAGTAAGACAAGATAAAGTTAGGGAGAATCGAAGAAAGGAAGAAAAAGCAAAGAAGCAAAAAGAGCATGAAATGCTTCAAAAGAAGAAAGAAGAAGCTGAACAACTTAAAAAATTAAGGGCAGAAGAGAAACTTAGGAAACAGGAAGAGGCAGAAGAAGCAAGACAAGCTAAGATTAAAGAAGAACAAAGAAAGGAAGAAGAAGCAAAGAAGCAAAAAGAACAGGAAATTCTTCAAAAGAGGATTAAAGAAGAAGAGCTTAAAAAATTAATGGCAGAAGAGAAACTTAGGAAACAGGAAGGGGCAGAAGAAGCAAGACAAGCTAAGATCCGAGAAGAACAAAGAAAGGAAGAAGAAGCAAGACAAGCTAAGATTAAAGAAGAACAAAGAAAGGAAGAAGGAGCAAGACAAGCTAAGATTCGAGAAGAACAAAGAAAGGAAGAAGAAGAAAAGCAAATTAAGTTATTGGAGAAACAGAGAATAATCCTAAGGAATCAAAAGAAGAAAGAAGCTGCTAAGAAACAAAGAGAAGAAGCAAAGCAAGTTAAGATAAGGGAGAAACATAGGATAATCAGAGATAATCAAAAGAAGAAAGAAGAAGCTAAGAAACAAAGAGAAGAAGAAAAGCAAGCTAAGGTTGATGAGATAAAAAGAAAGAAACAAGAAAAACTTAAGAAAAAAGAATGGGCTAAGAAACAAAGAGAAGAAGCAAATCAAGCTAAGATCCGGGAGAAACAGGGGATAATCAGAGATAATCAAAAGAAGAAAGAATGGGCTAAGAAACAAAGAGAAGAAGCAAAACAAGTTAATTTATTAGAGAAACAGAGAATAATTCAGGGGAATCAAAGAAAGAAACAAGAAGCACTTAAGAAAAAAGAAAAAGCAAAAAAACAAAGAGAAGAAGCAAAACAGACTAAGTTAAAGGAAGAACAAAGGATAATCAATGGGATTCAAAGAAAGAAAGAGTTATTAAGAAAATTAGAAGAAGAAGCAAAAAAACAAAGGGAAGAAGAAAAACAAGCTAAGATAGATGGGCTAAGAAGAAAGGGAGAAAAAGCAAAACAAGCTAAAATTAATGAGTATAAAAGCAAGAAACAAGAGGCACTTAAGAAAAAAGAAGAAGCAAAAAAACAAAGAGAAGAAGCAAAACAGGCTAAGCTAATTGAAAAGCAAAGAATAATCAGGGATAGACAAAGAAAGATAGATGAGATAAAAATAAAAAAAGAAGAAGCAGGACAAGCTAAAATTAATGAGTATAAAAGAAAGAAACAAGAGGCACTTAAGAAAAAAGAAGAAGCAAAAAAACAAAGGGTGGAAGTAAAACAAGCTAAGCTAATTGAAAAGCAAAGAATAATCAGAGATAGACAAAGAAAAATAGATGAGATAAAAAGAAAGAAACAAGAGGCACTTAAGAAAAAAGAAGAAGTAAAACAAGCTAAAATTAATGGGTATAGGCGAAAGAAGCAAGAAGCACTCAGGAAAAAAGAGGAATCAAAACAGGTTAAGGTCCTAGAGAAACAAAGAAAGATTGAAGAAGCAAAAAAACAAAGAGAAGAAGAAATACAATTCAAATTACGGGTCAAATCCAGAAAAAAGAAAGATCTGATTTATAGGATTAAAAGTAAGGAAAAAGAATTCTTATTTGATGAAAGGAAGAAAGAGTTAGATAGATTAAATGAGATTGAACACGGAGATAAGGAAGAACTTATTAGGCTCGAGGAGAAGAAAAGATTAAAACAAGCTAAGGGAAAGAGAAAGCTCCAGAAACAACAAGAAAGAGAAAATCTTCAGAAGCAAAAAGAGCAGGAAATACTTCAAAGAAAGAAAGAACAGGAGCAGCTTATAAAAATAAAAAAGGAAGAGCGATTAAATAGGCAGAAGAAGAAAGAAGAAGCAAAACAAGCTAAGATTTTAGAGAATCAAAGAAAAATTGATGAGATAAAAAGAAAAAAAGAAGAAGAACTCAGAAAAAAAGAAGAAGTAAAACAAGCTAAACTTAATGAGTATAAAAGAAAGAAACAAGAAGAACTTAAGAAAAAAGAAGAAGCAAAAAAACAAAGAGAAGAAGCAAACCAAGCTAAGATCTTAGAGAAACAAAGAAAAATTGATGAGATAAAAAGAAAGAAACAAGAAGCACTTAAGAAAAAAGAAGAAGCAAAAAAACAAAGAGAAGAAGCAAACCAAGCTAAGATCTTAGAGAAACAAAGAAAAATTGATGAGATAAAAAGAAAGAAACAAGAAGCACTTAAGAAAAAAGAAGAAGCAAAAAAACAAAAAGAGCTATTGAAGAAACAAAAAGAGAAACCTATTCTTAATAAAAAGAAGGGGCAGGAACAAACTAAGAAACAGAAACAAAACGAATTACTCAAAACGGAGAAAGAAAAAGAATTCTTATTTAATGAACGGAAGAAAGAGTTAGAAAAGTTAATGGATATAGAACGTAGAGACCAGGAAGAGCTGAGAAAACTTGAAGAGAAGAAAAGGTTGATGGTTGATGGTGGGTTCTGGAAATTACATAGTAAAAATGAGGGTGGCTTAAAGAAAAAGGCAGTTGAGTTTAAGAAGCAAAAAGAAGAAGAAAAGATTAATGGGAAGAAACAAAAAGAACTTTTAAAGAAGAAAGCTGAACAGGATAAACTTAATAAGCTCAAATTAATACAAAAAGGCAAGCAAGAAATTGCTGATTTAAAGCAATATATATCTATTGTTAAGATTAGGATAGGGCATGCTAAGGCTTATCAATGGGTACTTAAGAAAAATCCTTCCAAAACATTTTGGATAACTTCCTGGAGTAGAAATAATCTACTTAAAAATTTAGGATCTGTTAAGGATATTCTTAATGAGTCTAAAAAGGTCAGTGCAGTTGTTAAAAATTATGATAAACTGATGAAATCCCATAAGGTTGCTTCAGTTTCTTTGGTAAAATGGTTGTTGTCTAATTTCTCTGATTATATTAATAATGTTGAGGCTAGCAATAAGATACTTGAGAGGATAAAAAAGAATGATGCTCTTAAGTTGGAGTTAAAGAATAAGAATAAAAGTGATAATCTTCATGTTAAGGCAGCAAAGGAAAACAAAGGGGAAGATAAAATTGATTTTTTTATGGATGATATTGTTGATGTTGAGGGTGAGAAAATGGAAGAACCTCTTGTTGAGCTGCCCCCTCCACCAATTCCAGATAAGAAAAAAGGTGTGCTTCATAGGCTAAAAGGCTGGCGTATGAAGCCACTATCCAAATCTAAAGCGGAAAAAGGGGCGGGGGATAAGTTTAAGCTTGATAAATCTGCAGAGGAATTTGAGCGGCTAGGAAATGCAGCTCAGTCAAATAAAGAGCAATTAGTGGCAGAAGAAAAAAAAGATGTTGTCAAGAAACCAAAAGTTGTGGATAGAAAGAAAGGATTTAAGTTGTTTGGTAATAGGAAAGATAAATTATCTGATATTGGTTCTAAATTTGAGGTTGAACGCCGGGAATGGTTAGTTGAGCAGAGAAATAAGGAACTGAAACGCTTAAAGTCCATGGAAGAAAAGGGGAACACTAGGAAGTCAGCTATTGAGAAGAAAGTTTTGGAAAAAGAATCAAAGAGATTAGAGATTGAAGAAGCTAAAAAGATAAGGGCTGCTATAGCTGAAGTTACAAGACCTAACCGTAGACTTGTAAGAAAGATAAAAGATATGGCTATTGATGTTAATATTAAGGGCTTTTTTAAGAAGAAAGAAAAAATTGAAGGTGTTCTTTTGAAGGAAGGTGCTAGTAAAAAAGTTATATCTAGTGGGGAACCAGTTAAAGGGGATGTTAAGTTGTCTGAGGTAAAAAGACCCCAAAAGCTTAGTGAAGTTAATTTTATCAAGAGAAGAATATATGATGGCAGAGATGCACTTGCAGATCTGGACTTTAAGTTAGCAAGGCACATTTATGTTGAAGTTATGGATTCATATAATCTGCTTAAGGATGGAGATAAAGCTAAAGTTTATGAAGATATAAAGGAACTTTATGATGATAGAAAACGTGCAGAATCTATGTTTGCGAAATAGATTTTAATATATTTTCTATCTGTTTGTTTAGAACTTCTATCGATTTATTGTTTATAATTATATGGTCTACTATCTTCATGCATCTGTTTATTTCTTGTCCTTTTGTTTTCCCCCTATTTTCAAGGTTATCTAATATTTTGAATTCCTGGAATGTTTTTGGATCTCCCTGGCGGTTTCTTTTTCGTATTCTTTCATATCTTAGTTTTTGGGGTGCTGTTACCCCTATGATACATGTATCTTTGTTCTTTTTTAATTCTATTATCTCGTCAATATTCCTGATTCCATCAGCTATTGCTTTGTTTGTAGTTACTTTTTTTAGTATTTCTTTGGATAGTATCCCTAAATTTTTACTTTGTTTCTTGATATCTGCACCTAATTTTTGCAGGTTCCTTCTAGTTGGTTCTATATTTCTTTTAGCTGCGGTTTCCTTTATAATATCAGAATAAACATAATGTTCAAATCCTTTTTTTATTAGGTATTTGACTACTTCTCCTTTGCCTGATCCCATCTTTCCTGTTAATCCAATTATCATAATTGTGTATTGTTGGAGAAAATATTAAAAACTTTTGGTTTTTTTGAAAGCAAAGCTTTCTAAACCTTTAGGAATTGTTTTAAAATTCCTAAAGTTTAATCCGTTTTGGTCATTCTTCCCAAAAAGTATATAAACTAATCTGGTTTTATTGTTTTGGGGTAAACATGAAAGCATATCTTGATATTGTAAGGAAAATTCTAGATAAGGGTATTGTCAAACAAGACAGGACTGGTGTTGGAACGATTGCTATTGCAGGGGCTATGTTTGAACATGATATGTCGGATGGGTTTCCTTTATTAACTACAAAATCAGTGCCTTTGAGGTTAGTTGCTTCTGAATTGGAATTTTTTCTTAGGGGTATATCTGATAAGAAATGGCTTCAGGAAAGAGATAATCATATCTGGGATGAATGGTGCAGTCCTTTGATTGTTCCTTATGCTCATGATTCTGAAACAAAGAAAAAGATGCTTTTGGAAAGGGATCTGGGGCCTATTTATGGGTGGCAGTGGAGGCATTTTGGTGCTTCTTATGGTGGATATGATAAAGATTATTCTGGTAAGGGTGTTGATCAGATAAAAAGGTTAGTTAATCTGCTTAAAACTAATCCTGACAATAGGCAAATGTTGGTGTTGGCATGGAATCCTGTGGATGTTGATAAGGTTATCCCTCCATTTTGTCATTATGGATTTCAGGTAACTGTTTTAGGTGGGAAGCTTAACTTAATGTGGAATCAACGTTCAGTTGATGTTGCCTTGGGACTGCCTTTTAATATAGCTTCTTATGGATTATTATTGCATCTGCTTGCTAAGGAGACTGGGTTAAAAGAAGGGAAATTAGTTGGGTTTCTTGGGGATGCGCATATTTATAATAATCATATTGATGGGTTAAAGGAACAGTTAAACAGGGAGCCTTTTAAGCTTTGCAGTATTAAGACAAATGAGTTTACTTCGATTTTTGAATGGAAATATACTGATTCAGAGGTTATAGATTATGAACATTATCCAAGAATAAAGTTTGATATTGCAGTATGATAAAATTTAGAGGTGTTTATTATGACAGATATAATAGTGATTGTGGCAATTGCGCAGAATGGTGCAATAGGTAAAGATAATGATATTCCTTGGCATATCAAGGAAGATTTTAAACATTTTAAAGATAAGACAATGGGTTTTCCTTGCATAATGGGGGATAAGACTTATGATTCTTTGCCAGATTTTGCCCGGCCGTTGCCTGGTAGGGAGAATATTGTTTGTACTTTGGATCCTGATTATAAGGCTTCTGGGGCTACAATCTTTCATGATTTTAATGAAGCTATTTCTTATGTCAAGTCGAAGAATGTTGAGAAAGCCTTTGTGATAGGTGGGGCTACAATTTATAAGTTAGGTATGCAAGTTGCAGATGTTTTTGAGTTGACTAGGATTTATCATGATTATGATGCAGATACTTTTTATCCTGAGATTGATTTTAGTAAATGGGAAGAAATTGCTAAGGAAGATTTTGAGGGTGAGGATGTTAAGAATAAGATCCATGTAAGGTTTTCGTTTATAACTTATAAGGGGAATAAATAGGATGAAGATGTTTATTGTTTTAGATGGACTAGACGGTTCTGGCAAGGGGGAGATGATAAAGAGGTTATCTTCTTATTTGAAGTCTAAAGGTGAAAATGTATTGGTTACAAGAGAACCAACTGATGGTGAGTATGGTAAGCAAGCCAGGGCTATCTTGAAAGAAGAAAAAGATCCTAAATCTAGTGCTGAGAAATGCTTTGAACTGTTTGTTAAGGATAGGGAAGAACATCTGGTTAAAGAGATTGAACCTTTTTTGGCTGATGATGGGGCTGTAATATGTGACAGGTATTATTATTCTACAATAGCTTTTCAGCAAACTCAGGGTATTGGTGTTGAGAAATTGATTATGTCAAATATAGCTTTTAGGACTCCAGATATTACATTTATATTGGACCTGCCTGCTGATGTTGCTATTGGTCGAATTGAAAAAAGGGGAAATGACAAGGAGAAGTTTGAGCAGTTGGAGTTTATGGAAGAATTACGTAATAATTTTCTTAAGTTGAAAGATGTTCTTGAGGATAATATCAAGATAATAGATGCTTCTTTGACTAAGGATGAAGTGTTTGAACAGATAAAAAAAGAAATTGATAAGTTGATTGAATCAATTTAGTTTATAGTTTATTTAGCTGTGTATTGTACTTGTGAGCTATAGAATGTTTCTGGTGATTTTGTTTCTTTTGTATTTTCTACTTTGTTTTCTTTTACTTTTTCTGTGTTGTTTTCTTTTGCTTTTCTTTTAGGTAGTTTCCCTCCTTTTAGTATCATGGTTATGATTATAGCTGTTATGCAGATCATAAGAACTGGGAGAGTATAGCTTACTTTGCCTGATATTTTTTCTGCTGCTGGAAAATCATGACAAGAGAAGTCAGATCCACAATATCTATCGTTGCCGCAATCTTTGTTAGAACTACATTCTCTTTGATTTATATTGACTATCCAACCAAGAAATACTACTATGATCAAGATGATTATAATGGCTGTCAGTCCGCCATCTGCTCTCTTATTTTTCATAGGTTCTAGAATAAGTTGCTAATATTTAAATCTTTCTGTTGTTTCACTACTATTAAATAGAGAATATTACTTTTCTTTTACTTCTTCTTCCTCTTCTTCAATTGCTTTTTTTACAAAGAATTTATCGAGGTTAGTATTCTTCCTTATTGTATTGTAGCTGATTTTTGGTTTGTTGTATATCATTTTAGTGTTGTCCTGTAGATCCAAATCCCCCTTCGCCTCTTGTTGTGTCATCTAGGTCTTCTACTTCCTCGAAATTGACTGCTTCGATCTTGTTGAATACCATCTGAGCTACCTTCTTTCCTTTTTCTATTGTGTAATCTTCTTGTCCATGGTTGATTATTATAACCCCTATTTCTCCCCTATATCCCGCATCTATCGTCCCAGGCGTATTTACTATTGATATGCCATGTTTTAGTGCTAGTCCTGATTTTGGCCTTACTTGTGCTTCATAACCTAATGGGATTGCAATTGATATTCCAGTAGAAACCAGTGTTCTTTCTCCAGGCTTTAATGCATATTCTTCTGTAGAATAAAGATCAACCCCTGCATCTCCTTCATGAGCATATTTTGGAAGGATTGCGCTTTCTTTGATTTTTTTTATCTTTACCTGAACCATTTTAGACGATGTAGAATTTTATAGTATTATTTTGGGATTACTCATATTTAAATAATGTTGATTTGAAATATATAGTTTAGAGTGCGTTATACTTGTAGAGTTACGATGCTTTAAAATCCATTATTGTTTGTAGTGTTTTTTTCAAGACTTTGCCGTTCTTTGCATCTATCTTGAAGTTTAGTACTTTGAAAGTCTGGGTTACATATGTAATGTTGTATACCTGGCCTAAATCCAGTTTTTGAAGTATGGTTATTATCTTAAATGGTGTTTCTTGTTTATATTCTGTTGTTTGAATCTTTTCAGCTGTTTCCAATGATTTAGTTATATCTACTTTTACTTTTTCCAGATCTAGTTTTTGGATTTTGGCTTCTGGTTTTTTGAATATATTCTCTGTTTCTGCTATCTTTATATCTGCAGGGGTTATTATGAATGTGGTCATTGTATCATCTTTATTGTAGAAGCCTATTTGCCAGTCGTCTTTGTTTGCATCGTCAAGCATTTTAAAGATGTGCGCTAAGAATGAGTCTTTGTTCTTTTCTTTCCAGTCTTTGAATTCTTTACTTTCTTCTAATCTTTTTATTAGGTCTTTTATTTCCATGGGGGTTAAGAAAATCTTATGATTTAAATATGTTTTTATTATTAGTGCGTTATCATAAACTTAATAAACTATTGACGTTTCTTTTTGTCTATGAAATTGAATCATATTACATTAGTTGTTGAGGATATTGGGAAAAGCAAGAATTTTTATCAGAAGATATTGGGTTTTGAGCCTGGTTTTGAGAAAGAGATAAGTGGTGAGCAATATTCTAAAGTTACTGGGCATGATAATCTACGGTTGAGATTTTGTGTCATTAAGATCCCTGAGTCTGATGTTATTATCGAGCTGGCACAGTTTATCAACCCTAAACAAGGAATAAATAATGATTTCAGACATGTCGCTTTTGAGGTCGATGATGTTGATGAGGTATATGAAAAGGTCAAAGACCGGGCTGTTTCTGAGCCAGTTATTATATCTGGTCAGGGCAAGGGATTAGATGGCAAGAAGTTTTTTTATTTTAAGGATCTAGATGGAAATCTGGTTGAGATATTAAATAAAAGCAAGGATCTGTATTCGTCACAATGATGTCTAAGAAAAAGAAAGATGACTTGTATAAGCAGGGTTATAGGCTAGTTGGTGATCATTCTGCTGTAAAGGCTTGTATGTGGACAAAGAAGGCGATAATTGGTGAGGGTCATTGTTATAAGCAGAAGTTCTATGATACTAAGACTCATCTTTGTGTTCAGATGACTCCTGCTTTACAAACATGCACTCATCGTTGTTTATGGTGCTGGAGAGATATAGAATTTACAAAGCCTAAGTGGGCAGGCAAGGTTGACGATCCTAAGTTGATAGTTGATGGATGTATCGCATCTAATATCAAATATCTTCAGGGATTTGGTGGGAATGCTAAAACAGATATTAAGAAGTATAAAGAGATCAATGATCCTCAGCAGTTTGCTATCTCCTTAACAGGTGAGCCTACAATGTATCCTAAGCTGCCTGAATTGGTGTTGGAGCTTAGAAGTCGAGGGATAAATCAGTTTTTGGTCACGAATGGAACAAAGCCTTTAATGTTAAAGAAGTTACTAGATAGAAAAGCACAACCTACTCAGTTGTATATAACATTGCCTGCTCCTGATGAAAAGATTTATACCAAAGTTTGCAGACCGCTTATTAAGAATGGGTGGAAGAATATCCTAAAGTCTTTGTCTTTGCTTTCTAAGTTTAATCGAGGGGTTATCAGATTGACATTAGTTAAGGGTGTGAATATGATCGATGCTGTAGGGTATGCTTCTTTGATCAAGAAATACAAACCACGTTGTGTAGAATGCAAGGCTTATATGTATGTTGGTTATTCACAAAAGAGGCTGAAGAAGGAGAATATGCCTCTACATTCCGAGATTAAGGAATTTGCTTTACAGATAGCTAAATATTCTGGTTATAATATAATTGATGAGAAAAAAGAATCAAGGGTTGTTTTGTTGGGTAAATCTAAAGTTAAATATTAATTATCTTTCCTTTTGGTCCTGGATTGATTAATCTTGTCTTTCCAATTTTGTCTTCTTTTCCTGAGTTTTCATGTAGATGCCCTGAAATAGCAAGATCTGGCTTTACTTTTTTTATGAAATTCTTTACTGATTTATTTCCGCAGGAATGACCATCCAGGTTATCTAATTTTGTTTTATATGGTGGACCGTGGGTGATCAGGATTATTTTTGAGTTTTTGTGTTCTTGTTTTTTTATCTCTTTTTCAAATTTCTTTGCTATCTTTTCAAATTCTTTGTCAACCATCGAGAATCCGCCTTCACCATAGCCTAGAAATAAGTGGTCTCCTTTTTTATGCACTTTCTTGTGAAGGTCTATTATATTTTTAAATACTAATGATGCTGCTTTTATGTCTTCTGCTGTCTCGTGGTTCCCTGGAATTATCAATATTGGCTTGTTCAGTTTGTCAAGCTGCTCTAATAAATATTCTATCTTTTGTTCAAATATAGAAATATCTCCTGCACAGATTATCAAGTCTACGTTTTTTACTTTATTTTTTATCTCTTTCAGCGCTTTTAATGAGCTGTGCAGGTCTACGAATGCTAATATTTTCATTATACTTATGTTTTTGTTAGGTTGTATATAAATGTAATTATGTTTTTGGTATACATAAGATATCTAAATAACATCATAATAATCTTCCAGAACAATCTTATCAATATCTTCCAGGTTTCTTACCATATATAGTTTACCTTCACCTAATGATGTTATCTTCTCTGCTAGGTCTTTGCCTTCTTTGTCTAATTGTATTCCGATTAATGAGATAGTTATTCCATTTACCCTTGCCTGAGAAACAGCATCCATTGTTTCTTTTTCTGGTTCTTCTCCTGTTGTAGGCATAGCGTCTGTCAAAAGGATTAGGTGTTTTGTCACTTCTTTTGCAGGGAATAATTCAATCGCTTTTTTTATCGTCAGTGCGAGGTTAGTCTCTTTTGAGGCTTTTGCTTTTGTTATCTCTCTCAATATTCTTTTGAAATCATCAGTAGGTTCTATTTGTTCTTTGATGTCTGAGCCAAAGACCAGCAGGCCTACTTTGTCTTTTTCTTCAATCGCTTTGTATGCTAAAGCAATGCCTGCTTTTTTACATGTCTCAATCTTTTTTCCTTTCATAGAACCAGAAGCATCCAGCCCATAGATTAGGAATATCTGGCCTTTGCTCTGCTTTTCAAATGATTTGAGGTCTTTTTCATTTATTTTTTTATGACCTCTCCTGACAGATAATTTTATCGTCTTTTTGATAGCTATGTCTCTATAGCGGTCTCCTTTCTTATATGTCTTTACGTCTTCTTTATCACCATAGATAGAATCTTTTTTGTGTACCTTCTCGCCTAAGATCCCTTTTGGGATCAAATGATCGAGTTCTTCTGTGTATAAGATAAGTGAGGCAAGTTCAATGCCTTTGTCAGATATTGTCCCGTCTTTTTTTATCAGTTTATTTTCTTTTAATTTTTCTACATTATCTTCTATGTTTTTCTTCAGTTCTTTTTGAAATTCTGGGATTTTTGCATTTCTGCTAATATAATTTTCATCATAGTTTGTCAATTGCCTTATCAGTGATGGGCCGTATATATTTTTTGCAATTGAGAAGTTCTTAACTAATTGTTCAAACATTAGGTCTGGTGTAAAAGAACCCATGCCTTGATTCAGGGCTTCTTTTATCATCTTGCCTTCATCTATTGTTTCTTTATCATTATCTAAAACAGAATGCATTAATTTATTTTCTTCACTTTGTTTGCTAAGTTTTCCGTCTAATTCTTCAATATCACTTAGCTCTTTCAGCTTTATCTCTTCGTCTTTTTCTTCTCTTAAGCTAGGGTACATCACCACTTTCATTCAATTCCTCATGCTTGTCTAGGAATTTCTTAAATTCTTCATTGATAAATTCTTTTGGACTTTGAAGGTATTTTGCAGAAGGTTTTAGTTTTATCCTATGGCTTAAAACAGATATGACTGCTTCTTTGATATCTTCAAATTTCACTGTTTTTCTTTCATTTAATAATGCATTACTTTGGGCTCTTTCATACAATCCTAATGAAGCTCTTACAGATGGCTTTTTTTCCAGTTTTTCATCTTCTCGTAAGAGTCTGACAAACTGGATCGTCAAGTCCAGCAGGTTGTCTGGAAATTTGATATCCAGTTTTTCTCCATTTTTTTCTACAATCTCTTTTTCAATCTCTTTCGTTTCAGGATATCCCATGTAGATTAAATCGAATCTATCTAACAGGACATCTGACAGCCTTTCGGTAGAGGAGTCTTCTGGATTCATAGTTGCTATAAAAAGGAAATCTATGTCAAAATTAACATCATAAGATCCAATAGTCGCTTCCCCTTCTTCTAGAACTTGGAGTAATGCGTTTTGCAGTTTTTCAGGAGATCTGTTTATCTCGTCAAAGAACAATATGCCTTTGTCAGCCTTGAAGATCTTTCCTTTTTGAAATGCCTCCAGACTTAAAGGACCATATTTTAGCGCTTTGATTGGGTCTATATCCCCTAATAGATCTTCTGCTGTCAGGTCTGGAGAGCCTTGGACTCTTATGAAATGTTTTAGTCCATCTGGCAATAATTTTGCGATGTTTCTTGCTAATGTTGTCTTGCCGATTCCTGGCGGGCCTACTATAATTATGTGCCTATTCATCAACAAGGCTGATTTTATCTGTTGTTTTACCTTGTCTTGACCCAGTATCTCTGGAAATGCATCTTTTTTCTCTAAAAATATATCTTTTAATTGTTTTTTCAGCATGTTATCACCTTATCAGTTTAACTTAGATAAGAAGAAAAGGGTATTTATAAATCTTGTTACTGGCTGCTTATATTGAAAATTTATTTTACTGCATCTAATATAATTTCTTACTTCGTATGGGTTTATGGTTTTACTAAAAGGAAATTATTATAAACATTTAAACTATAAATTTAATATGGTAGATTTTGAAAGATTGGACAAAGAAACAAATATTAGGATGGATTATGGGATATGGAACCCTAAAAAGCCGTCTAAGATTGAAGTGGCTATACATCTAATCTATGTAATTTTGGTTGTTTCTGTTTTTGTCTTGTTTAGATCATTGTATTCTGATAAACAGATGGATATTATGTATTGGCCTTTAATTATTACAGGCATTATCTTATTTTTTGTTTTTGTATCTATTTTATATCTTATTGATAAGTTTTATAGGCAAAGGGATATCAAAAGAGTTAAGTTTTATTGTGTTTTTGGAATATTGGTTGGGCTTATTATCTTTATTCTAGGCTGGTTTATATTTGTTTATGATCTTTATGGATCAAGTCAGTATGCTTTTATTCCTTATCTCATACCTATGGTGTTTATTATCAGGATAATTTTTGAATGGAGAAATAATTTTTTGATTTGAGAATAAAACATTGTGTCTGATTTAGTATCTTTAAATCACATTATAGAAATCTAATCAGCCAAATAACAAACCCTGCTATTATGGGTATTGTTATGTTATCATCTACTTTGAATCTGAAAAGTCTTAGGTTGATGCCTTCTAAGAGCATAGCAAAGAAAGAAGCCGCTATCGCTTCATGTGGTGCTACAAATAGTGCTGCTCCAAGCGAAGCTGCAAGGAATCCTGCAATGATCCCTTCCATAAACTTTGCATTATTGAATGGGTGTTTTATCTTTCCAAATGGTCCGATTAATCTGGAGAATGAATCCCCTAGGGCTAAAACGATGATTCCTGCCATAGCTATGTCTTTTTCAAATAATACAAATATTATCAAGGTTCCGATAAGGTAAGCTATCAGGCCTTTTCCAGGCAGCTTATCCATATTTTCTTTTCTTTCTATGAGCTCTAATAGCCTATAGATCTTTTTTGGTCTTGTTTTCTTGATGAAACTCGCTATGGCAAGTGCTGTTATTATTGAGACTAATAATATCTGATATGTTAATATGTTATGGTATATCATAACTACTAGAAATAGGCCTAATAAGATATGGATTGGTTGTCTTTTTATCTCTAGTCTTATCCGTTCCATCTTAGGACTCTATCTTGTTTTTTTCTCAATTATATTTACAGTAAAGAAACCTATTGAGAATATAATCAGGACTGCAGCAGTGTTTAAAAAATTCCAGGAAAATCCACTGTAATAAACTTTTTTTAGGGGTATGCTAAGCGATCCAATGATGAGGCCAAGCAATACATATAATGTTTTACATTTATCTTTTCTAAATAGGAAAGAAATAAGTCTGGATATGCTTAATGCTCCAATTATTGCTCCCAATATAAATACTAGAAAATAGGTGAGATTATTACTTATATCATGGATTATCTTTAACATAAATTTATATAATCCCATGATCAATAAAATAAAAGCACCTGAGATTCCTGGTAAAAACATTGCACTAATTGCAAGAAAACCCCCTAAAAAGATATATGGCAAATTGGGGTTGATATCTAATGGGATTACAATACTTAATAGTATCCCTATGAAAAATCCTATAAATCCAAATGAAATATTTTTTATATTGTGATTATGGATATTTTGATAGATTATTCTGGATGATGCAAGTATCAATCCTATAAACAATACTATTGTGTATGTGAAATAGTTTTCCAGCAAAAATTCCATAACACCAGAACCAATAAATATTGCTGAAGCTATCCCTATGAACAGGATTGTCAGGAATAATAGGTCCAGTTTTTTGAAACTTTCTTTAAAAGAAGATCTGCTTTTTTCGTCTCTTTTAAAGATCGGTTTTATTAAGCCTGATATTGTAGAAAATGATACACTTTTAATTGCATTAATCAATCTGGAATAGATTCCTGTAATAAACGCTATTGTTCCACCACTAACTCCTGGAATAACATCACAGATTCCCATAAGAAATCCTTTTAAAAATATTGAGATTTTTTCTTTCATCTGATATCAAAGCTAATTATCTTTTCTTTTAGGTATTTTTCTTTTTTTAATGATTTGATTAATTCTTTGGGATCCATAAATTCTCTTTTAACTTTGGAGTATATTCTTTTGTTTTTGATATATGTTTTTTTATATTTTTCTTTGAAGTTAGCTACGTGCATCTTTGTTTTTACTGGGGGCCCTTCTCTTTCTATTGTTTTTGATAGGGCTTCTTTTTTTATCGTGAAATAGAACAGTACTTTTTTGTTCCATTTCCATCCCTGATTTATTATTTTGAAGTCGTTCTTTTCTAGTTTTTTGTCAATAAATTCAAGAGCTTTAACCAGTTTGCAGCCTATGACATCCTGCTTTCCTTTTTTTGGCTTTATATCTATAAGGATTAGTTCATTGTTTTTTGCGTTTTTCTTCAGCGTTTTTTCATCTATCTCTTTAATCTCGAAGAATATCTTAGATGGCTTTTTTAGAAATGCTTTTGCTCTTTTTCTGAATAGGTTGAATTTATCATCACTAAGGGCAGCAGCAGCATTTCTACTATTTTGTACAGGGTCTATCATAATCAATGGGGAGATTGTTTTTGATCTGTTTAATTCCATCAATATATTTTTTCCTTTCCAGTAATTTTCTGTATCTATGATAGTCTGGTCTTTCCATTTTGCTGCATTTTTCATTAGGTTTGGGAAGCCCTTGTAATGGATTGTAAGTATCTCGCATATATATCCTGAAAAGCCCTGGATATAACTTTCTGCACCGTATATTCCTGCTGATTTGCAGAACTGTTTTGTCAATCTTATGTCGTCCTTGAATTTCTTTCCTTTTTTATTTACCCAATCTGCGTGTAATGGCGAAATATCTGTTATGTTGATTGCCTGGTCTGCTTTTTTTATATCTAAGATTGGGATTAGCTCATAAGTGAAATCTTTCGCTTTTATCTGGAAGTAATCTCTGCTTCCATGCAGCCTTATTATTTTTAGTTTATTTCTTTTTAGTATCTTTTCTAATATGTTGGAGATTTCCTGGCTTTTTTCCATGTATTTATTATAGTTGAATCTTACAAATATATCTGCGTCATTTGCTTTTCTTAGCCAGGTTCCTTTTATTCCAGACCCACCCAAGATTGCATTAGCGTCTTTTAGGTTTTTGTTTATCTTGTTTAGGAGCAAATCTATATCTTTCTTGATTTCTTTTTCATCTTCCTTCAATGGCCTGATCTCATCCAGTACATCAGATAATATCCTTTTCATAATGTGTTTTTATTGGGTGTTGTATAAAAACTTTTGTTTTTTACTTGAATTATGAATTAAAGTTAGAAAAATATTTAAAGGCTGTAACTAATAAATCCATAAAAAGAGGTTATTATGACAGCAGTAGTTTTTTTAACTCATTTGGCTATTATTTTATTAGTGGGGATACTTTGTACTATCTTTTCTGAGAAGCTTAAGATATCCAATATACTTCTTTTGATAATAGCTGGGATGTTTATCGGCACTATTCGATACAGGGGTGAGTTGTTGGTTCAGTTCCCACAGGTTTTTCTTACTTCTATAGGAATATTGGCCTTGGTGCTTATTGTTTTTGATTCTAGCTCAAGGTTTAAGTTAAGGGAGTTTACTTCACTTTCAATAAATGCGTTAGAACTTACAGGTTATTTTTTGCTTTTGAATGTGGTATTTCTTTCTATCTTGGTGTATAAGATGTTTCCTACAACTTCTGTGTTTATGGCGCTTTTATTCGCTACATTAATGAGCGGTACAGCGCCTGATGCTATTGTGATGATGATAGGAAATACTAAAAATAAGGTTCTTGAATTAATGGAAGTTGAGTCTTTGGTCAATACACCAGTCATTGTTGTTTTTCCGTTTATTATGCTTGATTTTTTAAAGAGTGTGGAGGTTGAATTTATCTTTTCTAAGTTTCTTGAACAGATAGGTCCGTTTCTTCAGCAGATCGTTACAGGCATAGGGGCAGGAATTTTAATAGGGATTGTAGTTTATAAGTTTATGAAAAGACCTTATTCTGAGACATTATCTCCTTTGGCAATGATAACTTTTGCTTTATTTGCATATATTCTTGCTGAGAATTTAGGCGGTAATGGGGTTCTTGCAGTCACTACGACGGGTTTATTCTTTGGAAATGTTTATTTGTCCCATAAATTACAGTTAAAGGTTGTGGCTGCTTTTTTTGCTAATTCTTTAGAGATATTAGTTTTTGTTTTAGTTGGAATCACAATCAAGATACCTCTTAATTATAATTTTATATTCAAATCTATTATATTGTTTGTTCTTTATCTTATACTGAGGTATATTGCAATTAACATATCTTTAAGGGATTTGAAATTAAGGCTCAAGGAGAAGTTGTTTATGACATTTAATGTTCAGAAAGGAATAGCTGTTGCTGTAGTAGCTTTTACATTGAAAACGTTGAATATAGGTGGTATAGATGTAATACTTCACCTTACTTTGCTTTTCATGCTTTATTCAATAATTCTTTCTACTTTTGTCATCAGGTTTTCTGATTATTTTATTAAAAAATCTTCAAAATGAGCTCTAATGTTTTGATTGGGCCTGGTGGGACTGCTGGGTTGGGGTATGATTTAGGATTAAGAAAGATTTCTGAGTTGGGGTTAGGTGCTTTGGAGGTAGAGTTTACACATGGTGTAAACATGTCTAATGATACTGCTAAGGTAATTGGTAAGCTTGCTTCTGAGTTGGGGGTTGCTTTGTCTTGTCATGGTCCTTATTTTATTAATTTAGCTTCTAAAGAGAAGATCAAGATAAAGGCTTCTATCAAAAGGATACTTGATAGTTGTGAGAGAGCACATCATATGGGAGCTACACATGTTGTCTATCATTCTGGTTTTTTTCAGAAGCAAGATCCGAAAAAGGTTTTTGAGATGATCAAGGAGAATACTGCTTATATCATGGATAAGATCAAAGAGAATAAATGGAAAGTTAAGATTGCTCCTGAGCTTACTGGAAAGGCATCTCAGTTTGGGTCTATTCCTGAGCTGCTTGAGCTTCGCAAGGAGACTGGTTGTGAGATGACTATTGATTTTGCCCATCAGATGGCTCGTGATCAGGGGAAGATAGATTATGATTATGTGTTTAGTCAGATCAAATCTTTAAATCATATTCATGCACATTTTTCTGGAATAGAATGGACTGCTAAAGGTGAGAGAAGACATTTGTTGACTCCTTTGGGGAATATCAAGAGTTTATTGAAGGAGGTTTTAAAAAGGAAAGTGGATATTACTATTATTAATGAGAGTCCTGATCCTATTGGGGATGCTTTTAAGATGAAGAAAGTGTTGGGAACTCTTATCTAATCTTATATATTTTTAAATGAATATTGATTCTTCTACTCTTAGAATGACCCATAGGAGAGAAACACTTATCGATAAGTTTTCATGGTTAGATATGGGAATGAATGGGGGCTATAACCAGATGCCTATCGATTGGATAGACCCTTTTCATAGCACTGGGAAAAGACTTATTGGAACTTATTATCTGGTTGGTGCTGCTGGTTCTGGGAAATCACTTTTGTGTGAGGTGCTTATGTCAGGACTTGGCGGTTTACTTACAGAAGAATCTGCATGGTTTTCTTATACTCAGAAAGTTATATTAGATGAGGCTGAAAGGCAGGGATTACGTATTGTTGAGGGTCAAAAATATGGTGATTTTGATTTAGTAGATGTATCTACAGGAAATGTTTTTGGAGATGAAGGATTGGGTTTAAATATTATAGAAATGGGTGGTGTGGATTTTCCTAGTGTAGATGGGTTACATGGTTTTGACGTTTGTGGCAGAGGTATAAGACTTACTGATTTGATAACTGATACTACTACTTACAGTGGTATTGGGGCTAGCGCATATAGGGATATGATTCCTAATCAAATTAAGGGTGGGGGAAAATCAGGATTTCCTGATTGGCTTTTTATTCCTGTTGGTGATAATTCTTATATTCAGATAGTCTCTTTCCCAGGTCATTTTACAATTGAAAAAATGAGGGGAAATAAATCAATTCCAGCAATACCTGATCCCCATGGAGTGATTTACTTAGTCAATCCATCTATGGATGAATTTGATAGGGGCGGTTCTCATGGTAGCTCTTATAATGTACCTTTGGAGTTAGCATTTTTACATTTGAGGTATGCTTTAAAGGCTGAAGAAACCGACATTCCCCTTGGATTTTTTATGACTAGGACAGATACTAAAGGGTGGGATAATGAAATTAAACGAGGACAAGTTAGATCTTACTTTTCATCAGATAATCTAAGAAGGATAGGGGGCAGAAATATTCTCTTAAATCAAGAATTTCATAGAGGTGACGAAGGATACCCTCATTATCAGGAACTAGTTGAGATTGGCAGGAGGGCTGATTCAATGAATGGGTTTGATTGTTATCATACTGATGCTGTTGAAATTGCAGGTATTTTGTCTGGAGTTATTTCAGAATTTAAGGATTTTTAAAAGCATAATTTTATATAATCTTTTTGTTATTAGATTGATAATTATGAATAAACTAATTTGATGAGGGATAAATTAAAACTAATAATAAGAAATTAATAACTTCAATAAAAACTAATTAATAATGGAAATGCATATAGGGATATGATTCCTAATCAAATTAAGGGTGGGGGAAAATCAGGATTTCCTGATTGGCTTTTTATTCCTGTTGGTGATAATTCTTATATTCAGATAGTCTCTTTCCCAGGTCATTTTACAATTGAAAAAATGAGGGGAAATAAATCAATTCCAGCAATACCTGATCCCCATGGAGTGATTTACTTAGTCAATCCATCTATGGATGAATTTGATAGGGGCGGTTCTCATGGTAGCTCTTATAATGTACCTTTGGAGTTAGCATTTTTACATTTGAGGTATGCTTTAAAGGCTGAAGAAACCGACATTCCCCTTGGATTTTTTATGACTAGGACAGATACTAAAGGGTGGGATAATGAAATTAAACGAGGACAAGTTAGATCTTACTTTTCATCAGATAATCTAAGAAGGATAGGGGGCAGAAATATTCTCTTAAATCAAGAATTTCATAGAGGTGACGAAGGATACCCTCATTATCAGGAACTAGTTGAGATTGGCAGGAGGGCTGATTCAATGAATGGGTTTGATTGTTATCATACTGATGCTGTTGAAATTGCAGGTATTTTGTCTGGAGTTATTTCAGAATTTAAGGATTTTTAAAAGCATAATTTTATATAATCTTTTTGTTATTAGATTGATAATTATGAATAAACTAATTTGATGAGGGATAAATTAAAACTAATAATAAGAAATTAATAACTTCAATAAAAACTAATTAATAATGGAAATAATTAGGATTAATAAAGATAATAAAAAATAATCAATAAGGAGATGAATAAATAAAAACTAACCAATAAGAAAAAATTAGAATAAATAAAGAAATAATAAAAAAACTAACTAATAAGAAACAAATCATAATCAATAAGAAAAACAATAAAAAATAATCAATAAGAGAAAGAATAAATAACAATTAATCAATAAGAAAAACAATCAGAATCAATAAAAAATAATAAAAAATGAAAAAGATAATACTCGATACAAACTTTCTTTTGATTCCTATACAGTTTAATGTAGATATCTTTTCTGAGATTGATAAGATTTGTCTGTTTAAGTATAAATTATACATTGTTGATAAGACTATTGATGAGTTAAATACCATAATAGAGATTCAGAAGCAAAAGCATAAGTTAGCTGCTAAGGTTGCTTTACAGTTGTTGAAAAAGAAGGGGGTTGGTGTGATAAAGACTCCAGCAGGCCATGTTGATGATCTTATATTGGATTTGCTTGATGAAAATACAATATTAGCTACACAGGATGCTCTATTAAGAAAGAGGGCTGTTAAGAAAGGGATTAAGTTGATATTTTTGAGGTCTAAGAAGTATCTTGTTTTGAGATAGTGAGATAGACCGATTTAATGATAACATTTATAAAGGGATTGAGGCTCCAATATTATAAAATGTTCTATAGAATGGAAATTAAGGATCATATCAGGGTACCACCTGATTTGTTTGGCTTAGATGTAACTATGGCTGTAATCAAGAGACTAAAGCTGAAGTATGAAGGGTTTATCTCTAAGGATCTTGGTATTGTAGTTGATGTTGCTGATGTTAAAACTATCGGCGACGGAATAATCATAGCTGGAGATGGTGCTTCTTATTATGATACTACATTTGAGCTTTTGACTTTTAAACCTGAGATGCAGGAAGTTGTACTAGGGAGAATAAAGGATATTGCTGATTTTGGAGCTTTTATCAATATTGGACCTATAGAGGGCATGATTCATGTTTCACAAACAATGGATGATTTTGTTAGTTTTAGCAAAGATAAGGTATTAACTGGCAAAGAATCCAAGAAAACATTAAAAATAGGGGATAAGTGTAGATCCAGATTAATTGCAGTTTCGTTTAAAGATGTTTCAAACCCTAAATTAGGGCTTACTATGAGGCAACCTTTCTTAGGGAGATTAGATTGGATAGCAGATGATGCTGATGAAGGTTCTGATGAAAAAGAGAAGCCTAAGGAAAAAGCTAAAGGTAAGGATAAAAAGTAACTTGAAAATTAGAGGAGATTTTAAATGAAGAGAAAAGTATGTAAAAGCTGTAAAATGTTTATAGATGGGGGAGAATGCCCTGCTTGCAAAACTAGTAGTTTTAGTACAAATTGGCAAGGAAGACTTGCTGTTATTGATGCTAATAAGTCTGTAATTGCAAATAAGATTGGAATAAGTGTAAAAGGCGAATATGCTATTAAAGTGAGATGATTTCTATGGATCTAAAAATAATAAATAAACGAGATAACCCTTTATTGTCTAGAATTGAGATAGAGGCAGAGGCTAATTTTTCTAATGAACCTACACCTAAGAAAGAAGACATCAAGAAGAAGATTGTTTCTAGTGAAAAAGCAGATGAGAAATTAGTTGTTGTAAAGTATATTAATGGTAGTTTTGGTGCAGGAAAAGCTAAAGTGTCAGTTTATATTTATTCATCTGAGGATGAGTTAAAGGCTGTTGAGCCTACTAAAAAAGACAAGAAAGCAAAAGAAGCTGCTCCTAAATCAGAAGGTGCTGAAGCTCCTAAAAAAGAAGCTAAAGCAGAAGAAAAACCTGCTGAAGAAAAGAAAGAAGAACCTAAAGCAGAAAAACCTGCTGAAGGGAAGAAAGAAGAGTCTAAATAATAATTGGTGATCCATAATGGCAAAGAAACCTAAGAAAGAAAAGAAAAGCAAAGGTAGATGGGAATTATATGATACTTCTGGTGGGCTAAAGAGAAAGAGTAAGTTTTGCCCTAAATGTGGTGAAGGTACTTTTATGGCTAAACATAAAAGTAGATATACATGCGGTAAGTGTGGCTATATGGAAAAAATTGAGTCTAAGCCTGATGAAAAACCTGCTGAGAAAAAGAAATAATTCTTTTTTTATATTAGTTCTAGAATAATTGTTATGTTAGTATAATTTTAATCTTTTGAAACAGAAAAAATTAGAATTTTTTAGCTTCAAAAATGTTTTAATCTATTTAGTTTTTTGAAACACTAACAGGTCTTCTGTGGTTAATTTTTGACGTTTCTTTATTTTCTCTTCTACATCCTGTTCTTTTATCTTTAGTATTTCATGGTCTTTTTTTTGTTTTTCTACTTTCTTATTTTTTACATGTTTAGTTACTTTTGAATTGGTCTCGTTTAATTCTGACAGTTTTTCTTTTAATTTATCGTTAATTCCATTGAATTTTGTTTTGAATTCTATGAATTTTTTGAATGCCTCTTCTTCTTTTTTCTTTAACTCATCAACTTCTTTTGATAATGATATCATCTCTTCATGCCTTTTCTGGCTTTCTTCAGCTGTTTTTTGTATCTTTTTATGAACATTCTCTGCACTTTTCTTTTTTGTGTCAATATCCTTTGATTTTTCATGTATTTTAGTCCATACATTGCTTACTTTTTCAGATTCTTTACATTTCTTTTTAAGGTCTTTTATTATCTTCATTACTTTTTTTTCTTCTTTAAATGACATACCTGATGTTTCTATCTTGAACTCTAGTTTTTCAATCTGTTTTTTTATTATAGAAGGATCTTCTTTGATATTGAACTTTTGAGAAATCTGTGATTTTTCTTTTGATAGCTCTTTTAATTCCGAAATCTTTTCTTTAGCTTCTTTGTTGAATTGTTCCCTTTTTCCTTTTTCTTCTTTTACTTGTTTTGTCAGGGAATCTCTGCTTGATTTATCTTCTTTTATCTTTTTTATAGAATTCTTTATCTGGTTACCATACTCTTCTTTTTTCTTAAACCACTCTTCTTTTTTATCGTCTATCTGGTTAAGTTCTGTTTTGAGGGTGGTTATTTCTCTTTTTATCTTACTTAGCTTATCAAATAGCCCTTTTTTGTCTTGCATCTTATGTCACGTTCACTTGAAAGTCATTATCTCAAACTGAATTCTCAGTTTGAGTTATAAATAAAATAAAAAAAAGGTTTTTATCCGAATAGGGATCCTAAACCTGCAGCTGCCTGTGCATCTTCTTTTTTAGCTTCTTCAGGTGCTTTTTCTTCTTTTTTAGCTTCTCCACCTGCTGCTGGAGCTGCGCCTGCTGCTGGAGCTGCTGCAACTTGTGTTACTGCTGCTTTTTCGATAGCTTCGTCAATATTAACTCCTTCTAATGAAGCAATTAAAGCTTTAACTCTAGAGTCATCTACTTTAACACCTGCTGATTCTAAAACTTTTTTAACTGTTGCTTCGTCAACCTTTCCCCCTGCTTTGTGGATCAACATTGCTGCGTATATATATTCCATTTTATGTACCTCCGATTTTATTGAAAATTTCTTTTGAAATTTTCAATCCCTCAACCTTATTGGTTTGAGTTATTCTCCTTATTTAATATGATTATTTTCTTAAAGTGCCTTTTTTAAGTAATTCTTGGGTTAAGTTTTCAACTTCTTCCATATCTTTACTCTTTTCTTTTGGCACTTCTTTGTTTTGAGGAGTAGAATCTTTTT
>CAZTWQ010000012.1:24675-36246 GCA_964618315.1 uncultured Methanosarcinales archaeon
TGCTTCTTCGACTAATTTTTCTGCGCTAGGTATTTCACCGTTAACAAATTTCTTTGTTTTTGAAACCATTTCTTGGATCTTATCATCAGTAGTAGGTGCTTTTTTCTCTTCTATCTTTTCAAACTCTTTTTCTTTTTCTATCCTTTCGTTTTCAAGTACTTTTTCTTCCTCTTTTTTAACTTCTTTTTTAACTTCAGTTTCAACTGGCGCTTCTATTTTCTTTTCTTTAGCTTCTTTTTCCAGTTTTATTTCTTCTTTGATTATTTCTTTTTCTTCTTCAAGTACTTTTTCTTCCTTTTGTTCTGTTTTAGTTTCTTTTGGAGTGTGAATTGGTTCTTTTGGCGCTTCCTTAGGTTTTTCTTCAACTTTTTTAGCAGGAGCGTCTTCTTTCTTTTCTTCTTTTGGTTTGTCTACTGTTTCTATATTTGCTGTTGATTTTATGCCTAAAGCAGACTTTTCTGCTTTTCCAAGAAGTTCATCGATAATCCCTTCATCAATTATATCTTGTGATAATCCTAAAGCTTTAGCATCGTTAAATGCCTTACCTATCAATACATTGATTGTTTCTTTTATTGGATATGCGCTGTTTACAGCAAGGTTAAATGCTCCAGAAGCTGCTTTTTGCATGTCTGATGCGAATTTTTCTTCATCAATATCAAGAACACTTGGTTTGAATATGTCTCCATTTTCATATACTGCAGTAACGTTAAGGCCGACTTCCATAGGTTCTATACCTAGTCTTGTCAATACTTCTGCTGCTTTTGCAGATATAATCTCGCCTTCTTTGACAGCTGTTGAATCTTCTTTGATAGCTACCTTGCCATCTTCTACTCCTGATTTGATTCCTAACATAGCTAGTTCTCCGATAACTGGACCTGGCAAGAATGTTGTTGGTCCTTTTGGAACTATTATATCAAAAGGGGCTGTTTGACCTTCTTTTGCAGGAGCACTACTCTTACTTTTCTTTAATGTCTTGAATAATGAGAATGGGTTTTCTTTTGTGAATAATAAAGCAGGCATACCTTTTAAGTTAGGGATAAGCTGTTCTATGTTTTTCTTCTTATCTTTTATGCCCTCTATAGCATGAGTCATTATCCTTCTTTTTGTCATGGTCAACTCTATTTTGCCTCTTAGTTGAGCCCTCATCTTTTGCAATTGAGGTGCTGGCAAGTTTTCCATGTTTATAGCTGCAATTATAGGATACTCTAGTATGAATTTCTGAATAGTCTGAGCTATTTTCTTTTTGCTTTCTGCTACATGGTGTGTTTTCTCACTCATTTTTTAGCTTCAGCCTCTTTTGTTTCTTTTTTAGCAGGTTTTTCTTCTGCTTTAGTCTTTTCTTTAGGAGATTTAGCACTTTTTTCTTTAGGCTCTTCTTTTTTATCTTTTTTTGAAGTTTTCTCTGTTTCTTCTTCTTTGCCTATCAAGAATGATTTTCCCATTGTTAATTTCAGAAAAATGCTTTTAATATTGTTTTTTCCACTATAAGCAGTATGTACTAAAGCGTCATAAGCTGTCATGATATTATCTATGACTTCTTCATCTTTCATCGATTCACTACCTATTATCGTATGGATAATAAGATCGTTTTTTGTCTGAAGCTTGATTGTTTTTTGTAATTTTTCGTATAATGGTTTTAGATTAGCGTTTGGCGGTACTACACAGCCTGCTTTTGGGTTTGGCATCTTTCCTTTTGGTCCAAAGACACGTCCAAATGTTGTAGCTAACTTTGGCATTATTGTAGCCTGAGCAATAAATGTGTCATAAGAATTAGCTAATTTCTTAGCTAGTTTTTTATCCTGATATTTTGGGAAATCATCAACAGATATTGCTAAGTCGCATACTTCTTTAGCCTGAGGCAGAAGTTCTGGACCAACTAATGCACAAATCTTTGATTGTTTACCTTTAGAATAATGAAGTGTAGCTGTGGAATTAATATTCTGATCTGGTTTTTTCAGGTCAATATCTTTTAGATTTATAATTAAGTCATAAGATTGAGTAAATTTTCTTTTCTTAGAATCTTCTTTTAATTTCTTTAATGTTTGAGTTACTTGTTCTTTATTCATTCTACCCTCCTACCAAGTTAACTTAGTAGTTATTCGGGATTACCGATATAATTGAGAATAATACACTCATTTATAAATCTAATGGTTTTTGGTTTATTTTCATCAATAGCAAACTATTTATATGAGGATTGTTGATATGTTTAATATGGGGTTTTATAATAAATATGTTGAAAATCATTTTAAGGGATTTTTTAAGACATTTATGAATAAGAAATTACCTTTAGTTTTGTTTTTAGATTTTATATACTATGTCTTATTCTATCTTGGATTTAAGATATTTTTTGATTTTTTTAAACGATCTGTAGATTCGTTAACCAACATAAATCTTGGTGTTTTAAATGATCTGACTAATATCTCTTCTGGAGCTGCAAATCAATTATTGGACCAGCTGCGATCTTTTTTAATCTCTATAATTGGGGGTGCTGTTGTTTTTATCCTGTTTATTGTAGTTATACTGACTTTGGTAAAAGGTTATGAATGGGGTAAGATTGTCCGAAAGAAACTGGTGCTTTTTGATTATGTTAAGTTATTGGTACTTAATTTTTTATGGGCTGTTGTGTGGATTATAATAATGGCATTGCCCCTTGGTTTTGTTGCAAAAGAAGTTTATCTTCCAAGGCTATATTATTTTATTCCTTTTATCATCTATTTTACTTTCTTTTTACATGCAGCTAATATTAAGGGCAAGAGTTTATTGGGTTCATTAAAGTCCCCTTTTGTTGATGGATTACTGAAGCTATATCTTTATGTCAGTCCGTTAGTCTTAATCGTTCTTTTTTTAGAAATCCTTTTTGTCTTTTCAAATCTGATTAATATATCCAATGTTCAGGCTATTCTTATCGTGTTTTTCATAGTCATATCAGTTATATTAGCTGTATCTAAGTTGTATTTTTATTCTATATATAATAAGGCTAAGTGATCACAACATGTTCTGGAATCTCTACTTCAGATAATTTCTTGAGGCTTTCACAGCTTTGTTTTAGGTATTTGTTTATTAGTTTGTCACATACTGTGTAATCTTCTTTTGTTACAAATGCCATATAGCACTGGTCTCTTTTAGAGTCTTTTACTATTTTGCTGCATGAGTCGCTGTCTCTTGTTTCTTTTGCTGCGTCTTTGTAGCAGCTGTCTCGGTAGGAGTCATCTTCTATGTTTAGGCATATATCTATATCATCAGATGCAGCGGCTATTGCTGCAAAACAATCATACTTATATCCTGTTTGGGGTATTGCTTTGCAATACTGCAATGCTTGTTCTTTGTTTGTTTTGGCGATATCTGATATCATATCTATTTTTTCCCATATGGGTTTTCCTTTGAATATGTTTGCTTCTTCTGGTGCAGAGCAGTCTGCTAAGCAGGTTTCATAGTTTTCATCACTTTCACATATTTTGTTTCCGCAGCATTGAAGTACAATGTCATGTTTGCATTCATAGTTTGTTGATTCGCTGCAATGGTCAGTTGTACATTGGTCATTATCATCACAGTTTGATGGGCATTGTTCTGGTGTTATTGGTGTTACTGGTTCTTGTGTAATGGGTCTTTGTGTAATTGGTTCATCTGGTTGTTGTGCTGATGTTTTTCTTGTAATTTTAAAGCTAGATGATGCTTCTGCTGTCCCTTTTTTATATGTGGCTTTGGTCTTTAGGCGGTAATTTCCAGGGAATTGTTCTCCTAAATTAATAGTTACTGAAGAGGCTGCTTTTGTCTCTAAGGCAATTGTTTCTTCTTTGAATGTTATCAGATTATTTCCTAAGTCATAGATCTCATACATCAATGTTACATCATATCTGTTTGTCTTTCCCAGATTAGAGATTTCTGCAGTAAAACTTAATGGGTCTCCTGATTCTATAGATTGAGTGATTATATTTATCCTTACATCCAACAATTGGGATGGGCCTCTGGAGGTCATGTAGATAAATATTCCAGATGCAATTATTATTGTAAATATGATTGAAATGGTTAATGCAACTGTTGTTTTTGATAAGTGTAATGTATGTTTTACTTCAGACGGGGGGTATGCTGCTTGTATTGCTTCGTTTATCTGTGATTCTGTGTAGTTGTATTTTAAGAGGTACTTCTTTATCGATTTTGTATCATAGCCTGCTCTTATCTGCTCTCTTATATAATTGACTAAGCTATTTTGGACCATCTTTTACCTCTTTTTTTATATAGCTTTCAATCTTTGCAGACATATTGATGCAATTATCTTTGCAATATTTTCTGAACTCTTTGAACAGTTTTTTTTCAATCGTGAAATTGTATCGTCCTTTCATTATACACACCAATAAGTAGATGTATATATTAGTGTGTATATAAATGTTTTGGTGTTTTGTCTTTTATAATTGTTTGCCATTATTGAATATTGAATCAAATAATTGATATATTTAAAAGGGGATTATCATTCTTAGCTATTGATGAGAAATTCAGTATTTGATTTTGAGTCTAATTTAGGAAATTTACAATCTGTAATAGACAGTTCTAGGGGTAAAGTATTTGATATGTGTACAGTGAGGTCTAGTTCTGTTTCTGATACTTCACTTGGAACTCTTTTTTGGATGTTGATTGCAAGAAGATTAGCTAATGCTGGAGCTATGGTAAATGTCTATGATTTTCCAGATAAAGGTTCATCTGACGTTGTTCCCGCTAGGGAGATTGCAGATCTGCTTGAAATTAATAACATAAATATATTTCGTGCTGAAGATCAGGATCAATCAGCTGCAAGAAGTGCTCTTGAATCATTTTCTAAGGCATATATTTCAAGTCCTAGTTGTTATCCAGGTATACGTCCGAGTGTTTGTGATGGTTTACTAAAAAGTGAAGATGGATTAGACTCTTCTTTGGATAGGATGGTTGAAGAATTAAGTGTTTTTCTTAATGGTATGAATGATTCTAATCATATACAATTAATGGGGCATGAAAGGGAAACAGTTCAATTGATAAGATATCTGGCTGATGTAGATAAAAAATATGAGAGATTAGATTTAGGGGGTATTGAAAGTGAATTCAGAGCTATTAAGATTCCTAATGTAAAAGAATTTCCAGATAGGTTGATGGTTGGGGGAAGCCAGGGTAGGGCATATTATGATTTTTTTATGTATGTCTTAAATGATCTGGCTGATGCATTGTATGGGGTTGCGGAAACAAGATGTTATCAACCTAATGAGGGGGTAGATTGGGGATTAAGTGATGATTTTGAGATGAAAATAGCTCAGGATATACGATCTACTACTCGAAGTTTGAACTCAAGATTATATCCTTATGTTGTATCTTGTTTAATCGATAAGGGGAAAGAGTTTAGTATCATAAATAGAGAATTGGTTCGAAGTGAGATATATAAAGCAAGCACTGTTTTAGCTCAAACAGCGAATCCAGATTATAATTGGGTGCTTAGGCTTTTAAGTGTTGTTGATACTAATAGAAATACAATTACAGGGTTAGCAAGAACTACCATACATAATGCATTGCCTACTTTAGATGCAGAAGAATTATTCTATCATGGAGATAGATTTTGGAGACGAAATAATCGTGGAAGGGCGAACTTATTATTTAAGGCGTATTTAGATAGGGGTTATAGAGATAGAATAACTGATATTTATGGACTTTGTTCTGGAGTTTGTGGTGCGGCATCTGAGGAATTATGTGGTTTTTTGGATGCTGTAAAATAATTGAAATATTGTTAATAAGTGTAAGTTTTCTTTAGTAATCAATGTAATACTGATTTGTTTTTCTTTCTTTCTTTCTTTTTCACACTAATAATACCTTAAATATCCCTAATTAAGGCTAAATAATGTATAAATCCCTCAATGGGATATAGTAAAACTATTAAATTGGTACTTTATATATGCTATATAATAGTCACTTAATGTATAAAATTGTCTTATTTATTAGGAAAAGTTTATATATTAGTACATTAGATATACATAATTAAGTCTAAACTAAGTAAAATGAGCAGACAAATAAGAATTACAGTAACTAATCAGATAGACGAACTTCTTTCTAAGGTAGCTAAGAAATTAGGCAAAAAGAAATCACAGTTAGTAAGGGAGTTGATGGAACAGAAAATGTATGATCTTAATCTGATTCAAAAACATTTTGAGGATTTGAAATGAGCAAGAGAACATGGGATAAACAAGGGCAGATAACGATCTTTATAATTGCAGGAATAGTTGTTTTACTTGGTGCGGGTGTTTATTATGGTGTTAAGGATCAGATAATCAGGGATCAGATATCTCCTGATATTGAATTTGCAGTAGATCAGGTTCCTATTGAGTTTAGACCTGTGTATTCTTTGGTTGAAACCTGTCTGCGTGACATAGCTACAGAAGGGTTAGTGAAACTTGGAGAGAAAGGCGGATTTATAGATCTGGTTGAAAATGGGATAATCACTAGGGCTGATGCTACTTCGTCTGATGCTGTTGTATTTTTTCCTGGATCAGATTATAGTGTGCCTTATTGGTGGTATTTGAGCTCTGATAATTCTTGTGAAGGAAATTGTGAGTTTGATGTTGTACCCAGGAATAAACTTTATTTGACTAAAGAATCTGGTCAGGTTTCGATAGAGGGTCAGGTAGAAGGGTATATCTATGATAATCTTAGAACTTGTCTGAATAATTTTGAGTCTGTTAATGAGTTGGGATTTGAGATTAAGGAACTAGGCGATATAGAACCTACAGTTACTATCGGTACTAATGATATTATTACATATATAACCTATCCGATTGAGGCTACCCGTTCAGGCAAGGAAGAGATTTCTACTTTCTTTGTCAGGCTGCCTTTGAATCTTGCTAATATCTATGGTGCAGCTTTGCAGATCACTAATCTACAAGGCGAGTTTAGATTCATCGAGAAAGATGTTTTGAACCTGATGTCTGGACATTCTGGTGTTGATTCTGAGAAATTACCTCCTATGTATGATTCTAAGTTCAGGATAGGTCATGAAGTTACATGGGATAGGGAAGATGTTAATGGTAATCTGATAAATCTTCTTAGTTCAAATATTCAATTATTGAGGATGTATGGCACTCGTAATTATGAACCTTACATATTTCCAGGGAGCTCACTTTTTGAGTCTTTATACAATAATGGGATGTTGGTTCCTGGGTCTGATGCATATTCTAATCTAAATGTGAAGTTTGACTATAATCCTTGGTGGGGTATATATTTTGATATAAACTGTGATGAGACGTGCAGACCAGAATCAATAGCTACTGATCTTGTAACTTTATTGGGTGTGCAAAATTATAATTTTGTGTATGATCTTAGCTTTCCTGTAGAGGTTGAAATACACGATCCTTTTGCGTTTAACAATAGAGGTTATACTTTTAAGTTATTCCTTGAGGGAAATATAAGGGATAATGATGTGTTGAAATCTGATTTTAGCCCTCTAGAGGGGGTTTCTTCTGAGTCAACGATGCTTTGTGATGAGAATAAAAGAAATTCAGGAGATATCACTATCAATGCCAAGGATTATATGACTAATCTGGGTGTTGATGATGTTTCTATAGTTTTTTCCAGCCTGGATGAAACCTGTTTGATAGGGTCTACAGTTGAGGGGGAGTTTGTCGGAAAGCTGCCTGTCATGCTTGGAGGTGTTGTTAATTTTGTCAAAGAAGGTTATCTTACATATTCTCAAAGGTTTGATACTAAATTAAACAGAAGGGGCAGTTTGAATGTTGTTTTGAATCCTGAACTTACTAGGAAGTTTAGTGTACGTAAGAAGAAGATGTCAAAGAATGGTGGTGTGTGGGGTAATCCTAGCGGTGATTTTGCTTTAAGTGATAGTGAAGAGGTCTTGATTACGCTTACAAGACAGGATAATCTGCAGGATGGAACGTTTAGCACATCTGGGAATTATATATGGGATCAGGCTGAGAAAGGGGAGATTTTAATCGTTCCTGGAAAATATGAGATTGATATAAACTTGATGTATAATGATCCTATAAAGATACCTTCTAGAACTATTGAAGTTGACGATGATGATTATCATGTTGAAGAGATTTTATTGGATGAAGGATTTAGGGTTGGTGGTGTAGCTTTTAACTATACATTTACTAAAGATAATCTTGAGAATGATGAGATTGTATTTTATGTACTGAATGCTGATATTGTCAGTGTACCTGAAAATGAGCGGATTGCTGAGGATCTTGCTGTTGTATCTGATGTTGATGCTATATCTTTGCGATATAGGGCTAGTTTATTGCCGAGGTTTAAATGAATAATAATTGTTTGAAAGGAATTGCATCTTTTATGGTAGCTTTGATAATCTGCATACCTATCTATTCTTCATCTGTCCTTGCTATGAGGCAGGGATTGAAATATGGATCAGTATATGGTTCTGATAATGTGAAGGGTGTTTATAAACAGTATGAAGAGATAACTATCAATGTAACTGCTCGTTTTCCTGATGGGCGGGTTGTTGAACCTTCTGATGTTCTTCTATTTTATTCAGTTACATCTGATCTGAGAGAAGGATTTCCTTTTGAGAATTGTATACCTTTGGAAGGTGGATTTTATGGATGCACTTATTCTATGTTAGCTAATTTTCAGGAAAATGAAAAGAACTTCTATCTTAGGCTTTATAATAATACTTTAGATGCTAACAGTCCTATTATACCGCCCTCAGTTCACTTGGTAGGTTATTATGATAATGTTCCGCCCACAGTGGATTTTAGCATTGATCCTTCTGGTGGAAACAGCGGTCAGATTAGATTAGCATATAATGTTTATGACGAGGCAGATATTGGGACTGAGGATAAATGTTCAGGTCTTAGTATGTTAGAGATCTATTCAACTGATAAAACTGAGATTGTCAGATCTATCCCTTTGGATACTGATGTTCATGATTGTATGAGGGATGGTCCTGATATTGTTTTTGATATTGATGATATTGTAGATAGTTCTAATGATGAAGAAAGGATTGTAGATATTACTTTGAAGGCTTATGATAATCTTGATGAGTCTAGTGAAGAGGTTAGATCTTTTAGGTATGATAGGGCTGGTCCTACTGCTGGTGAAACTTCTTTGAGTATAGTTGGTGCTGATGGTGAGGAAGTTTCTTATGTTGGGGCTTCTCCTGTTAATGTTGATGTTAGTTTCTTGGTTACTTCAAGTGATCTTGATACTGGGAGTGTAAGTGGGAATTTGTTGGGTATAAATATTGATAGTCCTTCTGGTTATAGTGATGTTGATGCTTCTTGCTCAGATGTTACTGATAGCGGGTCTGGGTGTGTTTTTTCTTCTGTTGAGATGAAGTTAAGTTCCAGCACCAGTGTTGTTGTTTCTGTCACTATGGAAGATCTGTATGGGAATACAAATACTGTCGATCTAAGCAAGGATATAATCTATGATGGTGACGGACCTGAGGTTACTTCTATTGTTACAGGCAGAGTAAGCGGTGATGTAAATTATGTTAATGAGTCTAGCAATACTTTTATTGTTCAATTGACTGAGAGTGGTATTGGTATTGATTCTGGGGATATTTTATTGGATTTGAGTGGTATAGGTATTGGTTCTTCTGTCGCTGCAGATGAGTGTGATTCATCTGGCAGTACATTTACATGTTATTGGAATGGGATTGATCCTGCTTCAAGTGCTGTTGATGGTGATAAGACTATAACTGTAAGTGGTTCTGACAAAGCAGGCAATCCAGTTACTGGTTCAGTTTCAGGTGTTGTTAAGCTGGATACTAGAGCGCCTTCTATCACTGGTTCTTCTGTTGATGTTATAGGTGGGGGGGGTGAAGAAGCCATAGAGGGTATAATAAGGACAGGTGATTCACTGGATATAACACTTACAGTTACTGAGGCTAATTCATTAGGTGATAAGTTTGCTGACTTTAGTGATTTTGTCGTTGATGAAGAATCTATTTCTGGGGAATGCAGTTCCAGTACTGGTGGTTTTGATTGTGTATTTAGTAGTTCTGCTATAGATGTTCCGGGTTATATATCAAGTAATGTTGATTTCTCTATAAGTGATGCTGCTGGCAATACACGCCATTATTCTGGGGAGAATATTGAGGTGCTGGAGAATGATGATGCTGAATCTATAAATTATTGGATATCTAATGTTGATTGTTCACCTAAACTTGTAGACAGGCAAGTTACTGATCTGATTAGTACAAGAGTCTATTGCGCTATTTCCTTATCACCTGTCGGTGCTGATCAGGAAACATTGAGCATTGATTTTAACTATGAGGATTGTACTAATGTTGAGAATGATTCTTTGGCATTTGTCTCTGATATACAGTTGGTAAATGCTGAAAGGAGTACAGAGCCAGAGCCTTACTTATCAATCGATTTGATCAAAGGGGAGATGACAACTGATAAGCTTAGTTTTATATGCCCTATATTTATTACGTCTAAAGCTGGTAATAAGGTAACTGCAAATCAGGAAGAAGATCTGATAAAGGTAGATATCAATTTTTATAATAATCCATTAGGTGAGTTTGGACAGAATGTTCAGGATAGGATCAATGATGCTAAAGATGATGCTTTTGGAGGTATATGGAAGATAATTGGTTTGTTGAAGACAGTTATGCATTGGGCCACTCTTGCATGTAATGCTTTACAGACTATTCAGAAGTTTACACTTTTGTTTAATCTTAAAACAGATGGACTTACAACTGCACATATAGCTACAATCGGGACTCCTGTTGAGGAATTGTTGGGGCCTGCAAAGGCTGGAATGTGCAAAGCAGATGGTAAGTTTAAGCAAGCATCTGAAAAGTCTTACGCTATGTTTGATAAACAATGTAAGTTTATCAATTGTCAGACAAGTCCTGAGGCTCCTTCTGGTGAGGGTGGTGGTGGAACTGGTATATTTGGTACTATCGGTGATTATGTTGGGAGTTGGAATTTTAATGGTAATGAATTCCTGGGAAAATTTACTGGTGGCGGTGGTGCTATGTCTTCATTGCTAAGCGTAACCCAGACAGGGGGTGGGAGTGGAACAATTGAGGAGTATTTTGGAAAACAGCCTTATCAATATATGAATGCTAAGGATAATTTGTTAGTTGCTTTGTTAGTGGGTTGTATTCCTGGAATAATAAACGGTCTTGATAAGTATAGGCAGATACTTTGCCTTTATGCTGACTGTCTTGAGAATAATGCTGTCAATAATGTTCCTGTGAAGATATGTGATGATCAAAAGAAATATGCAACCTGTAAGTATATCTATGGGGAAATATTTGCTGTTCTTCCTCATAGTGCTTTGTTTGATTATTATATGAATATGGTAAAAGGTGCTTTGTCAGACCCTTTGACTGCTATCGCTACTGCTTTTAATGTATTTACTAAAGGTGCTTGTGTTCCTTATGCTGAGTGTGATACTAGTGGGGCAGCATCTATAAGGTGGAAGGCTAAGTATCAAACTTTTTGTGCTGCATTACAGATAGCCACATTATTAGGTGAGATAATCAATGATGTTACTGGTATAATAGATACATTTGATGCAGGGGAAGCAGATTATTGTGAGAGGATAGATGAGAGTGATGATTAAGATGGATAA
>CAZTWQ010000013.1:0-22809 GCA_964618315.1 uncultured Methanosarcinales archaeon
CTTAGTTTGCCTATTTAAAGGTTACGTAATTAGCATATACTGGAAAATATAGATTGTATAATATAATAACCCCATTAGACTAATTCATATCAATCTACTGTATAATATATCAAGGTTATATTGCACATCTTTATTATTAGGATTGATCTGTAAAGCCTTATTAAGCAAATCAATAGCCTCGTCTAATCTCCCTTCTTGTGCATAAACAACGCCAAGATCCATATACGCCTTAGACAAAAAAGGATTAAATTCTATCGCCTTAATTAAATATATAATAGAATTTTCAACATCCCCTAAATTATAATATATAAGACCCAAATTATTATATCCCTTATAAGATTCCCTTATTGATAATGACCTGTCTATATAATATACAGCACTAGAATAATTACCCACCTCACCAAGAAGAGTACCCTTATTTAACCAAGCAACGTGATTATTTTTATTCAAATTTATTGCTTCTTGATATTCCAAAAAAGCAAAATCATAATCCTGGTTTTCCTGATAAGCCATCCCCAGATCATTATATGCAATGGAGCTTTTAGGCTGCCTCTGAACTGCCATAGAAAGGAGCAAAATATCACTATCCCATTCACTATTCCTAACAACAGAAAAACCAGAATAACAAATAAATATAGATATAAAGACTAAACTAGCAATCTTCTTGCTATCTTTAAACCTATTAAAAAACATACCCCCTAGATAAGCAAGTAACACGATAAAACCAAAAGAAGCAACATACAGATAACGATCATTCATAAATGAATTAACTGGCAATAGATTAGAGAAAGGAAGCAAAACTACAAAAAACCAGCCTATTGCAAAACAAACTATCTTATGCCCCTTAAATCTGAACAACCAAACCCCTAAAAAAATTATAATAGACAATAAAAGAACAGAAGCAACAACAGGTAACGAGAAATGATCATAAGGCACAACATTATAATCAACTGTAAGCTTAAATGGAAATAATATTATTAATATATACCTAGAAAATATAACCAAGGTAGATAATATCCTTGTCTGGATATCACCAAGAAAATAAACACCTGCCCTCCCAACTTGCCTCAAAACAGAGTACCTGATCAAAAAATAAAATACAAACAAGATAAAATAGATTGAATAAGCCTTAAAAGATTTCTTGATTTTATCCTTAAAAAAACATATATCATAAAGAATTACAAGAAACAATAAAGATATTGCTTCTTCAGATGAAAAAAGCCCAAGAACAAAAATAACTAAAGAATAGAAAAGAAATTTCTTTTCATTTCTTGCCCTAAAAATGATATAGTTATAAAATGCCAGGAACAAAAAAAATATTCCCAATAAATCAAATCCAGCAGTCATATTCGCAACCCTAGCTGTATGGATCGGATGAGCCAAAAAAAGCAAACTTGTAAAAAATGCATATTTTGGTAATATCTCAACAAGTATCAAATATACAACCACAGTAATAATTGCATGAAATAAAATAGCATTTAAATGCCATCCAAATGGATTAAGTTTCCAAATGAGATAAGTAAATGAATAAAGAACACCCCTAATTGGCCTATATAAATTTCCAACAGAAGACTCGACAAAAAAACTAGGAATATTCTTTAGAGATCTAATCTCAAAATTATTAACAATAAAAAATTCATCGTCAAAAACAAAACCATTAGAAAAAGTATTCATATAAATCAAAAAAGAGAATAAAAATATTAAGATTATATGAAAATGTTTCTTCTTTAATTTCATATTAGATGTGACTATTAATAAGTATATAAATTTGTTGAATGGATGAGAAGCATTTAGGGGGATATCCAAAAACTTTTTGGAAAATGAAACTTTCCTAAACGGATTTGGGAAAATGTACCATTTTCCCAAAAACTTTATAAATAAAACAAACAAAGCAAAATATATGATAACTACGATGGAGTACAAGGATGAGAAAATAGTAAAAGACGATTTAAAAGATATAACTTCTCCAAAAACATTTAACTGGGTCGATGTAGTTGAACCCACAAAAGAAGAATTAAAAACAATTGCTAGCATTACTAAAATACCAATACACCACCTACATATGGCTGTAGAGGAGGAAGAGCGTCCTAAAGTAGTTGAAATAGATGGTCCATTTTCATTGTTGATTTTTGGGGCTCCTTCTTTTGAAGAAGATGAGATCACCACAACACCAGTATTCATGTACATCTCTAAGCAGCATAATTATATAATAACAATAAGAAAAAGAGATGCAAAATCAATAAGCAAATTGAAAAATTCAGAGAAAATAAACAGCTTTTTCGATAAAGGTCCAAGTTACTTTACTTATAGATTAATGGACGCTATATTAAGTGCATATTTTGATGTTCTTGATGATGTAGAAGATATAATCGATAAAATAGAGGATAAAGTTTTGAAAGAACCAGATATCCATATAGTAGAAAAAATATTCGAAACAAAAAAAACACTGATTTACTTTACAAAAACAATGACTGCAAATAGAGAAGTGATTTCTTCCATAGAAAGAGGTTATGTTCATGAAATCGATAAAAGAAGAGCACCACAGTTCATAGCACTATACAACGATACTGTCCAACTAGTAGACATGTCAACAACATTCAGAGAAATCTTAACAGGCACATTAGATACATATCTATCTTCTGTCTCAAATAACCTAAATCACATCATGAAAACCCTTACAGTTGGCGCTTCTTTTGTTTTGATCCCAACATTAATCGCTTCTGTCTATGGTATGAACTTTAAAGTAATGCCCGAACTTTACTGGAAATATGGTTATGTTTTTTCGATTGGTTTGATGGTAGTTTCTAGCTTTGCAATCTGGTTATTCTTTAAGAAAAAGAAATGGGTTTAGATTGTTTCTTTAAAATCCCATGTATAAATCTTTTGTAATTTCTATCATATGTTTATGTTACCAAATCGCATAATAATTATATACCTGGTATCATATGTAACCAAGTAACAAAAAGTTTATATACTAGGTGCCATATAAAGATTTAAATATGAAGAAAGAAGATCATTTAGAAGCATTCAAAGAGCACAAAGAAACAATATTTGACTGGGCTTTAAGAGTTAAGGGATTGAAAAACTCACAGAGGATTATTGGCCTACATGCGTCTAGAGGGATAATTGATTTATTATCTGTATATCTACATGAAAATAGCAAAATTACAATAGGAGCTCAAATCAATCATAGATGGTTTAAATCAAAGAAAGTAAAAGATAAACTGCCGGATTTTAAAGAAAAAGATAAAATAATAGATGGACTAGTTAGATTAGAACTACTAAGTGAAGACCTATCATATGGGGCACCAAAATCCATTGAAAATATAGAGAGGGCTTTAAAACTTTTCAAAGAATTGGAAGATAAAATAGAAGAACTAAGAAAAAATGAATAAGACTGATTTAATATCCTACACTATCGACTTTGTATCCTTTTTAATTAAAAAAAAATCCAAGATAAATAAGATAATTCTTTTTGGATCAGTAGCTAGAGACGAGTTTGATAAAGAAAGTGATATTGATCTATTCATTGACACAAATATAAATCAAGATGAAATTGAGTCTATTCTTGAACTTTATGAAATATCAGAAGATAATAAAAAATATGAATTAGAGGGAATAAAAAATAAAATAAGGCTAAAAATAGGGAAGCTTGATGAATGGGAATCGATAAAACGAGGCATTATATCGGATGGTATTTTATTATATGGAAAATATGAAGAAATGCCCAAAGGAATAAAAAACTATATATTATTTAAAATATCAATAAAGAAAACCGAAAGAAAGAATAAAATAAAAATTTGGAGAAAACTTTATGGATATAAACAGAAAGTCGGTAAAAAAATCTATCACTCAATGGGTCTTATTGAAGAAAATGATGGTAAAAAACTTGCTTTAGGTTTATTTCTAATTCCAAATGAAAAAAGCCAGATGATAATTAAATACTTAATAGAGAAAAAGATTAATTATGAGCTTAAAGAAATTTTTATGGATTAAGTAAAAACCAGATTTTTATTTTTTCTTTAAATTATCAAAAGCTTTGTAAATAACTGGTTTGGGGTAATTGCTTTTCAATAACGCCGTCTTTATCGAATCATCACTATAACCTGATTGTCTGCAATTAAGGATATAATTATCTAAATTTATTATATTTTGATTATATAATTTTTTTGATAGGTAAATTTTGTATGTTATATAACTGATTATGGTTAGAGTTATCAAGACTAAGATAGAAATTAATAGATAATTTGTTTTTACAAGTTCTTTTTCTAAGTTAGGTGTAGGGGGTAAGTTTGTTATGTCTACTTCTGCATTAATTGTTGTGATTGAAAATATGAAGAATGAAATTATTAAGGCATATGTTCTTTTTTTTCCCAGGGGGAAATTTGAAATTTTCTTTTTCATATTCATTGTATTAAATTATTATTATCCAACAACCCCAATTTTCCAGCTGGCATTAATCTTATCATGAGTGTAGTCAAACTCAGCATAAACCCTATACATACCCGCATTATCTGCACTTACTTCGAGAGGATTCCATATTTGGTCTAGCTTTAGGACTTCTGAAGGCTGTAAGGTTATATCTTCTGAATATACAACCCCTTCATAAATCCATTCATTGCTTACGTTCTTTTCGAGTCTTAATTCTAACTTTCCAGAGACTGGATTTGTATTAGGGTTAACTAGTTTTGATTGAGGTCTGTAATCTAGATTTTCGCATTTAAAGCAATTTGTATGTGCAGAATCATAAAATATTTCATTCCATTCATCATCATAACCCCCACCACCAGCACTCCAAACATATATATCACCTAAACGATCAATAGAAATAACTTCATTAATCCCATCACCATCAAGATCGGATATAACTTTTCCATCACCAAGTTCACCATCAGCCATGTAAAATTCAAACTTATTATCTGACCTATCAGTAAAATAACTGGTTGACCCCATACCCCTAATCCAATCTCCATCCTTATTAAGACCATAATGATAACCCAAACTAAACTCAGTATTTGGAGATGAAGTAACCTTACCAATAGGGTAAAACATTGAATTATAAAAACTTCCGGGGGATGTAATAGTTTCAAGATTACCATCAATATCAATCAACAAAGATATAGAACCAACAGAGTAACTAGAAGGAAAACCACTCATGTGTCTCCCGCTGATTATTATTTTTCTTTCATTATCTATATCACCAACAGACAAAGAATAGAACTCAAAACTAGATTCTGCTGTATTCTCAAACTCATATTTATAATTTTTTTCTATAGCTCCATCATGAGATAAGATGATAACGCTTATATTCTGTTGATCTTCAGACTCTTCAGAACTACCACATAACATCTCTGGTTCCTGGTCTTTATCAACATCAGCAATCAGATTGCAGGATAAAAATTCAGAGAAATGTTTAGGCCAACCTAAAGCGATAGAACCATCTGGATTAAATGCATATAATGAAGTATTTATAGGAATAGAAGAAAACCCATATTCAGTTTGAACTATCTGTCCTGTAAATGTCTGTACAATCAATTCTTTCTGACCATCAAGATCAACATCTAAAGATAATATCCGATCATCGATAAAATAAAAAAGAGAACCATTAGCAGTCTCTTCATCTTCAGGCATATAATCCCCCATATCAACAGGCCAGTTAGAATTAAAACTATCAAAATTATCATCAATTAGCCTTACCTTTCCCTCATCTGGCCAATCATAAGCCAACCCAAACATTTCAAGATTACCATCACCATCAAGATCATCTGAAAAGATAGGATTAAAGTCTAAGCACCTATCTGAAAAAGTGAATGAGCCATCATGCTCTATCTTAAACAAGTCCCTGCATCCTGTATAGGCCATAACAATTATCTCGCCATAACCATCATTATCATAATCTTGTGCAACAGGCCCCATCTGAACAGAATCAGCTGGAAGTACAACAGGAAATCCTGCTAATTGGTTACCATCTGGCTCAAAAGCATAAACTTTAGCATTTCCTTCACCTTCACCATAAGCTAATATGATTTCTTTGATACCATCATCATTTAAATCATAGATCGTTGGCTGATTGATTAAAGCAAGTGAAGTTCTAAAAATACCCCATACCCCACTTGTATCTTGTGTACTTTTTGGAAAGCCAGAAAGAAGATGCTCATCTAAGAATATTTCATTTGAAAAAGATGTTTCTATACCCTTATAATTCAGATTAACTGTTAACCCATATAACCCTGCATCATAATAAGAAGTATCCCAATAACCCATTATATCCCCTTCATCCACTAATTCAATACCTAAAGTTGATCCATCAACAGGGCTTGAACCATAACTATCTATTTCATAAACTTTAATATCATAGCTATCCAAAGCAAATCCTGGAATATTATTTTTAACCTTGATGGGGTATATGTCCTTATTGTTTAACACAGCCTCTTGCTTTGGAAAAACAAAATCAAATTTCTCCAGATAAAAATAACCCTCATCAACATATTCATTATTATCCATATCATTAACAACTAATCTAATGGTGTAGCCCCCATCTGGCAAAATGCCTAAATCGGAAGAACCTAAAACATCTGGAATATGATCACCAGAAGATATCTCAATCCAATCATCCCCCAATTCCATCTTTAGCGTTAGATTATATTCTTTAAAATCCTCAACATTAATCTCCCCAGTAATCTCAAATGGAATCTTCAATTTAATTTCATCTAACATTACAAAATTAGGTTTTTGTTTTGTAAATTCCAGATTAAGTCTACCTTTTCCCTGAACTCTGGCGCCGTAACCTAAATCAACAGCATTTTCCATCAATATATTTTTTATATCAATCGGCTTAAAATAAGGATTCATCTGCTTTAACAAAGCTGCAGCCCCTGCAACATGCGGAGCAGCCATTGAAGTTCCTGTAATAGCCATATGCTGATTATCTAAACATTGATGTACATCAGGTCTGTCAGGATTCTCAAAGTCTTCATCAATACCATATGCAGTATCCCATTGTGAAGAGCATATCTCAACACCCGGAGCAACTATATCTGGCTTCATCAGATAATTTGTTGTTCCGTCAGAATCTTCCCAAGATACCGGCCCCCTTGAACTGATACATGCAATATCATCAACTGATGTATCACTGTCAGTACATGGACCATAATTAACCAGTTCAAGATTACTTTTATATGTAGCACCGACAGTAATCGCATTCCTTGATGTTCCAGGACTCCCAATAGTTTCATAAGAAGGACCACTATTTCCGGCAGAAATAACAGCAATAACTCCAGCACCAACAGCATTATCAATTGTAATTGATAATTCATCATCAGGGTTACCTGGTCCCCCCAAACTTAAGCTTATCACATCCACTATATCCTGAGGGTTATCTTCTTCAAGGTCAATACCATAAACATAACCATCATTATCTAGATCAAAGCTCCTATTAATCGCTTTTATTATATCACCCCAATAACCTTCCCCATTATAATCTAAGACCTTAAAAGCATAAAGTTTAGCATCTGGCGCAACACCTTTCAATACCCCATTTCCAGCAGCAATCCCTGCACAATGAGTGCCATGCCCTACATCATCCATAGGGTCATTATCATTATTAACAAAATCATAACCGCCTATAACCTTGCAATCACCAGCACCCCTATGCTGAAAAATATAACTCCCTATCTTTGGTTTGATCTCATCGTATAGACCATCATCAATAGGGAAGTTCAGCTCTACAAACTCAGATCTGAAATCAGCATTAAATGCAGCGCCTAATGCAGCAATAACGTAAGTTACTTTCTCAGTATCAGAAACACCATCATCCTGGAAGGTAAACCTATCAGAAATACCCTCTTCAAATGCCATTGTGAATAGTTTATAATTATCCCAACCATATGCCCCCCCATAAACAATCATCTTATAATCTAATGCCTGACTTGTTTGAACATTATTTATATCAAAATTATTGCCTTTAGTGATATATTCGCCGTACATCTCTTCCTGATAATTTATCTCATTCTGGAATACATAGTCCAGACTATCAATAGTAACTGATAAAAGTTCAGAATTATGAGATATATCCTGATAAGTATAGACTGAACTTAAAACAGCAAAACTTTCCTGTATAAATGGACCTTCTTCGACTAGCTCCCAATACCAATTACCTTTTGTACCAAAGAAATTATGCCCTTGCTCATGACCCATAACCTCCCACCGATGGTTTCCTTTGTTCATACCTGGAAAAGCAGAGTCGCCTAAACCGATACCATAAGGCAATGTACCACCATACCAATCGGGATGATACTCCACAATAATATCATCATAAGGGGTATGTCCTGAATGCATATTTTTAAGAGATAAATGTTGAGCACGGATAATTTTAGCCACTTGTTCACTGGATATAGAAGACTCACTAAAAAATTCATCTGGAAAATCTAAAAAATCCACAACCACCTCTTCATATCCAACCTCACCACCAAAACACCCACCTAAATCAGGATGGGTATAATCAACACCAGTATCAATAATAGCGATAGTAGTCCCATTTCCAGTCAGGCATGTTTTTCCGCTTGTCAAACAATCATTTCCATCCTTGTCAAGCATCCAAATATCATCAGCATTGATCAAAGAAACAGAATCCATAAGAGCAGCCTTAACCATATTGTTTGTATAAACTCTATCTACATCCCTAAGTTTTTCTATCTCTTTTGCTTCTTCTTCAGAGATATCTAAGACTATACCGTTAAATACCCTGGTAAACTCACCTAATGTGCTAAGTTCATCTGAATTTGCACCAATAGCATTACCTGTAATACTATTAGAATTCTTGAGTTTCTTTTTTATCTTTGTTTTTATCTTTTCTTTCTTTGAAACAATCTTATTATCATAAGACTCAACCTTATTCAAAACTTCATCCGGTGTAACAACAAACAAAGGTTTAACATATTTTAAAGGATTATAAGACCCCATTGAATCGATACTCTCTTCATTTTCCTTTGCTTCTACCTCAAGATCATTTTTTTTCTCAATAACTGATTTGTCTTTGAACTTTATAATATAACCTTTATGTTTTGGTTTATTTGGAATCGAAGATTCCAAAGAGTTAGAAATCTTCGATTTCAAACTTTCTAGTTCACCCTGAAATTGAGTCATTGCTTTAGCAGGAAAGTTAGTTATTCCACCTTCATTTTCTTCCTGGACAAAACTGTATAGTGGGTTAAATAGGGAATTATCTGTTCTGGGGATATTATTTAAATTAAAAGCATATGTACCCATATCATTATTCCTATCAACTCTGATTTTATTGTTTAAAGTATTAACCCCTTGTTTTTTACCATTAAGACCAGTTATTTCTCCAACTACCATACCTGTAATTCCTGCTTCAGAGATTTCAGAAACAACAGCCCCTGTTGATTGTACAGCAGGAACAGTTGCTGCACTATCAGATTGTAATACACCATCTGGAGTATCAGTAAGCTCAATGTGTTCATCAACTTCATAATCATCTTTTAATGTTGCAACTGATATCTCTAATTGAATTTCTTCCCCACTAACTTCAAACTCCCAGCTGGCATTTATATTACCGCTGCCATAATCAAATTCAGAATAAACCCTATAATTACCTGCATTATCTGCACTTACTTCGAGAGGGTTCCATATTTCATCTAATTTTAAGACTTCTAAAGGCTGTAAGGTTATGTCTTCTGAATATACAACGCCTTCGTAAGTCCATTCATTGCTTATATTCTTCTCTAGTCTTAATTCTAATTTTCCAGATACTGGATTTGTATTAAGGTTAACTAGTTTTGATTGAGGTCTTGTTTCGGGTGTAATGTGTCCTAAATTATAATTTCCAGTATGTTGTGGGTCATGCTGGAACATTGGCCACTGCATACTATCTTCTTCATAAGATCCCACTTCATAAACAAAGACGTTTCCAAAAGCATCTGTAACAATTAAATCGGTTATTCCATCTCCCTCCAAATCACAAACAGTAGGTGTTGAATAAATATCATTAGATAATCTTTTTGGAAAAGAACCAACAAAATCTCCATTTTTATCCAATACATGTATTCCATCTTTTTTATATGCAATTACTACATCTAAAGAATTATCGCCATCTAAATCAGCCATTAAAGGTGAACCTTTTAGACGATCATCATCAATTTCAGAATATTTTGGCCAATTATTTAGTTGGGTACCATCTTGATTTATTAAGTGAGTTCCACCAGCCCTATCACCAACTGCAAACTCAATAGTACCATCATTATCAACATCACCAGCAGCCATACCAAATGAATTAGGTCCAGAATGAAAACTGCGTTTTTCTGGGAGTTCTACTGGCCAATTAGAGATCTCTGTACCATCAAATTTAAAAGCAAAAGTTTCATTATTAGACATAAATACAGTCCCATCAGAGTTATATTTGTAAGGTCCAGGATTTACAATAATTTCCAGATTTGGATCTTCATCTAGGTTAGCTAACAAAGGCATTAGTGGTGTAACCCATGAATAGCCCATACCACTCGAAACATGATTGAAAAGTTTTACAGGCCAATTATAACCAAATGGCGTACCATCAGCATTAAACACCTCTACAGCACTATAATTACCAATAGGTCCTAATCCCCCAGACATCACTACTATTTCCATATCTCCATCATTATCTATATCTCCTACTACTGGTGCAGCTGCTGCTATAGTTTTGATTGGCCATCCAGATACATAACTACCATCATGGTGGAATGCAAATAACCTATTTTGGAAATATGCACACTTACCCCAAGGACATACTGCAAATGGATCATAAGAAACACAATCTATATCTTCAACACAAGTACTGGCCCCCCACAAAGTATATGCACTCTCCAGACCACTAACTATCTCCATATCCCCATCATTATCCAAATCCACAAGAACTGGTGATGACTTGCCAAAATAAGCTTCCCCCCCAAGATTTCTACTCCATTCTATTGAACCATTTGAAGAAAATACAAAAATAGAATACCTAGTTGTCATAACTATCTCTTTTTCCCCATCATTATCTATATCAGCAATAGAAGGGCTTGAACTAGATACACCTTCATTAAAATCATAGGGAAAATTATCAACTAAAGCACCACTATAATTCCACACATACAATTTAGCATTACTTAAGTCTGAAAAGTAGATAGATATTACTTCCTTTTTCCCATCATTATCTAGGTCTTCACATAAAGGTGAATTAATGTGGGAGTTATAACCCCCTCCAAATAATTTTGGCCATCCGGGTTTAATATCTGTAACAAGTGTCACTAATTTAAAATCTTCTGTAAATCCATGATCATCAATTACCATTAATCTAATTTTATAAGTATCATCATTTACATCAGATGTATCCCACCTAGTCAGATTACTATCAATAACAGCACCCCCTTTACCTATCTCCACCCATTCAGTAGGGTATATCCCCTTACCATATTCAACAACATAATTCCCATCTGCAGTGCCATTGATATTGATATCTCCATATATTATTTCCTCATTAACAGGGTAATTGATCTCAGCAACAGCGCTTGATAAAGAATCTATCTTCAAAGCTTTATTAACATTTACTCTTCCCGTTCCAATATATTTAAACTGCTCGTCAGGTGCATCTACGCCTTGCCTTAAAATCTTTTTAATCTCAGAATTATTCCAGGAATCATTCTTAGAAAGTATTAATCCAGCAAGCCCTGCAACATAAGGTGCAGCCATTGAAGTCCCACTTATCTGTTTATATCCAGACTCATCACTTATTGTTCCAGTAAGTGGAACTGTTGAGAGAATAATACTTCCAGGAGCAGCAACATCTGTCCAATATCCATAATTAGAAAAACCTGATCTTCTATCTAAAGTATCTGTTGACGTAACTGAAATAACATTATCAAAAGCAGCAGGATAAGAATAAGAATCTGTACGCCCATTCCCCGCAGCAGCTATTAAGGTAACACCTTTACTATAAGCATAATCTATTGCATCTTTTTGCAGTTGTGAACTATAACTGCTGCCAAAACTCATGCTTATCACATTAGCACCATTATCAGCTGCATATATTATTGCTGCTGCAACATCTTCATATGCTAGACTACCATAAACTCCACTATTATGAATTATCGAGAAACCAGCCCTAAGGGGCATTATTGTGCAATTTGGACAAACCCCAGATATACCAATTCCATTATTCCCAACACCAGCCGCTATTCCTGCACAATGAGTTCCATGGCCATTATAATCAGAAACATTATTATCTCTTTCAGTGTAATCTTCTTCTGGGATAAGCTCATAGCCATCATCTATATATTCCTGAGTGTCTATATCGACAAAATCATAACCGCCACAGTCCCCATTAAATCCATTACCATCTAAATCTGTATCACTATTGCAATCCTCATCAGAATTATTCCAGATATTATCTTTTAGATCTTCATGATCATAAGTAACACCAGTATCAACAATCGCAATTACTATGCTGCTATTTCCTTTCTCAATATCCCAACCATCCCTTGCACCAGTTTTCCAATGCGCCCATTGTTGATTATACATAGGATCATTTGGATAAAGAGAAGTATACGCAATATAATTTGGTTCTGCATATTCTATATTTGGATCATTAGCATAATCTTTTGTTATCTTTTCAATGTCTTCTTGTGAACTTGTCTTTAATTTTACTATAATCTTAGGTTGACTGTCTTCTTTTAAGGGAGCGACTGCATTTCCAGTTATCTTATTTGAACTGCTTTTAAATAATTCTTCAGTTCCTGTAATCTTGTATTTTTTATTTAAGTTATTGATAGAATCATAGTCTGTAGATATCTTTGATGCTCCGAATGCTCTTGATAAGATATTAGGTCTTGTTATCTTTGTGCTTTCCTTGAATTTAACAATGAATTCTCCAGGGGCATGTGTTGGAAGTTCTTCTTCTAAGGTTAATGAAGAAGAAGTTATCGTTTGTACACCTGAAGTAGATGGTGCAATGGTGTTTTGAGTTAAAATCTTAACTCCTTGTTCTTCATCAACACCATTTATCCCCCCAGTAACCATACCTGTAATGCTTTCTTCTTGAACTTCAGAAACAACAGCTCCTGTTGATTGTACAGCAGAAACAGCTTCAGAACTAATTGGAATAACAACATCAAGTGTATCGGTAAGCTCAATATGTTCATCAACTTCATAATCATCTTTTAAGGTTGCGACTGACATCTCTAATTGAAGAGTTTCTCCGCTAACTTCAAACTCCCAGCTGGCATTTATCTTTCCGCTAGTGTAATCAAACTCAGAATAAACTCTGTAGATGCCTGCATTATCTGCACTTACTTCAAGAGGGTTCCATATTTGGTCTAGTTTCACAACCTCATCGACATCTAAAGTTTCTTGGGCAGAATAGACCTCTTCTTCTGTAATCCATTCATTGCTTACATTCTTCTGCAGCTTTAATGTTAATGTTCCAGTAACTGCGCTAGTTCCATGATTTACTAGTTTTGATTGTGATCTATATTCAAAATAAACAGTACTTCCAAGTGTGCCCTCCCCACCATTAGGGATTGGATCGGTGTGGCTTATTCTATCCCCATTATCATCATACTGAGGATCTTCAATATGATCATTAATAGCTGCGTAATTAAAAGCCTCGACCATAGATACATGACCATCACCATCAGAATCAGACAGGCGTGGTTCACTCAAAGCAGTGCTAAATCCCCTCACAAAGATATTGCCCCAAGAAAAATCCTCTTCAATATTCGCCGACATTACAATTGTGTCTGGGCTGCTTAAATCATCTACAAAACCACCAGCAAAACAAGGCTCTAAAAAGACTATTTTCAAAGAGGGATTTAGTTGATCTAAATAATATTTTAAATCATCATCATAAAGACGTCCACTGTAAAGGCAAGCATATTCATCAATACTTACCCAATCATCCATATCACCATCATCATTTATATCCACGCCATCAAAAAGACCCTCATTATCTAAATCACTACCATCTACTTCTAAAGTATCTGTATAATTGATATCTATATCAACAATATCATCTAGACCGTAATCAAAAACACAATCATCATTAAACTCAGGAGTTTCACAAATGGTATAATCATCATTTATAACATTAGATTTACCCCAATCATCTTCATCAAATTCATAAGTATCTGGGTTATATGGTAATACCCCATCATTATCAAAATCAAGAACATCCCCAACAGCATAATCTATACAACCATCTCTGTTAATATCTCCATTCAAATAATCAAGAACTTCTTCTATCCATACATCATCATCACTAAAGACAGAACCCCCCTCAAGTTCAATAGATGTATAATGGCTTACAAACATTTTTCTATAATATTTATAACCTGCACAATACTCATTATAGGTCCCAACTCTATATAAGCCCCATTCATTAAGACCGATATTACGCCTATAATCATGCCCAATAAACAAACTTCTATATTTAAAATCACTCTCAAGATAATCGTGTTCATCACCTGGCTCTACTTCAGGTTTAGAGTATGAAAAGCCATAGTAAACATTAGTTGGGCCACAATAGCCCCCACCATGATCATCTATCCAAATAAAAATGATATCATCCTCATCAACCTTATTTATTAACTCGCCAAAAACAATATCTAAATTCTCAATAGATGCTGAATAATCTATCATAAGCCCAGGGTTCTCACCATATGGATTTAGCCCACCATAATTAAGCAAGTAAATTCTATCATCACTAAAACCATAATCTCTCTTAAGAGTTTCATATTGTAACTCAACATCTATCCAAAACCTTTCTTCCCTTCCACCATTTATCATAACAGCATAATAAGTAGTTTGACCATCTGCTGCAATACCCAATCCATCACTAGTTAAAGACATTCCTGTTCGAGTTATTTCTAAAGGAGCAGGTCTCTTAGGTATATATTGTATGTCCCCATCACCAGCTAACACTACAACTTTAATTACATCCCTAGCTATATAACCATCAAGGGTAGTTACTCTCAATGTTGCTTTATACTCACCAGGTAGACTATAAACATGAGTTACAACTTCTCCAACAACAGAGGACCAATCAAATAATCCATCTCCATCAAAATCCCACTCATAACTCAATCTGTCATCTTGTAAGTAATGAGCTTTTCCATAAAACTTTGTCTCTTTCCCTACATAAGTCAATATATCCTCTCCTGCAAAAGCAATTACCTCTGCAAATATTTTTTCAGGAATCTCAGATTCGCAATCATCTAAACAATCTTCTCTGGTCTCGTTGAAGTTACATACTCCATCCCCACAAAAACCAGCAAGTGAAGAACTAACACCATAATGATCATGGTCTGTAGGAGAACTTGTACCTAAACCAGATACAGCAAATCCAGTAAGTTGATCAGGTTCAGATTGTAATACACTATCCAATGCAGCAGTAAGTTCAATGTGTTCATCAACTTCATAATCATCTTTTAATGTTGCAACTGAGAGTTCTAGATTAACATCTCCAGGAACATCTCCAAAAACACAATCTTCTTCCACATAGATCCAGTACCCTTCAAATGGTTTTAACATATTCACAGAATCATAATAAGAACTTCCATGAACATGATCATGTTTCCAGCCCCACAGAAAATCAGTAGAATCACAAGTTCCTGTTACATCATCTAATTTATCTTTTTCAATAGGTGCACCGATTAAGTTCCAGCCGCTATTAAGATTTAAAGAATACTCTTGTATTAAAACACCCAATAAATCAAGGCTGCAATCATCAACAACATCTACAAAATAACCTACAAATGGCTCCAAGAAATTAACTTTCTCGGTTTCTTCCAGATCAGAATTCCATGTTCTTGCAGAATTGATAGAACAATCACCTGCAGCTTCCAGATCATTGATACTCAAACCGTCTTCAAAAGGAATTGATATTAGGTTCCAACCACCATATAGGATCATATCATCAGGGAGGGGTGGAGCCTGACCACAAGTACAATCATAATTGCACAACCCAGGACAATCTAAATCATCTGTTCCATCGCATTCTTCTGTTCCTTCCTGGATTTCATTACCACAAAAAAGCACATCCCTGCAATAGATATTATAATCAGATGCAATAAAACATAATCTACCGCCTTCCACCTCAAAATATCCTGTTTCTAAACCGCCGCTAAGCTCAGTATACTCATTATAATCATAATAGATTATTTGATTACCATCATAACCTGGAGTAAAATAAGCGCCATTAGTTATTGCGGCGCTATGTACATTTGACCCAATTGTAATAAACCCACTTGTATAAAACTGAATTGGACTACCCTCATTACTATCATAAGTCAAAATATCATATTCTCCGCTTGTAAGATCATATAAATAGAAAATATCATTGGATAAATATGGATATTCGCATTTCTGATAAATTATTAAGTTATCCTCAAATGCTATAACATTCCCCAGATAGGGCAAATCACTGTATACTGAGTTTTCTTCTAAATCTAGGTCGTATACTGTCAGTCTACTCAAACATTCTTTTGTTTCCTCATGATTTTCATCTAAATCTGGATATAAAACCTTATTGCCATAGGTTAAATGTAAATCAGAAGTACTTCCAGTTATTCCTTGAATATCCCCTGTCAGGATGTCATAAACAAAAATACTAGGATCTGGTGATGAGGAATCAATGTTACCATAAACAACATTATCACTTGTAATGTCCAACAAACCTATAAAACCATTCATATTTTGGTCAATTACTGTATGTTGATGTGTTTCGATATCATATAAATAAAGAGAGATATATAAAGAGTAGTCGGGAGTAGTGTCTATAGTAAAATAACTGACTAGATTATCTTTGAGGTCAAATCTGATTATCTGTGAATTATCTAGTAAAGGATAGATATCAAATCTTTCCTCAGTCATAAAATCATAAACAACAATTTTCTCTTGAGCACCTTCCCCTGCAACATATGCTATTCTCCCATTATCTAAACGAAGTCTTTGATCCATATTAATATCAAAAACTTCAGGTGCATCCAATTTCTCAGGTGTAATCTTTTGAAACTCATTGCCTAAACATTTACAATCAATCATACACCTTCCTGGACAATCTAAATCATCTGTTCCATCGCATTCTTCTGTTCCTTCACGGATGTTATTGTTGCATTGGTCAACTGAAGGTTTAGAATATAATCCAGTATCTTCAGAAGAAGATATAATAGGTAAAACTAAAAAAAACATACAAAGTATTATACCTATTTTTCTAAACATTTTTACCTAGTTTAATTTAATTTTATTGATTACACTTCCAAAAATAACCGATGGGATTATCTAAGTTATCTGTCAAAGGTGCCCATTCACCAGGGCAGGGGGGAGTCATTCCACCTAGTCCGCCACCAACTTCATGCAAACAATTTCCAGCACCATCACAGATCTGCCCTGTTGTATTAATATCACCGCCTACTTTGATATCTCCATCAACATCTAATTTTGCCTGAGGATTTGTTGTTCCAATTCCTACGTTGCCAGTATTATGGTCAACCAAAAATTCAGGATCACTTCCCAACTCTAGATTGTTGATAACAAAATCATAATACCTCCCACTAGTAAATGTATTCCCATAAGGCACCCCTATTAACCAATTACTATATTGATTCCCATTTCCAGAATCAAATCGAATAAATGAATTCCTATAATTATTTGTATCACCAATCTGCAATAGCTCATCAGGGAGTGAAGTACCAATACCGACCTCTTGCATTCGGTAAATATAACTGCCCATAGAAATCCAATCATCATCCTGTCCACTACCATCACCAATACAACCATTACTATCACAAACAGTTCCTGTTACATTTATATCTCCAGTTGCTTTGATATCTCCAGCAACATCTAGAGTTGTTGAAGCAGAGGATTTACCGATTGCAACCTTACCATTGAAATAACTTAAACCAGTTGGACCTGTAACTTCAATTTTATCAGCAATAACCTTGCCGGCTGCATTAACATCTCCACGAACATTAAGTTTGACAGATCCTTCTTCTGGACCTTTCACCAATATCTCATTATTCCAAGGTGCGCTGCCACTTGCAACGATAAATGCTGTTTTGATATTTGAAGATACAATACCTTGTGCATCAATGTATCTAGCGCTTAATCGATTGTTTCCTATAATGATATCTCCATCTGCTTTGATATCTCCCTTAACATCAAGCCTTGCTTGTGGTGAATATGTTCCAATACCGACATTACCTCGAGTGTAATAGATATCACCACCTTCTTCAATTGGATAACTACCCCCACCACTACCTACGCCACCTGAAGGTAAAGTTCCACCCTGAACAACATTACCAGTAACTCCAGCTAATGCAGGATCTTCTTCTACAAGTTCTTCTTCCGCTTCTTCTACTGGTTCTTCTATTACCCCCTCATAAACCTTATTCCAAACTCCACTACGCATAGTTCCTTCAGGAGATACAAACTTATCAGCCTTAACTACTCCTTGAACACCTAACTCACCACCAACCTCAACATTAGAATCTAGAACTAATGTACCATCAGAAGGAACTTCAACTATATGGTCTTTTTCCTCTATGGTAACAATAGGCAACCTTTGTTTATTTGGGTAACCTACAACCAATGAATCAGGACCATTCAAAGGATCTTCCCATCTAAATCCAGCACCTATGCTTGTAAATGCATACTTAACAATTTGCTCATCTGCCTGTCCATCTAATGATTCAACCCAATCAATAGAAGAATCACTTGCTTCAGTGAACTGCACATTTCCATTATCTGCACTAAGTGTTAAACTGACAGGTGTAGGAGCAACAGTGTCATAATCACCGGGATTAGGTGTGCTAAATGTTACTAATACATTACCTGAATTAGTTTCATTTTCTAATTCAATCTTCATTCCATAATTAGTATTAACAGCAACAACATCACTATCCATTACACTGCCATCATCATTCAAATCTACCTTTATGTCAAAATCATCAACTCCACTGTTAGAAGCACTTACAATTCCAACTGCAAGACCACCCATATGAAGTATAGCATCCCATTCACCATCTGGATTTTCATTAAATGTTGAGGTTATTCTCTGCCCTGTTCCGAGATTATCAAACTTAACAATTGCAGTCTCTCCAACTGCTACTTTGTCAGCCCCCTTATACCTCAATGCATATGTTGTCCTTTTTCCATCATCCTTAGAATAATCACTGATTATAAAATAATCATTCTTATTTATCACTGTTGAACTTTTTAAAACAAGATCATCGTCATTATCCCCTAACTTAAGTTCATTACCATTAGCATATGCTAAAGGTACTTGAGTTTGTTCTCCATCTCCATCTGTAAACTCTAACCTATATTGATTAGAACCAGCTGTTGTTATTTTAGCCTCTTCCACCTCTACAGAAGATAACCCATCAAATCCAATATCCCATGAATCTAGGAAAGCCTGAGGCTCATCCATATATTCTGTAATCTTATGCCCTTCTCCAATAAAATAATCATCATCAGCTAGTATATCTAGCTCTATTTTATCTATGCTAAATAAAGACCCGTCTATATTTCCAGTTATCTTAACATAAGCATCATCAACCTTCTCAGGTCCAACTTCTAATGCATCACTACTAGCTGTGTCAGTAACATCTCTATCTTTTAAGAATATTTTTGAAGCACCTAGATAAAACTCAACCGAGTCCTTAGTAACATCCCCTGCTTCATTAGGCATAATATCAGAAATAAATATTCCTAATCCATCCGGTGCTATCACATATCCACCTAATTCAATATGATCTATAGGCTCACCATTAACTTCAATATCAACATACATTGCCCCAGTAGTTGAAATATCAATTATCTCAACCTCATATTCTTTTCCATCAATATCATACTTCTCAATAGCAGATTCTTCCAAAATATCTCTAACCTCCCCACTAACTAAAGTAAGTTCTACCCCGTCCCCCCCTAAAAGACCAGAAGTAGCCTCTGCCTCAACAATTTTATATTCTTTACCAAGAAGGTATATCTGATTATCAATATAATCTATTAAATTATCGGCAACAACATCGCTTTGAAATGAAGATGTAAACTCCAAGCTATACCTTGCAATCTGTTTCCCACCCTTAAAATATAAGAAATAGCTTGTTTCATCGTCATCATTCTCCATAAACTTAACATATCCCCCATTATTCTCGAAATCATCAAAATGGATATATTGACTATAATAAGCTGTTCCTTTAGCATTAGTCACTTTACCATCATCTAAAAGTTTACCAAGTTCATCCTCCCCTATAAATGTAGTTATATCATTAATGGTCTCTCCATTAAAAACATCTGTAGTTTCAGTCAACTCTAATACCTTTGCACCCCTCATAACCACCCATGACTCACCAGAATGTTCTACAACAGTGCTACTCATGGAACCTTCCTCAGGAGATATAAACAAAATACTACCTCTATTTTCAAGCTCCCAATTTCCATTCGTGTTAATAAATCTCATATCTCTTAATGTATTAATCCCTTCTGAATCTAGAATAACCACTTCCTGCCCACCTGGAGAAATAGATATAGGAATATCTCCGTTTGTCTTGATTTCAAACAAGCCTTCAGAATGAACAAGTTTTGCACTATCAGTACCAGACTTAAGTTCTATATTACCTTCCACAGTTAATTTCTCATATGGGTCTATTGTACCAATTCCAACTTTACCTTCAACAAAAACCAAATTACCAGAAACATTAGTCCACAACCCATTAGCAATATTAGTCAACCCAGAACCATCTCCAATAAAATTAGTTGCTTTTACAGTTCCAGTAACATCTAATCTTGTCTGAGGATTTACTATACCAATTCCAACATTGCCCCCCATTATAGACATAACATTACTATTAGAAACATGCCATTGTGTACCATCCAGACCTATACCAAAAGAACCTGGGCCATTAACAATGATATTCCTTCCTAAAGCAGTTGAATAATCTCCAGAAGATGTAACTTGAGTTCCGATTGCTGTTGAATACATACCAGAAGCAATTGCTCCTGTTCCGATTGCCCTAGAACCAGAATCTAATGAATTAGTATTAGCTCCAATAGCTATTGAATTAAAACCAGATGCTGTAGCACTAGGACCAATTGCAACTAACCCTAAATCAGAAGCACTATTCTCCACTGCATTATTCAAACACTTACCACTAGCTAAACAAACATCTCCGCTTACATTAACATCCCCTTCAACATCTAAGTCTGAAGAAGGTATCTTACCTATGCCAACATTTCCTGCATCATAATAAACATCACTCCCAGCTTGAGTCCATTCCCCACCAGAACCCTCAAGTGTAATAGTTAATGTCCTGGTTAGTGAAAATCCTTGATTACCAAATGAATCAAAACAACTAACATCCCATGTATGTGGTCCTACAGAAGTAAATGTTTTAGTGAATTTTTGCTCAACATCTTTTAATACAGTTGTATCTACTTGATCAAATAGACCATCAATCATTAGATTACACTCTGCTATTGAGTTTGCATCAGTAGCAATGTAATTCAAATCTAAAGTTGCAGGTACTGTTGTTGAATAACCATCTAAAGGGGTATTTAAGGTTATTACCGGGGGTGTTGTATCTACAGGATCAGCTCCTGAATTATAAGTAATTGCAATATCATCCAAAGCAAAGCCTGCATAATTAGGATAATCCCTATCAAAGTGACAAAAAGCTATCTTAAAGTTAGCATCAGTTGTACCGCACCAATTAGGATGTTGAGTAAGATCAGAAGAATACTGGGTATAAGACTTAGAAGGGTTAGATAAGTCTACTAATTTATAATAAGTACTACCATCACAAGTAAATGCAACACAATCACGAGCATAATTTAGATTAGAAAAACTAGCATCGCAAGGATTACTATGCTCATAGTACTGACTATTTTTACTAAATTTTTTCATCCAAAAGTCAAGTGAAACTGAATCTGCAGTAGCTATATCAAAATTAGTGACTAAACAGTTTACTGCATCCCCAGTAGAGCTCCAGGATGAAGACTTCTGAAACAAATGTTTAGAACCCCCTTTAGGAGAATAACTAGAAGATATTAGATTCTGCCCATAAGTGTTGACACCATAATTCCCACCATTATAATTAACATTAAAATTTATCCAATTATTAAGATCTAAACCATTTTCAAAGTCTTCTTCAAAGACTGTACCATAAACAGCAGGTAACATCAAACTCAAAACAAATATTGCTATAATAATTTTTTTCATATTTCATCACCTTTTAGATTTTTATTATATACATTTTCCATTATCACAATTACATTTAACAAATCTCTTCACTAACATATTATTATCACAAGTATATTCCATAAGACCAACACTAACAGCACCAAAATATATGCATGAATCTTCAGAAACTAGGTTATTATAAGTGGATATACTCCGAGTAATATAATTAGATTCATCCAGATCATCACAACCAAAATGTGCAGGAATATCATCACATACCACAACACCATCACCACTAACTATAGGCCAATCTGGCTCATATAATGTACAAGCACCATATTCACAAGCACCAGGACATTCTGCTTCAACAACACGAATATTACAATTAACATCAATAAGCCCTTCCATCAAGAAGTTAGTATAAGGGTCACAATAATCTTCATGACTATAGAAATCACCTAGAATATTGTAACCAGATGTATAACCTTTAGTGTGTTTTCTATAACCTAGATCAGAATCAGATATTATATGTATTGGTTCTTGTTGTATTGGTTCTTGTTGTATTGGTTCTTGTTGTATTGGTTCTTGTTGTATTGGTT
>CAZTWQ010000013.1:22909-35729 GCA_964618315.1 uncultured Methanosarcinales archaeon
CTTCAACAACCCGAATATGCAAAGTAGAAACACTATAGGGGTCTGTTGACAAGTCAGTAACCTCTAAATAAAATCGGTTAGGAAAACTAGAATCAACAAGAAGATTAAAACTCTGAGTGCCAGTACATTCATAATATGGGCAGGCTGACCAGCTAATTGAAGGATAGATGCAATTATCCTCAATATCGCAGATACCTACATCCCTATTGTATATGTTTCCAGGATTTCCAACAATAACCTGAATTGAATCTCCAACAACAACCTCTCTTGAAGATGCCTGGATAGGTACTGCAGCATGTACACTAAATACAAGGATTAACATTCCAGCCAAATATATTAAAATCTTATTATTCATTCTACCTCAATGTTTATGTCTTTTTCAAAACCTTCGATCCATTTTCCATGTTCATCATTGCCAAAAACCTTGACCTTACAAAGATAATTTCCTTTTACCACTTCAGTTATACCTAAAACCAAAGTAAATTCTTCAATCTCAGTAGAAGGAATAATTTTTGGTTCTGAAAGTTTATTGATCTTCAGCTTGTTATCACACCTAATCAATAAATCAATTCCAGGATGCGATCCACAATCACTACCCATCAGATTGCCAGGATCATACTCACCTAATTTAACAGAATCTCTCTGAGGAGACCCAAGAGCAGTATCATAAAACTCAGGACAGCTTAATTTATTGACTAAACAGATATCATCTTTATTGCAGATATTTTTATCAGCAATCAGATTACAATCAGGGTCAGAACTACCATCACAACCATTTGCATTATCAATATAACAAACATGATCAGACTCACCACAAACATAAGAATCAATCAGACCATGATAAAGTCTTTTTCTCTCAATCCAATCACTGCCAGTAGGATTCAAAACCTTAATCTTGATAACTTCTGTACCACCAGAGTTAGTAACTATCTTACCCCTAGACAAAGAAATAGGATCTTCTCCAGTAGGCATATGCGGCTCTGGCTCCCTATCAAGAAGCTCATCAGCTTTAATTGTAGTTTTACCGACCATACCTTTAATAAAAAACATACCCAGACCTAGAACTACAATTGCAAGGATTATAACTAAAATCGCATTAATCGATAAATTTATTGAACCTTTTTTTTCCATTTTTTCTTTTTAAATGCTTTTTATTTTATTTTTCATTGATTATTTTTTTATTATTGAATTTTATTTTTCATTGATTTTCTATGTTCATTATTTTTTATTTGATTTCTTTATTTATTTTTATTTTTTCTTTAAATTATTTTTAGTTAGTTATTGATTTTTATTTTTCATTGGGTTTCTTTATTGATTTTTATTGATTATTTTTTTATTATTGGTTTTCTATATTCATTATTTTTTATTTATTTTATCGCACTCAATCTTTTAATTATATCATTCTAATACTTTATAAAACGCATCAAATATAGGAACATCTGTAGTTACAAGATTAAATTTTATCCCTAAATTATTACATGTTTCCTGGATCTTAGCAGAATGATTAGCCATTGCTTCCTGATACTGCATCCTCAAACGAGGACTGATAAATGTTCTCATCTTAGCATCACTCTCGCTATCTTTTAACTTAAAATCACCAGAAATATTCAATTCTTTCTCAACAACATCCAAGACCTGGATCAATTTGATATCATGGCTGCCTAAAAGATACAAAGCTTCATTTATTTCCTCAATAGGTATCAGAAAATCAGATATCAAAACTATCATAGATCTGCTCCCGATAAATTTTTTGTATTGTTTTATAGAATCCTTAAGCAAAGACTTTCCTTTTGTCTTAATAGAATTCAGATGGTCGACCATAGCAATCAGCTGCCTCATACCACGCTTAGGCTGGAAAACAGACATACTATCAGAAAAAGTTGAGAACTGAAATTTCTCATTCTCTTTCATAGCCAGATAAGCAAAACCAACACCAAGCATTCCTGCATAATCAAACTTAGTCCTGCCTTTGCCAAAATCCATAGAAGCAGAACCATCAACTATAACATGCACTGAAAGGTTTCTCTCTTCTTCATAAGTCTTTACATGTAGATCATCTGTTCTTGCATATAACCTCCAATCTATACTCCTTATATCATCACCTGGAGCATAAATTCTATGCTCTTTAAACATAAGGCCTCTGCCTGTAGCAATGCTTCTTCTAGGACCTATATAATTAGAGGTAACCCTCTTTCTTACAACCAGGCTAAACCTATCCAATTGTCCTAAAAAGTCTGTGTCTATTGTCATTTTATATTATCTATTTTACTTTTTTAAGTAGTTCAGTGATTGCATCATCAGTGCTCATCCCTTTTCTTTCAGCCTCAAAATTAAGTATCATCCTATGTCTAAGTACAGGATAAGCCATTATTTCTATATCTTCTGAACTTACGTGATTTCTCCCCTTAAGCAAAGCTCTTGCTTTTGCCGCTAGTATCAACCCGATAGAAGCCCTGGGTGATGCACCATATTGAACAAGATCTTTTTGAGTTCTTGTTGCTTGTATCAGATCAATAACCCTTTTCTTCAAATCATTTGCAATTGGTATCTGTTTGGTTACCTGCTGCAGATGTATCAACTGACTTTTGTTCAAAAGTTTCTTTAATTTTGGCGGTGTAGTCGGATTCGCATATATATCAACAATCCTGAGTTCTTCTTCTGGTTTAGGGTACCCTACTCTGATCTTCAACAAAAATCTATCAGCTTGTGCTTCTGGCAAAGGATAAGTTCCCTCTTGTTCAATTGGATTTTGAGTAGCCAAGACAAAAAATGGCAAATCCAATTTATATGTTGTATTCCCGACAGTAACTTGTTTCTCCTGCATCGCTTCTAATAAAGCAGACTGGCTCTTTGGCGTCGCCCTGTTTATTTCATCTGCTAGAACAATATTTGCAAATACAGGACCCGGCTCAAACTTAAAATTCCTTTTCCCACCAGATTCTTCGATAATATATGTCCCTGTAATATCTGAAGGCATCAAATCAGGAGTATTCTGTATCCTGCTGAACTTTAGATCAAGAACATCTGATAACGTCCTTACTGCCAATGTTTTTGCAAGCCCGGGATAGCCCTCAAGCAAAGCATTAGCATCACAAAGAATAGCTATTGTAATCTCTTCAATCAATTGTTCTTGTCCAACTATAACCTTTCCAACTTCTTTAAACAAAGCATCAAACACAGCCTTATATCCTTTTACCATTTATCTCACCTTTTTTGTTTTTTATTAATTATTTTGTTTTCTTTATTGATTCTTAATTTTCATTGGTTTTTTATTTTATTGAATTTCATTATTTATTATTTTTTTATTATTGAATTTTATTTTTCATTGATTTTTTATTGATTATTTTTTATCAATTCTTTTCTTTGTTGGAAAAACCAACAACAACATTTGGTTCAAACACGGTCGTGCTTTGCACGCCCTACAACAAAAGGAAAATTCCACACTCAGTATGGAATTTCCCTCTTCAGTTGTATTTTCACCATTGTTGTTGGTTTTTCTTATCCAATATGATCTTTAAACTAATTCATTCATTATTCTTTTCTCAACTCCTCAAAATAATCCTTGACTAACTTCTGATTCTCAACAGTAATTGTTTCCTCATAACCTTCTGAGGAAATTGCAAATATATCATCTGGAAAAGCCTCTTCAAATTCCCTGTCAGGCAGTTCGCTAAGCTCACTGCCGATGATCTCTATTGACGCCTGTTTTATCTGTATTTTTACTTCCTGATTTCCAATAGCTGCAATACTGTCATCACCATAGATGTCATCATCTTTGCCCCCATCTTTTCCAGATACTAAATCATCGCCAAGAGAGTCTCCACCTTCACCACTTCCTTCCCGATAAATAATCTCTTTTAAATCTTCAAAAACATCCCATTGACCAAGATTAATATTATATATCGAAGCAAACAAGATCAATAAACAAAGTATCACACTTCCAAGAACCTTATAAGAGATTCTTTTTATCTTTACAAAAGAAGATACTCTAACATTTTTTAGATCATTAAAAACCTCTTTTTGCAATTCATCAACAATCTCATTGCTGTCATTAACAGTATCTGCAGAAGTCCTCAACTTCTCATATAATGGAGCATAATGTGCTTCAACCACATTATATTTGCTCGTGCTAAGATCCCTATACAGCAAAAAGATAAAGTAAGCCAAAGTTGGAAATAATGAATACCATGGATTAAGCTCAATCAACATCAACACAAGATAAAATGATAAAAATATCAAAACACTAGTCAATATAATATCAAAAGCCAGCACCTCATCTACGATAAAGTTCACTTCCTTCAAAACTTTATTAAATCTCTTCATTTTTAACCTGACAAATTAACCTGGACAAACAGCCTCACAATCTTCTAAATCTTCTTTACATGAATCATATTTACCCTTCCACTTATCTGCTTCATCCTCTGCAACTATTAACTGAGTACTTAAGGCAGTGACCTGTGCTTTCTTCTGATCTAATTCAGTTCTGGTCTTATACAGATTATCTCTAAAAGAATCTCTCTCATCTTTCAAAGTATCTCTATCATCTTTCAAGTCATCATACCTCTCACCTAACTCTTCCCTCCCTTGTTTAGTTGTATCTAATTCTGAACTAGTCTCTAACAATGCTGCTTTCTTCTCAAGCAGATCAACTGTAACTTTATTCAATTCTGCAAGTTTTGTATCATACTCTACATTAATATTCCTAAAAGATATCTGATAATATGCAGTAAATCCGGCAAAGCTTACAACAACTGCTATTATCAAGATAAAAAATATAAAGTTTACATCTTTTTTCATTACTCCCATTTTACATGCACCTCATCATAAATATTGATCATCATCCAGACTAAAAATTTGACATATCTTTATTCTGCCTTAGCCTCCTTATAAAAACCTCAATCAAAAATAATATCAAAGCAGCAATAACAAAAGGCCACCTGTAATTGACAGTCTTGATCTTAACCCGCTTAGACATTGTTATGATCGTATCTTTGATCTTTTCAACATCATTAGGCTCAAACACCTTTCCGCCAGAGATAGTAACAAGCTCACCCAAGGCAGGATTCAAACCAATCTTTTCATACTCATCATTATAACTGACTCCAACAGAAGCGCCTAATAATTGATAGAATCCAACTTTTTCAGGACGAAACTTTGCTGAATAAAGCCCTGCATCTATCTTAACAAAATCAAGACCTTTTTCTTCTGGCTTTTCATTTGAAATAACATTTACATCTGTTGCTTTTCCTAATGTAGTATCCTTAACCCTAACATCAAACTCAATATCTTTTGTAAAATCACCGATTGCCCAATTGACCATCTTTGTGATTACTTTTGAATTATCTCTGCTAAATAATTGTCCAGACCATTTGCCCCCATCATCTGTTGACATTACAGCTACTCTCCCTAAACCATATCTTCCTGCAGTAATCAATGTTCTGTCACAATCTGTAGCTACCAACTTCCTACCCCATAATTCAGGAACAACAAGATTATAGCCTCCAACATTAGCACTTAAAGTAAGGTCTCCCTTGGTTATCCAATGGGCAGTATCCATCAAAACAGCCCTGCCGCTTGTAGCTTTAAGACATTTTTGTTCTTCTTCATCGCCCATGAATATGATTTTTAGTTTATCAGATTCATCTGGTTCAAAATAAAGCCCTCCGCTCTTATCAGCCATGTTCTTAAGCAAAGCACCATTAACAAACTGACCAACACCTATAGTATATAGCTTAACCCCAAATGAACTCATCGATTGTACAGTCTGCATAATACCGTACTCATTTGTATCGATCCCATCAGTCAGAAGAACAACATTCTTACTACCCTTTGCTTTCTCCAAAACGCTTCTGGCCCTATTAAGCGCCAAAGCAATATTTGTGCCACTATCCTCAGCAGGAACAGCAAATGTCCTTATACTATCTTCTATATTAGGTAAGAAACTTATTGGATTCAAAACACAATGAAGCTCCTGAGGAACACAATGAGGTCTTGAAACAAAACCTATGATAGAAACCTCATCCTCAATGTTTAAGCTCCTTATTATGCTTATCAAAAATGATTTCTCAAAATCAAGGACAGTCTGATCACTATTAGGCCTAAACGGATAATTAACAGTTCCGCTCAGATCGATAACAAAAACAACATTGTATTTAGCATCACTCTTTCTTTCAGCAACACCTATATTGACAGGCAATAAGCTCTCAAAATAAGAATCTTCATACCCCCCATGATCAAAAGAATTGTCCCCCCCAACAACAACAAGGCCTTTTCCTTTCTCACTCAGATAATCAGAGATCAGATCGACCTTGTTGTCACTAATTTGGTTTATGTGGAGGTTGTTTAGGACAGTGACATCATATATATCTAAATTGTCAGGAATACTCTCTTGCACTATAACTTCATAAACCTTTTCTAATGCCTGCTGCATAGGTCCGCCACTACCAGATGTAACATACAAAAGTATTGGTCTTGGCAGTGATTTTACAGACATATAGAATTCATTGTTCTGCTCAAAATGATCTTCCTTTGGAAATAAGATCCTGGCATTTATCTTATGGTAACCTTTAGAAAATCTCCAGGTAAATCTCCCGCTGCTGTCTAAGTTTATAGGGGCACCATCAATAAAAACCTCAACCTTGTTATAATCAACATCACCTATATTATTAACATAGACCCTATATGAATTTTCACTTTGTTCGATGACTTGAGAAGGTCCATCTATCATGACTGAGACATCTTTTTTTATCGGCTCCATCTTTAATGTATGGATTGTTGTGTTCAATATAGAACTAAACAATATGATATCGCCTAAGTCTCTGCCATAATTATTATATCCATCAGAAATAACTAATATCTGGTCATCCCCTTCTGCATTTTGAAGTATTCCATCGCCAATAGCAGATCTTTCGCCAGAAGCAATGTACTTCAAGTTTACTGGAAAATACTCTTTCAATTGTTCAGCTAATTTAGGGGCAACACCTGTATCAAAAACCCCAAAACTGCTTGAATTATCTGCAAGTATTGTCAAGGAAGGATTTCCCTGAGTTGTAGTCTCTTTTAGAGTATATGGGGAAGCGATAGCTATCAATAAAAGAAGCAGTAGAATAGGCCTTATAATTATAAAAAATATCCTGTCAAATCTATGTTTCTTGACAAACTCAGTTTTATCTTCATCTTTATTAAACTTAACAAAATTCATCCATGCTAAAACAAAAATTACAATAAATAATGGAATTATCGAATAAACATAAACAGGGTTAGCTAAACAATAAGACCCCATACATATCTTACCACTCAATATATCTATCATAAGTCACCCCTAAACTTGATATAGATAAATTCAATAATCAACAATACTAAAGCAGCAATTAAAAGAGGAACCTCAAGATCAAGATCCTCAACATCCTTAACTTTCTCAACAGAGAACTTACCAATCTCATCTTCAAGTTCAATATTCTCAGCATTTATATCTGATTCTTTCTCATTAAGGAGATTAACTGCGACTTCCCTTTTATCAAACTTGTAGATCCCAGCTTCATCCAAGAATAATTTATTTGTGGTTACTTTAGCAAAAGGAGTCTCAACCTCTTGCTCTTTTATTACTAGCATCCTCCCGCCCTTGTGATTATAATCATTGATATCCTCTGTCTTCATTAGATAATTGATCATATTATTCCAAAAGAGAGGATAGAAAGTATCAGAATAAAATGAACTATATTTATCCATCAATCCGTAATAGATTACCTGACCATTATCTTTTTTCATCTGAGTAAGCATAGGGGAGCTGTCAAGTTGGCTGCTGGCTAAGGTTATAGTGTTATTCTTAGCAGTACCCATTATATAATTACTTGCAGAAGTAAAACAAGGATCATCTGAAAAAGGATCTCTTGGAAATATTATACCTACAATATCAGAACATACGCTTGTTGCTTTATCTGCTATGCCCCCAATATCTAAGGGCAATAGATCTGCTATAGGAAGCACATCTAGATTATCCTGAGCAGTTATGACTAGAATACCTCCTTTTTCAACGTACTTTCTGATATCGACAAAATCAGTAGGGACAAACAGATCATTGTTTATATCATTAACAAAAACGATATCGTGGTCTATGTTGTAAGCATTTACAGTAGGGGGTTCTCTTATCTCAAGATCTACACCTAATGCATTCAACGCTGCTTTTATCTTATTGCCATCAACATTATTGGTTATAAGAAGCACATCAACAGCCATCTTTTCAGGAGAACTGATATAAGCAACATTATCTATTGTAAGATCATCATTAACATCTAATGTTATTTTGCTAATACCTGATAAGGTTTCAAAAATTATCTTTTCTTTTGAATTAGGCAACAACTCCAGAGATTTCTGGCTTAATTTCTTATTATTTTGAGTTAATACAGCCTTAACCTTAACTCCCTCATCTTTATAATTCTTGATCTCAACTGTAGTTTCATCCTTATCAACTACCATGCCTACAATTCCAATATTTTCTGCACCATTCTTAACATCGACGAAATTTACAGTATTGCCTTTAGAAGTTAGACTTCGCTTAGCCATCAATAGATCAGAACCGCCAGTGATTATGAAATCACTAAGCACAGTAACAACCCCTTTTTTACCATCCAATAGATCATTGGCAAGCAAAACAGCATCACCTAAATTAGTACCTGTCGCTTTAGGTGTTAATTTATTCAGCATATCTAATGCCTCTCCGGATCGTCCATCTTCAAGTATGATAACAGGAGAACTTTCTGCTAATATGATCGTATTCCTCATACCAAGATGATCCTTTGCTTGATTTGCTGCCTTTGCAAATCTTGTAGTGATACCATCTTGAGTATTCATGCTTGCACTGGCATCCAATACTATAATGTTGTTCCTTACAAGAACCTTATGAGGTATCTCTAAGAAAGGGGCAGCAACTGAGAATGCTAAAAACAAGATGATTAGTAATTGCATAAAAAATAACAAATTACTGATTAATTTCTGTAAAAAAGATGCTTTCTTAAACTTCCTTTTCTCCTGCATGATAAACATCAAAGACGGGATCACCCTTTCAAAACTCTTAGGCTTGATAAGATATATCAATATAAATGGAACTAAAGCAATCAATGCATAAAGCCCGACTAAGTTATTGAATACCATTTATTTCTTACCTTTCAACTTAACATCTAAATCTCTTGGATTAACCAATTCCTTAACAGCAATCAAACTATTCCCTATTTCATACCAATAAATATCAGAATCTACATCTATACCTAGATCTTTCCTAGCTTCATTTGGCAAAGTAACTTGCCCTTGCTTAGTCAACTTCGCTTTTCCTATAAATTTAGGTTCATCCATAGTGGTTTTATTGATTATTAATCTTAATAATTATACTAATTTTATTAATATTAATAATTGATGTTTATAAATGTTTTGGTTTTTGATATATAAAAAGGATATAAATAACTAGCTATAGCTTCAAACCAAAACCAACAATTTTATAAATAATAATAAAATAGCAATATAATTACGAAAATACCAGCATTATACTTTAACTTTATAAAATTCAAGGCAAAAATGCAATTGGAGAATAGAAAATGACTAAGATTGAATTAGAATTTCCAGACGGTTCAAAAAAAGAATATGATAAAGGAACCAATGGGCTGGAGATTGCACAGAAAATTGGAGAAAGACTTGCAAATGATGCAATAGCTGTAAAACTAGATGATGAATTAATTGACCTTAAAAAGCCCATTGAAAAAAACGGAAAGTTCCAGATACTCACATTCAAAGATAAAGAAGGCAAGGATATATTCTGGCATAGTGCTTCTCACCTGATGTCACAAGCTGTACTACGAGTATTCAAAGGACAAAATATTGGACTTGGTGTAGGTACGGCGGTTGAAAACGGTTTTTATCAGGATTATGGTATGAAACCTTTGCATCCTGAAGATCTTAAAAAGATAGAAGAAGAAATGAAAAAGATCGTTGATGAAAAGCTTGAAATAAAACAAAGAAATATTCCAAAAAAAGAAGCAATTGAATTCTATAAGGAAGACCCTTATAAAATAGAGCTTGCAAACGCTGTTCCAGGAGATATCGTAAGTATGTATTCTCAGGGGGAATTTGATAATCTCTGTAAAGGACCTCATCTGCCCAATACCAAAAAAATCAAAGCATTCAAATTAATGAAGGTTGCAGGAGCTTATTGGAGAGGAGATTCAAAAAATAATCAACTTCAAAGGATATATGGGGTTGCATTCCCAGACAAAAAAGACTTAAAAAAATATCTGAATCTTATTGAAGAAGCTGAAAAGCGAGATCATCGAAAGATAGGTAAGACATTAGAGCTGTTCTCAATACATGACGAGGGTCCAGGATTTCCATTCTTCTTGCCAAAAGGTGTTACAATAATCAACATACTTCAGAATTTCTGGAGAAAAGAGCACAAGAAAGCAGGTTATGTAGAGATAAAGACCCCTATGATACTTTCAAGAACATTATGGGAACAATCAGGACACTGGGGTCATTACAAGGAAAACATGTATTTTACTAAGATAGATGATCATGATTTCGCAGTAAAACCAATGAATTGCCCAGGAGGGATACTTATATTTAAGGAAAAAGTCCATTCTTATAGAGAATTACCCATAAGGGCAGGCGAAATGGGCATTGTTCACAGACATGAATTATCTGGTGTATTGACAGGTCTCTTCAGGGTAAGATGTTTTACTCAGGATGATGCACATATATTCATGACAGAAGAACAGATAAAAGATGAAATCATTGGAGTTATCAACCTTACCAACAAGTTCTATAAATTATTTGGTTTTGAATATCATGTTGAACTATCCACAAAACCAGAAAAAGCATTAGGTTCTGCTAAAGTTTGGGAAACAGCAGAAAAGGGACTAGAAGATGCAATGAAATCAATGGGGATAAAATATAAGATAAATCCTGGCGATGGTGCATTCTATGGTCCTAAGATTGATTTTCACCTAAAAGATTGTCTTGGAAGAACATGGCAGTGCGGCACAATCCAGCTGGATTTTGCAATGCCTGAAAAATTCGATCTGACATATGAAGGAAAAGATGGAAAAAAGCACAGACCTGTAATGATCCACAGAGTTATATATGGGAGTATCGAAAGATTCTTAGGTATATTAATTGAGCATTTTAAGGGCAGGTTTCCTCTTTGGATAACGCCTGTTCAGGTAAGAGTAATTGGTATTGCAGATAGGCACCAAAAATATGTTGATGAGATCATGAAAAAACTCGAAGACAATGATATCAGAGTTGAAACAGATACAAGGGCAGAAACAATCAACAAGAAAGTAAAAGAAGCCCAGGTTCAACAGATTCCAATAATTATTGTCTGCGGTGACAAAGAAATTGAAAAGAACTCACTCAACATAAGGACACTTGACGGAAAATTGAAGCCAGATGTAAAAATCGAGTCCCTTATCAAAGTTATTAAGGATAATGTCAAAAAACAGACCATAGAACCGGACTTAAGCGAATTATAATTTAAGTTACATTTATCTATAACATATCAGTTTAAAAAAAAGAGGTTCTGAATTAAGTTTAAGATAAAAATAGTGAGGTAAAAGAATATGAAAAAAGAAAATTTTAGATGGTTTGTTGTTATAGCAGCTTTAGTGATACAATTATGCTTAGGTGCTATATATTCATGGAGTGTATTTGTAAACCCATTAAAGAGTACCTATGGATTTACAACAACTCAAACACAAATAATATTCTCTGTTGCATTGGCAACATTTGCAGTTGTCATGGTATTTGCAGGAAGATGGCAGGATAAGATAGGACCTAAGAAAGTAGCTATTGTAGGTGGTTTGCTGATAGGTCTTGGTTATATAATCGCTAGATTCTCAAACGGAAACTTCTACAATATTATCTTAGGGATAGGTATTGTCGGAGGAGCAGGTATAGGTTTTGGATATGTTTGTCCGATAGCAGCATGTGTAAAATGGTTCCCTGACAAACGAGGGCTGATAACAGGATTAGCCGTAGCTGGATTTGGAGCAGGAGCATGGGTCTTTGCACAACTTGCAAGCACATTGATGGATAAAGTAGGTATACCTGCAACATTCATGACACTGGGTATGATATTTCTAGTTGGTGTCGTATTAAGCTCATTCCTTATGATAAATCCGCCTGCAGGATGGACTCCAAAAGGATTTAAGGCAAAGACAAACGAAGCAGCCAAGAAAACAGTAAATAACATATCCTGGCAGAGCATGATTAAGCACAAACAATTCTGGTTCTTATGGATAATGTTTGTATTTGGAGCAGCTGCAGGATTGATGGTTATAGGCAATCTAAAACCATTTGGTGTTTTTTCTGGTTTAACTGCAGCCGTTGCTGGATCTGCTGTAGGGATATTAGCTCTATTCAATGGTGCAGGAAGAATTATCTGGGGATGGACTTCAGATAAGATAGGCAGAACAAAAGCAATGGCAATCATGTTCGTCCTACAAGGAATAATGATGTTAATCTTAATGAAGATGGGATCAACTGCATTATTATTAGGGATAGCAGCCGCATGGGTAGGATTTAACTTTGGTGGAAACTTTGCATTATTCCCATCAGCAACAGCTGATTTCTTTGGTACAAAGAACCTAGGTGTAAACTACGGCTTTGTCTTTACATCTTATGGTGTAGCAGGCATATTAGGTCCAATATTAGGTGGAAAAGTATTTGATGTAACTGGCTCATATGCATATGCATTCATACCATCAGGGATATTATGCCTGATTGCAGCTGGTTTAGCATTAATAACAAAAAAACCAAAGAAATAATTATTTTATTT
>CAZTWQ010000014.1:0-20296 GCA_964618315.1 uncultured Methanosarcinales archaeon
CAAAAATATTGATTGATAAGTAATGTTGGATAAAGAAAATCTAGAAAAGATTTAAATAAGCTAATCAAATACAATCCATTATGGAAGAAGAACTGATTGAAAAATATAAGAAAGCTGGTAAGATCGCAGCTGAAGCACTTGCATATGGCAAAGGATTGATAAAGAAAGATAATAAGGTTCTTGATGTTTGTAATCAAATTGAAGAAAAGATTGTTTCATTAGGTGGTGCTATGGCTTTCCCTACCCAAATATCCATGAATGATATAGCTGCACATTATTGTCCAGAAGATGATGATGAATTGGTTTTTTCTGATCAGTTAGTCTGTTTAGATGTTGGAGTTCATGTTGACGGCTGTATTGGAGATAATGCCTGTAGTGTTGATCTAAGTGGTTCAAATTCAGAATTAGTCAAAGCTTCTTCAGAAGCATTAAAAGCTGCTATTGAGAAAGTCAAAGTTGGAGTTAAATTATCATCAATTGGAAAAGCAATCGAAGATACTATTACATCATTTGGTTTTTCCCCTGTTAGAAATCTATCTGGACATGGATTAGACCTCTATAATATTCATTGTACTCCTACAATACCTAATTTTGATACAAAAAATGATGAGATCCTGGAAAAAGGGTTTATCGCTATAGAACCGTTTGCAACAAATGGAGCTGGGATGATACATGAAAAAGGTGAAGCTTCTGTCTTTTCTTTAGTCGGAAAGAAATCTGTCAGAGTGGGTTTTGTTAGAAACGTATTAAAGCAGATAGAAGCTTACAATGGATTACCATTTACAACCAGGTGGTTAACCAAGAACATGTCAGAAGCTCAGGTAAGATACGCTTTAAACCAATTAAGGCAAATTGAGATTCTAAAAGGATATCCCCCATTGGTAGAACGGTCTGAAGGATTAGTTAGTCAAGCAGAACATTCTTTGTTGGTTGATGATGAAGTTGTTGTGTTGACTAAGTGTTAAGGTTGAATAACCAATTATGCATTAGGTGTATTAGGGTTTATTTTACGATCATATAGATCATAGAAATGTCTGCATATCTTCCTCAATGCATTGAATGAATCTTCTATAGCCCTAGGGTAACTCATTTGTTTTAATTGAGCTTCTGTTGGTTCTGGAAGATTTAATGCTCTTGTTGCTTCTTTTTTTGCTTGTTCCCATACGTCCTTTGTCCTATTTCTTTTATCAATATCAAAATATTTTCTATCTACTGCACCTAATAAAGTCATTAATCCATCAACATAATTAAGTCTTTCTACATAATGAGCTTTGAAATCTGCTAAATCTTTCCAGTATTGTGCTTTATCTTCTCTTGTGTCCCCTTTTGCATGAAGAAGGGCCCTCATTGCTTCTTCTGTTCTTCTGTATAGAACTCTTTTATCATCGTTTGAGAAATCTTTATGGCTTTTATCAGAGTATCCTATTAAATCATTTGCTATATCATCTATGATGTCTACATGTCCAGAAACAGATGTTTTTAATGTATCTCCTCTTTCAAGGATTGTTTCTATTCCTGCTTCCACATCGAATGCTTTATTTTTTGCCATTTTTAATTAAATTTATAATGCTGTTTTATATATTTTATATAAATATTAAGACTCTGATTTTATATTTAAACCTTTTGTCTTTAACATAGAAAGTTAGAATGTATTTATAAATCTTTTGATAATTACTACTATTAGATGATTACAAACTAGAAATATCCACCAATTCTTCTTTTCTTGATACCATATCTTTCACCTTAACCTTGCCTTGCTTTAGCTCATCAGGGCCTATGACTATTGCTTTTTTTGCACCCATTGAATCTGCGTATTTGAATTGTTTGCCTATGTTTCTTCTGTTTAGGTCTAATTCTACTTTGTATTTTTCTCTTAATTTGTTTGCTATTTTGATTGCTTCTTTAGTTACTTCATCATTTACAATTATTATGAAATAATCTGGAGCTAAGTTTGGTTCTGGTAGTAAGTTTTTTTCTTTTAATAATAATGATAAAGTAGCGTAACCTAAACCAAAACCTGTTGCCGGTGTTGGTTCACCTTTGAATAATTCAATCATTTGGTCATATCTGCCACCGCCTGCAATTGACCTAAACTTTTCTTCTTTATCAAATACCTCAAAGACCGTCCCGGTATAATATGCAAGACCTCTGACTGTTTCAATATCGAATTTTACAATGTTATTATCTGTTAATTCTAGAATTTGTTTAATTTCATCTAAGCCTTCTTGTGCTTGTTTGTTATTTGTTTTAATATTGTTTATTTCTGTTTGTAATAATGTATTTAATTGTTGTATTTGTTCATTATTTAGTCCAATTTCAGTTAGTTTTTGGTTGAAATCTTCGTCGGTAATCTTCTTTCTTTTATCTATTGTAGCTAATATATCATCTACTTTGCCCTTGTTTATCTCTTCGATTAATCCAATCATAAGTTTTCTGTTATTTAGATTTATTTTGAAATCATTTTCAGTTAATCCTAGACTTTTTAATGAAGCTGTAATTAGATTGATTAATTCAGCATCTGCTTCTGCTTTGCTTGATCCATAAATTTCACAATTGAATTGAAAAAATTCTCTTAATCTTCCTTTTTGGGGTCTTTCATATCTTAGAACTTTGTTTATGCAAAACCATTTTACTGGTTTTGGAAGTTCTTTTTGTTTTGAAACAAACATTCTTGCTAAAGAAGGTGTGAATTCTGCCCTTATTCCAAATTCTTCATCCCCTTTCTTTTCTATAGTGAATATTTGAGATAATATTTCATCACCCTGTTTTGCTTTAAGGAGATCTAATGATTCAATAATTGGTGTATCAACTTCTTTAAAGTTGAAGTTTAAAGCTGCTTGTCTTAATTTTTTGAAGATTTGTGATTTTATTGATTCTTCTTTTGGATAGAAATCAACAGTTCCAGTTGGTTTTGAGAATTGTTTTTTTATTTCTTTTATTATCTTTTTTTGAATATTTCTTGCAGCTTGTTTATCTTGATCTTGTTGTTCTTTGTCTTGTTTTTCAGGAATTACTAGTTTCTCTTCTTGCCCTAGAACAAATCTTCTTACAGAATCTCTGACAGCTTCAGATACTGAACTATAGATATCTTTATCTACAAGTTTCTGAATCTCTTTTACAAGCCCTTTTGTAAGCCTTATCTGTAGTGTTTCCATTACCATAGTAATTGAATAGTAATGGGTTATATATAAACCTTTCGAAAAGTTTTACTTTTTGAAACAGTTTAGGAAAATTTTACTAAATTTTATGGTTTTTAAAGTATAATATGATTTTATGATTGATTTCCATTAAAATAGAATTTCTCATAAATTTTGTAACTACATAATAGTAATATTTAAAAATAAAACACCATTCCAATAGTCTACAATGGTAAGTTTAGAAAATATAACAGACCCTGTGGATGATCTTGACACTATGTTTTTTGGTTATGATATTAGACTCTGGTGGTTACCTCAAGGCGTAAGAGCTGATCCAATAAGTCAAAAATGGGCTGATGAATACATTCCAGCATATAATGAGGCAGCTAGAAAAGCTATCCTCAACAATGGATATACAGGTCAACTAATAAACGATATGAGTGGTTTTAAAGGTGCTTGGTATCTTCAAATATATGATAGAGCAAGATCAGTCTTAAGCTTTATAGAAAGATTAGAACATACAGATGGAAGAGTTGTTGTTAGGGGTAATGAAAGAGCAATCCCTCTAGAATTTAGACAAAGTATGAGATCACTAAGGCGTACTGGGGGAATCATAAATTACAAGAGAGCTTGTGAATGTTTAGTTGAACAATGTGAAGCTGCTTTTGAAGGAAGAGATATGGCTGGAGCTCGTATTATGTATGGTAATTTATTATCTGGAAAATATACCTTGCCTGAAGAAACAGAAAAAAACAGTAACTCCAGTAAGTAGACCTACAAGAGATGTACATTTTATAGATGAACCAATAAACAGGGTGGGATTACCAAAAAAAGATCATATGACTTCAACTAAGGATCATAAAAAAAGAACTCAGGGACTTAAACCATATACACTTTAACATTTAACTGATTTAACACTACTCATCCTATACTTAAATATACAATACATCATTACTTGTCCAAAAACAACACTATAGCGGTAAAATTTAGTTAAAACAATAGAAATTCTAAAAAGATTAATGGGAAATTTCATAATAATTTCCAATGAATTTAAATATACAAACATTTGTTTTACATGATTATAGCAATAAAGACAAAATAATCATATAGGTGTAAATGATGGAAATGAACTTTGATAAACTAAATGGACTGATACCAGCTATTGCACAAGATTTCAAAACAAGAAAGGTGCTTATGGTCGGTTTTATGAACAAAGAGGCTTATGAAAAAACAATTGAGACAGGCAATGCTACTTATTTTAGCAGAAGCAGAAATAAGCTTTGGATGAAAGGTGAAAGCTCTGGAAATGTTCAGAAAGTCAAAGAGATATTTGTTGATTGCGATAATGATACTTTATTGATTAAAGTAGAGCAGATAGGCAAAGCTGCATGTCATGAAGGTTATGAATCATGTTTTTTTAGAAAATTAGACGGAACAATCGTTGATAAAAGGGTTTTTGACCCTGAAAAAGTTTATGGTGATAAAAAGTAATTATATAGGAGGATAATAAAAATGAAATTAAAAATAGGTATTCCAAAAGGTTCGTTGCAGGAAAGCACAATTCAATTATTTAAGAAAGCAGGATTTAACATCTCAGTCAGTTCAAGAAGTTATTTTCCATCTATAGATGATGATGAAGTTGAATGTATGCTGATAAGGGCACAAGAGATGGCTAGATATGTAGAAGATGGTGTACTAGACTGCGGACTTACTGGCATTGACTGGGTTCAGGAAAACAATGCTGATGTTGAAAAAGTTGCTGATCTAATCTACTCAAAAACAGGATTAGGCAAAGTTAAGTGGGTGCTTGCAGCCCCTAAAGACGGCAAGATAAAATCTGTTAAGGACCTTGAAGGTAAAAGGATAGCTACTGAAGCTGTAAATATAGCTAAACAGTATCTAAAAAAGAACAAAGTAAAAGCCGAAGTTGAATTTTCTTGGGGTGCTACTGAAGTTAAGCCTCCAGAACTTGCAGATGCAATCATCGAGATCACTGAAACAGGTTCATCACTTCGTGCAAATAATCTTGAAATATTAGATACTGTGATGGAATCAAATACTGTTTTGATCGCAAACAAAAAATCTTTTAAGGATTTTGAAAAAAAGAAAAAGATGGAAGGAATAGTATTATTGCTTAAAGGCGCTATACAGGCTGAAGAGAAAGTAGGCCTTATGATGAATGCTAAGAAAAAAGACCTGGATAATGTACTTGGCATACTACCTTCTTTGAAGAATCCTACAATCGCTGAACTGTCTGATAAGGGATGGTTAAGCATAAACACGATAGTCGATGAGAAGATAGTCAGAGAGATAATCCCTAAGTTGAAAGAAGCAGGTGCTTCTGGAATAGTAGAATACCCATTGAATAAGGTTATTGAATAGTTGATGAATTGATAATTAGTATTAACAAAAAAATTAATAAGATAAAAACAAAGGATTCATTCACGGTCATTTTGCTTTGCAAAATGCCCTATGTCAAAAGGAAAAAAGCGAACTACGTAACGCTTTTTCCCTCTTCAGACAGAATTCATCCACAATAAAATGATACAAACAATAAACGCAAAAGATATTGAAAAGCTAAAAGAGATAAAAACAAGGTCTAAGAAAAACCTAGAGTTAGCTATAACAAGGATTATCCCAGTAGTTAATGAAATCAAGACATTGGGTGATAAAGCACTTTTTAAGTATTGTAAAAAGTTTGATTCTTTTGAAGCTACGCCACGGAATATCTTAGTTCCTAAAAAAGAGATAGAAACAGCATATAAAAAAGTTGATGCTAAAGTTATTGCTGCTATAAAAGAAGCTAAAGAGAATATTTCTAAGTATGCTAAGTTGAGAATGCCTAAAGAATTTGTTAAAGAAGTTAAAAACGGAGTTAAGGTAGGTCAGCTTGTTAGACCTTTGGATTCTGTTGGATGTTATGTTCCAGGTGGGAATTTTCCTTTGATTTCTTCAGTTCTTATGACAGTCATTCCTGCAAAAGTTGCTGGTGTAAAAGAGATTATAATCTGTACTCCACCTAAAGAAGATAATTATGCGCTTTATGTTGCTGCTGATATCTGTGGTGTAGATAAAATATATAGGGTTGGTGGTGCACAGGCGATTGCTGCAATGGCTTATGGCACTAAATCTATCCCTAAAGTAGATAAGATAGTTGGTCCCGGTAATATTTTTGTAACAGCTGCTAAGAAATTAGTTTATGGTGATGTAGGTATTGATTTTTTAGCTGGTCCTTCTGAAGTCTTAATTTTAGCTGAATCAGGTGATGCTTCATTTATTGCTAGCGATATGCTAGCACAAGCAGAACACGATGTGATGGCTTCTGCAATTTTAGTCACTCCAAACAAGGAATTGGCTAAATCTGTTGAAAAAGAAATCAGTAAACAATTGAAAGAGTTAAATAATGATAGTTTTGCTTCCGAATCATTACGCAAGTATGGTGCTATTGTTCTAGTTGATGATATTGATTCAGGTATTGATATAGTGAATGATTTTGCACCTGAGCATTTAGAGATTATAGTTAAAGATGCTAAAGATGTGATTCCGAGATTAAATAATTTTGGAGCTTTGTTCATAGGTCAATATAGTCCTGAAGCTGCTGGTGATTATTGTACTGGTCCAAATCATGTCTTGCCAACATCAGGAGTAGCAAAGTTTAGGGCTGGTCTTTCAGTTATGGACTTTGTTAAAACTCCAACTGTACAGGAACTAAGCAAAGAAGGTCTGAAAAGTTTAAGTGATAGTATTATCTCTATAGCTTCAATTGAAGGTTTAGAAGCACATAAGAAAAGTGTTGAAAAAAGAATTCTTTAAGTTTAATATGTTTGCGGAGTGGAGCGAGGGAAGTTTTCAAAAATCCGTCTTCAAGGGCGAAGCCCAATCTAGTTAATACATTAAGGGGTTTTGGGCACTAAAAAAAGAAACATTTATATATGGGGCGTATATACTTATATATGTGATGTAACATGGTACAAGCTGTAATAAATATTGAAGAAAACACCAATCGGGTGTTAAATATTGTAAAAGCGAAGTTTGGACTTAGAGATAAATCTGAGGCTATAAATTTAGTAGTTACAGATTATGAACAAAGTACTCTTGAACCTTTGTTAAGACCAGAATACAAAACTAAGTTAGCTAAGATTATGAAAGGAAAACATCTTTCTAGAAAGGAGTTCGAGAAAGAGGTAGCATAAATGTATGTTGATTCATATAGTGAAGAAATCACTAAAAAGCTAGTTAAACTTAGAAAGAAGGATCTTGCACATTATTCTCAGGTTCGTAAGAAGATGGACTCTATTCTGGAATATCCCGAACATAAATATAAATTTCTACATCATGATATGAAAGGTATCTTAAGAGTCCATATAGGTCATTTTGTTTTGATATTTGTAATTGATCACGAGAATAAGATTATCTCTTTTGAAGATTACGATCACCATGATATTATATATGGATAGAGTCCAAAACCCCCTTCTGTTTTTTAGGATTTTTGAATATTGCGTATAACATCGCGATAATTGCTGTTATACATTTTTTCTGCAAGAAAAAATGCCGAAGCGAAGCGTAGGCACAGTATGACGCAGAACGAAAAATTATTTCTTTTTATAGAATAATTTAGTTATTATCCAAATACCAATGAAAATAGGAAATAACCGATACATTTGTGATCCATTAATGAAATACATAATAATAGAAAGCATGAGAAATAATATTAGGACGATAGTTGCTATTAATAATGGGGTATTCATTTTTTCCATAATATAACTAAATACTATAATCCTTTAATAATTTTTCGTTTGAGTAATATTGAGTTTAACATCAGTCAACTTGTTACCCTAATTTTTTTCTTTTTCAGAAAAAAACTCGAAGAGACCCGAGGATGAAAAATCTAGATGATTTTTCATCACTCCTGGGGCTCATCGAGGTATGCCGCAGGACACCCACTATAAAGCACGAAGTGCAATCTTAGAAAAAGTATTAATGGCGGGAAAACTTATAACTATCGTCCCAATTATCATTTATTTTCCTAATTTTCTCTAATTTATTATCTGATAAAGTATATTTCTCATTTTTTTCATACATATCTTCGTTAATGAAATGATTATATCTATTACATTCAATCCATTTTTTCTTTTGAGAGGAAAATATTTGTAGACATAAACTAAGGGTCCCTATAAATTTCTTATCCCATCTGCCACCTTCAAAAACAATATGAATTGATTTTTGTTCATTTCCTGCTAAAATTAGAGGATACCACTCTCTTTCAATGGAATCGTGAATCCATTCAAATCTAGAGGTTTCTTTTTTCTTAAATTTTACAAAATTAACAATCCACTTAGCATAGAAAGTATATTTCTTTTCATAATTTTTTGATTTTAATTTAGTTAATAATCGAATATCAGTCACTTCACCACTTTTACATCCCAAATTATGAACAGTAAAACCCATATCAATTGATGGTATCCACCATGTTTTTCTACCTCCAGAGATTTTTGGAGTTATTTTATATAAACTAAAAGTTGGACTATCATGACATACCTTTAGTTTGAAGGGGGCAAGATAATTTTTCCATAAGGAGGTTAATGAAAATATTAATGCTAAGATACTTATTCCTATAGTTATCCATTGAATCTCCATATTATTGAAAGGAATTTATTGTTATTATTAAAGTTTTCCCGCCTATCCGTATTTTGGGTGTCCGAGGAATATTTTGGGTATCATCTTTTAAACGAAGTAATGACTAATTATTGTTATTTGGCAAGTGGTTTTGGCAAGTGGGATTTCTAGTGTAGGGGGCTTATTTGCCCAAATTTACAGCTTTCACTTAACCACTTGCCACTTGCCAACCACCTGCATAAAACTTATTAAAGTATTTTCTTTAGAAATGATTAAGAATAAATTAATTTATTATCAATTAAAACTGAACTAAATTATTCAATTAACACCATTTAACCACACTATTACGGGTAAAATACCTTATATTCTTTGTATTTCCTATATGATACTAAGTGATAACAATATAATAAAATTTAAAAGTATCATTTCCGCAAAACTTTAATACTTGAGATATAGATTATTATCAATAAACGAGGAATAAAATGTCAATTGAACCAAGAAAAGGAATAATAGAGATGGATGAGTACAATCCACCATTAGAAGGGAGAAGAGATCAACTTAGGCTGGACTTTAATGAAAATACAATTGGTTGTTCACCCAATGTTATGAAGGCTATAAACAATATCAGGGAAGAGGATATTGCTGCTTATCCAGAATACTCTAAGTTTAAAGCTAAGTTAGCCAATTCATTAGATATTAGCCCTAAAAATTTAATGATAACTAATGCTACTGATGAAGCCATAATGATCATAATGCAGACATATATTGAAAAAAATCAAGAAGTGATAATCCCTGTTCCGACATTTGCTATGTTCAAATTTTATTCACAACTTGTTGAAGCTAAGATACAAGAAATTATTTACACAAGAAAGCTAACATTCCCAACAAAATCAGTATTGGATGCTATAACAAAGAAAACAAAGTTAGTGATATTATGCAATCCAAATAATCCAACAGCTACATTAATAGATAGAAAAAATATCATAAAGATAATCGAAAAAGCTGCTAAGAATGACTCATTAGTTCTTTTAGACGAAGCTTATTATCAATACACAGGTGTTAATTATCTTGATCTGATCGATAGATATGATAACTTAGTAATAATAAGGACATTCTCTAAAGCCTATGGTATGGGCGGCATAAGATTAGGTTATGCTGTAGCTCAAGAAGAAGTTATTAAGAATATGTTAAAAGTTGGTTCTCCTTATTCTGTCAGTACAGTTGCAGTTGTTGCTGGCAGTGCTGCACTCGATGATGAAACATATGTGCAATGGTACGTCAATGAGGTAAAAAAAGCAAAAAAGTACATCTATACAGAACTAAAAAAGCTAAAGATCAATACATACCCAAGCACTGCAAATTTCCTGATTGCAAAGTTTCCTAGAAAAGCAGATCTTATTGAAAAAAGATTAAGAGAAAAAGGAATATTAGTAAGAAATAGGAGCAAATATCCGTTATTAAAAGATTGTTTAAGAATCGGAATAGGAACATTAAAACAGACCAAATATTTCATCGCTACATTAAAAGAGGTTATGAGATGAATAATGGATTAACATTAGTATTATCAATAATAGGATTACTTGCCCTATACTGGGTATTGATGGGTCAATGGAAATGGAATAAGATGTTGTTGGAAGCTGAAGATAAAGTTAATGATAAAGAAATAATAAATAAAAAACCAGTAAAAAAGGTTAATAAAAAATAAATCATAAGAAATTAAAAACAAAAAACCAATGATAAAAAAATAGATGATAATCAATAATAAGATGAAAAAAATAAAAGCAATAATATTTGATATTGACGGTGTTTTAGTAGATGTGTCTGAATCATATAGGGTTGCGATAAAGAAAACTGCTGAGTTTTTCCTAGGAAAGATATTAAGCATGGATGATGTTGATGCTATTAAGAATAAAGGAATAAATAATGATTGGGATGCTGCTGAGATGCTTATTCAAGAAGGTGGCGGTGATTTCAGGAAAAAAGTTATAATAAAAAAGTTTCAAGAACACTATCTAGGGAGAGAATTTGATGGTCTGATAAGTAAAGAAAAAGGTTTAATCAAAGAAGATACTCTAAAAAAATTAAAAAATTATAAACTAGCGATATTTACAGGAAGACCTAAGATGGAAGCTAAGTTTGCTTTAAAAAGATTAGGTATAGAAAAATATTTTGAGTATATTGTCTGTATGGAAGATGTCAAAGAAGAAAAGCCATATCCAGAAGGATTGTTAAAAATATTGAAAAAACTGAATGTGTCTAGTGACAAAACAATCTATGTTGGTGACAATATTGCTGATGTTCGTGCTTCAAAAAATGCTAAAGTAAACTTCATAGGGGTTGTTCCGCCTGGTGCTGATAAGGCATATACGAAAGATTTATTAAAGTCAGAAGGAGCTAAAGTTGTTATTGATAATGTTAATGAGATAGTAAATGAGGTTTGAGATGACAAAAAAAGAAAGAAAAACAAAAGAAACTGAAATAATGATTAAATTAGATGTTAATGGTTCTGGGAAGAGCAAAATAGATACTGGAATAAATTTTCTGGATCACATGCTTGAATTGTTTTCTAAACATGGAACTTTTGATCTTGATATTAAAGCTTCTGGTGACCTGAAAGTTGACCAGCACCATTCAGTAGAGGATATTGGAATTGTATTAGGTGAAGCCTTTGATGAGATACTTGGAGATAGAAAAGGGATTAATCGTGCTGGTTTTTTTGCTATGCCTATGGATGAAGCCTTGGCAATATTTGCAATTGATATAGGCGGCAGACCATGTCTTAAGTTTGATGTCAAGTTTAAGAAAGATAAGATTGGAGATCTGGATTCAGAACTGGTTTATGATTTCTTTGAGGCTTTTTCTAACAATTTAAAGTGTAATTTGCAGATTAGGAGTTTTGATGGTCGTACTGACCACCATACTTTAGAAGCTGTGTTTAAAGCTTTTGGAAGGGCCTTACGAATGGCTGTTAGCAAAGATTCTAAATTAAAGGATGCTATACCTAGTACTAAGGGAGTAATATAACTATGATAGCAATAGTAGATTATGGAGCAGGTAATTTAAAATCTGTTACAAATGCACTTGATTTTCTTAGAGCTAAGTATAAAGTTACCTCAGATGCTGTGGATATAAAAAAAGCTTCTAAGATAATATTTCCAGGCGTGGGTGCATGTGGAGATTGTGTCAATTCACTAAAATCCAAAAGATTGTTCAAGGTTCTAAAAGAAGAGATCCTGAAAAAGCCTTATCTAGGCATTTGTTTAGGTATGCAAATATTATTTGAAGAAAGTGAAGAAAGCCCAGGCATAAATGGTCTTGGAATATTTAAAGGAAAGGTTAAGAAATTTAAGAGTAAGAACCTAAAGATACCCCAGATAGGATGGAATTCGATAAAGATTGTCAAAAATGACCTGTTGAAAGGTGTTAAAGAAGAATCTTATTTTTATTTTGTGCATTCCTATTATGTTGATCCTGATGATGATGGAATAATTGCCACTAAAACTGATTATGGTATTGAATATTGCAGTGGTATAACTTCAGGAAACATATATGCATTTCAGTTCCATCCTGAACGAAGCGGCGAGATCGGATTGAAAATATTGGAGAATTTTGTCAGATTATAAGATGGTCAAAGCAATATTATTTGATATGGATGGCGTGTTGATTGATTCACATGATGTATGGATAGATCTATTTAATCTTACATTAAGAAATTTTAATAAGGAAGAGATTAGCGAGGATGAATTTAATAAAAATGCATGGGCTCAGGATATTGGCTTAGTTGCTAAAAAATATTTTAAAGACATCCCACTAAAAGATATTGTTGATTTTTATTTTGCAAACTTTATGAAATTTAAAGAAAAGATCAAGTTAATACCTAATGTTGAAGAACTTTTAAAGGCGTTAAAAGAAAGACAGATAAAGATTGTATTAGTTTCAAATACATACCATGATTTACAAAGAAAAATGCTTGAAAGCGTAGGTCTGTTAAAATATTTTTATTTCACAGTTGGAGCAGATGATGTAGAAAATGGTAAGCCAGCTCCAGATATGATCATCTATGCATGTAAAAAATTAAAGATAGAACCAAAAGAAACAATATTAGTTGGTGATACTATCTATGATAAACAATCAGCAGAAGCAGCTGGTTGCGGTTTTATTGGCTATAAATTAGGTGATGTTGAAGATTTGATTGAAATTAAGGAGAAAGTATAATATGTTAGCAAAAAGAATAATAGTCTGTATGGATTGTGATGCAGGTCGTGTAGTTAAAGGAATAAATTTTGTAAATATCAAAGATGCTGGTGACCCTGTTGAGCTTGCTAAAGAATATAATAAGCAAGGTGCTGATGAATTAGTGTTTTTGGATATTACTGCGTCTTCTGAAAAGAGAGATACTATGAAAGAATTGGTCGAGAGAGTTGCTAAGCAGATATTTATCCCATTTACAGTAGGTGGTGGTATCAGGACAGTAGAAGATATTAGAGAAATATTGAATGCTGGCGCCGATAAGGTATCTTTGAATACAGCTGCTGTTGAAAATCCTAATATTATCTCAGAAGGTGCTTTAAAGTTTGGTTCACAATGCATCGTTGTTGCGATTGATGCTAAGAAAAATGATTCTATGAAGAATAAATTTGAGGTCTATACTTATGGTGGTCGTAAACCAACAGGCATCGATGCTGTCTCATGGGCAAAAAAAGCTGAAAAATTAGGTGCTGGAGAGATACTACTTACTTCTATGGATAGAGATGGCACTAAAAAAGGATTTGATCTAACATTGACTAAGAAAATTTCAGAAGCTGTTTCTATACCTGTTATTGCTTCTGGTGGTGTAGGGAAAAGAAAACATTTTTCAGAAGCTTTTACTAAAGGAAAAGCTGATGCTGCACTTGCTGCTTCAATATTCCACTATGGAGAGTATACTGTTAATCAAGTTAAAGAATATTGTAAAAAAGATAAGGTCGTGATAAGAAAATGAAGATACTAGCTCTAGACTTTGATGGTGTTATTGTAGATAGTTTGAGGGATGCTTTTGTTACTGGTTTTAATGCTTATTTAACATTATTTCCCAGCACTAAATTACTTGATGGAAAAAAAATAACATATAGTATGATTGGTTTTGATTTCTTTGATACTGATTTATTTGATAGATTTGAGAAATTAAGAGGTTATGTCAACGGTGGTGATCATATAATTGTTGCTTTTGCTGCAATAGACGCAGATAAGAAGATCAATAGTCAAAATGATTTTGATAAATTTACTGAAGGATTTAGCAAAAAAGACATAAAGAGATTTGAAAAAGCTTTTTATGATGAAAGAAAGTCTTTGAAAACAGATATTAGAGAATGGTATAAGTTAAACCATGTTTTTAACATTATAGCAAAGGTTATACGTGATTTTAAAGATAAAGAAAGATTATATATTGTTACGAGCAAAGATAAGGATACTGTCTTTTCATTATGCAAGAAAAAAAAGCTAGGGGTTAATGAAAATAATATATTAGACAGGTTTTCTGAACTGAACAAGTTAAAGAAATTAAAACAAATATCTAAGGATTTGAGTATCAAAGAAGAAGATGTATATTTTATCGATGACCTGCTGCTGCATCTGCTTTCAATAAAAGAAAATTCAAATGTGAATTGTTTTATGGCTTCGTGGGGTTATAATGATAAAGCACAGATAAAAGAAGCTAAGGTTAAAGGTATAAAAGTATTGAATGAAGATGATTTTTGTGAGTTAGTTCAAAGTATTGTCTCTGATTAATAGTAACAAAATAGAAAGATTTATATATAGGTTATATTTGGATGATTATTATGAGTCAAAGACTTTATACAAATATAGAAGACCCTGTGTTTTTAGTAGTATATGCAAGCATATTAGGTCTGCCTATAGGGGATGTGGGTGTATATTAATATGTGGTTTTGTACAAATTATTTTATCCCGCCAAAGGAATTCAAGTCTAATGGAGAAGAAGGCACGATTAAAGCTACTTCTTTTACCATTAGCGGTGAAAAGAAAGAAAAATAAACACAATAAACAAAAAGTTTAAATGTTAGTTGTTCTTTATTTCTACTATGATATTTCCAAGCATAGATTTGATGAAAGGCAAAGTAGTTCAGCTTGTCCAGGGCAAGAAAGAAAACAAAAAGATAGAACTTGATAATGTTTTTGAGCTAGCAAAGAAGTTTTCTAAGTATGAAATACAGATCATTGATCTGGATGCTGCTATGGACGATGGGGATAATTTAGATATAATAAAAGATCTATGCAGTAGGTATAAATGCAGGGTTGGCGGCGGTATAAGGGGGCTTAAAAGGGCTGATGAACTGATAAAAGCAGGTGCTAAGAAAGTAATCATAGGTTCAAGGTTGTTTAACGAAGAAGGAGATATTGATTTTATGTTTCTAAAGAAATTGAATAAGTATATTGGAAAGGATAAGATAATAATCGCTATCGACAGTAAAGATGGGCAGGTAGTGATCAAAGGGTGGAAGAAATCAACTGGTGTAGACCCTTTAAAAATTGTAAAGAAATTAGAGCCTTATTGTTCTGAATTCCTATATACTTATGTAGATAAAGAAGGTATGATGCAGGGTACTGACTTTGAAACCTTAAGAAAATTGAAATACGCCACTGATAATGATATAACTGCTGCTGGCGGGATATCTTCAAATGAAGAAATCAATAGATTAGAAAGATTAGGTGTTAATTCTGTTCTGGGGATGGCTTTGTATACTGGAAAGATAAAGTTAGAATAATGTTATTTCTTCAAACCAGGCAATACCTTATAAGCAACTATTGCACATATCACTATAATAATCCAAAATAACATGGGTTTTATCTTGTTTGAGATGAATAAGATTAAATCTAAGACTACTAGGATTGTAAAAAATAATCCTATTGATTTTATTGTTTGTTCTTTCATTTGTTGTAAGGCATTTTTTATTTCTAAGGAATTCTACTCAAAATTCACTGCATTCACTTATTAAACCTGTTGTAAAACCACACTACCAGAAAACCCAATATAAAACCATCAATTACACCAAATATCAATCCGATAATACTGCCTGCAATACTTACTGAGTACCATGGATAGATAGAACCTATCAATGCCAAAAATGCAGCTGCGTAGCCACCGCCACTTATTGCACTTGCTAATGTTGCAAAGAATACAGTCAACCCAACTACAATACCTACAGATAAACCGCCTGCTAAAGGACTTGCTTTTTTCATAATACCACCTAGGTAATTTATAGTTTTTAATCTTTAAATATTTATTGTTAAGTTATCGACAATTTACCCAAGAATGCTATTTAAGGCCATAAATATCATACTTATACCCAATAAGGTAAAGTAGACTGGTTTGCTCCAATTCAATACTTTTTTTCCATCGAACATCCAGACAGGAATTAAGTTGAACAATGCTAACCAAGTATTTATCATAAATCCGTATTTTGCAATCAATAATAAAGTTCCAGTTACTGGTATAAATAACAGAGATAAGAAGCCAGCTGCAACTATCAGATTAGCTATAGCTCCTGCTGAAGATATCTTCCCATTTCTTTTCTTTCCAACTGGACCTGAGATCATCACTGCGCCTGGAGCAGCTAGTATAAAACCAAAGAAAGACATTACTACTGCTAATATCAGCATCTGATCAAATGATCTGAATTCTGCTTTACATCCATAACGTTGTGCAACAACTTTATGTGCTAGTTCATGAGCAATAAAACCAAAACCTACAGATAACCCTGCTATTGTAAATAGGCTTATCAGGTTGAATGAAAGAGTGGAACCACCTAGAAGAATAGCAAATGCAAGTGAAATAGCAGCCCATGCTTTGATTATATCGATAAGCTCTTTTCTTGAAGTGTTTATAGATCCTAGTTGGATTTGATCTTTTGTGCCTATTAATTTCATTTTAAATTACCTATTGTAAATAACATCGTGATGATCATAGTCTTCAAAAGAAATAAAATCTTTTGGTTTGTCATAGCTGAAAATTAAAACAAAATGCCCAATGTGGACCCTTTTAGATTCTTTCATATCGTATCTTAAATTCTTATAATGTGTTATATCAGATGAATTAAAAACTTCTTCAATCTTCTTCATAATTGATTCATAAGAATTCCCATCTTTTTTTGATAATTTAACTAGTTTTTTATCTAGTTCTGGTTTAATCTCAAATTCACGCATTTTTTATGTGTTCTCTTAAATCATCGATGCTTTTGAATTTAATTCCTTTTTGTTTTTTTATTCTTTGGAGTTTCCCTATATATTCAGGTCTAAGTTCAGGCTCAAGAAGTTCTTCCCCATATTGACCTATAACAAAGTTAACTGCTTCGGATTTGTTTTTCAATCCAAACTTACCCCTTACAATAGTTAATAATCTATCTTCATGTTCTCCTAAGTTTACAATAGCTTGCGGCATTTTATCACCTTTTATCTATATATTATAAAATATTATGTTTTATAATGAAATATTATAAACTATTATATAAACTTTTCGAAAGTTTATGGAAATCTCAAAGAACTCTTTTGGTTTTCATCTTTGCCTTCTCATCTTAGAGATTAGCCTTTCTAATGAATCTATCTTCCTCATCAATTCCAGTTTTTCCTTGTCTGATTCTTTTAACTGGTTACTAAATTTTGTAAGTTCAAAATCTTCTTTTTTTATGTTTTTGCTTATATCTACCAATTTAGCTATCTCATTAGATATATTTTTTACCTGTGAAACAGCAGAAGACATCTGATCCTTTAATTGGTTGTATTCATTTATATCGTTTTTTATCTTATCAGAATAGACCTTTAGCTCATCATCAAGTTCCCTCTCAAATTTATCCATGATTGTCTTTTGAAGCTGGGACTTTAACAATCTAAAGTCATAAAGTTCTTTTTTTAAACTTTCCTTTGAGTCGGTTATAACATCCAGATTATCTTTAAAATTTGTCAGGAATTCTGTCTGGCTGCCTTTTATGCCTGCTAGTTGTGTGTTAAGTTCTGCAAGCTCTTTTTGTAATGAATTGACCCCGTCAGAATGGTCGCTTACTTTCTTGTTAATCTCATCTATCAGTTCTTTTGTCTGCATCAGATCTTTTATTTTTTGTATCATAGAAATATGTGAAAAGAACTAGTATAAAAATGTGATGTTTAAGATTAGTTGATAATCAGTAGTAATCCTAGATTATACATCCACAAATACTCTATGCTTTTCAGCACCAGAAATTTCTTTCAGTATCCTTTTGATTATCGCTTTCTCTGGATCTGGCATCAATTTTACTCGCTTCTTTATATCATCAAAGCTTTCAAATTCTTTTTCCTTTCTTGCATCCAGGATTTCCCACATGTGTTTCTTTCCTAGTCCGGGCAATAATTCTAATTGGTGCATCCTTGTTGTTAAAGGGGATGCTTTATTGAAGAAATCTATGTATTGCTTTTCATTCTTTTTTACTATATCTTTAATAACTAGATTCAACTCTGATTTTGCTGTTTGGGTTAATTTATCTGTAGGTAGTCTCCCTATGATGTGATGGATTTTTTCCCTTTTCCCTTCACCAATATATACTTCTTCATAGGGTTGTAGATGAATTCCTTTTTTTGGGACTAATTCAAGCAGAACAAACCTTTCCTGACCTATAGCTTGAGCTATAGCAGTCTTCATATGCATAGGCTTACTATCAAATGGATATCCATTTGGCAGAAAATCCAATACTATTACAGTTTCTTCTTTCTTTTCGCCCATCATCTTAAATAAACCCCCCCTTTGAAACATTTAAAACTCTTGTATTTATAAATATTTGGTTCTTTACGATTAAAAAAACTTATCTGCGACTAAAAGTAACTATATTCACAAATTATTTAAAATAAAAATCCCAATCGCCCCAAGGGGTAGGGTATTTAATTAGTTGGGATTTTTAAAGTTAAGAATACCATTTATGCAATAATCTGTTAATTACCCAATCACCGCAAGCGGTGAGGTATTCTTAACAAATAAAAAAGAAGAATCACTTCTTAGCGTTTGCTTCAGATGTAACATCTGCTATCTTTTTTAGATTGTCATTATTAACAGTAATTGGATAGCCTTGAAGTATTACCTTTAATTCCTCTACAGTTTGAGGCATTAAATCGATAATCTTGATAATATGTATTGCTTTTAATCTTGGAATCTTAAGACTTTCTAGTTTCTTGAATAGTTCTTCAACCTTATCTGTTGTCTCAAAATGCTGGAGATATTCTTCTGTTCTTGTTGCCCTAAAGTTTAACTCTTTATCTCTTTTTTTTATCTTTTCAAGCTCTTGCTTTAGTTCACTCATAGTAATCGGTTTTTCCGATATTATTTCTATATCTGCCATTTTATATCCTCTTTAGATGAACTGGATGTGCTATCACAGTTTTTTCATTATTTCCCTCAGTAATTGAAACTTCATAACATCTGCCCTTTTTGCCGCTTATCTTACCCATTTTGCCATAGAATCTAGGATGATACATCCCTTTCTGTACTGCTGATTCTAGACTAAGTATTACTTTTTCACCAGCTTTGAATTCCTGTAGATAGTTTGCTAAGGAAATCTTCCCTTTTGCACTCCTATGCTTTTTGAATAGATACCTAGTTTTCCTTCTTAATCCGCCTGTTCTTTTCATACTAAGTTGGTTTTTATTTCCAGTATAAAAAGCTTTGGTTTTTTAATGTTCATAAAGTATGAAATACATTGGGCTTTGTATGAGTTATTAGGACAATACTTTATGAACTAGAGAAATTTTGTCTATCCCTATAGATTTACAAAATTTCTTGTGTGAGGTTTTGTTTATTGAAGTTTTATAAATTGGAGTTTAAAACACTATGTTTGCTGTGAGAAGCAACCGCAAAGTTTTAGAAATAAAGTAAGATAATTTCTAAACCATTGCGCTTCTCACTGCGTTCGAATCGCAAAGTTTATATATCTAATATCTTATCAACATTCTATCATAGTGAAAATTTATTATCCTAGGGAAAATGGTTAAATTTTCCTTTGTAACGGAGGGTGTTAAAATGAGTTTTTTTTCAAAAATAAAGAATGCTATTGGTGGGAATACTTCTGAAGTTCTTAGAGAAGCAGAAGAAGAAGGTTATGTTGAACTTGGCACTAATGAAAGTTCAAATGATGCTAAGATAACAGTAAGACCATTTGTGCTTCGTGATTTTGAAGGTATTAAAGATATATTAGGTGCTTTAAGAGAAGGTCATACTATTGCTTTAGTCAATATAAAACCATTAAAGGATAAAGATATAGTTGAATTGAAAAGATCTATCAACAAATTAAAGAAAACATGCGACGCTATTGATGGTGATATAGCTGGTTTTGGTGATGACTGGATTGCAGCCGTACCTCATTTTGCCAATATACACAGGGCAAAAAAAGAGGATGAAGGAGAAGAAGGCAAACCAGCAGAAAAAAAAACAGAAGACGTCACTGAGTACAGCTCTGAAGAGCCAACGCCTGAAACAATAGAAGAAGGCGAACCAAAAATAGAAACTTATTAATTAATTCTTTTTTTATTAT
>CAZTWQ010000014.1:20396-33655 GCA_964618315.1 uncultured Methanosarcinales archaeon
TTTTTATTATATAATTTAGTTTCACCAATAATTATATTCTCCAATATAAAACCCCCAAACGTAAAATATATAAACCAGAATGTTTCTTAACCATTTATGACGGAAGAAAAAAATCCTGAAACAATGAGCGGACAGCATTGTCCTATGTGCAGGAAGAAAACATTAACCCTTATGGAAGCTGAAAGAGAAGTCCCTTATTTTGGCAAAGTTTCATTGTTTTCTATGACATGTGAGAATCCTGAATGTAAATACCACAAAGCAGATATTGAATGTTTGAGTAAGCAAGAACCTTGCAAATATACTCTGGATATAACTTCTGAAGAGGATATGAAAATTAGAGTTATTAAAAGCGGAGAAGCAACTGTCAAGATTCCACATATAACTACAATCACACCAGGTCCTGCTTCTAATGGATATATCACAAATATAGAGGGTATATTCAATAGAGTTAAGAAACAGGTAGAAATTGCAAGGGATACTGCTGATGATACTGCTGAGAAGAAAAAAGCTAAAAATATGTTAAAGAAAATAACAAAGATAATGTGGGGGAGACAACCACAAAAGATAATTATTGAAGATCCTTCTGGTAATTCTGCTATTGTAAGTGAAAAAGCACAAAAGACAAAACTTTAGTTTTGGGTTTTGCTGCTTGTTTATAAAGTATAAATGAAGTTTATACTTTACTAAACTAGGAAAATGCATTTTTCGTTTAGAAAAATCTTTGATTTTGCGTGAGGCAATTAAGAGTAAGTTAAAGTAAATTTATTCTGGATATATCAATTGTTTCTTTGTTAATAGGTCTGGTTCTTCCATCAATAATTCTTCTGTACATTTATTATCTTCACAAACTGCCTTTAAGCTTGTTTCCCACAAGGGTTTACCCTCTGGACAAGTCATTTTAAATGGTTTTCCTAAAGGGCATAATGGCTTATAGTTAATATTTACAGCTTGACCCTTTGAATCAATATGGCACACAAAACAATCTGTGTAAAACATTTTGCAGTCTTGATCTACAGTACAATCTTTGTTTACTGCCCTTAGATTATTTAATGACTTATTTATTATAACAGAATAAAATGGATAAAATAAGATTAAGATTAAAATAAGAAGGATTATTAATCTCTTTTTCATATACTAAACGTAATTTGAGTTATTATAAAAAGTTTGTTGTATTTAATTAGCAAAAATATTTAAATAAGTTATCCTAACTTAAGATATAATTGATGTAAAAAGATCATATTGATCTAAAGAATATTAAGATATGTGGAGGTTATCACAATGGATTTAAAATCTAAGATAAGAACTGTTCCTAATTGGCCTATAGAAGGTGTTATGTTTAGAGATATTACAACTTTACTGCAAGATCCTGGTGCATTTAGACAATCTTGTGATGAATTGTATGAAAGATATAAAGATATGAAAATAGACTTAGTTGTAGGATTAGATGCCCGTGGTTTTATCTTTGGTTCAGTTCTAGCGTATAAATTAGGTGTAGGTTTTATCCCTATTCGTAAAAAAGGCAAGCTGCCAAGCAAGACTGTTTCCCATACATATCAAAAAGAATATGGTCCAGATACTATGGAGATCCATGAAGATGCTATAAAGAAAGGGGATCAAGTATTGATTGTTGATGATCTGATCGCAACTGGAGGAACATGTTCTGCTGCTGCAGCTTTAGTTGAGAAACTAGGTGGTGAGATTGTTGAGTGTGCTTTTGTTATTGACCTTCCTGAACTGAAAGGAAAAGAAAAATTAAAAGGGTATAAGATATTTACAATGTTGGAGTTTGAAGGCGAGTAAAATTAATTGATATTGAGGTGTTATTTATGACAAAAATAGGAATTATCGGTGGAAGTGGATTAGATAATCCAGACATATTAAAAGATGCTAAAGATGAAACTGTTAAAACAGATTATGGCAATATTATTGTAAAAGTTGGTAAAATCAGTGATGTTGATGTTGTACTTATTGCAAGACATGGCAGGGACCATACAATAACACCCACAAATGTAAACAACAGAGGTAATATTCAGGCATTGAAGAATAGTTCATGTACACACATATTAGCGACAACTGCAGTAGGTTCTTTACGAAAAGAGATTGGAAGGGGAGACCTAGTTGTGTTGGATCAGTTTATTGACTTTACAAGACATAGATCTGTTACATTCTATGATGAGTTTGAAAAAGGCAATGCAAAACACACACCAATGGCAGAACCTTTCTCAAGTGAATTAAGAGAAAAATTAATAGAAACTTGTAAAGAGCTTGATCTAAAACATCATGAAAAAGGGACTGTAGTTACAATAGAAGGTCCAAGATTTTCTACAAAAGCAGAATCCCACATGTTTAGATCCTGGAAAGCAGATGTAATCAATATGAGCATTGCTCCTGAATGTGCACTAGCAAATGAAGCTGGAATTCCTTATGCTGCTGTTGCTATGAGCACAGATTACGACTGTTGGAAAGAAGATGAAGAACCAGTTACATGGGATGCAATATTAGAGATATTTGGACAGAATGTTGAGAAAGTGATTAAATTGTTTTTAGGAGTTATACCTAAGATTTAAGATTGAATCAAAACCTAAGGTTCAAGAACAACTTTCAAACTTTCTTTTGCTTAAAAATCAATATCTGACTAAGAATAATTTAATTTTATGGTTTCTAAAAAATTCATATGGTTTTACTAGTAACCACCTGGTTACCGAAAAGTTTAATCAAGGTTCAAGAACAACTTTCAAACTTTCTTTTGCTTCTGCAACTATCTTAAACCCTTCTTGTATCTTTTCTAAAGGCAGTTTGTGGGTTATCATGTCTTTTACATTTATCTTGTCTTGCCTAATCAGGCTTAATGCTTTAGAAAGGTCATCAGGCGCTGCTCCGTAAGAAGATGTTATCGTCAGTTCATTTCTCCATAAGTCAATTATAGGGAGTTCTATATTATCTTTAGGGATTGCAAAGAAAAGAATAGTCCCTTTTTTGTCTATGCAATTAAAAGCCTGTGTAACAGCTTGTTTTGCTCCTGTGCAAATTATTATCTTATCTGCTTTAATATCATCCAAAGATTCTTTTGAGACATCTATTATCTGATCAGCACCATATTCTTTTGCTTTATTCAATCTATATTCATTAATATCAGTTGCAATCACTTTCGCTCCAATCATTTTTGCTATCTTTATATTTAATAATCCAGACAATCCAGAGCCTAAAATTAATACTGTATGATTTGGTTTAACCCTTATTGCACCTTGGCCCCTTAAAACACATGCCAACGGCTCTATCATCGTTCCCTCTTCATAGGATATAGTTTCTGGCAATAGATAAGTACCGTTTAGAACATTTATTTGAGGTATCTTGATAAATTCACTAAAACCACCTGGATCATAATTCCCTTTATGCAATGTTTCACAAGCCGTATGATTTCCATCTAAACAATATTTGCATTCATTACATGGAACATGATGAGAAACAAAAACTCTTTGTCCAACTTGGAATTTTCTTGATTTAGATTGTACAATCTCACCAGCAATTTCATGACCTAATACACGAGGAGCTTTTTTTATCCTATACCATTCCATAACATCAGTACCACAAATTCCAGAAGATTTGGTTTTTACCAAAATTTCACCTTCTTGGATTTCTGGAGTTGGTCTTTCTTCTATCCTAATATCATTATTGTTATGATAGACTGCTACTTTCATTCTTTATAAATCTCAAAACCTTCATCAACTGATTTCCCTTTATGAACAATAGCATTTACAGCTTTAATCATACCAACAGGATTGTCTGATTGAAATATATTTCTCCCCATGTCAACACCAACTGCACCAGCCTGAATCGCATCATAAGCCATCTGTAAAGCTGCTTTTTCTTCTATCTTCTTTCCACCAGCTATTACAACAGGTACACCATTACAAGCTTCAATCACTTTATCGAAACCTTCACAATAATATGTTTTTATTATATGAGCACCTTGTTCTGCTGCCATCCTACATGCAAGACCTAAATAACGAGCATCACGAGCCATCTCTTTTCCAACAGCTGTAATCGCAAGGACAGGCATACCATATTCTTCTGCTTCATTTACTAGTTTTCCTAAGTTTGCTATGCTTCTTGATTCATGTTTTCCACCTACAAATATAGACATCCCAACACCAATCGCATTTAACCTTAATGCTTCTTTCATAGAAACAGTAATGTGCTCATCCGATAGGTCTTCTTGTAATATACTAGGACCACCAGATACTCTTAAGAATATAGGTGTAGTTGTTTTTGGGTCAATTACAGCCCTGGTCATGCCCCTGGTTATGTATAAACAGTCTGCATGAGGCACCAAAGGCTCTATAGCTTTTTTTAGGTTTCTTAAACCTGTTGTTGGGCCTTGAAAATAGCCATGATCTACTGCAAGCATAACTGCTTTGCCTGTTTTTGGATTAAGAGTTTTGTATAATCTATTTTTCATTCCGAATTGCATTGATATCACCTTATGTGTTTTACTTTTGATAACATAAATTCTTTTATAAATATTGTGGAAAAACAATTTTTGTTAGTTATTATATGTTTATTTTTTATTTTGTAGTTACTTAATAGTAGTATAGAATAGAAAGATTTATAAATAGGTGTTTCTTAGAAAATTATTATGGAATTTACAGAAAGGCAATTAAGTGCTATGGATTATTTAGTAAGTTCAATAGCTGATAGGATTGACCCAGAGCGGATAGGAAGACAAATTAAAGGTGTTTTAGATTACCAATTTCAAGAAGTCCCTCATCGTGAAGCTGGGGGGCGTTTAGCTTGGAAAGATGATTCATTGGAATTTAGAGTAGTAGATACTCCAATGATGAAAGATATAGATAATGCGATTAGTCAAATAAATGGGGGAGATTATTCTTCATTGCCTTTTGTATATGGATTTATAAGAAGATTTATCCGTGAAGCAGATAATCCAGAAGATAAACAAAAATATAAGCGAGCATTGGGTCTTTTAATAAAAGCTGTCAACTACCTTCAAGAAGGGGATCAAAGGGATGCTGTACATGACACAATAAAAAGTATGGCATTTATGTTTCTAGGATGTAAATATGCTGTTCATTATGATGATCTACCTGACTTTGATAATAATTTTTCAATACCGTTCCATGTACATAAAGGTGGTAGTGGTCCAAGCAGAAGAGATCTAGGAAATTCAAAAGAATTGGGTCCAAGGATGGTTATAAGTGCAACTCTAGATTATATGACTCAAGGAACTGATTTTTACATCCTAAATAGGGGGGAAATTTCTACAAGCGGATGGATGAAAATAGATCCTTAAATTGAGTTAATTCAGAAAGATTTTTATTATCAGTTCTAATTTTTAATATTATGTACAAGATAAAACAAAATCCAGAAGATTTTATCGTAAAGGAGATAAATAGTATTGATATCAATGATTCTGGAAAATATTTAGTTTGTTTGCTGAAGAAAAGGAATTATAATACTATCCGTGCTGTTCAGCAGATAGCTAATGTATTAAGTATCAATGTTAAACACATTGGCTTTGCAGGTGCAAAAGATAAAAATGCGATTACAGAACAGTATATCTCTATAACTGGTGTTAAAAAAGATAAAGTTAAAGGCATAAAGTTAAAGGATATTGAGTTAGAGTTTGTTGGTTATTCCAGTGCCCCAATCTCTTTAGGGGATTTAAAAGGGAATGAATTTATCATAAATGTTAGGGATTTAACTAATAAAGAGATTGAGAAAGTTGAGAGTAAACTTAAAGGCAAATTATTAATGCCTAATTACTATGGTGAACAGAGATTTTCTAAGGATAATGTCCAAATCGGAAGAAATCTGATCAAATCCAAATTTAAAGAAAGTGTTGAGCTTATCTTAAAGACTGATCCTGACTGTAAAGATGATATGGATGAACACTTAAAAGTGCATAAAAATGATTTTATCGGTGCTTTGAACATTTTGCATAAGAAATTGCTTATGATGTATGTACATGCTTATCAAAGCTATCTTTGGAATAAATGTTTAGATGCTTACCTGAAGAAAAGTAAAAAAGATATCAAACTTCCATTGATTGGTTTTGGAACTGAGATAGAAGATGATGCAGTTGAGGAAATAATTGATGATGTTATGGAAGAAGAAGGGATCACATTTAGGAGTTTTATCAACAAGCAGATCAGTGTTCTTAGCCCAGAAGGTGCTGAAAGAAATGCTTTTGTTGAGATTGAAAATCTGGAAATCTTAGAAAAAGGAGAAGATTTTGTTAAGATAAGTTTTAATCTTTCTAAAAGCAGCTATGCTACTATTGCTATTTCTTTTTTGTTAGATTAGAATTCTTATTCTGATTTATCGCTTGTTGTAACGTAACCAATTCCAACACCAATTACGATAACAGTTATTATAATGCCTTGATACATCTTATCAAATGTCCATTGTGGCGGCTCTCCAAACCAACCACGAGCAACACCAAAAAAATAAAGAACAAAACAAAAGCTTATTATCGTAATAGTAGCCTGGACAAGATTAACTTTATCTTTAGCAGGATTAGTAAATGCTGTAATTACCAGCATAATTAATGCTATCCCTAATAATAAAGGTGATAAATCTGGAATTACAGTTATAGTGTATATAACAGCAGCTACTACTATCACACCACCTGTCAAATAAGCTGGTCTGGTGGTTACTTGTCCCCCCAAAGCACCTATAAGGATTAAAGCACCAATAGCTGCAACAATGACTATTGAAAGATTAGGTATAGCCTCATTCATAATCTCAACTGGATCCATATTAGAAGGATATATATCTGTAACATGAGGTATTACCACCATTAATGCTATCACTAAAGCAAAGATCAGGTTCAATCTTCTTTTATCTTCACCAAAGACCTTAGATTTTGCTATAAGTGCAAAAAATATGACAAAGATAAGAAGGAATGGAAGCAAAACATCTCTTAATCCCCAACTTTCCATAATTTCTACAAACTTTACTAAATTATATGCCCTAGATGCCATATTGTTTTAATGTAGAATTAAATGTATATAAATCTTTTTATTGATTTATTCACATACCCTTCTGATTGCGATAATTGGGGGGTATGTGAATGACCAAAAACCCAACAACTCTTCATTCATGATTTAACATACCCTCTTAGGGGCAGTTGGGTTTTTGATTTATAATTTTCATTATGCTTTCTTTGTTCGGTTCAATAATACCTTTTTCAGTTATTATCCCTTTTATGTATTTAGCAGGTGTTACATCAAAAGCAGGATTCTTTGCATGTGAACTTCCGGGTGTTAATCTTATCCCCCTTACCTCCAACACCTCAAGTTCATCTCTTTCTTCTATAGGTATGTTATCCCCTGATTCACAATTAATATCAATTGTTGAAGTTGGCGCTGCAATATAGAATGGGATGTTGTTTTCTTTTGCAAGAACTGCTTTTTCATATGTTCCAATCTTATTTGCAGTATCTCCATTTACAGCTATCCTATCTGCACCTGTTATCACCATATCAACTTCTCCTTTTTTCATATAATATCCAGCTGCATTGTCTGCGATAACTGCGTGATGTATATCTTCATTTGATAATTCCCATGCTGTTAATCTTGCACCTTGTAACCTAGGTCTTGTTTCATCTGCAAATACAAAAATATTTTTATCATTTCTTTTTGCTGCATAAACAGGTGATAAAGCAGAACCCCAATCAACAAACGCTAACCATCCAGCATTACAATGCGTTAGGATCTTAGCACCATCTTTTATCAATGGTTCACCATATTCCCCTATCTTCTTGCATGAAACCGAATCTTCATCTGCAATCTCTTCTGCTATTTTTACAGCCTCTTCTTTGCTATTTGCCTTTAGAACTTTATTTACTGCATAGAATAAGTTTTGTGCAGTTGGTCTTGTATTTTTTATTATCTCTGCTGCCTTTTGAGGGTCTTCCCCTGCCAAAAAAGCCTGTGCCATCGCATATCCAGCTGTTGCTCCAATTGCTCCTGCACCCCTAACAATCATTGTTTTGATTGCTTTTGCAGTTTCTTGATAGTTATTGCAATCATAGATTTCAAATTTATCAGGTAATAAAGGCTGATTGATTAGTTTTACTATACCATTTTCTAACCAAACTGTTCTATATAGTTTGTTGTTTACTTGCATATTAGATTGTAATTTATGTGGATATATAAAAACTATGTTTTTATGATGATTGATATTAGAATATGTAGATTAAAAGAATATTATCTCATTCTTGATTGTTCATAACCTGATCTAGTCATTCCTTTCCCCCCATAACCACCAGCAACATAAACACCAGCACCCCTTAATTCATTTAACCTATCTTCAAAAAGCCCCCCATTAGAAGAAGGAATTGGAAAAATAGACCAATACATAGCATTAAACTTTACATCATCCAAACATGATTGTGCTTGATTTATACCACCATTTAACATGTTTCCATGCATCAACCTAAACCTACTTGATTGAACTAATGATTTAACCCAATCATAATTCGGTTGAGATGCTAACCATGAAACAGAGTTACCTGACTGTCTCAAATTAACATCTTGAATGCGGTAAATGTCTAAACAAACTGGAGCTCTAGTAACTAATCCTTCTTTAGAACCAAATTCAGTGTATCTATTAAATATTTTTTCCCAAAGTATCCTAAAATCACCTATACTAGCTGAATGCTCTATTCTAAATATAGGCTCTAATCTCTCCCAAGTCTCTTCCATCTTAACATTATCAGGATCATAAAATGAAGCACTCCAAAAAAAATCATGAAGGTCATCAAAGTCAGCTATATCTAGGTCATCATAAGGCAAGGATAAAAGATTTGTTAAATAATCATAAGGAGTAGATGAAAAATGACAAAGTCCAGCTCTTATTGCTCCAACTAATACTTGATATGGGTTGATATCTAATCCTATAACTTGAGAAAATCTGCCATTTGCAGCAATTGATGCTAAGAAATCAAAACCACCTAAAATACCAATCAAACCCCCACCCCTATTAGAAACACCTTCAAAATGCTCCTCAATACCATTCTCACCCACACAATTAGGGAAAAATTCTACTTTACCACTTAATTCTAATGAAGTATTAAGGATTATTGGCCTACCCATAATCTTAGAAGAATAATAAAGAATATTTAAATATATGTGAATAATTTATCATTTAATAATGATAATGTTTTTATATTAGACTAATTTATCAATTCAAAGGTGGTAATCATGGCAGTCAATGGAATTATAGGTACGGCACAAGGTGGACAATATGTGGGTATGGGTTCTGATTTGTTTAATAGTGATAATTCAATTATTAAAAGGGTTGCACAAGCATTATATGAAAGAGCAGACAAATTTTTTGGTTACAAAATAAGCGATATATCATTTAATGGACCAAGAGAAGATCTAGATAGAACATTAAATACACAACGTGCAGTTTATACTCACTCTGAGGTTTGTTTAGCAGTTCTGAGGGAATTATATGTGCAAAGATTTGGTGATGAATTTGATTATCATGCAAGCATAGGAGCATCATTAGGGGAGATATTTGCTTTAAGAGCAGGCGGTGCAATGGATCTTGAAGGAGGACTTAGATTAGTAGAAGCAAGATCTAGAGTTATGGAAGATGTTATAAGTTCAGATAACCCCTCTAGACAATTAGTCATAAGAATGTATGTTCCAAATATCGAAGCATTATGTTCAAAACATAATGTTGAAGTATCTAATTACAATGCACATAATCAGGTAGTAGTAGGGGGTTCTCCTGATGGAGTTTCGGCATTAAGAACAGAATTATTAGAAATATATAAAGATACACCTAGAGCAGAGTCATATTTTTTAGATATAGGTACAGCAGCCGCATTCCATACACGTAGTATGACTCCTGCAAGAATGGCATTTGCTCAAGAACTTGAAAAATTTGATTTTGATGGACTAAGTATGCCTGTTATATCAAACCATAGTGGAAATTCTTACTCTGGCAAAGGTACTGATATTAAGTATAGGCTTGCTAGGCAAGTAGACTCCCCAGTTTTATTTGGAGAAGGACTACAAGTTATGATAAGTAGATTATTAGATATGGCTTATGGACAATCCGTTGCTTTATTTGAATTTGGAGGGGGAAAACCAACTCCAGCAGGAGAAGATCCAAAATCTCCAGAAAAGCAAAGAGGACTTTTAGGTGGTATGGTTAGAGAAGCAATAAAAGATATGGGATTAACACCCAATAAAGAAGTTAGACCATATGATTGTGTTAGCGAAAGAAGTATTTTAGATACATTAGCAAAATTAGAAAAAGTAAGACTAGCAGAAGAAAACTACCACCTTGGAGCTCCCGAATTTGGAGAAATGAAGTTTATACTTCATGTGCCCCAAGGATACAATCCTAGGGCAGGTACTGTCCCCATAGGTTATGATCCAGAAACACAAAGAATTATCCAGAGAATACAACAAGGTAGGAATGAAGATAAAATATTAATAAGACAACTAGCAACAACAGACACAAAAACAGTACATCAACTAGGAGATATTTTAGGTGAAGATGTCAGACTTCCAGTTCTAGAAATGCATATCCTTGGGGATACACCGAGCATACTAGGGGCTATAGGAAGTGAAGCGATATTAAAACGATTAACAGATAGCAACCTGATTTAGAACTATTATTTTTTATTTCTTTATAAGCACCTAATTAAGTTCAACCACCTAATTCCAACAACTTAATAGAATCCAATCCCCTATACTTACCATTATAATCCATCCCATAACCTATCACAAATAAGTTAGGAATCGTATTACCCAAATAATCTATCTTTACTTTAACTTTTCTTCGTGAAGGTTTATTCAATAAAGAACACAGTTTTACTGACTTTGCTTTTTTCTTAATCAAGTATTTCCTTAAAAAACTAGATGTTAATCCAGTATCAACTATATCTTCTATTATTATCAGATCTTTATTTGATATATCCGAAGTTATAGCTTTTATTATCTTTATCCTGCCTACAGACCTTGCCCCACTATAACTTTTTAGTTTGATATAATGTTTTTTTATCTTTAATTTATTTATCTTATTTATTTCAGTTATCAAATCTTTTGAGAATCTATCTGCCCCATCCAGAACTATAACAAAATTTAATTCACCTTGTTGATTATCCAGAATTATCCTTTTAGCTAACCTTCTTACTATCACTAGTATCTGCTCTTTATTTAAAATAACATTAGAAGGATTATCTTTCCGCCAGTCTTTGACTTGTGGAAAGACTAATCTGGAAAAAAAGTGAGAAGGTGTTAGTAAACAAGCATACCATGGGTCTTTGACCTGTGGTATCTCCGAACTTTTTGACATCATTTCTTAAACTTATACAAATAAACTAATCTTTTGCCTGCTGGTTCTACAACCTGGTAAGCTTTTTTGAATACGACAATGCCTGCTTTTCTTAATCTTTTTAGATTTCCAACAACAGTATTGAACGATGCATCTAATAGTTTAGCTATGTCTCTTGCATTAAACCATTTAGTCCTATATTTCCTTAATAAGTCATATACTTCTTGCTGCCCCATAGGTAAGAAATAGTATAGTGATTATATAAACATTTCTATTCTAGGATAAATATGAAAGAAAACCTTAAAAAGCACATACAATATTCAATAGGATATGGAATATGATATTATATTTGTAATGGGAGAATTATTCTTTGACCACCCTTTATCTGGGATAGCTATACTTAAAAGGCTTCTTGAAAAGAAGGGATATAGTGTAGGCATAATAGAGATGCCTCAAAATGAAGAAGACATCAAAAAGTTAGGAAAAGCAAGATTATTTTTTGGTGTGAGTTCAGGAAGCATAGATTCAATGGTACGAAATTACACACCATTAAAAAAATTAAGAGTAGATGATAAAAACCTGGATTATAATGAATCTGTTCCAGACAGGGCAGTTATTGTCTATAGTAATTGGATAAAACATTGTTTCAAGGATTCAGTTATTGTGCTAGGGGGGACGGAAGCAACATTAAGAAGATTGGTTTATTATGATTATTGGGATAATAAAATAAGAAAACCAATCTTATTTGATTCAAGAGCAGATATTCTGGCATTTGGAGGTTCTGAAAAACAAATTTTGGAAATAGCAGATAGGCTGAAAAATAAAAAGGATTTGTTGAATATATTAGGAACGTGTATAATAAGCAAAGAAAAACCATCTGAGTTTGTTGAATTGCCAAGCTATGATGATGTAGTATCATCAAAGGAAAAGTTTTGTGATATGCAGAATCTATGGGGTAATGATAAGAATCTTGTTCAAAAAATAGATAATAGGTTTGTTCTACAATATAAAACTCCAAAATACACATCTAAAGACCTGGATGAATATTATGAACTGCCATTTACAAGAAAAATACCATCAAAGCATTTGAGTGGTTTTGAGTTTAGTGTTGTTACGCATCGTGGCTGTATAGGCAATTGTAATTTCTGCTCATTAAATCTGACTCAAGGCAATAGGATCATCTCCAGATCAGAAGAGTCTATCTTAAGAGAGATAAAAAAAATAACTAAAATGCCTCATTTCAAAAGTAATATTGATGACTTAGGTGGACCTTCCTCAAATATGTATGGTATGGATTGTGATAGCTGTGAAAACGATTGTATGGATTGTGGTAAGCTAGACAGGTCTAATAAAAGATCAATATCATTATTAAAAAAAGTACGATTGATCAAAGGTGTAAAACATGCCTACATTAGGAGTGGTATCCGGTATGACTTGGTTAATGATAAGTATCTTTCAGAATTAAAATATCATATATCAGGGAAATTGAAGATTGCTCCTGAGCATGTAAACAAAGCTGTTTTAAAGTTGATGAATAAAGATAAAGGTAATTTTAAGAAATTTATATCTGATTTTAAGAAATCAGGCTGTGGAGAGCTTTCTTTTTATTTTATGGTTGCACATCCTGGTTCAGGCATGAAAGAAAATAGAGAACTGGTAGATACTATAAAACATCTGAAAAATGCTGAATCAGTACAAGTATTTATACCAACACCTATGACAGTTTCAACTTGTATGTATTATACTGGGATGGATCCGAAAACAAAGGAAAAAATCTATGTTCCTTACACTTATTTAGAGAAAAAAGAGCAAAAAAGAGAAGTTTTTAAATCAAATCCAATAGGATTTAGGAATTCTAAAAATAAGAAAAAAAGTAAAAAATAGGTCTTAAAGACCAGCTTCTTTTAGAAAAACTTTGTTTTTCTAAACGGTTTAGAAAA
>CAZTWQ010000015.1:0-30530 GCA_964618315.1 uncultured Methanosarcinales archaeon
ATTTGAACTAAATAAGAACCAGGTATCTTTTTTCTGAATCTGTTTAATGCATCTCTTGCAATTTGTAAATCTTTTTTATTTACAGAAACAGTAATAAGTTTTTGACCTTCTTTAACCCTTACAGCAGAACCTGTCGGTTTTCCGAATGCTTTCTGCATACCTGTAGAGAACCTATCTGCACCTGCTCCACTAGCTAAAGGGTTTTCTCGTATTACTTGATGAGGGTAAGGTCTAACTTGCATATGATATGCAGGGGTTCCTAGTGTATTTTCTAGTAGCCTATTGCAGGTCTGTCTTCCACTTTCCATTGCATTGTCCCTGATATTCAAACCACATTTGGAAACAAGATTTACTGAATAAGGAAATTTCTTTCTAAGATTGCCTGTATTAAATCTTACGATCTTAACATTAGGTGTAGTCTTAATAAATGACTTTTTCTTATATTTAGATATCCTTGTATAAGGTCTTTCAAGTCCCCTATATGCAACGAATTTTCTTAATCTTGGCATCTTACCTAAAAGGATTAATTGACTCTTTTTAAACTTTGTGGTTGCCGTAAGGGAACTGCAATAGATTAGAAAAGGCACTTTTCTAAAACTTTACGATTTGAACAAAGTGAGAAGCGTAAAGTATTGGGACAATACTTTGTGGTTGACTTAGGGTAAATGTATCTGAGTTACTTTTCTAAAAGTTTGAGACTTAGTTGGGGATAGCCATCAGTTTTAATTATTTATTTTGAATTAAAATTAATGTAATATATCTCTAAAATTTCTAGTAGCATTATAATTATTATAAAATTAGTATTATATTTTTATTAATTCAATATTAAAATAATCGAAAGATTTATAAATTAGCGATTCAATAATTACCATAATTAGTATTATTATACTCAGTATGAAAGAGAGGTGCATTATGAGGAGAAACAAAAAAGGATCATTAAGCTTATCTGTTAACGCAATTGTAGTTCTAATTTTAGCAATAGTCATGTTAGGTTTAGGTTTAGGGTTTATCAGAGGAATGTTCTCTAAAGTCTCAACTCAGGTTGAACAGCAAGTTTCTGCAGAACCAGAACCATCAGTCCCTTCAGGTTCTATACCTATTACTCTATCTAGGGAGAATGTTATCACACGTGCTGGAGAAAATGAGATAATAAAAGTAAGTACATATAATCCAACAAATGCATCTTGGACTACTACAAAACCAATTTTTAATTGTACTGGTCTACCTGCTATAACTCAATCTGCAAATGATAAATCCGTTTCACAGGGCAGTTTTGTAACCTACAATCTTCTTGTAACAGTACCTTCTACTGCTCCAAGTACTTACCTTTGTAAGATGACTATGGAAGATTATGTAAAGGATTTAACAATAAAAATAATAGAATAAATCTGGTGATAAAGATGAGAAAAAATAAAAAAGGATCATTAAGCTTGTCAGTTAATGCGATTGTAGTTCTAATTTTAGCAATAGTCATGTTAGGTTTAGGTTTAGGGTTTATCAGAGGAATGTTCTCTAAAGTTTCAACTCAGGTCGAACAGCAAGTTTCTGCAGAACCAGAACCATCAATCCCTTCAGGTTCTATTCCAATTACATTATCTAGAGAAAATGTTATTACACGTGCTGGAGAAAAAGAGATAATAAAAGTAAGTGTATATAATCCGACAGATGCACCTTGGACTTCTGTAAAGCCTCAATTATTATGTGATACATCATCAGCTATCTCTACTATAAATGATGCTTCTGCTCAATCAGCCAACACAAAATCAATAGCTCAGGGAACATTTACAACATATAACCTCCTTGTGGGCATACCATCAGCAGCACCAAGTACTTATCTTTGTCAAATGAATATGAGTAATTATGTAAAGGATTTAACAATAAAAATAATAGAATAAACAGGTGATAAAATGAGGAGAAACAAAAAAGCAGCACTTGAACTGTCTGTAAATGCAATAGTTATATTGATTCTAGCAATTGTTATGTTGGGCTTAGGTTTGGGATTTATCAGGGGAATGTTCTCTAAGGTTTCAACTCAATTTGATGAGCAGATTACTACTGAACCAGAACCTCCACGGGCGACTGGGTCAGAACCTATTACTCTATCTAGGGAGTCTATTGTTACTAGGGCTAAAGATGCTGAGGTTTTGAAAGTAAGTATCTATAATCCCACTAATGCAGATTTAGGTGGTGGTTTAGTCTATTGTCCGGATATAAGTATGATTGTTGGTGTACTTGCAGCAGATAATACTAATAGGGATGATATTTGTGATACTGGTACTGGATGTACTTTTACAGATATGAATGGTGCTTTACCTACTGGTGATGTATGTAATCCTACAGTTGCTACTGGACCAACAGCCTGTCCAGCTAATGCTAAATTAATTTTAGTGGGCGGTGATGATGCACCTGGCACTTATTTAAGAAAAAGGATTTGTGAAAGCACTGGATGTACATTTGCTGATGCATCTACTTTTGCCGCAGCTGATGATACTTGTACAAATACTGCAGGTGGAGTATCACCTATATTAAGTTGTAGTGATGGTTCACTTATAGCAACATCTGATGTAAATTCTAGGATAATCCCACAAGGCGAATCCCAAGAATTTAACTATCTGTTTACAGTCGGTAATGTTGGACCTGGCACTTCATTGTGTGAGGTAAGTGTACTTGATTATACAAAAGACTTAACAATAAGAGTTACCAACTAAACTTATTTTATTTTTTTATAGTATATAAATTATGGAATAATTTATTACTAGGAAAATGCTAAGCATTTTTCGTAAATTTCAAAAGAGGTGTAGATTATGAAAAAAAGACTTACCCCTACTGAAGAGTTTGAGATAATGAAATTAGTTCTTGACAAGTTCTTATGGGTGGGTATAGGTATAATGGCCTTTGGTTTGTACAAAATCTTTGTAGGGACCAGTTTAAGCGGGTTTTCATTGATAGTGACTGGTGCTATTATCTTAGTGATATTCTTAATCTTAATGGTCAAAGAATACGAGATAATCAAATAAGATCCAAGTTTTCCATTGTGTGTTTTTACATTTATTTCTTTTTAGATGGAAATTTTGGTATTATAACTAATTGATAATGATAATTTTTTACTTATATATCGCTAATTTTATAAATATGGGGATTTAAGGTTATATCTATGGAAAAACATGGTGCACTTGTTGTATTCCAAAATAAGAAAATAAGAAGAATATGGTACAATAAGTGGTGGTATTTCTCTGTTGTTGATGTAGTTTCTGCTTTAGAAGCAAGCACAATACCTAAAAGATATTGGTCTGACTTAAAAGCAAAGCTTTTTACAGAAGGATTTGAACCATACGATAAAATCGTACAGTTGAAATTACTAGCAGAAGACGGAAAATTGAGGGGAACAGACTGTGCAAATACTAAAGATATGTTTAGGATTATCCAATCTATTCCCTCAAAAAAAGCAGAGCCTTTTAAGCAATGGCTTGCACAAGTTGGATATGATAGAATACAAGAGATAGAAAACCCCGAATTAGCACAAAAACGTATGAAAGAGATATACAAACAAAAAGGTTATTCTGATGATTGGATTGAAAAAAGAGTAAGGGGAATAGCAGTAAGGGATGAACTTACTGATGAATGGAAAAAAAGAGATGTAAAAAATGAGAAAGAATATGCAATTCTCACCGCAGAAATCTCAAAAGCGACATTCGGATTAACTCCAAGCGAATATAAGAAATTTAAAGGATTGAAAAAAGAAAATTTAAGGGATCACATGGATGATTTAGAGCTTATTTTTTCTATGCTTGGAGAAAGAGTTTCTACTGAAATTACAAGAAAAGATAATTCACAAGGCTTCAATGAATGCAAAGATGCTTCTAAAAGGGGTGGAAGGGTGGCTGGAAATGCAAGAAAAGAAACTGAGAAAGAGATTGGAAGAAAAGTCTCATCTAATGAAAATTATATTGATGCACCTGAGAAAAATAAGAGAAAAAGGATAATAAAAGATTAAAATGGAAACAGCCCCAGTTGCCGAGATAAAGCCGAATATAAAAGAAGCGTTTGTTCTAGAAACAGTCAAAGTTTCTATTGTACTTGTCCTTATTATCGGTTCTTTGTTATACTTGAATAATCTTGTAGGGCTAGATATTTTTATAGATACACTTCGTGATTTTGGTGTTGAGATATCATCATCTTTATTATTAACATGGTTCATAATTATAGTTGTTGTGGGTACTGCCCTTTTATTGATAGTAACTTACTCGAATCTAGGCAAGATTACATATACATTATACCCTGATAAGCTTGTTTTCAACAAAAGTTTCCTTATCATGCAGGTTAATGAAAAAGTGATACCTTTTTCAAATATAGTTAAGGTTAGTTATGGGGAAAAGAAAACATTTGAACCACCTAAAATAACCCTAGATCTAACTGGCATCAAAGGTCTAGCTAAGTTAGAGATGAGTTTCATAGACAATCCAGAACAAGTTGTAGTATATATACAGCAATTGATAGAGAAATACAAAGCAGATTACTATGCTAAATACTCTCAAAACTACAGGATGCAGAATATAATGGAAGAATTGTAGTTGTTAGATTAAGTGGATTGGTCAAGATAGAATAAAATAAATTAAATTAAGATAAAATAACTATTTCAATAAAATAAATAAAAATTAAGTGGGTTACACCAAAAAATTAAGATAATCATAATAAATTAAAATAAATCCTGACTTAAACAACAAGATATAAATACTACTAAATAAAAAATAAATAAAATGAGTGTAAAAAAACAATCTTTTTTTAATCTCCCTATGGGAAACAAAAAAGCAGGATTCACATTATCTGTAAATTTTCTTGTAACTTTGATAATAGTCATTGCAATCTTCACTTCAAGCCTGTATCTTGTAAAAAGATTCTATACAGGGGCAGAAAAGATAAAAGAAACATATGATCAAAGAACAGTAGCAGAGATTGAAAGATTACTAGATGATGGGAGCAGAGTTGCAATCCCATTTGACAAAAAAACAATATATAATGGAAAATACAATACTTTTGGAATAGGCGTTCTAAACACATTAAATATAGGTTCTGCCAATGATTTTAACATTTCATTCAGATTCAGCAAAGCATATACTCGGACCAATAGTAAGATATGTGATAGGGTAGATACAGATACAGCTAATTGCGGAAAACCAGATGAATGGCTGCAGACAACTAGTGGGTTTGGGACTGATTTATCCGGAGTTCATATAGTAAAATCGGTAAGAAATAATGATCAGGAAAAATTCTTATTAGGTGTAGGTGTAGAAAAAGCACCAAAGGGAACTTATATCATAGACCTTAATGTTAGTTGGCATAATAATTCAGACCCAGCACCGGCTAACTGGAATTGGGTGCAGTATGATAGACTACATAAACTCTATATTGAAGTTCCTTAAAAATTCAATAGATTTAATCCATTTATTCTTTCAAAATGTTTCTTATTAAATGTAACTAAAGAATAATCATTAATAATGCAGCAAGATGCAATAAAAATTATCTTCTGGAAAATACTTCAGTTTAGTGCTAAAAAAGAAAAGATATTCAATTTAATAGATTCCCGAACAATTTATCAACTAAACTTCTTATTCCTTCTGGATTCAAAAAGAAATAAACAACAACACTGATAATTGCTATTATCAATATTAACTTAAATATCCATCCTACCCCTATCTTTTTCTCAGGTTCAACAATTGGGACGTCTTCTTTCTTACCTAGCATTTTACCACCTCTGAGAATTTCTTTGCATCTAATGAAGCTCCACCTACAAGAACTCCATCTATATTATCCATAGAAATCAATTCATCTATACAATCTGGATTGACAGAACCTCCATATAATATACTGATTTTCTTACCATCTCCGAATATTGAATCCAGTAACCCTCTGATAAATAAATGAGCATCTTCTGCTTCTTTCGCAGTTGCATTCTTACCAGTTCCTATTGCCCATACTGGTTCATAAGCAATTATGACATCCCCTTTTATATTAGCTAATCCTTTACTTAGTTGATTACCTACAACTTCTTTCATATCTCCTGCTTCCCTTTCTTCTAAAGTCTCACCAACACAAAGTATTGGTTTTAATCCATGTTTAATTGCAGATTTTACTTTCTTATTGATCAGATCATCAGGTTCATTAAACACATGCCTTCTTTCAGAATGTCCAATAATAACATACTCTGTGTTTAGTTCTTTAAGCATCAAAGGGGATATTTCACCAGTAAAAGCACCTTTCTCTTCAAAGTGCATATTTTGAGCACCTAATTTAATGTTGCTTTTCTTAATGACTTCTCCAACAGAAGAAAGCGAAGTAAAAGTGGGGCAGATAATAATCTCTTTATCATCAACATCTTTGACTAATTTAACTAATTCTTTAGCTAGAGAGATACTTTCCTGGATATTTTTGTTCATCTTCCAGTTTCCAGCTATTATTAATTTTCCCATAAAAAACCTTATATCTTATTCTTTAAATATTTTGCTATAAACTTGATTTTATCGATGCTGAAAAAACCAACTATAATCAAAATAATACCATAGACAAATATACCTGTGAATATCTTTTTCCCGATATCATAAAAAAATCCATAAGGGTATAACCTTACAATATTGTCAGAACTTTTGAATATCCAGCTCCCTTCTATAAAAAATAAACTATGGAACAGATTAAATAGGCTATTAAAATCAAATAGTATCCATACCAACAATAATAGATTAACTAAAATAATAGACATTCCGCTAAACAAAAATATATGCTTAATATTTTCCAGAAACTTATTTTTATCTATAAAATACAACCCAATAATCAAAACAATAAATACAATCAAAACAACATAATAAGTAATAACTCCTTTTTGGACTACACCCTTAACATCCTTAAGATGGTTTACCTCTTTCTCATTAAATATATCAAAACTGATCTTATCAATATCTTTTCGAAGATATGATAAAACTTCGGAGTTTATCTCATCAGCTTTGGGAAAAACATCATATACATTATTCTTAAGAAATTCCTTTTTATGCAGTTTTTCATTAAATAAACTTGCCCTAAAGCTTGTAATATACACTATAATGAATAAGCTAATAACTAAAAGAACAACAAGAATCTTTGCTTTTTTCATTATACTTAAATATAATAATCTTATATTTATATATGTTATTATAAACTATTGGCTATCTAATATACTCAAAAACCAAAATGTTTATATATCTAGGACCTAAGAAATAGATATATGGCTAAAAAAACAAAAAAAACAGTAAAAAAGTCCAGAAAAGTAATAAAACAAGTTGAAGAGCCTAAAAAGAAGATAGTTCTATGGAGATGGATTATAGTATCAATACCTTTAATTGTGGGTGTTATGTGGGCAATAAGCATACTTTCAGTCCATAATGAACTGCCTATAATCTATGAACAGACATCTCCTGGTGATATCAATACATTACTTGGTCTTATATTCACATTTATAGTAAGTTATGGGGCATTTGTCTTTATACAATTTAAGAAAACAACTGAAGAGATATGATTATTTCTTCTCTTTTAATCTAACACTTCTTTTTCTAAATCTTCTTTTTATTATAATCTCTTCAACTTCTATTTCATTAAGGATAATTTCTCTTCCTGCAACTTCTCTTTGTGCTTTTATGATCTCATTGATTATATCTTTATCTGGATTCTTTATGACAATAGGTTCTATTACACCAGTTTTAGGGATAGCAGAACCACTGTCTTCTGCACCAAAACTTCTTGGTGTATAAGCTTCAATTGGAGCGCCATCTAGAGCTCTTTTCATATCTCTTAGGTTTCTATCATAACCTATCTCTGTTCTGCTATATTTTATCTCAGAAAGTGCTTCATGTTCTGTTTGAGAATAAAAACCATGCGCATATGATGGTAGATCTGCATTTATCAGGGATTCGTAATTAGCAGAGGCACAGCCATGACTATCTACACTATAGCAGCCATCACAACTACAACCTAAAGCTTCATTTCCAAGTGCATACGGATTTTTCCATCCCATTTTATCATATCAGATTACTCTTCTAAAAATATTACTTCTTTCTCATCTTTCATCGCTTTATTGATAGCTTCTTCAATTGATTTATTTGATTTTTTATCTTTTTTATCTTCATTATCAACAATTCCTTGTTCATGATGTATTTCAGAAGCTGCTTTTTTTATTATTTGATCATCAGTAACTTCTTCATTTGATTTAGGTTTTTCTTCTTGATTATCTATCTGTTGTTCTATGCCGGTCTTTTCTTCATCTTTTTTGTCTTTTTCATCTGCTTTTGTAGAACTGTAAACATCAGAACTATCTCCGCCTGAATTATAATCACCACTATTACCATTATAGCTTGGGTTTCCATCAGAATTTTCATAACCAGCACCTATTGGAGACTCTTCATTTCTACGATAATCATCCTGTTCCTGATCCCAAAGTGAGTTGCTTTTATACATCTTTATTTATCTCACCTAAAACGTCGATAGTAATCTTTGCAATCGTCCCAGGCTTTAAATCTTTTTCTAATATCCTAGGTATAACTATTATAGCTTGTGAACCATGTTTTGCTATCTTTTTGGTTATTGTGTATTGTTTCATTTTTTATATTGTTCAGTAACCTTATCAAAAATTTGCTTAACGATCAAGGGATCTTTAACAGTAGATATATCTGCTGTTCCAATCAATTCGTGTATTGCTTTAGCACCCTTAGGTAATCGATCTTCAACATGTGAACCCAACATCAGGATTAAATATGCTTCCTCTAATACATTAGTAACCCCAGCAAGCATTTCTACATCATCTTTATTTCTCTCATAAAATTCAGCTATTTGTTTTGCTGTTTCATGATAAACAGGAGAATTTGGCAGATTGGATTGGATTTTACCTACCTTTGGTTTAGATAATAAATTATGATATATTTCAGATACGCCCGTCATAACCTCTAATGCTAATAAGGATTTTCTAGAATTATCTTCTAAATCATTGCTTTCAAAATAATCTAGGGCTAAATTAAAATAAGATTGTCTTATATCATGATATTCATAAGGAATTTTTCCAATATGATTATTAAATATTGTTCCAACAGTAACCTGCTGATCTCTATTTAATGGTTCAGTACCTAAAATTCCTTCTAATTTGCTAAGTTGGCTTTCTAAATATTTTTCATGACCGTCTTCAGGAACCATACTGGCTTTTTCAGCATAACATGTATTTCGAAGTCTTGCTATTACATTTTTAATTTCATATGATTGATCTTCTGCCATATTATATACATCCTTTATACATAAAAACTTAGAACTAGTATATAAACCTTTCGTTTAATTAACTACTATATAGTAACATCACTCTACAACTAATTTCTTCTGCTTTACCCAGAATTCTATGGCTTTAGCAGCTTTCTTGCCTGCCCCCATAGCATGGATCACAGTAGCTCCAGCGCCTTCATCTCCACCTATAATGTCGCCTCCTGCGAAGACACCTGGTATAGAGGTCATCATATTCTCATCAACTCGGATATAACCTCTGGGATCATGTTCTATACTGACTGCCTTGGTCAATAATGGATTAGGTCCCTGACCAATTGCTATGATTACCTGGTCACATTCAATATCAAATTCAGAATCTTCAATTGGTAATGGTTTTCTTCTGCCTGATTCATCAGCGTTACCTAACATCATTTGCATACATTCAATCCCCTCAACTTTTTCATCACCTAAAACTTTGACTGGATTTGTAAGCATCATGAAATGGATGCCTTCTTCCTGAGCATGTTTTATCTCTTCTTCTCTGGCAGGCATTTCTTCTAGCGATCTTCTGTAGACAACAGTAACTTCAGACCCTAAACGCTTAGCAGACCTAGCAGAATCCATGGCAACATTCCCACCGCCAACAACAACAACTTTTTTGGCTTTTTTGATTGGAGTATCATAATCAGGAAATTTATATGCTTTCATAAGATTGATTCTTGTCAGGAACTCATTTGCAGAATAAACACCATTAAGCCCTTCTCCTTGTATTCCTAAAAAACCAGGTAAGCCAGCCCCAACACCAATAAACACAGCATCAAACTTCTTACGCAGTTCATCTAATGTATATGTTCTTCCTACTAATGAATTCTTCTTGATCTCAACACCTAGTTTTTGGATGTAGTCTACTTCATTATCTACTATGCTTTTTGGCAGCCTAAATTCAGGGATACCATAACGTAGAACTCCGCCAGTATCATGCAATGCTTCATATATAACTACTTTATGTCCTGCTAGGGCAAGGTCTGCAGCACAAGTTAAACCAGCAGGACCAGAACCCACAATTGCAATCTTTTTTCTGTCAGTATTCTTTTCAGGAGCCTTAAAATCTCTCTCTTCCATATCAGCTGCAAATCTTTCTAGTTTGCCTATATTTATAGGCTCATTTTTTATACCCAGGATACATTCTTTTTCACATTGATCTTCTTGCGGGCAAACTCTCCCACATACACCTGGTAAATTATTAGTTTTCTTTATAGATTTGATAGCCATATAATTTTTTCCTTCTTTGATATACTTGATAAATTTAGGAATATCTACACTTACAGGACATCCATCAACACATTTAGGATTAGCACATTGCAAACATCTCTCTGCTTCTTCTTTAGCACATTCTTCACTATAGCCTAAATTCACTTCATCAAAATTCTTTATTCTTTTTTCAGGCTCTTGTTCTCTTGTAAGACTTTGTCTGCTTTTCACGTTAAAAATGAAAAATATAGATATATATAAAATCTTCTTTTTCCAAAAGGAAAAAGAAGGCTCCAGAAAAGCAAAGGTTTTCGCTTGAGGTTTAGATTTTATGTTTGTCTTTTTTAAATGTATTCTTTAGATCTTATAGAAACTAACATGTTTAACTTTAGATTATGTATTCTCTAATTTTAACTATAACTTGATTTAATCATCATAAAAAACAAAAATTTATAAACATTTAACTTAAATATACCTATATATGAAAAAAGAAATTCCAAAGGCAGATTACTTATTTGAAGTTGGCTGGGAGGTATGCCATCAAGTTGGCGGTATATACACTGTAATTAAATCAAAATCAGCAAGGATATATGATCTGTATAAGGAGAATTATTTCTTGATTGGACCTTATTTTGCTGAAGAAGCTGCAATCAAATTTGAAGGAAAGCCAATTCCAAAAGAATTTACTAAAATATTTAATGAATTGAAAAAAGATAAGATAGTCCCCCATTTCGGAAAATGGATTATTGATGGTATTGCAGTAAATACAATATTGATTGATTTCTCCAATTATAAAAAAGATACAAATAAGATTAAAACTGACCTTTGGAAAGATTTCAAAGTTGATTCATTAGGTTCAAAAGAGATGTTTGATGAATGGGTTGTTTGGTCAACTATCGCTGGAAGGATATTAGAAGGTGTAAGAAAAACCCTAAAGGGGAAAATAGTAGCTCAATTTCATGAGTATCTAAGCGGTCCAGGCTTATTATATCTAAAAAAGAACAAAGTAAAGATTGGAACTGTTTTTACAACACACGCAACATATCTTGGAAGGAAGATGGCAAGTGAAGGTATAAATCTATATGATGTAATGGACAAAATAAATCCTTTGGATGAGGCATATAGATATAAGATTCAAGAAAGATACACCTTAGAAAAGGCAGCTGCATTGAATGCAGATGTTTTTACAACAGTATCTGACATAACAGCATTAGAAGCAAAATATACCATTGGGAAAAAACCTGATTTAGTCTTGCCAAATGGCTTAGATATGGGCAGATTCCCAACTATGGAAGAACGAGCAATAAAACACAGTAAATTTAAAAAACAAATAATGGAATTTGTAAGAATCTTCTTTTTCCCTTACTACCGTTTTGATATTGAAAACTCATTAATCTATTTTATAGCAGGAAGATGCGAGATTAAAAACAAAGGTATCGATATATTTATTGAATCATTAGGTAAGCTAAATAAAAAATTAATGAAAGAAAAAGACAGCAAGACAATAATAGCATTATTTTGGGTTCCTGCTGATGTAAATGGGATAAATCTAAATCTACTTAATAATAAAATAAATTATGAAGGGATAGAAAATTTTATGGATCGCTCACTAGGCAATCTTAAGTCTGACATAATTGATTCTATTTTAAACCAAAAACTTCCTACAACTAAAAAATTATTTGAAGGTTCTTTTTATTATCAGATGAAAAAGAAGATGATTGAATTTAAGAAAAAAGGAAAACCTCAACTTGTAACACATAATCTTAAGGATGATGGTTGTGACATGTTATCTGCTTTAAAGAAAGCTGGCTTAAACAACACCTCTTCTGATAAGGTAAAAGTAATATATTATCCTGTGTATCTTACTGGTGCCGACGGATTGATAGATCTAAGCTATTATGATGCAATAATGGGTACTAATTTTGGAGTATTCCCTTCTTATTATGAACCATGGGGATATACACCATTAGAATCTGGAGCATTAGGTGTTCCATCTGTAACAACAGATTTAAGCGGATTTGGAAAATACATATTAAAAAAACACAAAGGCTGCAAGGGTATTTCAGTCTTGAAGAGGCAAAACATAAGTGACCAAAAAGCAATAGTAAACTTAACAAGTATGATGTATAATTTTTCGAAATTAACAAAAGAAGATAGAATAAAAGTAAAACTAAATGCAAAACATATAGCTGAATCTGCAGATTGGAAAAATATGGTTAATTATTATGTAATGGCACATAATAAATCATTAAAAAAAATAAAATGAAGGCAATTATACTTGCAGGAGGGTATGCAAAAAGGCTTTGGCCTATAACAAAAAATATGCCCAAGCAGTTGTTGCCAGTTGCAGGCAAACCCATAATAGAATATCTTATAGAAAATATAGAATTGACTAAAGGAATAAAAGAAGTAATAATTTCTGTAAATGCGTATTTTGAACCTAACTTTAGGGAATGGTTCACAAAATACCAATTTAGGAAAAAAACAAAACTAGTGATAGAAAAAACTCATTCTGAAGAGGAAAAATTAGGTTCTGTTGGAGCCTTAAACTACCTTATAAATGAATTAAAGATAAAAGATGATGTATTGGTTATTGGTGGAGATAATCTATTTGAATTCTCATTAAGGGGTTTCATAAACTATTACATTAAAAAAAAGAAAAGCGTTGTTGCATTGTATGATATAAAAGACAAGGATAGGATCAGGGGTAGATATGGTGTAGTTGAAGTTAATGAAGATAATCAGATTACTGGGTTTGAGGAAAAAACAGAAAATCCTAAAACGAGTTTAGTAAATACTGCGTGCACTATCCTTTCTAAAGAAGATATAAAACTTATTCCAGAATACTTAGCAGGGGGCAATAATAAAGATGCATTTGGTTACCTTATTCAATGGCTTATCAAGAAAAATCCACTTTATGGTTTTCCTTTTGACTCTCCTTGGTTTGATATAGGTTCTTTTGAAGCCTATGATGCTGCTAATCTTTATTATAGGGAAAAACGGCTTGAGCATGTTAGAAAGAAAAAGATGATTGTGAGTTTGGATTAATAAATCTCATTCCTACGCAGCCTTTTCTAAAAAAGTAGCTAATTTCTTGGGTGGATATGAATTAATAATATTTTCAGATGTTATTCCAACTTCACTAAAAATACCTTGAAACTCTTTTTCAACTATTTTTAGGCATACAAAAAACCTAATTCTTTTTATACGAAAATCACTATTTCTTGAGGATAAATTACTAAATTTTCTAAACCACCCATACCTTTTTGCATCTTCTCCACCTATAAAAGGACTCCAATGTTGATCAGTATTTATAGCAATTCTCAATCCATTGGGGAAATAAGGCGTCATCATCTGTCTAATTTGCGAATCTCCCAATAGTCCAATATAAGTTGAAGATTCTTCACTTAATTTCCCCCTAAGATAATCTCTATAATCTGTTGAGTTTGCCTTAAACTTACCAAAATCAAGGATTTCATCAAAGATTAATTTCTTTACTAAAGGGAGCACATTAATTTCAATAGCAACCCTATTTGAAATTGCCTCACTGCAAATCCTTCCCCAATCAAGTGCATCAATAAGGCCTGGATCACAACCATAACCAATATGGCACATAATATTAGTATGCGGATTTTGTATACCTTTCAATACTAATTCAGTATAAAGTTTAGGGTCATGTTTAATTTCAGCAAATCCTTCTCTATCTAAATTTGGATGTATAGAACAATTTACACATTTAACTTCTGAGCTAGATGGCAACTTACTATCAAACTCCCCATCAGGTAGAAGATTCACTTCTATACCTTTAAAAACTTTTAATGATGGATTTTTGATTGCATCTATTCTTTGATAAACACTTAAAACTCTTCCATCTCCATATTCAGCAACTTCTGGTTTTCCTTTAGGTCCCCAGTATTCTAGTGCCGATTTGACATCAGCATCACGTGAATGGTCAGTCATTGCAATAAATTTTTGACCCATCCTCGTTCCAGCATATCTTATAATTTCAACTACTGGTAAACCACCACAATTACTCCCTGAAATTGGAACACCTTCTGAAGAATCCTGGGAATGTATATGTAGATCCCCTTGGTATTGTCTTATATTTATTTTATTCTTTTCAATATAACCTATAACTCTTTGTAAACTCTTATGTGCCCCCCTAACCCATTCTTTACTTGCTTGGACTTCCTTAAGATAATCCATTAATCTATCTATTTCCTTGATTTCTTGAGCATATGCTTCATTATCAGTTGATTTATAATGGGAAGATAACTCCCTCAATATATGCATTATTCTTTCAAGTTCAATTTTTATAGCTTCAAAATCACTTTTAACTTTATCATCCCACACATAAGCAAGATCTTTTTTGACATATTTAAGAATATCATACCAATGTGATCTAAGACCAGCTTCTTCATCTGCTAATTCATCTAGAACCTTTCTTCTTGCCATTATAATATCAAATCATTTTCTTATACAAATTAAATGTCTCCTTAGCTATTCCTTCCCACGTAAAATTCTTAACTTCTTTTAATCCATCATTTCTTAACTTATTGTATGCTTTCTTATCCCTTAATAAAAATAATATTTTCTTTGCTAGTTCATCAGTATTCCAATAATCCACTTTTAAGCAGTTTTTAAGCAATTCAGCAACTCCAGATTGTTTTGATATGATCGCGGGAGTTCCATTACTAATGGCTTCTAGGGGTGTAATTCCAAAAGGTTCTGAAACAGAAGGCATAACAAATACATCTGCTTTTCTATAATAATACACTTTATCTTTTACAAATCCTTTGAAGATAAAATAGTCTTCTAATTTTAACTCCTTAATTTGATCTATTAATTTATTTTTATATTTAGAATTCCCATCACCAGCAATCAAGAATCTAACATCCTTTTCTTTCTTAACCACTTTTGTTGCTGCTTTGATCAAATAAGGAATTCCTTTTTGATAAGTTACCCGACCTAAACATAATATATATTTCTTCTTTCCTTGTTTCTTCTTAGGTGGTGATCTTTTTTGTTTTACAGCATTAGGTATAACTATAATCTTCTTTGGATTGATCTTATATTTTTTAACCATTATATTTTTAGTATAATGAGAAACAGCTATCACCTTATCTGCATTAACCATCCCATTTTTTTCAATATTAAATCTATTCAATCCTGGCTTTTCTGATTTGTCAAAAACCGTTGAATGGATAGTTAAAATAAGGGGCTTTTTTGAAACATTTTTTAATATAATACTAGCAGCTATGGGGTGCTCATCTTGGCAATGTATTACATCAAAATCATATTTTCCAATAATATCTAATATCTTTTCAGTATAAGCTTTTATCTTTTTCTTTCTTAACTTCCCATAGACAACTATCTTACCTTTTTCCTTAAACTTTTGGCTTATATCTAATCCAACAACTTCTATATTACCTATTTTCTTATGGATTGGATGGGGTGTAATAAAATATATTTTAACAGGCAATTTAGATAAAGCTTTAGTCAAGTACTCGCAATGCGTTCCAAGTCCCCCGACAACATAGGGTGGATATTCCCATCCCAACATCAAAATTTTAATCTTTTTCATATATTCCATAATTACAATTTGTATTTATATACTTTTTGGAATTTCAATATATTGAAATTCCTAAATGGATTAAAAACATTGTTTTTAATACTTTTTAGAAAACTAACTATGTACATTAATAAAATTATAGAATAATAATATAAAATCACTTAATCTTATTCAATTTCAAAAACTCGGTGGCAGACAAAGCTTTCTTACATTTATTACATTGAAAAACTGCATCACCATTTGGTGCTGGAAAATCTGATTTTATGATTTCTGTACATTCACATTTAGGGCATTTTAGGTCTATCCCTTCAAACCTAAAGAACCTATGGCATTCTTTACAAAATAATATATTATCTTTGCATAGTAATATCTTATGTTGAGGTGCGTCACAGCACGGACAAAAGTTTATTTCTGACATATTGATCCCTCATATCTATTTTTTTGAACATTTACCTGCTTTGCATTTGCTTTCTTCATCTATATAGGTTTTGTTCCTATTCATAAATTCATCCCAGTCAACCTTATGTGCATTGAATTCTGGGCCGTCACAGCAGGCAAACTTTACTTCATCATCGACCATGATCCTACAGCCGCCGCACATACCCATCCCATCAACCATTATTGGATTTAAAGAGCAGATTGTTTTTATTCTGCTTCTTGTCATATCAGCTATTGTTTTCATCATTATTGGGGGGCCCATAGCTATAACAAGGTCTATTTTCTCTTTTCGTATAACTTCATTCAAGACATTAGATACAAAACCCTTGCTTCCTTTGCTTCCATCATCTGTTGCGATCAGTACTTTATCGCAGATATCCTTGAAATGGTCTTCCCAAAACAAATATTTTTTGCTTTTAGCCCCCATTATAACAGTTATCCTATTATTCAGTTTTTTAAGTGCCTTAGCAACAGGATATATTGGTGCTATGCCTAAACCGCCACCTATCAAAACAACATGACCATATTCCTGTAGCTTAGATGGAATTCCTAATGGTCCGACAAAGTCTATCAAAGAATCCCCTTTTTTCAAAAGCGACAATTCCTCAGTTGTCTTACCAACAACCAAAAATACCATGATTATTGTTTTCTTTGTAGAATCAGCAATAGTTAATGGTATTCTTTCTCCTTTTTCATCTATCCTAAGTATGATGAACTGTCCTGGTTTAGCTTTTTTGGCTACTTCTGGAGCTTCTATCTCCATCATATAGGTATTTTCAGCTAATTTTTTCTTTTGTAGTATTGGATACATTTTAAGGTGTTTTTATTTTTTATCTGTTAGTTTAAAGTAAAATTATTTAGTTTATAAATTTATTGTTAAACAAAGCGAAACAATAACGGTTTAGGAATTTCAATTCCTGAAATTTATTGGAAATTTCGTAAGAAATTTTCACTGGGTATAATACCTCGCACTTCAGTGCGAAATTTCCAAGAATTCAAACCGACGGCAAATACCCCTACCGCTTAGAAATAAATTTCTAACCCCTCAAGCAAGCTTGAGATTTAGGTAGGGGATAGCCGTCAGTTTGAATTATTTTTAAAATAAACTTAATCTTTTAACTTCTTTAACTTACCAAAATCATAAACTTTATCTCCAACTATAAAAACTTCAAAATTACTTAAATCATGCTTCAAAAAAGGACTTAACACTTTACCTTTGATAATATTAGTTCCTTCTGTAACAAGATTAAATGAAGGTTGAACAATCAAGTTCTTTCTTTGGAACTTGCCTTTAAGAAAACACTTAAACACCTCTGTTCTGGGTTCTTCTTTAATGCTGATTGCAGGATGTTCATGTCCGATTATTATCGTTTTAATTCCTTTCAAAGTTTCTTTATCAGCTAATTTATCTCCATGAATAACCAAAATACCATTTACTTTATAATTTTCAACAATCTTAACATTTCTTTTTTTGGCAATCGGACCTAATATCTTATCATGATTCCCTTTAATCAATAATATTTCATTGCAATATTTACCCAAATAGTCTAATAATTGCAAGGTACGTCTCCATTCCTGTTCAGAAATGCTCCCAAACTCATGTTTTACATCCCCATTGATTATTATCTTGTCTACTTTGCCTGTTTTATGAAAAACAGGATCAAGCTTTTTAATCACATCTTTGAACATAAATCTGGGGATTAATATCCCTTGTTTATTCAGGGCTTCTTCATATCCTATATGTGTATCTGCTAAGATCAATATATTAGCTTCCTTTAAATACAAACAAATGTCTATAATTTCTATTTCTTTCATAATCTTCATAACAATAGAAATACTTCAAGCGTTTAAAAAATTATTGTAAATTTCGTAAGAGATTTTCACTGAGTATAATAAATACCCCTCATTTCAGTGCGAAATTTCCAAGAATTCAAACCAACGCCAGTTTGAATTATTGTAAAAAATAGAAAAAAATTATTTCTTTTTCACAACAAGATAATATACTATTGCTGTAATTATGCTAAATAACAGTGCTCCAATTATCCATAGTGCCTTATGTGTTGAATCCATCTTCTTTTGCTCACTCAAAACATCATGTATGACCCATACAGCACATATTATCCCTATTAACCACCAAGCAGTTCCTATAGCCATTTTTTCACCTCACAAAGTTTATTTGTACTATCATATACAACTTGAATCTTATACTATTTAAAACTTTTGAGATAGATTTAAATGATGTAGAAAAAATAAAATCAAAAAAAATAAAAAAAAGAATAATTTAGTTTAACTGTCCTAGCGCCCAAATGTCTTTTAGAGCAACAACAACTGTTGCTGGGACAACAAAAGCCAAAACTTGGGTAAATATGCCGCTTAGGTATGCACCAATATATTGAACACCGCCTAATGTAGCACTAGCTCCTCCCATAGCAGCAGCAATTATTAAAACAATTGCTACTAAAAGGAACTCTTTTGTTTCTTTCCCTGTCACATTTAAGAATCCAACAACAAGACCCAATACAACTAACAATGATGCTAGCCAGGGGGTTGCAGATCCAAGTGACACAACGCCTAGAACAATAGCTAAGATTACTCCAATTATAAAGGAATAATTTCCAACTCTTTTGTCCATTGTTCGTTCACCTCATCCATACCTATTGTTCTTGACTATAGGTATTGATAATCAATACCGCATAGCAACTATATAAATCTTTCGTTTTTATCGCTAATCAATGAGCGTAACTTTTAAATATTAGCGTTGTTTATAATCTTTTAAGGGGTGTAAGGGGTATTTTAAATGCTAAATAAAGAAATAGAAGACAAGATAGTCAATTTTATCAAGAATAGCCCACTTGGAGTTACTTCTTCTGATATAGCTCACTATCTAAGCCTTAATAGGATGACAATAGCTAAGTACCTTGCTATTATCAAAGAAAAGACATTGGTGGACTTTAAACAGCTTGGAATGGCTAAACTATGGTATGTCCCTGTTACACTCAATAGAGAAGGGTATTTCAATGACTTAGTCTTGAACCTAGGGTCAGAATTTGATGAAACCTCAAAAAGCAAGATAAAAAAAGCAGCAATCTCAACTGCAAAAAAAGTAGAAGAGCAATATAAAAAATTCCATGGAGTTAACCAACTAAATTTTGCTCAGGTTATCGATTCATTGATTGACGCTCAAAGAAAGGTGGGCGGGAATTTCATATTAGTGGAAAGAACAGAAGATTTGATTATCTTAAGGAATACAAAATGCCCATTCGGAGATAATGTAAAAAAAGCACCTCAACTATGTGCAACAACTTCTGCTTTATGTGGGGTGATGGCAGCAAGAAATTTAGGCTATGGGAAGGTTGTTTTGAAGAAAAGAATAGCAAAAGGGCACACCGAATGCTTAATCCATATAAATCTGAAGAAAACAAAAGAGACTGGAAAAGAAACAGATGAGTATGCTAGTGCTTGAACCTTTTTTTTAACTTATTCTCTACATATTGTGGAACCATACCTTTAAGTTTAGCACCACCTAAAGCTGCATCTTTTACAATAGAAGCACTCAGATAAGAATACATGCCCCTTGTCATAATAAATATTGTTTCTATTTCACTGCATATCTTTCTGTTCATCAGAGCCATTTGAAACTCATAATCAAAATCAGAAACAGCCCTAAGCCCTCTGATAATTGCACTGGCTTTCTTCTTTTTTGCAAATTTCATCAATAATCCTGAAAAATGATCAACCTCTACATTTCCTTTAACAACTTTCTTAATCATATCAATCCGTTCTTTAACACTAAACAAGTAGTTCTTGCTTGGATTTTCTCCTACTGCAATTATAACTTTGTCAAATATCTTAAGTGCCCTTCTCAAAACATCCAAATGCCCGTTTGTTATTGGGTCAAAACTTCCCGCATATATTGCTAATTTTGTCATCTTATTTTACCAATTTGTTTTTTTGTATTTGCTAAACTCTTTGAATTATCTACAACTATATCTGCGTATTTAAGTTTTTCCTTTTGAGATAATTGTGACTTGAATATATTGTTTATCTCTTTTTTATTGTATTTTTTCTTATTTAATACTCTTTTTATTGCTTTTTCTTTATTAATCTTAACAACTATCACTTTATCAACATATTTATGTAGTTTTAACTCAATCAACAAAGCAGCATCAACAACTGCTTTTTTTTGTTTTTTAATCTGATCTTTGATTTCTTTTATCAGATATGGGTGTATTATCTTATTTAACTTGATTAATTCTTTATGATTATAAAAAACAATATTCTTTAACTTTTTTCTATCTATCTTATTCTTAGTTAATATTGATATACTAAATTTTTTGATGATCTTATCTTTTATTGGTTTTTTATCCAATAAATTATGCCCTATCTTATCTGCATTAATTATCCTATAACTCTTAAATAACTTAGCTACTGTTGATTTCCCAGAACCAAAGATACCAGTTATGCCATATATCATATTAACACTTATATATTCTAGAATATAAAAAGGTTACCAATTTCAATCAAAAACTCTCTTAAAAACAAATTCTTTAATCTCTTTTGGCCATGTTTTTTCAATCTCTTTCTTATATTTATGAATAGCATCAATAAAATCCTGACGAATAACTTTCTTACCATCGATCATCTCAACAATTTCTATCTTAGCGAATTTAGGAACTCTTTTCAGATTAAGTGCCTGCATCTTTAATTCTTCTTTTTTATCATCTTTCTCTTCAGATAATTTCTTCTCAGCTTTTGACCATTCATCATGGTAGCTAAACTCTGGAATATCATCTTTCTTAATGCCTTTCTTGCTCCCGATCTTTGCCAGTACATTACTATGCATCCTTTTCAGAAATTCCATCTTATCTTCAATTTTCATTATATCAGTATGGCCTTGTGTAACTAAGTTTAAGGCAAAAGGTGATGGGATAAATGTTTCCATTTCCTCAACTTTAATCTTTTTTTCTTCAATTCCCTTAATTACTTTTTTTGCATTTTCAATATCCATCAAATCTTCAAGTACTTCACGCCTGGCTTCTTTTAATATAGAAAAATGCTGAGATATACGACGAACAGCACTCATAAGTATCATAGAGCTTACCTGCTGCCTACCAACTCTTTTTTTTCGACCTTTGTAATTACGTAGTATCATAAGTGATCTGGCAGCACAATGCCTAAAACGCCGTTTCAGAACTTCTGCTTTATCAATAGCCATATCCATTATCTTTCCCAGATCCTTGCTTTTAAGCATCTTAAGTGCCCTCATAACATCAACCTTGCCTGAAGTCCTGACGTAAAATCCATTATCACTTATACCTACTTCAACATCTTTATGCTGGGTTCTGCCGATAGCAAACCCTATAGCTCTGGATAAACAATCATTTACACGCCTACCATACAATGAATGGAAGATAGAATGCCTAAGTCCTTTCTCATCTTTGTAATGCTCTATAATGATTCTTGTATGTGATGGAATCTTAGCATAATGATATTGTTCATAAAAATAACTATAGATAGATTCAGCAGCATTCTTATCAACATAAAGATATTCATGGATAAACTCCAGAATCTCTTTTTTAGTCTTATTGTAACAAAACTTCTGCCCTAGTAATTTCCTGAATTTTCCTATATCAACAGCAAGATCATAACTTAACGGCAGCATCTCAGAAAACCATGAAGGTATTGTTGGGGGTCTTTGGGGGGAGGCTCTAACTTGAGCGACCATGCCTCGAGCAAACTTAAATGCATAAACAGACCCTCCTAATGTAAATATATCACCAGGTTTCATCTTTTCAAGAAACGCTTCTTCTATAAAACCAACTGTTTGTTCTCCAATCTTTACAGAAACCCTAACTTCTTCAGGTATTGTCCCTATATTAGTCATATAGATGACTCTGCCCATCTTACCCCTTCTTCCGATCATGCCAGTTTCCTCATCATACCATATCTTTGCATAGATGTGCCTGTCTTCTAAAGAGATAAACTTGCCTGACAGATAATCAATAACATCCATAAAGTCTTTTCTAGGCAGACTATGGTAACAATAGGATTGTTTAACTAATTTAAACAGATCTTCAATATTTATTTTATCCTGGATAGCTATGCCGTCAATCTGCTGAGCCAGTACATCAAGACAATTTGTCGGAATATGTATCTCATCTATCTTCCTTTCAATTGCATCTTTGACCAGAACAGAACATTCTATTAAATCATCTCTGTCTAAAACAATGATTCTGCCTTTTGTTTTTGCATGCAGCTTGTGGCCTGACCGACCGACCCTCTGAAGGGCACGAGCAACGCTTTTAGGTGAACCTAAACAGATAACTAAATCAATATAACCAATATCAATACCCAATTCAAGCGATGTAGAACAAACAACACATTTTAACTTCCCTTCTCTTAATCTTGTTTCAATATCCAGCCTCATATTCTTGCTCAATGAGCCATGGTGAGCACCTATACTTTTGGCCTTTCCTGGTTTGCCTGATTCCTCTAATTTCTCAGCATTTTCTGTATAATTTTTTGGAAATTTCTCTTTAAGATGATGAACAACTCGTTCAGTAGCAGACCGGGTATTTGTAAATATTAATGTAGTTTTGTGGTCTTGTATCAGTTTATCCATCAAAACATACATTTGGTGATGCATCAATGCATGTTCAACACCAACTAGATCTTTAACAGGGGACATCACTTTAAGGTCTATCTCTTTGATAAACTGCACATTCACTATTTTGCATGGCCTTGGCTTACCATCTTCATATCCCACTAAAAATTCAGCAATATCTTTTAATGGGGATATTGTTGCAGATAATCCTACTCTAGTCATATGTGGTGATAGATTGCTTAACTGCTCCATGCATAATGAAAGATGAACACCTCGTTTATTCTCTGCAAGGGCATGGACTTCATCCACTATGAACCAGTCAACTTTCTTTAGATGTTCAACAAATTTAGGAGAAGCTAACAATATAGCTAAGCTTTCAGGAGTTGTTATCAATATATGAGGTGGGTTTTTTAACATCTTAGTCCTTTCTTTAGTTTCAGTATCTCCAGTTCTTACAGCAACCCTTATGCCTAATTCTTTTCCAGCGATCTTTTCCATCTCTTCTAATGGTTCCTGAAGATTCCTCTGGATATCATTTGACAAAGCTTTCAATGGAGAAACATATACGCAATAAATCCTATCTTCTAGGATTTTTTTAATAGAGTTATCGACTAGTTCATTCAATATAGATAAAAATCCAGTCAATGTCTTAGTAGCGCCTGTAGGGGCTGAAACTAATATATTCCTCCTGGAGTGAATATCCACTACACCATGCAGTTGAGGTAGACTAAAAGCCTTAAATCTAGAAAAAAACCATTTCTCAACTATTGGATTGAGTATATTCTTTACTTGTTCTGGTTTATAGGGTATATTTGCGAATTTGATCATGCTGATAAAGAAGGGAAATATGTTTTTAAATGTTGGGTTTAATAAATGAAATCTTTAATTTCTCTAGGGGTTTAATAAAACTCAAACAACAATGGTTGAAAATACAACTGAAGGGGTAAAAACTAGTGGAATTAAATTCACAAAGTGAATTTATGGCGTTTCAGTGTGGTTTTTTCCTTTTGTTGTAGGGCGTGCAAAGCACGACCGTGTTTGAAACCTATGTTGTTGGGCTATTAATAATAGAAATAATCTAAATAAAATTAAAACAAAAAAACAAATCACATAGCTAATGTGTCTTCGACCAATTTAGAATAATCCTTTGCCCCTCTGCTTGATCTAGCATACCCAAATATGGACTTACCATATTTTGGAGCTTCTTTTAGTTTAGAGTTCATATGGATTGGGTAAGAGCAAAGCTGAGGAAACTCAGTCTGGATTTTTGCTAAAGTATCTTTACATATCTTATTTCTTTTATCATACAAAGTAGGTATTATCTTTGAGATCTTTATCTCATTGCCTTTTCTCTGATTAGTTTTTTGTATATAGCCTATCATATTTTTTAGGCCATTAAAACCCAGGTAATCTGTCGAAACAGGAATAAAAGCTTCATCGCAAAAATGAAGTGCATTCTGGCTAAGCAATCCCATGGATGGGGGACAATCTACGATTAAAAAATCATAACCATTTACTCCTTTGAATAGATTCTTGATAAATACACTTGGATCTCCCTGTTCGGCAATAAATATTTCTGCTTCCTGCAAAGAATCTTTTGAAGTTATGACATCTAAATTCTCAGCTAAGTTAGATATGCATTGAGTTATAACCTGGTTTCCGATTATAGCATCATATATATCTCCTTCAGCCTTAATCTTCAAAGAAGTATCTATATTTCCTTGTGGATCTAAGTCGACAAGAAGGACTTTTTTATCTTCTCTTGAAAGGCCTGCAGCAAGATTTATCGCTGTAGTTGTTTTGCCAACTCCACCTTTTTGATTGATTATGCAAATTGTTCTCATTAAAATTCACCTCTTTAAAAATTTCTTTGATTTTTTAAGAGGTACAAGAAATTGATAATCAATTTCTAAGTACCTTTTTTATGTTAAAAAGAAGTGTAAAGTGCTTGCTTATAAAGATTACTACTCTTTTTCACTACTCAATTAATCTAAAACTAAATCTACATTCAACTAACCACTAACAAGACTTAATATGTCTTCGCCATATTTCATGATCTTTGCAGGTCCAAGACCCATAACTTTTTCTAGGTCTTGGCTTGTTAATGGTATTTTAACAGCAATATCTATTATAGTTCTATCATGAAGTATCATATAAGCGGGCAAACCAGTATCTTGGCTTATACTCCTTCTCCAATCTTTAAGCTTGGTGACTAAATCCCCTGATTTAGATAAACTAAAATTTGTTTTTGCTTTTATCTTAACATCGCTTTCTTCGATTATGCCTTTCATCTCATCTGTTATAAAATTAGTCAATCCCTTCCCGGGATAAGTCATATAAAGGCTCTTCTTTGCACGACTCATAGCAACATAAAATAATCTTTTTTCTTCCTCTTCCTTATCATACTCATCGACCTTGACCATCTCTATCACAGGATGTTCGCTTCCTTTGCATGGAAAATTTTTAGAATTACATCCCATCACAAAGACCATCTCTGCTTCCATACCTTTTATAGCATGGATTGTAGCCAGAGTAACATCCTCAATAGAAGCGAGAGTACTTCGTTTTACCTCATCACTTCTTACAACATGTTTTATCCTTCTAGATTTCATCAACATTGATAATTCATTTAACTGCCTGTTTGTACGGGCCAGAACGAATATTTCATTTCTAGGCAGTTTTGATGAACTTATTGCTTGTAAAATAAATTCAGACTCAGCAGATTCAGAATCAAATTTCAATAATTTAATATCCTTTTCACCTTGTATCGAGGTTTCAAGATCAGCTAATCCCATATTTCTTATAGAATGATTTATCAGGTCAACTATATGTTTTGTCGACCTATAATTCTTAGTTAAGGTTATGATCTCACCATCTGGATATTTGTCTTCAAAATTAAGAATATACTTTATATTAGAGCCTCGCCATCCAAATATTGATTGTCTTGGATCACCTACAAAAAATAGATTAGGGGGATTTAACATCTCAATAAGTTTCATCTGGGTTGAATTGACGTCCTGAAATTCATCAACAAGCACATACTCAAATTGGGGTATTAGTTCTTTATGTGAAGAAAAAAGAGATATTGCATCCATCAACTGATCAGCAAAATCCCTAAGCCCGTATTTCTTCATATAACCTTCAATATAATTACAAACCCCATAGACCATCTTTGCACTTTTTTCATGCTGTACATCGTCAGTCTCAAAAGAAGACTCCTCTATTTTGTTATTCTTAAATTTAAAATAATCTCTGATAAAAAAACAATCATTAAGAAATATATTAGCCAGCTGATCATTAGTCTTTGACCTTTTTTGAGCATAAGTAAAATAAGTGTCTACAGCTCGGTTCATATTAATATTCAGGCTGCTTAGTGCTTTGTTTATCATCATGATCTTATCCCTATAACTGATAACCCTCACTTCCTTGTCATAGATAAGATTATTATGTTTCTTCAATATCTTTTCACAAAAAGAATTAAATGTTTCAATACTTACAAGCTCGAAATTAGCCAGCCGTTTCATCATTTCCTGCCTGGCTTTCCTTGTAAATGTTATTGCCAATATCTTGCTGGGATCTATTGATTTATACTTTATCAGGAATTCTATCCTTTTTGCAAGAACTGTTGTTTTTCCAGAACCAGCACCAGCTATACACAAAATCTCCTTCTTAGGGCTGATTATTGATTTCTTTTGCTCATCATTAAACTTAGAAAGAAAATCACCAAAAGCTGCAAATAATCTTTTATCTTCTTCAGTTATCGTAGTTTTACTCTCCTTAAAATTAAACGATAACTTTTTCTTGTATAACTGAGGATCATCAATCTCGCTTGCTCCTTTTGAGCTTAATTCCATGACCTTCCAGAACTTATTTCCTTTTACTGAAGTTAAGCTTATCATATCATTAAGCAAGAGATTATCGATAATTGCAGTTATTTCCCCTTTTTCATAGGCCATACTGCCAAAGTTTTCAAGATCATATAATTTATTGCGTTTTATAGATTCATTATCTTCATTGCCTTGTAGGAAATCTGTCAATAATTTCTTTCCAACACCAAATGGTATCTCTTTCAATGCCTTCAACACAAGAATATAATCAAGATCTTTTCCCATAAAAAAAGATTAAAATGTATGTTTAAGAATGTTTTGGTACTATACTCAATTCAATTTATTTTCCAAAACATTTATATATAAGTACGTACTTTATACGTATTATGCAGGAAGTTATATTTAAGAAAAAAGTATCAAAAGGAAGCAGATTTAATCAGGTCTACATACCTAAAGAGATGGAGAAGAAGATAATGGTTGGAGATTTGGTCGAGGTTAAGCTATTAAAAAAACATCTAGATATTTATTATCATAACCAAAAAAGACTTTCTGAATTTAAGGAATATCTTGCAAAAAATATTTTTTCTGAATTGATGCAATTCAATGGGATAAAAAATGCGTTTATAGTTGGCTCTTTTTTGTACGAAACAACATATAATGATATAGATATTGTAGTTATATCTGGTAAAGAGAACAAGAAAATTGAACAGATATTAACAGAAAGATTTAACCAGAAATTCCACATTATTTGCTTTAGTGAAGAAAAATTAAGATTATTAATAGAAAAAGACCCTATTATAAGATCTATGTTTAGCCAATATTTATCTGGTACAAAGATTAATTTAAATTATAAATCTTGTGTTGATAAGAATCATATACAATTTTTGTTGATGATGCCTGAAGATTTGTTAGAGATAGAACTTTCATCAAAGATATACTATGACAATCTACGGAGGCTAAAAACTATCAGATTATTTTTAGAGAATAAATCCTTAGATAATCCCCAGATAATGGGTGAGATGAAAAAAGGAATAGATAAATCATTATTGAGAAAAATAAAGAATAATGGGGAGATAAATAAAGAAGAATTGAAAAAAATAAGAAATATAATAAAAAATGATATAAAATGGGTAAAAAAGACGATATAGATCAATTAACAAATCTTTTGAGCAGGTCATTAAGACATAAGATAGGTTCTATTGTAAATGAGAATGAGATTTATGCAGCAAAATACGCTAAAGATGCAGAGAATATAATGAGGGAAACAGAGAAAATTGCAGAAAAACAAAATTGGAATTCTTATGATAAGGGAGAGATAAACAGAAAGCTAAGAATTAAGCTTAAAAAAGAATTGATTGATAAAGAATTTATAGGTGATAAGAAATTTGAGATTATGGGTGAAGAAATTTCTAATGCTTTGAAAGAATTGAGATTGAACTGAACAATAAGAAATTAAGAATCAAACCTTGTTAATAAACAATTCAAATGATTTTCCTTTAACTTTTTCTTTAGAGGTATTAGAAAACTTATCTTTAGGAGCACCTTCAGAGATAATAAATGTATTGGCACCAACTTTGTCAACAATCTGATCCTTAAACTTATCAAACATAGCAACCAAGTCTTTATCTGCTTTGACCAAGAGATCTATCTTATCCTTTTTCTCCAGTCCTGATTCTTTACGCAAGCTCTGAACACGCCTCATCAACTCTCTAGAATAACCTTCTGCTTCAAGTTCAGGATTGAGTTCACTATTCAAATACAAAAATCCCCCTTTAAATTCGGATTCAATATAAGGTTTTGGGACGTCTCTTGTGATAATCAGATGTTCTTTTACAACATTTAATTTAGTACCATCAATATCAACAACAAATTTTCCATCATCATTAATATGCCTTAATATGCTCTCAGTGCTTTCTGTAGCGATCTTAGCGATTATTTTAGGGGATAAAGGACCAAAATCAGGACCTAATTTAGCAAAATCAGCCTTAACAACCTCTTTTATCCCAGGGAATGTTTCTTGAATCATTATATCTTTGACATTTGTCTGTATTTTTATCATATCTCTTAACTTCTCAACAGCTTCAACTATCTTTTCATCTTTGCAGACAACAGTAACATCACTCAAAGGCCATCTTACTCCTAATTGTAATTTTTCTCTGCCTGCAAGTATAGACTGAATAACATTTTGCATAACTTTGATTCCTTTTTCTAGGTCATTGTCAATATCTGATTCAATAAAAGAAGGCCATTTATGTAGGTGAATACTCTCATCTTTCAGATTAAAAACTTCTTTCAGATTAAAATAAATCTTTTCAGTAATAATCGGGATGATTGGAGCAGCTAATTTCAAAGTTTCAAACAATACATAATAAACAACAGCAATTACCAATTCTTTTTCTTTATCAGAACCAACAGAAGACTTGTCCCTTGTCATCTGAATATATGTTCTGCTTAACTCTAGATACAATTCCTCAATTAACCAAGGAATTTCATTTAATTTGTATTCTTCAAACAATTCAGTAACTTTCTTTATAGTAGAATTCAGCTTAGAGAGTATATACTTTTCTTCAACAGAGCATAGTTTCTTGTCAATCTTTAGTTTTTTAGGATTTACTTTAGAATTGTTGACCATATCTATCAAATATTTATGAAGATTCCAAAGTACTGTAAGATTTTTATGTTTAATCTTAGTATCTTCAGCATTATAATTAAGATCAAGCCCAGGATTTGCTCCACCTATCATATAATATCTAAGTGTATCAGCACCAAATTTATCAACAATCTCATATGGCGAGATTATATTGCCTAAAGACTTTGACATCTTCCTGCCAGTAGCATCCTGAACAAAACCATGCATATAACAAGCCTTGTAGCTGTGCTTTTTCATTGATATCATAGAAGATACAAAAAGTAGATTAAACCAACCACGAATCTGATCCTTACCTTCTAATATGAAATCAGCAGGCCATAGTTTCTTAAATAGATCTTCCCTTTCAGGATAATCAAGACATGTCCATGAGTTTGTACCTGAGTCTATCCAAACATCTAATATATCTGGAATCCTTTTCATCTCATTCCCGCATTTACATTTTATGGTAACCTTATCTATCCAGGGTCTATGCAAATCCTTGGGAACTTCTCCTGCTTTCTTTTTAAGTTCTTTTACAGAGCCAATTACCTCATACTCATCACATATTTCACATTTCCATATTGGCAAGGGTGTTCCCCAATAACGTTGTCTTGTAATTCCATTATCTCTTAGATTATTAAGCCATGAATCAAACCAATTTGCACCTGCCCAACCAGGCTGCCAAAGCACTTTCTTATTCAGTTCTTTCATCTCATCAACCAGATCCTCGACCTTGAAGAACCATTGTTTTGTTGTTCTGAATACAACTGGTTTGTGACATCTCCAGCAATGTGCATATTCATGCTCTACTGGAACTTTCTCAATTAAGTTATTGCCTAAAGCTTCTATGAATTTAGGATCATCTTTTTTTGCAAGTAAACCATTAAATTTACCCATTGATTCTGGAAATACTCCTTGTTCATTTATATTATTAAATGGGGG
>CAZTWQ010000016.1:0-29781 GCA_964618315.1 uncultured Methanosarcinales archaeon
CACAAGACGTGGCTGGCAACATATTAGTTGACCAGGTAGACTCTGATATGTTCAGCATAGATACAACTGCACCAACTGTAACAACAACAGTTAATGACGATTCATTAACAGAATCAGATATTGGAACTGATAAATTCATTGTTACAGCTGAATTCTCTGAATTTATGGATACTGGTGTTGCTGCAACAATTGTTTTTGATCCTGTTGTTAGTTCAACATTAACAAGCTGTACTGGTGTTTGGGCAGATGAGGATACCTATACATATACATGTGATGTTGCAGATGGTGATGTTGAACAAGAAGATGTAGACATCCAGATAAGTGATGCACAAGACGTGGCTGGCAACATATTAGTTGACCAAGTAGACCCTGATATGTTCAGTATAGATACAACTGCACCAACTGTAACAATCAACACTTTAATCATAAGTGATAATACTCCTGAATTAACTGGCACTGTTGATGATCCTAATGCTGTAATAGAAGTTACTGTTGATGGTGTAGACTATTCAGGTAGTAATGATGGCATTGGTGGCTGGAGTGCTGATATTAATAATATTATAGCTGATGACGTTTACGATATTAAAGTTACTGCGACTGATACTGCTTTAAATGTTAGAACAGAAATTGTCTCAGGTGGATTGACTGTAGATACAACACCCCCTGCAATAAGTTTAGTAAGACCTATTCAGGATGATATAGTTGGATTTGATGTTGTCTTAAAAGCAGCAATTACAGATGACATAGTTGGTGTTGATACAGCTACTTATGAAATAATTAATACTATAACAAGTGATGTTGTGTTGTCTGGTGACTTATTAGGACCTGACTTTGAAGACCTTTGGGATTCTCGCTTATTTGATGGAGAATATACATTTACTGTTTATGCTAATGATATCTTAGATAATACTAATCAGGCTTCAGTTATTTTTATAGTTGATAATACTCAGCCGTTTATTCAGATATTGTATCCAAGTCAAGATGGTCTTGGATTTAGTCAGAACTTTAACCTCAATATTTACTATCAAAACACGATGTTAAAAGACACAAAATATAATATAAGTGATAGCACAGGAACTTTAGTCTTATCTGAAGTGATAGACAATGGAATTGATGTACCTACAAAGAGTTATAATAATCAGATAGATGTAGATGCACTAGCAGAAGAAACATATACATTAACAGCATATGCTATGGATGGTGTAGGATATGAAACAGAAGAGCAAAGGACATTTATCGTTGATAGGACTGAGCCTACAGTTACTTTGCTTGGACCTTCTGATAATTATGTTTCAAATGTTAAAGATGTATCTTTCTTATTTATCTATAATGATGATGTGTTTACAAAAGGAAGCTGTATCTTATACATAGATAGCATAGAAAAAGGAAGAAATGATACAGTTGATGAATCAGTATCAACTAATATAAGTACAAATCAAATAACAGAAGGACACCATACATGGTATATAAATTGTACAGACCCTGCTGGAAATTATTTAAAGAGTGATGAAAGAGCATTAACAATGAGAGCAGATAAGTTATGGGTTAACATTACACCTCCAGAAGGAATATTTGAACCAGCAGCAGACCCTCAATTATCTGGTACGCACACAGATAATTTCAGTATAAGATTTGTTAATTTAACAATACAGCCTACAGATGAATTAAACTGCAGCATAAAAACAGCAGACAACGCTATAATGAATCTGGGCAGAACAGGCCTAGACTTAGTTAATACAAACTACAGCTTAAATTATACTGTCAAAGATTCTGATCCTATAATAAATGATCCTACGGCAGGTTATCTGCCATGGATACTTAAAAACTGTAGCATAACAAGAACAGATGAAGTAATATACAAACAAGATATCAATAGCAGGATATATACACATGATGCTGTTTTATGGGGAGATAAAGAATTGACAAGAGCAGTAGCATGTATGGGTACTTCAGGAGTTTACTTCAACAATACAGGTAAATGTGAATTTACAGAAGATGTTTCATTTGCACTGCAGATGAGAAATGGAAATGAAGTTACAGAAGCTTGCTTCAATAATCCAGGTATTGCATGCAGTGACCCTTATTGTAACGGCATTTATTTTCCAACTTGTGATCCTGTAGAACTTTTTTACAAGTATATAGGTTATGTAGAAGATCCAAATGGTTATGCAAGCTTTACCCTATCATTCACACCTTATAATGTACCTATATCATTTACAAGATACACAGATAATGAAAATCAAGGAACATTTAAATTAAGATTAACTCAAGCTCTGATAGATAAAACATTCTCAATAACAATTTATAATCTTACCAATGTTGTTTCAGCAGAAGTATATGGTCCAGAATATGGTGGAGCAACACCCACTGTAGAAACAGAAGCAGATGGTTCCAATAATGTAGCATTGAATAAACTAGACAGTACATTCACTGGAACACTTGACTTTACATTCAACATAACATTTGATACTATGCCTATAGATGAAGACAGAGATTTAAGACTGATAATCGCTTTTGGTGCTGATAAAAATGCTGGAACACCATTCCATTTCTTTGCAGAATTCTCTTCAGAGGGATTTGTAAATGAAAATGAATCAGAGCAAGCAACTCACTCTAATGACGAAACAGGTGGAAGATGTGGTGATGAAGCAAACAATGATTTTGATTACTTAGATTTAACATGGGATAACAGCTATGATTGCTTTGATCCGGATTGTGATAATTTCAATGGAGATGAATCACAGATAAATGAATTTAATCCATCTGGCCCTGGAATAGGTGGGCCATGCAATTATGAGATAGAAACAAACTGCGCAGATCTCTTTGATAATGATTATGACTATCTTCTTTCAGGAGTATTAAAAGATTATACAGATTGTCATGATTCTGACTGCTTCCAGAATGATGTTGAATGTAAGATTACAGAACAAGTATGTGATGATGGGAATAATGATGACTGGGATTATACATTAGGGGAAACAGACAATAGATCAAAACAAAAGATTGAAAATGATGGAACAAAATATAGTTCAACCCATCAAGCAGACCTGACAGATTGTGAAGATCCAGATTGTGATGGAGCACCAGGTAACTTCGCTGATGCAGCTGATGTATGCAATTGGGGTTATGAAACTGATTGTGATGACGGGTTTGATAATGATGCACTCCAATTACAGGATTGTGATCTATTAACTGTTTGGTCTACAACAGATATGATAACTCCTGCTGATGGAGAATATGATTGTTCAAATGATTGCAGAGCAAGAACACTTGATGATTCTGAAGAAAAAGCATCTGAATGTGATGATAATTTAGATAATGACCTTGATGCTATAACTATAACAGGCTACTATGATGACCAATTTAACTCAAATACTGATGATGGAGCTGGAATAGATTGTAGATGGGGTGGTTATTTCGGATATGGAATTGATTATAATCCTGATGAAGACTGTGATAGTGAAACAATGAGTAATGGAAAAGTATGTGAATTGCAGATAGAGATTACTTGTGATGATGGATTTGATAATGATCTTGACAATGATGCAGAAGGCATGCCAAATGCTGGTTGGTCTGCTGACATTACAGGGTATGAAACAAACTTCAGTTTAATTTATTCAGAAGATTCAGACTATGATGATTACGATTGTAAAACTGAATTAGATGCACTAGGAATCACAGAATCAGACTATGCAAGCTGGTGCTTTGATGGTATTGATAATGATCTGGATGCTTATGTATGGAACAGCATATGGGAATTAGATGCTTCAACAGGTATTGATTGTTCAGATCCAGACTGTGCAGGAATTATCAATCCAGCAAACTCTAACCAAGTCTGTTTAGATAAAGAATATGACCCATTAGACCTGTTCTTTACAGGATTATCATTCCCTGGACAATTCTGCAACAACACATTTGATGATGATGTAGATGGTGATCCTGATTGTGAAGATACAGATTGTTTCAAACAATTTAATCTGTGTTCAGAAGGTCCTTGTTATGAAAGTGAAAACATAACATGGGATAGTTGCGCAGATGGAATAAATAATGATCATGATGCATCTGATGGAACTTACGATATCACAGGAGCAATAGACTGTAAAGACCCAGACTGCATAGATATGATAGGTAAAACAACTGGAGCATTATGCCAAGCTGCAGAGATATGTAATGATACTTTTGATAATGATGCAACAGATGGAATAGATTGTGCTGACCATACTGATTGTGATAACCAAGTTGGAGCTAGGATAGATGGAATAAATGTCTACTGCAAAGCAATAGAATCATCCCCTGTAGACTGCTTTGATGGATTTGATAATGATGCTGACGGCTTAATAGATTGCTTTGATGATAGCTGTAACAGCGAATGTGCACTGATAGATATTTCAAGTACTACCCCAATTGTACTGCCTACAACCACTAGTCAGATTAATCTTGATTCAGTAGACCCTTCAATTGCTTATATCACACAATCAAGAAAAAGAGTAAGATTAGGTGAAAGATATGCAGTAACTTTAGTAGGCATTGCAGACTCAACAAGTGCTGAATGGACAATTGGGACTGCACGACAAAGCGGAACAGTAGTATTTAGCAATACTGCTTTTGATAGCTCTTCAAGATCATTATCAGGACCAGATACTGATAAATTTGACTTGACAGAAACCCCTAATGGCTATAAGATAAAAAGTAATCAAGTAATAACTGGAGGTTATTCTGTAACATTTAATATAGATTCAATCACATTACTGCCAGATTCACAATTTGAAATTACTTTTGAAGAAGCTGAAGGAAGTCATGTTTCGATGAATAACTTGATTACCTATGAAGTTGTAGAAAACACACCACCTACAGCAGATGTACTTAAAATTATTCCAGAAAATAATTTATTAGAATTTGGTGGAACAATGTATCTAAGAGCAAAGATCTCAGATGATAATAGATTAGGCAAATGCACTTGGAGTGTTTCTGGTGCAGAATCCCATACTATCTCAGATTCAAAAGAATGTACAGCAAACTTTGATCCAACAAAAGAAGGAATATATAACATTGAGGTAACGCCTGTAGATTATTATTCCAACATCGGAACTCAATTGACAGAAGCCTATAATCTGAACATACTGCCAACAACAAAAAAGATAGAGACCAACAGCAGGTTCTATTCACCTGCATCCAGACTGGATATCAGATCGACATTCAATATGGTGGATTCAGATACACTAGGTGAATGTCAGATCATTGCAAGAAATAAAAGCGATGAAATAGTACTTGGTGCTTTTGCTTCAGAAGGCAATTCATGCAATATGACCTCAATAGACCTAGCTGCATTAAGCGATGGGATATATTCAGTTTACATCAAAGTAGCAGAGACAACTGACAATAATATTGTAGAAAGCCTAAGCACAGTGATATTTGTATGCTCACAATATGATTCTGGAATCTGCAAGTTTGCAGATTTTGATCAAAATGGAAAATCAGATATTTGCAGACCGCCTGTATTTGATTTTATAGATTGTACAACAATCACCTCAGCTGGAACTTATTACTTAACAGATGATATAATCGATTCAAATACACCTAAATGTATAGATATAAAAGCAAAAGACGTAATTTTAGATTGTCAGGGTAACATAATCGATGGTAATGATAGAGGTAATTATGGAATATTTATCAACAAATCATTCCAACAAAGCACAAACATACTAATAAGGAATTGTACTATATCAGACTGGAAATATGGTATCTATCTAGAGGATGCAAACAGCAATACCCTTGAGAATCTAACTACCAACTCCAATGTGTTTGGCATATATTCTGAGAATTCAGATTACAATACAATGACTAATATTTATTCTAATGAAAATAATTATGGCATATTTATTAAAGATGGATCAGAAAACAGCATAATAGATTCAAATCTCTCAAATAGCAACATCTATGATTTCTATATACAGGCATCTTCAAACGTACACTGCAGCAACCTGCTTGATAATGTTATGGGAACAGACAATAAGCCGATTGTTTATTATGATGAAAGTGTTATTATAAAAGACTGGAACAATAACGCTTCTGAAATCATATTATGTGATGCAGATAATTCTATAATAGAAAATGTTACATTAAGCAATACAGGTAAGCAAAATAATATGATCTATATGCATAGGACAGATAATTCTAATATAAAAAATGTTGATGTAAGCAATTCATATGATGGCATTCTTTTAGATAATAGTTTGAATAATGAAATAATAGATTCTACTATCAGTGAAAACGGAATAGGTATTTCTCTTAAGCATAGTTCAGATAACAAGATGATTAATTTAACTATAAAAGATAATTACGAGGGTATTGCAATAGATTATAGCTCAAACAATACAATTATAGATTCTTATATTAAAAATAGTATTGATTATGGTATTGCAATTAGTGAAAGTTCAAACAATACAATATATGACAATTTCTTTAACAATACAAATAATATTAATTTAACATTTGTGAACAATAACAATGTATGGAACACTACAAATGAAACAGCATATGATGGAGAGAAAAACATATTAAACATTACTAACCTAGGAGGGAATGTATGGATAGCACCTGGTGAAAAAGGATTTAGCAATCTTTGTGATGATTCTGATGAAGATGGTATATGCGATAGTAGTTATGACTTAGAAGATAATGATGCATGCAACACATATTGTTCAAACAATACTGACCATTTACCTTTGTATTTTGGATGCAGCATAGATGTTGATAATGACGGTGTGTGTGATGGCAGAGACCTATGTATAGGTGAGAGTCCAGCAAATCCAGTATCCAATGGAACATGCATAACTTATTATGAATTCCAGCCAGATGGTTGCTGGAGAAAAGACATAGTCTCAAATATAGGGAAAGTATGCGATTCAAGATATAATTATAGCTGCAGTTTAATAGAGGCAAGAAATATCACAAAAACACAGTTTAATCTAACATGTAATGCAACTGGGGCTTGTTCTTTACCTGCTGTTCCCCAGATAGGGGATATTGAATTTGAGAAAGAATGTTCTTTAAGCAAGGTATGTTATGGAGATTATGAATACTCAATCTTGAGAGATGATTTTAGCTGTGTCTGTACTGATGATAGGGATAAAGATAAGGTATGTGATGGAAGAGATAAATGTGATGGTTATGATATTTCAGGCACTATAAATACTGAACCCAAACATAATCTTAGTAACCTCCCTACGCCAATATTTACTAACTGTACACAACAGATAATAAATGATTCTGGATGCCATGAGACATTAGCTATAAACCAATCTAAAGTATTCTATAGGGAGTTATGTCCTAATGCAAGGAGTTGTTACAATGACCCTTATTCAAATTATACCTGTAATCAAGCTGGAGGAGTATTGTACCTGCCAGATACATGTGACCTGATGGAATTGTCCTGTTTGGATGATCCAGATTATAATATTACAAAATGTGCAGAGAATTTTACTAGATCAGAAGCAGATGTTGTTTGTGATACACCTTATGAGGAAAAATGTTGGATTGAGAGTGATTATTATTACACAAATGAAGGTGGTAGTTTAGGAAAGGGTGGTTGTTGTGGCGATGATAAAACAACTGAGTGTTGGGTTGATGATTCAGATAATTCTTGCTGTTGGTCAGATGAATTAAGTAAGGTTGTCTATATGACAGATGCAGACTATTCCAGATCTCATTGTAATTTAATAGGTAGAAATAAGTCATTAAGAAATATAGGGGATACACCAATATGTGATCAAGGCAATGAAATATATTGCTGGGCAGATAATATTCCAGATAATGTTGAAAATGCGCCATGCTGCGGTGATGACCCTGGTGAGACATGGAATTACATGACAAGTGAAGATATAGGGGAGGTAATTGTCCATTCAACTTGTTACCAGGGAAATTGGACCATAACCAGTGAAGAAAAAACAACCTGGTTTAATATAAAAGCTTTATTAGGAGTTTCTAATTAGAAATGGCAGGCAAAAAGGGGTCTATAAACTTATCTATAAATGTTATCGTGATTATTATAATCTCTTTTGTTCTTTTGATACTCCTTATTAGTTTTATTCGATCTAATATAGACAAGGCCAGTATTAAATTAGAAGAACAGCTTGTAGTTGGAGCACCTAAACCAACTGTAGAGATAAGAAAACCATTCAACAAGCAAATATTTGTAGTTGGTGAAGAGATTCAGTTTGAGCCTTTTGCATTTACCCAGACAAAGAAATCAAAGATAATCGGCTATTTCTGGTATTTTGGCGACGGTAGAGAAGATAATGAAGAAAAAACAAGCCATATTTATTATGAGCCAGGTGATTATCCAGTTACACTTAAAGTATTAAATGATCTTGGAGGGTTAGGCGAAGCAGCTATCACTGTAAGGATATTTACAAACAATACAAAGAAGTTAAGCAGATATCCAGAAAATCTTGTGTTTTTTATACCTTCAGAAAGAACTTCGAGCGGTGTAGTGAATTGGGAGAATATATTAAAAGCCATCCCTATCACAAAATGGTATAATCGAGATGGATATCATGAGTTTGAGTACATAGCAGCTATTAAAGGCGCTAGTGAAACAGTGATTTCAAATAATGATATTAAGAAAAAACTTGATGAGTTTAATGCAACCAGAACTATTACCGAAGCTGTTGTTTTTGATACAGCTTCAATAAGCAGCAGCATATCTGCTTCTGGTGGTGGAAGTTACAATATAAGAAAAGAAGGTACGAGTGAAAGTGATGCAGATATCATTAATTATTTTGAATATTGGGACAACTATGATAATGTTGTTTTGATTAATTCAAGCAATAACGATGGTGCTTTGATAGCTTCACTGTTTGCAGCATACCTAAATGCCCCATTAGTTTTTATCGATAAGACTTTTTGTGAAAGACATGATACACTATTATTCGACGTAAACAATGGTTACCTTTACGGAAAAATTGCTTATAGGGTAGATGATTTTACCTCTGAGATAATGGCAGCATGCATAGATGGAAAGCTTGCAACGAAGACAATATACACCTCTGATGAACTCAAAGACCCGAATAGAAAAGTAAATCGTATAATTACACTAACATCTGAATTGGATGTGGTTGATTGATGAATTTATATTATCTCAGAGTTATCTCTTTTTAGTCCAATAAAATATGAATATATACAAAAAAAGAACAACATACATATTAAAGAATCAAGGTATCCTTCTTAACTGTTTCACCAAATAATTATCTTCCCCAGATATCTCTTCTGTAATCTGTTCTGTTGCTTTTGGTTTTTCTACTTTAGGAGTTTCTCCTATGCCAATATTACCGATCTCTTCTTTTATCTTTAACTCCACTGTAGACATCTCTTCTTCGCTTAATTGCCTAGGCTGCCACTGAAGATTTATCCCATCATTCTCTTTTCTGGGGATTATATTAATCATAAAATGCGCTACTTTTTGCCCTGCTGGAACACCATTAGCTACAAAGATATTTGTACCTTGCACTTTTAGTGTTTCAAAAATCGCAGAGCTTATCTTATTCGCCACATTAAACAATCGCCCGACCAGATGAGGCGGAACTTGTTCCATGATGGGGATATGCTGTTTAGGTATTACAAAACAATGACCAGGATTTGCCCCATTAAAATCAAGGATTGCCAGTATATCTTCATCTTCATACAACTTTTTAGATGGAATCTGCCCTTCAAGAATCTTGCATATGATACATTCCTGCGCCATCATTTACCACCCAGTAAGTTGGATATATCATCCAAGCTTATCTCAGATTCTTCTTCAGTTGTATCTTTAGTAGATTTTTTAGAAGACGATTTAGTAGGTTTTTGATTAGCTGATTTTGATGTATCTGGTGTTTTTTTGCTTTTTGCAGGTTCTGCTCCCTGTTTTGTTTCTGGTTTTGTTTCCTGATCTGTTTCCGGTTTTGTTTCCGGGTCTGATTCTGGATTTGTTTGTTCAGGCACTTCCTGGTCTATTTTCTCCCCTTTAACAGATTCCTGCTCTTCAAATTCTGCATCTACAACCTGTTCTTTTGGCTGTATCAGATCCTGAACATTTGGTGGTGCTTTCCCTGAACCTTCAACCTTGCCTAATTTAGCCTCTAACTTCTTCCTAATCACTTCCAAATCTGCTTCAGGTATCTCTTTCTGAGGAAGCTCGAAATCAAGACCATCTTTTTCTTTTCTAGGTATTATATGAATCATAAAATGCTGTGCTTTTTGACCTGCAGCTACACCATTCTGGACCATTATATTTGTTCCCTGAACACCTAAACCACGAAGAGCTGCATTAGAAAGTGTTTTTGCAACTGTAAATAGATGTGCTATCTCTTCATCTGATAACTGAGGCATTATAGAATAATGCTCCTTAGGCAATAATAGAATATGGCCTGGATTAGCAGGATTAATATCAAGAACAGCCACTGATTGATCATCTTCATAGATCTTCTTAGACTGCACCTTTCCAGAGATTATATGACAAAAGATACATTGTTTCTTCTGAAACTCCCTCAACTCCTCAGGAGACATGTTTTTTACTTTCTCCTGCAGTTCTTTCATCTGCTCTTCTGACATCTTTTCTTGAGGTTGTTCTGGCATATTAGGATTCTAAGAATTGAGTTATTTAAACTTTATGCTTTAAGCGAAGCGAAGAGCATAACGGTTTAGAATGCAATTCTAAAACTTTATGTTTTAAGCGGCTGTGTTGAAAATATAGGTCGCCATCAATTCGTGAGCTTTATAAATAATCAATTCAAACTGACAAGGGGGAAGTCCCTTATGGGGAACCTCCAAATGAAATGAGCGAGGTACCAGAAAATTCAAATAATTTTCTCAGTACGTCAGTTATCTATACCAACTTCAAGAAGCGAACCCGATGGCAACCCGAACGTAGTGAGATTTTCAACACAGCCGCTTTAAGCTAAGCTGTGTTATCCCAAATCACAAGTTTTATATATTAAAAAACCAAAAATCACTATAATGGTAAAAAAGAACAATGCAGATAGAGAAATCGATTACCTAGAGCTGGAAAAGAGCAGAATTAACAGAGAAAAAGGAAGGCTTGTTCTAAGTATGGGACTTTTGCTTTACTTTGGTTTTCTGATTGCAGGAGTCATTGGATTTGCTTTTGAGTATATCGATAGTTTTATGCTGAATGTTTTAGTCATCAGCGGCATCTTCATCTTGATAGTCAGCACAATACCATACCTTATAATCGTACACAATGAAGAAAAGTGGATCAGATTAAGATTGTATAATCTTAAGAAATAAGAGATATAAAATGAATAAAAAAAACCTACGTTTTTTTAATTTCCCTATGGGGAGTAAAAAAGCTATGTCACCTTTGTTTTCAACTGTCATCTTGATAGGTTTCGCTATAGCCTTAGGAGGTATAGTGATGAGCTGGGGCAAAGAAGGATATGTATCTGCAAAACCTATTGTTTGCGAAGAAGCTAGCCTGAATATAGTAGGTTATGGTTATAATCAAGGTGTTTGTGCTACAAATGGAAGATTATACTTCACCATCCAAAATGACGGCAGTATTGACCTGAATGGAATTAAAGCTGATATAATAGGAGAAAATGATATATACTCCAGCACTGTTAATGTTAATTTGATGGTCGCAGATATAAAAAAATTAAACTTTGACTATGAAGGTATTGGAAATATAGAAAAGGTTATATTTGTGCCTAAATTCACTTACCTTGGGCAGGAAAAATTGTGCCCTCAAAATAGTGTTTCAATTGAAAATATAGGTGAATGTTGATGGAAAAGAAGATCAGAGAAGAAGTATTCAAGAACAGCCCAGATATGCAGGCATGGAAGAAAGTTATCCTATTTTTGCCTGTGGTGATGAGTGTATCTTTTATTTTCTATCTGCAAATTAGTTCACAACAACCCTATTATGGTATGGAGCTATTAGCTCCGGTAGATACAGCACCATTTATGATAGCTTTGATAATATTCACAGTAGGTTATGTCATATTCCTATTGATGATGTTTTCTGAAAATATAAAAGAATTTCTTGCAAGTAAAGCTAAACATTAAGCCTTTTTATCAATTCTTTTTCATTATCACTATACACAATATTATCACTTTCTCCTTTTTTATCACAGATTTCTGCAATCTTAGGTATTAAAGTAGATATACCATTTACATTCTCAAGAATCCCTATCTTTTTACCCAATGCAAATGCAATCGTGAATTCATTTAATGTTCCTATCTTACCATCCAATATTATCACTGCATCTGCAGCTTTGATCAGATCAAAATTTCTTTCAGGAATCCCCTTTCCTGTAAAGATATATTCTGAAGATTCTTCAAATGGAAATGAATAATCACCAATATGCTCTTCTTTGTCTTTTGCCGGAGAATAACAGATAGATTTCCCATTTTCTAAAATTGCACCCCTTAAAGCTGCATAAGGATAACCACTACAACCCCCTGTTAACAATACATTTCTAGATCGAGCTATTTCTACACCTAATTGCTTTGCTTTCTCAGCAACCAGATCATCATGCACTGAACCAGAACCACAAACTGCTATTTTTGACATAAGAAATAAGATACTGAACAGATATATAAATATTGTTGAAAGGATTATTATCTATACTACCCTGTTTAGTTTATATGACTAATCTAAACATTTTAATATGCAAATAACAACATGGATGAAAACTACCTGAAGAGGTAATTTCCATACAGAGTAGGGAAATTTCCTTTTGGTATAGGGCATTTCTGAAAGAAATGACCGTGTTTGAATCCTTTATTGAGATTATCCATTTCTAAATTAAATAATAAGCAAGTTTTTTAAACAATAGAAGAATAGTATAAAGTATGGCTAAGATAAAGAAACATCCTAAGAACAGAGATAAAGAATTCTGGGGTGTTGTTAAGAGAATAATAGAGAAAGCAGACATAGTTCTTGAAATTCTGGATGCCAGGATGCCAGAAATCACAAGAAATAAAAGATTAGAATCCTATGTAGAGAAATTTGGAAAACCTATTGTTTTTGTTATAAACAAAGCAGATATTGTATCGAGAACAACAATCAAAAATATAAAATCTAATTATAAAGGATTAAGCTATGTCCTGACTTCAGCTAAAGGTTCTGGAGTCATAGATGATCTGGTTAAGGTTATAAAGACAATTGTCAAAAAAGAATATATCAAGGTAGCGTTTGTAGGCTACCCAAATACTGGAAAGAGTTCTATCATCAACAGGTTATCTAAAGGTGGGAGAGCAAGAACCAGTTCTGAATCTGGATTTACAAAAGGATTGCAATTAATCAATGGAAAGGGAGATCTTATGTTGTTTGATACCCCTGGTGTTATTCCATTTGATGAGATGGATGAAACAAAGATGGGGTTAGTGTCTGGTGTCAGTCCGGCAAAATTAGAAGATCCTGAACTCGTTGTTTATGAACTGATAGAAATGTTTAAGAAAAATAATCCTTTTGCCCTTCAGGATGCATATGGTATTGACCCTAATCAAGAAACTGAAGATATAATCAATGAGATTGGAAAGAATAGTAATATGCTAAAAAAAGGAGGCATAGTTGATGAAAGGAGAGTATCCATACAGATAATTATTGATTGGCATAAAGGTAAGATAAAACTTTAGACATAGACTAAATTTATTTCTCTAATGATTCAACTAACTTCTCAGCAGCTTTTTTCATGTTACTTGCTTTGTAAATGCCCCTCCCAACAATAGCGTGCCAGTTTTCTCCAGCTGCTTTTGCCCCTTCTGTTAAAGACCCGCCTTGAGCAATCAATCCTGGAGAGTAAAATGTTGGTTTTAATCCAAAACTTTCTAAGAATCTCCTATATTCTTTGATCATAAATGGCTTATTGCCTGGAACGACAAAATCTCTAATCCCTAGATTAGCAGCAACTTTGAATATTTTCTTTGGAGCCATATTCAAAATATAACCGCCACCCCTTTCCATATACCCTTTATGAGTCATTTCCCCACCTACAATTATATGTAGTTTTTCTTTATAGGCTGCTTTAATCCATTTTTCTTCAGTTATAGGACCTGCCATTGGAAACAAGATAACAGAATCAACGCCTTTGATAGCTTTCATAAACTTATCGCCCATCTCAGGTATGTCAGTACCAGCTTTCTGATGATCATACATTATAGGCAATTTTGTATGTTTTCTTATTGTTTTTATCACTTCTTTAATGCCAAAAGGAATCACTAATTCAAAGCCTATCTTATAACCACCAATACCCTTAACATTGCATGTTTCCTTCACTAACTTATCCAGAAGTTTCAGATTAGGCACATCACATGCAGGAATAATGCTCCTCTTTAGTTTTAGGTACGACATAGCATACTTTTAGAAATTAATAATATATAAAATCTTCGGTTTATAAGCCTTAGATTTTATAATTCTCAATATCCCTAATTATTCCACTGTTCAGGGTTATTAAGATATTTCATAGTTATATTATAATTATCTTCATCGACCAGTTCTTTGCCCTTCATGTAGTCAATCAATTCTTTTAGTTTCATCAAAGAATGCAATGTAGTCTTTTCATTAGCCAAGTTGTCTGTTCCACCTTGTTCCCTGTCTATAACAACCAAAACATCTTCACAGATAGCCCCTTCATGTCTTATGCCTTCTATGAATCTTACTTTGGATCTTCCATCTGTTATCATATCATCTATCAAAACAACTCTCTGGTCTTTTTCCAATAATCCTTCTATGAATGAATTTGTGCCATATCCTTTTGGACGTTTCCTTACATAAATCATAGGAAGCTTTGCTTCAAGTGCGATTGCAGCTGCTAATGGTATCCCTGCTGTTTCTGCCCCTGCAACAACATCTGCTTTTAAATCTTTGACTTTCTTTGCAAGTTCTTTTACTACGACTGAAAACGATTTAGGCGTTGAAGGCAAGACCCTCACATCAACATAAACTGGACTCTTTCTGCCAGAAGCTAAAGAGAATAATCCAAATTTCATAATTTTTGCATCACATAATGCTTGTGCTAGTTTTTCACTCATTGAAACCACCTCATTGGTTTTTTGATTAGGATTGTTTTAAGAATAGTTATTAGTTTTTATTAGTTATTGATTCTTGTTCTTGATTTGAATTATCTTTTGTTTCTTCTGTTTCTATTGGTTCTTTTGTTTCTTTTATTTCTTGTTTTTTATCAGTTAATTTTTCTTGTGTTTCTATTGGTTCTTTTGTTTCTTTTACTTCTTGTTTTTTATCAGTTAATTCTTCTTGTGTTTCTTCTGTTTCTATTGGTTCTTTAGTTTCTTTTACTTCTACCATATCAATAGTTTCCTGAATCTCTTTTGGTTTTCTCCCAAATAATCTCTTGGGCTTCTCAATCTTTATCTCTTTTGATCTTATCTCAAAAATATTATTGTTATCGTAAACAACATTCCCCCTAACAATTGTAGTGATCGGCCAACCTTTTAATACTTTCCCTTCAAAAGGACTCCACCCAGTTTTAGTCAATAACTCGTCTGATTTTACCTCTTTTTCAAGGTTCATATCTATAACAACAAGGTCAGCATCATAGCCTTCTTTTAACTGCCCTTTGTTCTTTATTCTGAATATTTTAGCAGGATTTTTAGAAGTTAAATCAATAACCTGCTGCAAGGTTAATCTTTTTTTATTGACAGCATCCAATAATAAAGGAAGCATTGTTTCTATTCCAGGAAGTCCAGCTCTTTCCTCATTTAATTTCTCTTCTTTAGTATGGGGGGCATGGTCTGTTGCTATTGTATCTACGATTCCTGATTGTAAAGCTTTCCAAAGCGCTTCCAGGTCTTTTTCTGCCTTTAAAGAAGGCTTTACATCTGCCAGTTTCCCTAGTTTTTCCTTGTCCTTCTCTGTTAAGAATAAATGATGAGGGGTAACTTCACAATAAACATATTTACGGTTTTTTCTTATCTGTTTTATCTCATCTTCAGTACTTATATGACATGCATAGAATTTTTTCTTAAGTTTTGCAGCTATTTCAATAACTTTTGTCAATTGTTCACCTTCAGCATGTGTTGTGCATAATGTTGCTGCAGACATTATTTTTTCTACCATAGCTGGTTCATCTATCTTTAGGTTTCCAGTAGATACATTCATGAATATTTTTACAGAAGCAATGTTTTTCGCCTGTTTAATCTCAGAAAGGTTGCCCATAGTAGAACCAAAATGAAATCCATAATTTACAATGGATTTTTCAGCCAATTTTCTTTTTTCCCCTAGATTTTGAACAGTAATTGTTGGAGGGATTGTGTTAGGCATATCTATTATTGTAGTTACCCCCCCTTTTGCAGCTGCAATCGTACCAGAAAGAAAATCCTCTTTGTGGGTCATACCTGGCTCCCTAAAATGAACATGACAATCGATCAATCCAGGGATTAAGATATTATCTTTTATATCGATAACTTCATCTGCAGTTATAATCTCATCAGAAATGTAAGATATCTTATGGTCTTCTAATAAAATATGTTTTTTTACTAAATTTCCATCTTCAAGAATTTTGCAGTTCTTTAGTAATTTTGATTTCATTTGATTGAAAATTATCCTAATTTTCTATAAAATGAACAAAAAATGATTTGTATTTTTAAGTTCATTCTTTGTTTTATTTATTTCGCCATTCGAAATATTCCTTTAACTCTGCTTTCTTTCCTGATTTCAATTTTGCATATTTTCCAAAATCTTTCATTTTTCTTATTTGTTCTGATTTAAAGACTGGTCCGTCCTTACAAACCAACTGGTCGCCACAGACACATGCTCCACATATCCCAAAACCACATCGCATGTAACGCTCTAAAGATGCCTGACATTCAACCTTACGCCTCTCGCAGATACCAAAGACTGCTTTGATCATTACTTCTGGACCACAGGTATAGACTGTTTTTGTCTTTTTTGTCATAGTTTCTTTTAGAATATTTGTTGTAAAACCTTTAATTCCAAATGAACCATCATCTGTACAATAAATTATTTTATTGTTATTTTTTTCAAGAACATCTAAAATACTTTTATCTTCTAAGTATAACAAGAACTCTCTTGATTTTGCTCCTTGTATTATAGTTGAATTCTTAATCTGTTTAATTAATGGAATTATCGGAGCGATCCCAAGACCCCCAGCTACAATTATAGAATTATCTTTTATCTCAAAGCCATGCCCATAAGGTCCCCTAAGACCTAATTCAGCCCCCCCTTCAAGATCAGATATAGCTTTTGTGAATTCTCCTTTTTGCTCTATCGTAACACGGAATTCATCAGCTCTAACATCAGATACTGCAAAAGGTTTTTCATCTACTCCAGGAAGCCACAACATTATAAACTGACCTGGCTTACAGTTTATTTTTCCTTCTAAAATAAGTGAAACTGTATTGGGTGTTTCTTCTATTATTTTTTTTACTGTATATGTTTTATGCATCGTTATTTTATCTCACTTATTGATTTATAACCCTCTTTCTCCATTATCTGAATCATTTCATCGTTAACTTTCTTAAAAACATCTATTCCCCTAAAATAAACACCTGAACCAATACCAACTAAAGTTGCTCCTGCTTTTATCATTTCAATAGCATCCTTGCCAGTAGTTACCCCCCCTAGACCTAAGATTGGAATCTTGACTGCTTCTCTGATCTCTTTTACTTTCTCTAAAGCAATCTCTTTTATTACTGGACCTGATATACCCCCCTTACCATAAGCTAAAATAGGAACTTCGAAGTTTGTATGGATTATCTTTTTTTGAACAGTATTAACAGCACAGATTGCGTCTGCACCTGATTTCTCACATTCTTTTGCAATCTTTCCAATATCATTGCAGTTTGGAGTTAATTTTGGCATAATTGGAACCTTTGAAACTAACTTAACTGCCTTTACTAATTGGCTTGTTAATCTTGGAGAAGCACCAAACGTCATACCATCATCTTTATTTGGACATGAAATATTAAGTTCTATCATTGATGGCTTGAATTTTTGAATGTATTCTACAATATGAACATAATCTCTAATTGAAGATCCATAGATTGATGCAATTAATGGTGCTTTTGCTTGTTTCCATTTTCTAAATTCACTACCCATATTTAGATAGCCAGGCGTAGGCAATCCCACTGCATTATATATTCCATTATCAATCTCAACAATAGTAGGATTATTATGGCCGTCTCTTTCAACTGGACCTATTGACTTTGTTGTTATGGCTCCTGCACCATTATCTACAACACGATTCATCAGCTCAACAGAAGTCCCCAGAATTCCAGAAGCAAGAACAAGAGGATTTTGTAGCTCTACATTACAAAATTTTGTTCTAAGCATAGTTCACCATTTATATCAACTTGATATCTGATTGTTCCATCACACGCTCGCAATGGTTGCAGATTACCTGTAAAGGGTCTTTTTTAATAACATGGAATAATGTGCTTACTTGCTCACTATTGGTTATACACTTAGGATTAGAGCATTTAACTATATTATGGAATTCTTCTGGAAGCTCTACTTTTGTTTTTTTGGTCACTTCATAATTTTCGATTATATTAATAGTAGCATGTGGGGCAAGGATTGCTATTTTGTCAACTTCTTCAGGAGTTAAAACTCTGCTGCCTACCTTGATTATCCCTTTTTTATTGCCTGTCTTGCTTTTTAGATTTATTACAACAGAAACAACATGCTCAAATTCATTTAAGGCCAGGATCCTCATCACTTTAAAAGTTACTCTGCTTGGAATATGATCTATGACCGTACCTTCCTTTATTGCAGGAACCTTTAATTCTTTTGAAGCACTCATTTTATCTTCCCCAGCACTAATGATAATAATGCCTGCCTTATTGGAATCCCATTGCCTGCTTGTTTGAAATAAACCGCATTAGGCGTTTCGTCAAGCTCAGGATTTATCTCCCCTACTCGAGGTAAAGGGTGCATTATTATAAGATCTTTTTTTGAATGGTCTAGCAATGATTTATCAAGTTTATATGCATTTTTGTATTTTTCATACTCTACTGCATCAGGAAATCTTTCTTTTTGTATCCTAGTCACATAAAGAACATCTAATTCTTTACTGACCTTAAATATATCTTCTTCTTCTATAAATTCTATGTTTTTTTGCTTTAGTTCATCAAGATAGTGTTTAGGTATCTTTAGCGCTTTTGGAGATATAAAAAACATCTTAGTGTTGAAATGAGATAATGCTATCGCAAGACTATGCACTGTCCTCCCATATTTTAAATCTCCAAGAAAACCTACATTCAGATTATCCAGTTTCCCTTTTTCTTTTTTTATTGTGTAAAGATCAAGCATCGTTTGTGTAGGATGTTGATTTGCGCCATCACCTGCATTGATCACAGGAATAGAAGCTGATTCTGCAGCTAGTCTTGCTGCCCCTTCGATGTTATGCCTCATGACTATAACATCAGAATATTGTTCTACCATCTTGATAGTGTCCCACAAAGTTTCACCTTTTTTCATAGAAGTTACATCGCCTTGAGCAAATCCTATGGTTTTTCCACCCAGCCTTTTTGCTGAAGAATCAAAGCTCAACCTGGTTCTTGTAGATGGTTCATAGAATAATAAGGATACTATCTTATCTTTTAATAGTCCCGAATTAGGGTTTTTCTCTATCTTTTCTGCAACAGATAATATATACAATAGTTCTTTCTTAGAAAAATCACGTATTGATATTACATCCTTTCCTTTGAAGTTTTGAGTCTCCATTAAAAAAATTATAAATTTGTATGTATTTAAATGTTTTGTTGTGATACAGGCTATACGACGAGAAAATTTAAAAGGGTCCCCCATAGAGAAATCTTTAATTTGTACTAGTAGTGAAAGTGTGCATTTCTTTAAAAAGGTTATGGATTATCAAATTGCAGTTCAAAATCTGAGATATATAATCTAATAACCCCTAGCTAAAAAATTTAAACATAAGACTTGTTTAACTTTTTCAAGAGAGCATATCTTTAAGGGACTCTATTAATTAATCGTCACATTTACAATATTTCCTTCATAAAATTTTATCAAATAATCGATAAGTTGACAGTGTCCTTTAGGGTAAAGTTTTAGAAATCAATAAATTTTGTATTGTACCCAAAACCTCATGCAAAGCCTGAGATTTCTAAACCGTTATCGTTTTTACGAACGATAAAGTTTATAAATGGGCTTATTTTTCCTAATAATTAATATGCCTCCGTAGCATAGTAGCTATTGCGTCTGACTTGTAACGTTAAATTGTTTTGCAGTTTATGACGTTTGAAATCAGAAGGTCGAGGGTGCAACTCCCTCTGGAGGCTTTTTATTTTTTAAAATAACAAAAGGTGATAATATGAATTTGATATTTTTAGGACCGCCAGGAGCTGGCAAAGGCACAATTGCACAACACATAGTTGATGATCTGGGAATTGTTCAGATCTCTACTGGAGATCTTCTTAGAGCTGCAGTCAAAGAAGGAACTGAACTAGGGATGAAAGCTAAAGAGTTCATGGATAATGGTCAATTAGTTACTGATGAACTGGTTATTGGTTTATTAAAAGAAAGGATAACAAAAAACGATTGCAAGAATGGATTTATCTTAGATGGTTTTCCACGTACAATACCTCAAGCAGAAGCTTTAGATGAATCAGGAATCAATATAGATAAAACCATCAATTTTAAGGTCATTGATGAGATGGTGATACATAGGATCACTGGAAGAAGAACATCTAAATCAACAGGAAAGATCTATAACATCTATCCAGATTGCGAACCAAACCCGCCAGAAGGACATCCAGAAGATGACCTATTACAAAGGGATGATGACAAAGAAGAAGTTGTTGTAAAACGATTAGTCCAATATAGAGAACAGACAGAACCTTTAATCGGTTATTACAATGATAAAGGAATATTAGCAGATATTGATGCTTCTCAGAAACTTGATAAGATTGTAGTGGATGTCAAAGCAGTTCTTGATTGATATATCTGTTTAATTTTTTATATTTCTTATTTATTTAATGTTTCTATATTATCCCAAGACTATTCCCTACTGCGAGTTTCTTTCATGTATGAAACTCACTAAAGGGAAGATTGAAAAAAAATAGATGATAGAATCTAAGTTTTAGTATATAAATTAAGCCCTGTAGAAAGTAAGAGCTTGTTGAGAAAGACTTACTGATCTCTTACCTAGAGACTTCATATCAGGTGTACTAGGAAGAAAACCCCTATGAAGAATAACTTCAACTCCACCAATCTCACCTTGCTCAGTAACAGCGTTTACAAACTGTCTTAGCTGATCAGACTTAAGAAAGAAAGTGTTAGGATTACCACTAGTATAAGCCATAAGACCTAAATCTGAAAGAGAAAGTTCATTTGAATCTTGCACTCTTGAAGGTGCAGCCTCATATGATTTAGACGGTTTACGACCAGCCAAAACATTAGATAATGCTGAAGAAGAATCCTCTCTTTGTTCTGATCGGAATGGATTACACCAATACGCAGCAGAAGAAACTGCCTTCATAAAATATGCCCCCAGTCCAGGTGATTCAGCTCTAGCCCTTTTCCTGTCTGCCCTCAATCTTATTTTTTCATCCCTAGTTCTTTGCTTCTCTGCTGCTTTCTTCTTAGCCCCATATTCAGCTGTACCTCTTGGATCTCCACAAACCCCATAACCAATAAGCGCATTAATAAGGTCTTTTGGATCAGCAGCTACAGCACCCCCATATTCATTATTTCCACCTACATCATATACAACATGTACTTGAGGTAGTTTTGATTCTAAATCTTCCATTTTTATCAATAATCAAGAATAACCCCTCATTTAAAAAGATTTCTATCCTGGAGTAGTGAAGCACCAAATCCAAAATATTAATAAACAAAATATAATTCTTATAGTTTATGCGCCGGTAGCTCAGCTTGGATAGAGCGATAGGCACTATTAAAGTGCCCGCTAAAGCCTCCTAAGCTATAGGTCGGGAGTTCGAATCTTCCCCGGCGCGCTTTATCTCCTATAAAGCTTTATCAAACCAATAAGCGCAACTATAGCCCAAGTTCCTTCTAGAATTACAAAAGGGATAAATCCAATCAATATTGATGCATAACAAGCTATTCCTGCTCCAAAAATATTCATAATTATATACGATTTACTATCATAAGTTAAAATCTTAAACAGATTTAGAAAAAAAGCTAATAACAATAATCCAACTCCAACTGATGCAACTAAAACTGTGAACTCAACCATACTCTCAATTGTTATCTACTAGTATAAATATTTAACTGGTTTTAACTTCCTTAACACCATTAACACAAGCAGTTATCTTACCTTCTTTTAATGCAGAAACTATCTGATTAGCTGCATCTATCGCAACATTAACTTGAGCTTCTTTTGTTGATGCTCCTAAATGTGGTGTGCATATAACTTTATCTAAACCTATCAATGATTTGCATACTGGCGGTTCTGCTGAGTAAACATCCAATGCTGCAGAAGAAACCTTTCCAGATTCAAGAGCTTTCTCAAGAGCATCTTCGTTTACAACCCCACCACGAGCTACATTTATTATTTTAACACAATCTTTCATCATCGAGAATTGAGAATCTGAAATCATGTCTTTTGTTTTATCTGTTAATGGGACGTGGACTGTTATATAGTCTGATAATTTAAGTACATCTTCAAATTCTGACTTCTTAACTCCAATCTCTTTCATACCTGCTTCATCTACAAATGGGTCAGATCCGATTACATCCATCTCTAATGCATTAGCAACCTTAGCTACTTTCTTGCCGACATTACCTAAACCAATAATCCCTAATATTTTTCCCTTTAGTTCTGTTCCTTTGTATTTCTTCCTGTCCCAGACTCCACCTTTTAGTTCTATATTTGCATGAATCACATGTTTTGCTAACATCATAAGCATTATTAATGTATGTTCTGCTGCCGCATTTGTGTTTCCAAAGGGTGTGTTTTCAACAATAATCCCTTTTGTTGCAGCATATTCTGCATCAATATTATCATAACCAACTCCAGCCCTTACAACTATCTTTAGATTAGTTGCAGCATCAAGAACTTCTTTTGTTATCTTAACTCCACTTCTGACAATCATTGCATCTGCATCAGAACATATAGTAGTCAGTTCCTCTACAGATATACCTGGTTTGTTCTCTACCTCAAAACCAGCTTGCTTCAATATTTCAGTTGCTTTATCATTAACTTTGTCTGGAATTAAAATTTTCATTTTATCACCTTGGTTTATTTTTTATCTAAAATAACTTTCAAGCTCTTTTGTAAATTCTTTTATTTCATCTAATGTAATATCACCCATATGGGGTATTCTAAACGTAAGATTCTTACCTTCTTCTTCAAGCTTCTTGTTCAATTTCCCATATCCAGAATCCATACTGTAGCCTTTAGTTGCCATGTCTTTTTTTATGTCCTTAAAATCAACATCTTTTGTGTTTACAAAACAAGTCACAGTATCAGACCTGCAACCATCTTCTGCAAATAATCCAAATCCTTGTTCCTTTCCCCAGTTCCTTACCCATTCTGCCATGTCTTTATGCCTTTTGAACCTTTGCTCTACCCCTTCCTGCTTTATCCTTTCAAGCTGTTTCTGCAGGGCGTATAGGTGGCTTATCGAAAATGTATAAGGAGTCTGGTCTTTGTCGTACATCTTTTTTAGCTCTAAAATATCGAAATAATAACCCTTGCCATCTACTTTCTCTGCTTTATCATAGCATCTTTGCGATACTGCTGCTACTGCAATCCCACTAGGTAATGCCAGTGCTTTTTGTGATGATGAAAGACAGAAATCTATACCTAATTCGTCTACGCCTATCGGCACTCCTGAAAAACAACTTACTGCATCGACTAACCATAATACATCTGGGTGTTTTTTCATAACTTCAGATATCTCTTTCAGGTTTGACATGACACCTGTAGATGTCTCATTGTGCACCATACAAAAAGCTTCAACATCGTTTTCAGATAGAGCTTTGTCAATCTCAGCAGCATCAACACCTTTACCCCAGTCAAAATTTACCTTGATAACCTCTTTGCCACATCTTTCTGACAAAGCAGCCCATTTCTTTGAGAATGCTCCATTTATAGCATGCATCACTTTTTTATCAACACAACATCTTGAAGCAGCTTCCCAAAAGCCTGATCCTGTTGATGTAGATAATAATACATCATTATTTGTTCCGAACAATTCCTGCAGGGTCGGCTTTAAACTTCCGAATATATCCTTGAATTCCTGAGTCCTATGGCCTATTTGAGGTGTTGCCATAGCTTCCAATATTTCTTTTCTTACTTCAGTTGGTCCAGGTATAAATAATTTGTTTGCCATTTATTTCCCCTCCATTTAATTTAATCAAATACTATCCATATCATATATTACTAATCCTGAAAATACCTTAGGATAAAAATATGTCGATTTTTGAGGCATCGTCTCTCCAGCTCTTGCAGTAAGGAACACTTCCCTCATCAAAGGTGGATTTACAAAGAATGCAAACTGTATCTCTTTGTCCTGCATTTTAGCCACAGTCTCCTCATTTCCTTTTATAAAATCAATATTTTCCCTGTTTTTTTGCTTTTCCTCAGATACACCTAGTATCTTCTCTATTATTATCTTATGAAGTATATTAATATCTAATTTTTGGTATATATCTGTTTTGCCAGGCATGATTGAATCTAATATATTTACGTCTTTAAGGCTTAAAAGATAGCCCTTATTGTTCAGATTGCTATAAACCCCAAAGACATGATTTTTTAGATTGGTCGTTTTATCTATCATTATCTTTGTTTCAGAAACTTTTTTTGCAAGTTCTTCTATATCGCCAATTTCTTCAACCTCAAAATATTCATTTAATTGTTCGATTACTTCCCCCATATCGATATTTTCTAATCCAAATACTACCCTATTAGTCGGCAGGATTATCATACCTTCATTGAATGAGTTAACAAAGCAAAGTAAACCATATTTAGCACCTTCTGTATCTTCTAGCATCTCTTTTACCTTGAGTTCTGAAGTATACCTATGGTGGCCGTCAGCTATAACACATCGATATTGTTTCATCTCTTCTTGTATCTTCATTATCGCTTTTTTATTTGATACTTTCCAAAGCTTATGAGTTACATTTTTTTTATCAGTAAAATTGATATAAGGTTCTTTTCCCTCAATCTCTTTTCCTACTATTTCATCAATTATCTTTTGCTTATCATCATAAAGCACAAATGGAACTCCAAAATTTGCTTTTGTAGTTTTTATCAGTTCAATCCTATCTTTTAGGTCTTTTTCCAGAATCTTTTCGTGTGGTAGTACTCCATTTCCAAGATCTTCTAGTTTTATCAAAGTCATAAATCCTGTTCTACCAAACATTTTCCCATCTATAATGTAACTTTCAGAATATATGTATATTGTTTCTTCATCATCTTTCGCCAATACTTCTTCCTGAACCCATTCTTTCAGAAGTTTAGCAGAATTCTCATATTTATCCCCATTGCCATCAGGCAGGATCAGTTTGACAAAATTAAAATCAGATTGATCTATCAGTTCTTGTTTTACTTCTTTTGATATCACATCATTTGGGGGGGTGATAACTCTAGAAAAATCACTTATCTTTTCTTTATTATAAGTTATGCCATTAAAAGGTATTATATCAACCATCCCTAGATAGCATAATGACAATCCTTTAAAAAGTATTTGACATATTTATCATAAAAAGCAAATATTTGACAAAAATCAGTTAAATTTATAAAATATGACACATTTCTACTAAGTATGACCCATAGAAAAATAAACAATATAAGGGAATTTGTATGGAAAGTTATCGATACAGACATGGCAATAAAAAAAGACATATCAAGAGGTCTATTGAACGTTAGAGCAGTTGCAAATTATATTATCAACAATTATAAGATAATTGCCTCGATAGATTCTGTAATAAGCGCTATAAGAAGGTATAATGTAGGGCCTATCAAAGAAAAAGGAGTTGTAAGTGTCTATTCCTTATTGAGAAAAGCAGAGATAAGGACACTTACAAGAATGGCTTCTCTTTCTTTGAAAAAAAACGAAGCAGTAACTTCCAGATTAGGCCAGATCCTTCCAGGAATAAATTATGAAAAAGGCGATGTTTTAAGGATACTCGAAGGTGCTAAACTTTTTAAGATCATATTCGATAAGAAAAGCCTTAAGAAGATGACTGATGCTTTTAAGAAAAGCGACATAATAGATTCTGATAATGACCTCAGCATGTTAGAATTAGTATACCCTAAATGGCTCGAGAAGACGCCTGGTGTATTTTCCACTGTCTCTAATGAACTTGCCCAGAACAATATAAGTATCATCGATGCCCTGATATGTGCTAATGAACATATAATCATTGTAGATGGTAAAGATGTCTTAAAAGCATTTCAAACATTACATAATCTATGTTCTGAAGAATAATGATTATTGTTCTTTTTTTGTCATAAGCTGATCAATAGTTGGAACCTGAAATCCAATCATTTTAGGATTTTTATTATCTTTTGTCGTGTTGTTTTGTTCTTTGTTTTTATCTTGAGTTTTTGCATTTGCAGTCAAAGTTATATTGTTTGAATTTTCATTATTTACACCATTATATTGATTATTAGTATTTATTGAGTTATTAGTATTTTGAGAGTTATTGGTATTTTGAGTGTTATTGGTATTTTGAGGGTTATTGGTATTTTGAGTGTTATTGGCATTTATTGTGTTATTGGTATTTTGAGGGTTATTGGTATTCATCTGTTTACCCTGATCATTGTTTATACTAGCAATATTAGTCTGTTTTGATTCAATCAAGTCTTTACTAACCCCTTTCTCCATTATCTCCTTAAACACTTCTATCAGATTTTTGGTCTTTGGACCCTTCTCTATCTCCTCTTCCAATAAAAGCTGAACTTTAGCAGAAATCTTAAATGCATTTGCAGCACAATATCTTCTAAACTTCTCCCAAATAATCTTATCAATCAACAAGCTGACTTTTTCTTCATTCATTTTTTCAAGAATTAGAGTTTTAAGTTGGTATTTAAATATGTCGTTAGTTAAAAACAATAAAAAAATAAGAAATAAATTATTTCTTTTCTTCTTCTAAAGCTGCCTGAGCTGCTGCCAATCTTGCAATAGGAACTCTATATGGTGAGCAGCTAACATCATCAAGTCCTATCCTATGACAAAACTTAACTGATTCTGGTTCTCCACCATGTTCACCACAAATCCCAAACTCTATCTTAGGATTGACTTTTTTTGCATTCTTAACACAAAGATCCATTATCTTTCCAACACCAGTTTGATCAATGCTTTGGAAAGGATCCCTGTCATAGATTCCTGCTTCTTCTACATAAGGCTTTAAGAACTTACCTGCATCATCTCTAGAAAAACCACATGTCATCTGTGTAAGGTCATTAGTTCCAAAGCTCATAAAATCAACCTCAGAAGCGATCTCATCAGAAGTTAATGCTGCTCTAGGAACCTCAATCATAGTTCCCATCAAATAATCTTCCCCCCTCTTAACATTAAGCTCTTCAGCAACCTTATCAACAATCTCTTTTATGATAAGATATTCTTTAACATTGCCGACTAAAGGAACTTCTATCCAAGGTACTGCCTTAACTCCTTCTGATTTACATTCAAGATAAGCATTTAATATTGCTCTTGCCTGCATCTCTGAGATTTCAGGATACCTTACACCTAATCTACATCCTCTAAACCCAAGCATCGGATTAAACTCATGTAGGCTAGCAATCATTTCCTTAATTTTCTTCTCATCAACACCAAGTTCAGTAGCCATTGTCTTAATATCTTCATCTTCTTTAGGCAAAAACTCATGTAATGGTGGATCTAACAACCTGATAATAACAGGTAGATTATCCATAACCTTAAACAATCCTTTAAAGTCTTCTTTCTGCATAGGTTCTATCTTTGCCAAAGCTTTTTTCCTACCTTCTAGATCTTCAGAAAGTATCATTTCTCTAACTGCTTTGATTCTTTCTCCTTCAAAAAACATGTGCTCTGTTCTGCATAAACCAATACCCTGTGCTCCAAAATCTTTAGCAACTTGTGCATCTTTAGGTGTATCTGCATTTGTCTTAACAGTCAATTTCCTAAACTCATCAGCCCATTCCATCAATTTCTCAAAATTACCTGAAAGTTCAGGATCAACAACAGGAACCTGTCCCTTGATAACTTCCCCTGTAGCTCCATCTAGTGTAAGATAATCTCCTTCCTTCAGCTCTAGATCACCAATCTTACAAACACCTACAGATTCATCAATAATAGCATCAGCACAACCAGCAACGCATGGCTTACCCATACCCCTTGCAACTACAGCTGCATGTGAAGTCATACCACCAGTAGAAGTCAAAATACCAATTGCAGCATTCATTCCCTCAATATCTTCGGGTGATGTTTCAGTTCTAGTAAGAACTACCTTCTCACCTTCTTGTGCAAGCTCATGTGCTCTATCTGCTGTAAAAACAACCTTTCCAACAGCAGCACCAGGAGAAGCAGGCAATCCCTTAGCTATTACTTCAGCTTTTCCCTTTGCAATAGGATCTAAGGTCTTATGTAATAACTGATCAAGTTGTACAGGATCAATCCTAAGAACAGCTTCTTTCTTATTGATTAATCCTTCTTTTTCCATCTCAATAGCCATTCTTAAAGCAGCAGCAGTTGTTCTCTTACCAGTTCTTGTCTGCAAAATAAACAACTTGCCTTCTTGGATTGTAAATTCCATATCTTGCATATCTTTATAGTGTTTCTCTAACTTTTGATAGATAGCAACTAACTCTTTATAATTCTCTGGCATCTGTTTATCTAATTCTTCAATATGTTTTGGAGTTCTTATACCTGCAACAATATCTTCTCCCTGAGCATTCATCAAATACTCACCATAAAACTTATTCTCTCCAGTAGATGGGTTCCTTGTAAAGCAAACTCCTGTTCCACTAGTATCACCCATATTACCGAATGCCATAGTCTGAACATTAACTGCAGTCCCCAGTAAACCTATAATATGATTTATCCTTCTATAAGCAATAGCTCTCTTGCTATTCCAGCTTCCAAATACAGCATCAATACCCATCTTCAATTGTTCTTTAGGATCTTCTGGGAACATTTTTCCAGCATGTTTTTGGACAACTTCTTTATAACCTTCACATACTTTTTTCCAATCTTCTGCCTCTAGATCTATGTCTAGTTCAACACCTTTAGTTTTCTTTGCATCCTCAAGAACTTCTTCAAAATATTTATGCTCAACACCCATAACAACATCCCCAAACATGTTGATAAATCTTCTATAAGCATCATAAGCAAACTTCTCATCACCAGTTTTCTTAGCTAAGCCTAAAACTGATTGATCATTCAATCCTAGATTAAGTACAGTATCCATCATACCAGGCATAGATACAGCTGCACCTGACCTAACAGAAACAAGTAACGGATCTTCAGGATCACCTAGCTTTGCATTCATCTTTTTCTCAAGCTCTGCAAGCTTTGTTTCAACCTGATCCCACATCCCCTCAGGGTATTTTTTTCCCAGTTTAGAATACTCATCACAAGCTTCAGTAGTACAAGTAAATCCTGGCGGCACAGGTACACCTAGATTAGTCATTTCAGCTAAATTAGCCCCTTTTCCACCTAACAATTCTTTTAACTCTTTCTTACCTTCATCAAAACTATAAACCCATTTTTTTGCCATTTTAACTTCCTCCAATAATTAATTTAGTGTATTATTATATATTATATATAATCCCCATAATATGGGTTTTCAAGGTATTTATAAATTTTATGTATATCTATTTAAACATA
>CAZTWQ010000017.1:0-5251 GCA_964618315.1 uncultured Methanosarcinales archaeon
TGTAATCCCTAATGTAGAAAGCATGCCAACTGCAGCTATTGCAATACCATACAATCCTGAATAATGATATGAAACTAAAATTGCAGCACATACAACAAGTACTGGAATTAATGTAGACACCATACCAACAGACAATCCCTGAATCAGATTAGTACCAGCACCAGTCTTAGCTGCTTCTGCAACTTCTTGTGTAGGTCTCCTATGATCAGATGTATAATATTCAGTAGACAACCCAACAAGTACTCCCGCAGTCAATCCAGCAAGCATCGAATAAAAGACACCTAATCCATGTGAATTTGGTATAATCCATCCAATGACAAAAAATGACAATACACCCATAATAACTGATGCACTCCAGATACCTTTATCAAGTGCATGCTGTGCTTTTCCTTTTGTAACCCTTACAAAGAATGTTCCAATAACAGAAGAAACAATACCTAAAGCAGCTAAAACCAAAGGCAAAACAACATATCCTTTTGCTACATTAGTTGTTATTAAAATACCAGTTCCAATAACCATTGCAGCTATTATAGAATCAACATAACTCTCAAACAGATCTGCACCCATCCCAGCTATATCTCCAACATTATCTCCAACATTGTCAGCGATAACAGCTGGATTCCTTGGATCATCTTCAGGTATCCCTGCTTCAATCTTTCCAACAAGATCAGCACCAACATCTGCTGCTTTTGTATATATGCCCCCACCAACTCTTGCAAACAAAGCGATTGAAGAAGCGCCAAAACCAAAACCATAGATAATATTAGGATCACCAAAAACCAAATAAAGAATAGATACACCAAGTAAACCAAGACCAACAACACACAATCCCATTACTGTTCCTGAATCAAAAGCTACTTTTAAGCCATCATTCAATGATTTCCTAGCACCTTCTGCTGCCCGGGAATTAGCCTTAGTCGCAATTCTCATACCAATATTTCCTGCAACAGCAGAGAATATAGCTCCAACAACAAAAGCCATAGCAATATTCTGACCAATAAAATGGTACAGAGCAGCTGTAACAACAGCCACAAACACAAACAATATAATATACTCTTTATTCAAGAATGTCATAGCCCCATTATGTATAAGCTCAGATATCTCCTGCATCTTATCATTACCGGGCGACCTTTTCATAACCTTAACAGCTTGATATATTGCAAAAACTAAAGACAAAACACTTATAATTAACACAGTTTCTAAAATCATACAATCCACCTCAATAGAAAAAGAGAAATAAGTTATATAAAAAGATTTCTAAAAATGAATAGTACTATTTCACCATCAACTTAATCATGTCGACCATACGATTGGAAAATCCCCATTCATTGTCATACCATCCTGTAACTATCAGGTTATTTCCAACGCAGGTTGTCAATTGTGAATCAAATAAGCAAGAATGTGAATTTCCGACAACATCTGCAGAAACCAAAGCCTCATCTGAATATTCTAAAATCCCCTTATATTTAGCAGCAGCCATCTTCTTAAACAGTGCATTTACTTCATCAGTTATACAAAGATTCCTCTTACCCTCAAGCTCTGCAACAAAATGACACAAAGAACCATCGGGAGTAGGAACTCTAATAGATGATCCGATTAATTTTCCTTTCAATTCTGGAATAACTTCCCCTATTGCCTTTGCAGCACCAGTAGAAGTAGGAATGATATTCAAAGCAGCAGACCTTGCCCTCCTAAGATCACTATGTGGCCCATCTAATATACTTTGATCATTAGTATAAGAATGCACAGTAGTCATAACACCATCAATGATACCATAATTATCATTGATTATCTTAGCCATAGGAGCAAAACAATTTGTAGTACAAGAAGCATTAGAAACAACATCTTCCCCATTATATTCCTTATGATTAACACCCATAACAATCTGTTTTATTGGCTTATCCCCTTTTGGAGGAGCACTTAACAACACTTTCTTAGCACCTGATTTCAGATGCATCTTACAATCGTCAAAAGTTCTAAACCTGCCAGTACACTCCATTGCAACATCTACTTTAAGTTTTTTCCAGGGCAATCTTCTTGGATCTTTTTCAGCACTAACTTTAATCCCTTTCCCATTCACAACAATAGCATTTTTCTTTGCATCAATCTTACCATTAAATTTTCCATGGACAGAATCCCATTTCAACAAAGAAGCTAATGTGCAAGAATCAGTAAGGTCATTAATACCAACAAATCTTATATTTTTATTATTAATACCAGCCCTAAGAACTAACCTGCCAATACGACCAAAACCATTGATTGCGACATTTATCATAATAATCACCTTTTTTATAATATAGCTATTTTTATTTCACTATTTAAATATCTTTTGAAAAAGAATCAGATTTTTCGTATCTTTGATACGAAGAATCCCTCAGTATCATTATCCTGAGGCCATAACCTTAAACATTTCTTAACAGAAGGATCATATTCTTTACCTTCAAAACTAATAACAGGTTCTGACCTTTTAATCTCCAATTCTATGTCTTCCAGCTTAGCATCACTATGTTTCTCTAAAAGAGAACTGACAACCTGCTCATCTTCTTCAGGTTCTAAAGAACAAGTAGAATAGACCATCACACCACCTTTCTTCAAAATACAAAAAGCAGTCTCAATCAACTGTCTCTGCTGTCCGCATAATCTCCTTATAGCATTAGGATTCCATATCCCTATGGTCTTAAATGACTTACGTATAGTTCCCGTCCCTGAACATGGTGCATCTACTAATATCCTGTCAAACTCTATAGCAGAATTCTTAAAAAATCGACCTTCCTGCAAAGTTATCAAGGTATTATTTATACCCATTCTCTGCATATTAATTCCTAAAGGCTGTAACCTTAATCCCTGATAATCATTAGCAATCAATATGCCCTTATTATCCATATACTGTGCAATCTGAGTTGCTTTTGAACCAGGAGCAGAACACATATCAAGGATAACCTCCTCAGGCTTAGGATCTAAAACAACAGGTGGAATCATAGAAGCAGCTTCCTGAACATAATAATAACCTAACTGATGCTCTATAGTGTTCCCAATATCTCTCCTCCCTTCAGAATGCTCAACCCAAAATCCTTCCTTGCACCAAGGCACCTGTTTCAGGTTCCATTTCTGCTCATTCAACCTTCTCTTACACTCAGAAATAGAAATCTTCAAAGTATTAATTCGAATAGACCTACGCAAGTAAGTCAAAGAAATCTCTCTAAAAGTTTCCCAATCTGTCAAAGAAGAATACCTTTCTATAAATTTATCTTTAAACTTGACTTCTTGTTTCATAATTTCTTGACCATATATGGTCCCTCTTTATTATAACCTAATTTCTTAAAATATTCTCTGACACCTACACCAGATATCACGACAATCTTATCCTTAAAATACATCTTAGCCATTTCTTCAGCTTTCTCAACTAGTTTCTTCCCAATACCTTTATGCTGTATCTTCCCTTTACCGCCAATCTGGACAGCTTCACCATAAACATGCAATTCCCTTATCAAAGCAGACTCTGTTGTTATCTCTTTCCTTAAAAAAGAATGAGGAAACCTTAATCTGCAAAAACCCAATATTATATCATTCTTAACATCCTCAGCAGAGATAAAAAACTCATTGCCCCCAGAAGCATGATAATGCATCTCAATAATCCCCACTTTCTTAGAAACTTTCTGCAATTTAGGTTCTCTGCACCTGATACATCTGCACTTTAATTTCTTTTTCTTCATTATCTCCTGAACATACTGCCTCAGATTAGTTTTATCAACACCAGACTCAGTCATAAATGTAGGGATATCCCTTTGAACACGCATAATCCTGCAAAACTCAGGAACAATAGACTTGAACTCAGCAATAAGCAAGGCAGCCTGCTTAGTAGTCAAAGGCTTATATTTCTTATTCTTCCATAATTCATACAACTTTGTTCCCTTCAATACCATGCAGGGGTATAACTTTAACATATCAGGCTGAAACTCCTCAAAACCAAAAAGCGATTCCAATGAAACAATATCTCTTTTCCTATTAACACCAGGTAAACCAAGCATCATATGATAATTTATCTTAAATCCCAAATCTTTTAGAATCATAGTAGATTCTATTGAATCTTCAACAGTATGCCCCCTCTTAATTTTATCCAAAACATCATTATAAATTGTCTGCACACCTAACTCAACCTTAGTGCACCCTAACCTAAGCATCTCATTTGCCTGTTTAAGTTTAGCATAATCAGGTCTTGTTTCAATAACCAAAGAAACACACCTAATGCTAGAAGTTTCATTTCTTAATTGTTCTTTCTCTAAAGATATTGTTTTTTTATTATTTATTAATTTATTAATTGATATTTTATTATTAGATATTAGTTTATTGATTAGTTTTTTATTAATTTTTTCATTGATTAATCTTGTATTATATTTTTTATTACTTTCCAAATTAGATACTATTTCATTAATTAATTCCTTATTATATTTCTCACTAGATAGCCCCTTACCATTAATATTTTTAATAAATAACAATCTTTTATGCACTCGTTTCATCCTATCATTATCATATATATCTCCAGGCAGCTCAAAGAATTCCTTAAACTTTACAAGATCAAGCTTGCCTTTCTTAAAAAACAATGAAGAAAAATCATTCATAGCTTTGAAAGCATACATCACATAATTATCCCTATACCCCTTAGGAAATGAAATAAACGTACCACCCATAATGATCAATTCTAACTTATCAGGAATATGCCCTTGAACAGTATACTGCTCTAATCTATTCATGACCTGCAAATATGGATCATAATTATTTCTTATAGCTCGACGAGTAGCTGGCTCCTTCCCAGTATATGACTGTGGAACTGAACCAAAAACAGAATCAGGACCGCCAGGACACATCAAACAAGGACCAACCCCTTTTTTAGCATGAGGGCAGGGATAAGGCTTTGTCATAATCGCACAAACAGCAACACCAGATATAGTTCGAGTAGGCTTTGAAAGCAGATATTTCTTAACCTTAACTAAATCTTTAACAGAAACATTCAACAATACCTCAATATCAGTAGGAATCTTTTTCAATTTATGCTTTTTACACAGCCTCACCTTTATCTTAGACAACGTAATCTTAGAAGGTTTCTTTGATTTTATCAAACCCACCAATTCATCAAGATATTCCTTTTTCATAATTCATTAAAACAAGAAATTTTGTAAATTTATGAAGATAGACAAAATTTCCTTAGTTCATAAAGTTTTAGAAATCAAAGATTTCTAAACCATTTAAAAAT
>CAZTWQ010000017.1:5351-29566 GCA_964618315.1 uncultured Methanosarcinales archaeon
CGCAGAAGACTGAATAAAAATAGGCCTAACAACGGCAGCTACCCCTAAAACAAAAACTGAATTGGCAACTAATGATCCAAGTACATTTCCAAAAGCGATATTCTGCCTATGTTTCCTTATAGATTTAAACTGGACAGTAAACTCTGGAGCAGAAGCACCGATACCGATAATCACAAGACCAACAATATAAGGGGAAATATTCAATAATTGAGATATGCTTATTGAAGAAAATACCAGCTGTCTGGCTGAAAAAAGCAAAACACCAAGTGCTATACTAAATATAAGAACATCTTTCCAGATAGTTTTAAACTTGACATCCTCCTTCATCTTGCCTAGCTCCCCTTCAACCCTCCAAAGCCGGACTATATAGAGAAAAAAAGTACCAATAAGCAAAACCCCTTCAGATCTGGATATCTGCCCATCTAGAAGCAAAATCAAAGGAAAAACTATAACAAACAACGTAGATATAGGGCTAGTACTGACTATGCTCTCTTTCATCTTAATATTAAAAGAGATTAATAACAATAACCCTAGTATGGGAAACTTAAACAAACTAGACCCAAGCACAGCACCAAAAACAATCCCCCCCTGATTAGCAGTAGCGCCTGTAATTGCTGCAACCAACTCAGTCAATGAAGTACCAATAGAAAGGACCAAAAACCCGATAAGATAATCAGATATGCCTAATTTTCTGGCATAATCTGAAATACTATAAACAACTAAGTCAGATGACTTAATGACCATAGCCAAAGAAATCACAACTACTATGATATTAAAAGTCAGTGGATTTAAGGTATTTATCTGACTTATTATTTGATCTATCATACATTCACCTTGTGTAATCTTCTGACAAACTTCAATATTTCAATCCCTATAAACACAGACGATGAAACAAAAACAACATAACCCCAATCGATCAATGTCAAAGGAACTGTCTTAAACAAAGAAGCAAGTGGGGTATGTATAACAGCTACCTGTAATAAGATAGATATTGCCATAGCACCAATAAGCCACATATTAGAAAACACCCCTACCTTAAACAATGAATTATCTTCAGACCTGCAATTAAGCACATTGAACATCTGGAACATCATCAAAGTTGTAAAAGCCATTGTCTGTGCATAAACAACCCCTTTTGGCAGATACCATTTAAACATAAATAAAGTCCCAGCCATCATTATAACACCTATCAAAGCCATTCTTACGATTATGTACTCAGATAATATTCTCTCCTTAGGATGTCTAGGTGGCTTGTCCATAAGTCCTTTTTCAACAGGCTCAACACCTAAAGCCAAAGCAGGAAAACCATCTGTAACCAAATTGATCCACAAGATATGTATGGCAAGTAAAGGTAAGGCATTTCCAAAAAAACCAGATAGCATTATAGCAACAAATATAGTCAATACCTCACCAAGATTAGAACTCAAAAGATACTCGACAAATTTCTTGATATTGCTATAGATAGATCTCCCTTCCTCAATAGCATTGACTATGGAAGCAAAATTATCATCTACTAATATCATATCAGAAGCTTCTTTACTGACATCCGTCCCTGTAATACCCATAGCTACCCCAATATCTGCTTTTTTCAAAGCAGGAGCATCATTAACACCATCCCCAGTCATAGCGATTATATGCCCATTCTTGCGAAGCGCCTCTAAGATCTTAGATTTATGTTCTGGATTAACCCTTGCATATATATTTACAGTCTCAACATGCTTCTTCAGATCTTTTATCTTATCAAGATCCTTCCCTTCGATTGCATTTCCTTCAATACCTAATTCTTTAGCAATTGCTTTTGCTGTAACAATATGATCCCCAGTGATCATCACAACCTTAATGCCTGCTTTCTTGCTCTGCTCAATAGCCAGTCTTACCTCAGGTCTTGCAGGATCCATCATCGCCTGTAACCCTATAAAGATAAGATTCTTCTCAGTTAATGCCCCTTCATTATAAGCAAAGCCCAAAACACGTAAAGCACCTTCTGCAAACTTATCATTAATTGCTAATATTTTCTTTTTTTGTAATTTATTCAGTTTTTTTATCTTACCATTTACCAATATCCTATTGCATGAATTAAGAATAACATCAGGGGCCCCCTTTGTATAGATAGTCTTCTTACCACCTATCTTATGAAAAGTAGACATAATCTTCCGTTCAGAAGTAAACTGTATCTCCCCAATTCTATGGTATTTACGATCAAGCAGGTCTTTATCTAACCCAGCTTTAGCTGCAGAAACAACTAATGCAATCTCAGTCGGATCTCCAATATTCTCTTTTTTCTCTAATTTAGAATCATTACATAATGCCCCTACCTGAAGCAATAAAGAAAGATCTTTTGCATTTACTTCTCTATCATCTATCTTAAAATCCCCTTTTGTTAAATAACCTTCACCACTAACATCAATTATATTATTATTAAAATACATTTTCCGAACAGTCATTTCATTACAGGTTAACGTCCCAGTTTTATCAGAACATATCACAGTAGTTGAACCTAAAGTCTCGACAGAAGGCAGCTTCCTTACCAAAGCATTTCTTTTGATCATTCTCTGAACACCAAGAGCAAGAGAAATTGTAACTACAGCAGGCAATCCCTCAGGGATAGCAGCAACCGCTAACGCAACTGAAGCGATAAACATCTCAATAGGAGAAAGCTCTGCTTTCAATAACCCAACTAAAAAAACAACTACTGCTATTATTATAACAGCAATCCCCATAAATTTTCCAAGTTGTTTTAATTTTATTTGTAATGGAGTTAATACAGTTTCTGTTGTCTGAATCATCTCAGCGATCTTTCCGATCTCAGTATTCATCCCAGTAGAAGCGATTAAAGCTCTTGCCCTGCCCTTAGTAACAATTGTAGAAGAAAAAACCATATTGATCCTATCTGCAACAGGAGTCTTCTCATCTAAAACCACTAACTCTTTCTTAACTGGAACAGATTCCCCAGTCAATGCCGCTTCCTGTGTTTGCAGATTTATTACCTCAATCAACCGAGCATCAGCAGGAACCTTATCGCCCGTTTCCAATATAATAATATCTCCTGGAACTAATTGAGAAGCATCAATCTTTTGCTCTTTTCCATCTCTAAGTACCTTTGCTTTCAACGAAGCCATCTTTTTCAAGGCTTCAATTGCTTTTTCAGCTTTATACTCCTGAATAAAACCAAGTACTGCATTCAAGACCAATATAGCACCAATAACAATAGCATCTATCTTCTCTCCAACAAATATAGAAACAATCAAGGCAACCAATAAAATATAGATAATAAAATTATGAAACTGACTTATGAATATCTTTAATGGGGATATCCCTTCTTTCTCTTTTATCTCATTAAGACCATATTGATTTATTCTCTTTTTAGCCTCACTTGAACTCAATCCATTACTGGAAGTTTTTAATTCCTTATACAATACCTTATTTTCTTTATAGTACATCTTACTCACCTAGTTTTTGTTCGATAGATCTTTTTTCAATCTCCTCAAATTTAACATACCACTTATTAGCCTCATCATCAAATAAAAAAACAACATTATGCCGTTTATCCTTATTCAAAGCAAATAGAAGTGGCATAGGAATCGTAGTCTCAAAACTAGATCCACGCTGATACAACTTTCTCTTAAACTCTACTTTAACCATTCTTCAAAATATACTTATTATTATACTTATTTATTTACTTATATTTAAATGTTCCTATAAGAAAATCAATGTATAAGGTAATAACATATGTCACTAGTTAAAATAAACTAGTAACATTTTTATACATATAATAAAAACAACAATATATGCAAACAGCAATAATAGTTTCAAAAAAAGACCCTGCAGGAATGAACATATCATCATTCTTAGAAAAAGCAGACCTAAAAAAACTAAACGCAACATTATACAAAGTAGAAAAAGAATCAATCTACAACGAAAATCTAGATAAAGAAATAGAAGCAGACCTATTCATATTCGCTACAAAACACCAATCAGCAAAAGGTGTCAACTCCTTAAGCTGTCATGCTCCAGGAAATTGGAGCAAAGCAGAAGCAGGTGGAAAAGATAAACAATTATGCATAGCCCCTGCAATTCTACTAAAAGAAGCATTCTTAGAATTAAACCAATTAGGTAAAGACATAGACAACGAGATAACATTAGAAGTTACACACCATGGACCATATCTTGAAAAACCCTGTATGTTCATTGAAATAGGCTCTAATGAAGAAAACTGGAAAAATCAAGAAGCAGGAAATATTATAGCAAACGTCATCTTAAACTTACTAAACAAAATAGACGACATAATGAACAACAAAAACAATTACCAAATAGCTGTAGGTATTGGCGGCCCACATTATGCAAACACATTCAATAGAAGACTACTAAAAACAGACATTGCTATAGGTCATATCTGCCCAAAACATAATCTAGGAAACCTAAGTAAAGAATTAATTCAACAAGCAATAGATAAGACAACCCCAAAACCAGATTTCATATTACTAGACTGGAAAGGATTAGGAAAAGAAAAACAAAGAATTCTAGAAATATTAAAAGAATTAAATATAGAAATTAAAAAAAGTAATAAAATATAATTATTATTTCTTCTCAGCAGCAGGTTTTTCAGCTTCAGCAGCAGGTGCAGCAGCTCCTTCAGCAGGTTTGCCATCAGCTCCTTCAGCAGGTTTGCCATCAGCAGCAACAACCTCTGCAGGTAATAATTCTTTTATCATAGCATCTGGTATTCCAGCTTCCTTAAGTTTAGCCTTAATCTTTCCTTTTTCCTGACCTTCCATCTGAGTCATTATTGTTTTAGCCTTAGTTTCAAACTCTGTTCTTCTCTGCTCAATCTCAGCTGCTAATTTCTTCTTCTCTTCTTCCAGCTTAGCTTTTTCTTCTGCAGAAAGTTCAGTCTTCTCTGTCCTGATCTCTTCATCAAACTTACCTTCATTGATTTCTTTAGTAGCATCCATAGCAGGTTTCCCCTCAACTAAAATACCCATAGAATTACAAGTTCCAACAACTTCATTAATCTTATCTTTCAAAGTCTTGCCAAGTAAAGCAGTTTCTTTCATCTTAGCTATCTTGATTATCTGCTCAATAAGAACATCAGCAACCTTATCCTCTAATGGATTTCCAGAACCTTTCTCAATACCAGCCTCTTTCTTCAATAACTGAGAAGTAGGCGGTGTTCCAATCTCAATCTCAAATGATTTAGTATCTTTATCAATTATAACCTTAACAGGAACTTTCATCCCAGCAAAAGCTTTAGTCTGATCATTAATCTTAGCAACTACTTCGCCGATATTAACACCCATCGGACCTAAAGCAGGACCTAATGGTGGCGCAGCTGTAGCTTTTCCACCTTCAACCATGACTTCAACTGTTTCTTTTGCCATCTTAATTTTTCTCACGCACTAATACGCTGGATACCTATCTTTCATCAGACCCGAAGAAACATTGGAAACTTTCAGAAAGTTTCTAATGTGCTCAAAAACCGATGGTTTTTGACATGTCTGATCTAATCAACAAGCGACCAATACTAGTAAAGAATATTAACCTATTTATAAATCTTACTGTACTTGATTATATCACTACTCTAGACCTTTTTAAAAAACTTTAAAACAAAAAAATAAATAAGAAGAAATTAATCTTCATCCTCATCGTCGTCTTTCTCTCTTCTGACAACCTTAACAGCATCCATCCTCAAAGTGATTGGAATAGGTACTGCTGCTTCTAATAACTCGACAACAACTTCTTCCTTTTGCTTGTCTATCCTAGTTATCTTAGCATTTTCTCTCTTAAAAGGACCAGAGATTATTTCACAAATATCATTCTTCTGCATATTAACTTCTTTCTTTACCTGCTCTAACATATGTTCTATCTCTTTATATTCAACAGGCTTAGATAATATGCCTCTGGCATATGGAACATTAAAAGCTGCTTGCTCTGCATCTGTTCTTGTACCAGCCTCTACAAAGATATAGCCCCTCATACCATGGGGCCTTATTACAGAATAAACTTCAAGTTTCTTCCTTGTAGCATTCGCTGTAACAAAATCCATTACTTGATCTTCTCTGTTTGCAGTAACTCTCAACGCATATATTACTTCGTTTTCCCGATTGTTTTTTTCTTCTTCTACCATTTTATATTCCTAAAAAAATAATACTTTTACCATCTGTATAATAAAACCCATAAGACCGATGATCAACATTCCTAATCCAGATACTTTAACTATAGTCATAAACTCAAGCTTATCTGGTTTCTTAGTTACCCTAAGTACTCGGGCACATTCCTTAAGAAATCTCTTAAATTTAAATAATATAGCATTAAAGTCCATTTTAGTCTATAAAGTCGATACCTAGTTCGTTCTCTATCTCCTTTTTCTTTTTATTTGTTAGTGTAACCTCTCCCCCAAAGATCTGGGACGATTTAACACCTGTCACAATCAACATAGTACGAATAGTTTTCTGAAGATCTTTGTATATCTGAGCACCCCATATGATTCTTGCATTTTCGCTTAATCTTTCTGAGATAGTCTCAACAACCTTTCTTGCTTCTTCCAAAGTCATATCTTCTCCGCCTGCTACATTTACAAGAGCTCCATTTGCCCCAGTAATATCAACATCAAGTAATGGATTATTTATCGCTTTTTCAACTGCTTCAACAGCCCGATTCTCAGAATCTGACTCACCTACACCAATTAAAGCAACCCCACCACCCTTCATTACTGTTTTGATATCAGCAAAATCAAGATTAACAAGGCCAGCTTTAGTAACAAGCTCTGCAATGCCCTTAACAGCATTTGTCAATATCTCATCTGCTACCTTAAAAGCAGTATGTAAAGGTAAATCTGGTGCAAGGTCAAGTAATTTATCATTAGGTATAACAATTAAAGTATCAACAACTTGTTCTAATTTCTCAAGACCAAGTATAGCATTTTCATATCTTGTCTGACCTTCCATTGCAAAAGGAATTGTAACAACACCAACAGTTAATGCTTCCATCTTTTTTGCAATCTCTGCAATAACAGGAGCTGAACCAGTCCCTGTTCCACCGCCTAGACCACATGTTATAAAGACCATATCAGCACCATCTAAAGCTTTCTTAAGTTCCTGCTCTTGTTCTCGAGCAGCCTCTTCTCCCACTTTAGGGTTAGCACCAGCACCTAATCCCTTAGTTATATCTCTTCCAATTAAGATCTTCTTTTCAGCAGTAGTATACAGTAAATCCTGAGCATCAGTATTAATAGCAATAGTCTCAGCACCCTTTATTCCAACTTCAGCAATCCTATTTATAGTATTATTTCCACCACCACCAGCACCTATAACTTTTATAGTTGCTTTCTGCACAGATAAAAATGCCTCAAGTTCTGCATCTACATCATTAAGTTGGTTAGATTGATTATTCTGAATAGAATTAGGTTGATTATTAGATTGTTCACTAGAAAACTCACCTTCAGGTAATTCTGTTGCTTCCTTAACGAATGATTCCACCTTTGTCCACCTTTCTACTCTTCAGTAGCATTACTCTTATTTAAATTTTCTTGTTTTGCCTTATCTTCTTTTGGCTTCTTCTCTGATTTACTCATTGTGATGTCCTCTAGATGAGGTAGTAATTCTATAATCTTTTTCTTCAATTCCACTTGTATTTCTTGTGGAAGTTCTTGCTCTGTTTTTATCTCTGCTTTCTTATTCTCTACCTTAATTTCAGAATCTTTTAATCCCAAATTAATCTTTAATATTGATTGTAGCTTTTCTTTATCATCTGTGATAATCTTATTTACTTTAATATCATAAACAAGTTCTTTTCCTGCTAAAGGATGATTAAAATCAACTAATGTTCTGCCGCCAGAAACTGTCTTTACAATGCCCATTGTCCCATCAATATTGACTTGCAATCCAGGCATTGGCTGTATTTTTTCTTTTAAGAATTTTGATGTTGATATTAATTGAATAAGCTTAGCGCTTTTCTTCCCATAAGCATCATCAGGAGATACATCCAAAGTATATTCCTTATTAACTTCCTTGCCAGGCAAAGCACTATCGATTCCTTTAATCAGCTGACCCTGACCGACGCAGATAACAGCAGGAACATACTCAGCACCCTCTTGGAATACGTCATTTTCCTTAGCTACTTTCTCATCAGTTGTATCAAATATGAAATTATCTTCTTTTATCTTACCTGTATAGTTTAGTTCAACAAAATCTTTTTCTTTTATCATTTTAACATTTAGCCTCTTTTCCTTCCACCTCTACCTTAAATAAAATTTGGTAGAAGTAATATCATTTAGAATATCTAAGATATTTATAAACCTTTTGGTTACCTCAAGCTATGCTTGAATCACCAATACAATACAAGATTCACTACTTAAATTTCTCATCTATAATCTTTATTATATCCTTAACAATCTCATCTGGCTTTATCCCAGTAGTATCTATTACAATATCATAATTACCCATATCATGATAATCAACACCATAATATTCCTTATATCTCTTATTTTCAGAATCAATCCTTATCTTTATCTTCTTAACAGTATCTTCAATATCATTATTAGATTCGTTCTTACGCCCTTCTTTAAAGATTCGCTTAGCAGCTTCCTTCAATTCTACATCCAAGAAAACTTTAACAGCATTAGGTATAAAATGAAAACCCAATCTAGAGTCAATTACAAAATCATCTTCTGATTTACCAACCTTAACCTGCATATCATCAAGCTCTTTATCGATTTCCCCATTATCATTCTCAGCAAGTTTGCTCAACTCAAGCAAACTAATCCCTTTTTCCTTAGCAAGCTCCCTCATAAAATCCCCAACAGAATAATGTTTATACTTTAACCCCTTAGCAATAAGCTTAGCTACTGTTGACTTACCAGAACCAGCTATCCCAGATACAGTTATTATCATACATACTTCATTATTATAAGTACTATTTAATATTTTCTTAAAACATCAATTAAATCAAAAATAATATACTTAAGAAATAGTGTAACTTGAACCATCACAACCAAAATTTACTATTGCACCAGTCTTTAAATCTGATGGAAGATCTTTATCTACAACTACAACAGAACACCCATACATCAATCTTGAAGCTGAATGGCATAACGCCCTTTTTGGGTCCCCCCTCAACAATGCTGCCTTACACCCACCCATAGTTATATCAAATTCAATCTTACTATCTGCAGCAAGATCAGCTAAAACAATATAACCATCTGGATATCTATCCCCAATACCCTTCATATAACTCCAAAAAATATACTCCTTAGCCAGGCATTGCCTTTCTAGAAAGCTATCAGCATGTTCCTTAAAATCAGGAAACTCATCTAACCCAACCCCATCATAGGCAAAAACTTCTCTTAAACTAGGTAATCTGACAATTGGAAGTCGTTGTTGAGGTAAACTACCAATTATAATTTTACTATAATTAATATCATGAGTTCCATCTTTCCTATGTACTGGAGTATATTGAAAAAGACTCACACCATCATTTGAAAAACCCATTTCAGCAATAGAAGCCCAACTAGTAGATACTATATCCAGATCATAAATAACCATATGGTCAAAAACAGCTTTCTCAATAAATTCTTGAGATCCTGGTGGAAATTCTCCAACAAGACCATCGTCAAGAGAATAATAACCACCCCAATTACACCTTGAATGTGATACACCCGTAAGGAAAATGCTACTCGCGCCAATGTTTCTAAAAGTCTCATAAGAAGGGGTAGTAGAAACATTAACAAGAAAAACACCTTCATTATTAGGATGTTCCATTACCAAAGCCCAATAGTTACATTCAACCTGTTTTTGAGCAAAAACCCGCAAAGGACCTGCATCAAGACCCCTAGTAGATGCAAATTGAGTCAATCGAGTATGATTTAAACTAGATTCATGACTTGAATCAGATTGCATTATACGCTTAATAAGAGCACCACTCTCTGAAAAACCACTAGGATCAGAAACCCCATAATTTATTACATCATAGATAGACTCTGTTAGACCAAACACACCCAAAATATCAAGATTTGATGAAGTTCTTAAAACCTGTGCCCCAAACAAAGGTAAATGAGGTTTATCCCTTTCAATCATAGCAAAGACAGGTACAGATATTACAGAACAATCCCTTGCAATAGCCTCAAGTATACTGAATTTTCCACCAAATTCATGAATATAATCATCTTCAATTCCATTAATCATAGGGTACCGTTTTCCCATAAAAGCAGTAGAATGGCTAGGACTTTTTAAAGATTCCTTAAGCCTAAATTAGATTAATATTACACCCATTATAATCTGGATATAAACAACAAAAGAAAAAGATTTAATAGATTAACTTATTTTAGTAATATTATGAAGTCTAACCTAACAGAAAAACTATCAATATATCTATTAAAAAAAGGATTCACAATAAAGATATTGACAAGCACTTGTTTTGATATCCTAGCTAGAAAAGAATCAAGAATCCTATTAATTAAAATCCTAGAAGACGCCAACTCTATTTCTGAAGAATATGCTAAACAGATGAACCACATCTCATCTTACACAGGAGCTTCTCCATTAATCATTTCAGAAAAAGCAGGTTCTAAGATACAAGACAATGTAGTCTACCTAAGGTTCAACATACACACATTAAACTTCAACACATTAAAAAACTCAGTAGACAACAAATTCCCATTCATAAAATCAGACCATGCAGGCCCAACAGCACACATTCTTGGAGATAAAATCAGAGCAATAAGAGAACAAGAAAACATCTCATTAGGTGACATAGCAAGAAAAGTAGGAGTTTCAAAAAAGATGATCCAAAAATATGAAAAAGGAGAAGCAGACGTCACTTTAAATAAAGCATTAAAGATCTATGATGTCTTTGGCCATAAAGTATTTGACAAAATCGATATATTTGAAACCCCCCTTAAAACAGACCAAGAGATAAAATCAGTAATCGGAAAAAAGTATTCTAAACTAGGCTTTGATGCCATAGATACAAAAAAAGCCCCATTCGACATCATCGCAAAAAAAGAAAAAGAACTAATATTAACCAGAGTTGGAGACAAACCAAAACCAGAACTGGATTCCTTAAGCAAACTAGTAGACGCAGATAAGTTAGTTATATTTAATAAGAAAAAACCAAAGGAAATACCTGCTTTAACCAAGAAAGAATTCATGGAATTCGAGAAATCGAAAGAATTGATTAAGTTCTTGAAGGAGTTTGAGTAAGAAGAAAGTAGGGTTTAGCTACTGTTCAAAAATGAATTGCGAAAAGTTTATATATCTACTCAGATATAATAGTGCATATGGCAGATAAAGAAAAACAAGAAATAAAAAAAGAAATTGAGAAATTAAGTGCTTCTATATCTCAAGTTATAAGGGATTTAGATGAAGTGTCTGACTAATTCAATTTTTTCAAAATTTTATTAATTTTCTCTTCAGATTCTCTAAGTTTTTCTTTAAGTGTTCTTTTTGCCCTGATTATCTCTCTTTTCTTAATATCCCTATCCTTTTTTAGAGATTCCATACTTTTCTCGCTAAAGAACGTTCCAATAATTGTTCCAATTAAACCCACTATGACAGTTAGAAATATATCCAACTTTGATGTTGTTTCTTCATTAATCAAATTATAAACTAATAAAATAAAAAATGATGTAAATACTAACACCACAAACATTAATTGAATTAATTTTACATAACCACTTTCATCTTTACAGATACACCTTATTTCATTTGTAATCCACTTAAAATTTCTCATTAAAAAAATCAAAACTAGCAAAAGAGTACATAACAACAATAAAAATTTAATTCCCATTAATATCACTTAAATATCTATCAGAACCTCTTTTGAAATAATATAAACAAGATATTATATAAACATTTATGTTGTTGAGTATATAAAACCATAACCTTTAAATAGAACTGCTCACTCATAAATTCCACTAATTTCAAAGAAAAGTGGAGGAATATTAAAATGAGCAATGAAGTACAACCAATATTTATTCTACCAGAAGGAACACAAAGAACCACTGGTAAAAACGCACAAAGAACAAACATAATGGCAGCAAAACTAGTTGCTGAAACAGTTAGAACAACCTTAGGTCCAAAAGGCATGGATAAGATGCTTGTTGATGGTATGGGTGATGTAACTGTAACAAATGATGGAGTCACAATCCTAGAAGAAATGCAAATCGAACATCCATCTGCAAAGATGATTGTCGAAGTTGCAAAAACACAAGAAGACGAAGTTGGAGACGGAACTACAACAGCTGTAGTATTAGCAGGAGAATTACTAAAAAACGCAGAAACACTTCTAGACCAAGAAGTTCATCCAACTATCATAGCAAGAGGCTATAGGTTAGCAGAAAAAAAATCACAAGAAATTCTTAATAATATTGCAGAACCAGTAGCTGAAACAGACACAGAAATCTTAAAGAAAATTTCAATGACTGCAATGACAGGCAAAGGAGCTGAAAACGCAAAAGAAAAACTAAGCGAAATAGCTGTAGATGCAGTAAGGTCTGTCGCTGAATCAGAAAATAACACTCTAACAATAGATAGAGAAAACATAAAACTAGAAAAGAAAGTTGGAGCTTCAGTAGAAGAATCCGAACTGATCAAAGGCATAGTCTTAGACAAAGAAAGGGTAAACTCAGGAATGCCAAAAACAATAAACAATGCAAAAATAGCATTAATAGACTCTGCTATAGAGATAAAAAGCACAGAGATTGATGCAAAAATACAGATTACAGACCCTACACAGATGCAGGCTTTTATTGACCAGGAAGAACAGATGCTAAGAAACAAAGTGGAAAAAATAGCAGGTTCTGGAGCAAATGTAGTTATCTGTCAAAAAGGAATCGATGATATTGCACAGCATTTCTTAGCAAAAAAAGGAATCTTTGCTGTAAGAAGATCAAAACAAAGTGATATGCAGGCTTTAGCAAGAGCAACAGGCGGCAAAATAATAACTAACTTAGATGACTTAAGCGATTCTGACTTAGGCCAAGCAGGAGTTGTTGAAGAAGTAAAAATAGGGGATGAACAGATGACCTATGTCAAAGAATGCAAAAATCCTAAATCAGTAACAATGCTTGTTAGAGGCGGCACAGAACATGTTGTTGACGAAGTAAAAAGAGCAATGGAAGATGCTATTGGAGATATTGCATCTGCTTTAAAAACTGGAAAAGTAGTTGGCGGAGCAGGAGCTCCTGAGATAGAGCTGGCAAAACAACTAAGAAAATACGCAGAATCCCTCTCAGGAAGAGAACAACTAGCAGTACAGGCTTTTGCAAACTCAGTTGAGGTCATTCCAAGAACTTTAGCAGAAAACGCAGGAATCGACCCAATCGATATACTGACTGAACTAAAAGCAGCCCATGATAAAGGAGAAAAATGGGCAGGTATAGATGTCTTTAAAGGAAAAGTAGTAGACTCATGGAACGAAGGAGTTATAGAACCATTAAAGATAAAGACCCAGGCAGTAAGTTCAGCATCAGAAGTTGCAGTTATGATTCTAAGGATAGATGATGTAATCGCAGGTTCTGGAAGCGGGAAAGGTGCAGGAATGCCACCAGGGGGTATGCCTCCGGGAATGCCACCAGGAATGGGCATGTAATTTTTTATTTTTTATCTTTTTCTATTTATTTTAAACACACATCAAGTTAGAAATCCAACAACATGGGTGAAAACTGCCTGAAGAGGTAAAATCCATACGCAGTGTGGATTTTTCCTTTTGGCATAGGATTTTTCATAAGAAAAATCCGTGTTTGAACCCTATGTTGTTGGATTTATAACAAAATAATTAATTTATAATGTTGAATCCTTAAATAACTACACAATAAGATAATCATTCTATCAAAATCACAACCTTTTAGAAACCTCAAACTCTGTTTGACGGTTTTGGGACAAAACAAAGTTTCTAAACCTTTACGTTTTTCGCCAAAACGCAAAGTTTATATACTATTTTACCCAAAATCATATTATTCATAGTTACTAGTATTAAAAAAAAGAGGTTGATAGTATGGCAAAGGATGAAGCTTATGAGATAATGCCCTATAAAGAAATAGTTGAGCTTAAAAAACAGATGACTGAACTGCAAAAAAAAGCAGGAGACATCCCTTCTTCTCAAGGATTATTAACTTCAATCGAAGAACTTACAAAATCTATGAATAACATGTTAAACTTATTCGGCTCTGCTGCTGAAGAAATGAAACTAGAAGGCAAAGCAGAAAGCGAACTGACAGAACGAATAGACCCTTTAATTCAAAAAGTAGACAAATTGGAAGATCAAAATAAAACAATTGCTGAAGGTCTAGTTGCAATAGCAAACATAGTAAAAGAGATAAGAAAACAAGGAGACGAACACGAAATAGAACACACTAAACCACACCATATTGGTGAAGGGGTAAAACCATTAGAACCAAAAGGATTTAATATACCAAAACCAATAGAAAAACCTGATTTCTCAGCTTTTGACGAAAAAGAACCAGAACATCCACCTTTCTCAACAGGATCACCAAGGGTAGTTGTAAAAAGACCTATGCCTAATCCTGCTGGACCTAATATAATGCCGCCACCTGGAATGCCAGGACCGATGCCGCCACCTAATGCACCTGGACCTATGCCGCCACCTGGAATGCCAGGACCAAAACCTTCTTTTGATAATTTCCCACCAATGCCACCACCTAATACACCCGGAGCAAAACCATTGCCTCCGCTTGGACCACCAGGAATACCACCATTAGGAGGACCTATGCCGCCAAAAGGTGGACCATTACCGCCGTTACCCCCATTAGAATCTCCAAAAAAGAAAAAAGGGCTTTTCGGTTTCCTTAAGAAAAAATAATCAGAATGGAAGGGGAAGATAGTTCTCAAAAAATAGATAAAAGAAGATTAAAGAGTTTTGTTAGGCATCTTTGTTTTATAGCAAAAAAACATAAAGACAAAGAAGAAGCAAAAGGGGAGCTCGAAAAACAGATAAAAAAAATAAAGCAATTTACTTCTAAGAAAAAAGGCATAGATAAAGAATTAAAAGAACTAAACAGAAAGATAGCGCTTGTCCTTGAAAAAGAAATGCAATTACTGGGAAGCTCAGCTACAAAAACACTAAAAAGTAATGTAACCCATAACAATGAAGAAATAAAGAAAATGAGTGATTCCATGAATTCATTAAAATTAAAGATGGAAAACTACATGGACTTCAAGACAAAAAGAGATCGTAAGATAATAAACCTAGAAAAAAAGATAAGAGACAAAGCAGATTCAAAAAAAAGCTATGATGCCCTAAAAAACCAGCTAAAAAAAACAGAAACTCAGTATAGACTATTGGCAAAAAAAGGGATTCAGGCACATAAGATAGAACAAAAAATAAATGACCTTAGAATAAGACTAAGTTTCTCCTAGATTAAATAGCCCATTCTCAAAGATCTTTACCCATAACAGTATTCCGGCTATTCTCTTTTGCCCTTTTACAAGCATCTTTTATCAAATCAGCTACTTTCTCATTAAGCTTATTGTAGAAATCTGTCGAAACATTCAAAGCCCTATCATTAAACCTTGCATAATGCTTTATATTAGATCTTACTACCAAATACTTTGCCATACTTATCACCTTTTTTAATTATTTTACTTATGTGTAAACCAAAACACAAGCTTATCTTTTTCTTTTTTATCTAATCTAACAAAACCCTTCCTTTCAAACTGACAAATATCACCAACTTTCAATTTACTTAAAGCTTCCTCACCAAATCCTTTTACAAGTTTATTATCTGGCATCAAAAGCTCAACCTTAACAACATCCTTGGGCAGCCAATGAATTATCCCATTCCCTTTTTCCTTAAATTCAGCATATTCAATAGAATCAAAAGAAAACCCCTCACCTTTCTTAACAAAATTCAGACAATCCATCAATCTATAGAATCCCTTTTCCTTAAAAGACTCAAAATCTCCCCCATCAATATAAAATACATCATTAGTCTTAAATTTTCTTCCTTTTTTCTTATTAGTTGGATGCAAATCAAGTTCTAATTCTTGCAAAGGTGCTCCATCAATCTTAACCTCAACAGGATTTTCAACAAAAAAGAACCTATCTGATTTAGAATCTATCAAATCCTTATTCATAGAATCAATAGTCTTAAAAAATTCTTCTTTCGTAACAGACTTGTCATTCAGACTTATCCCTACATCAACTGCATACTTAACAAACGTACCTGGCTGATAACCCCTTCTTTTCAAAGCCCCTAAAAAAGGAAGTCTTATATCATCCCAAGAAGAATAAGTTCCATTCTCAATCAACGGCCTTGTCTTAGAACATGAAACAGGCATTCCCTTAAAATTTATACGACCAACAAAGATAGATTCTGGAAATGGCTTGCCCAAATATTCGTAGATATATTTCTGGCGTAAAGCATTATCATGATGATCTTTAGCCCTTACTATATGCGTAACCTTGCTCTCAATATCATCAACAGTAACTGCCATATTCATCAATGGCCACACCCTGTACTTATCACCTTTTCTTGGATGTTCTGATTCATTAATCCTAAAGACAGGAAAATCCCTCATAGCAGGATTCTTATGAGTAAGATCTGTTTTTATCCTAACAACAGCATCTCCTTGTTTATATCCATCAAACATCTTACCCCATCTTTCGATCTGCACTTCCTTGCTTTCCTTCCTACAAGGACAAGCCTGACTCGCTACACTCAATTTCTTATACTCTTCAGGATCACAAATACAGACATATGCTTTGTCTAGATCAAAAAGTTTCTCCATATATTTGTAATAGATATCTAACCTATCTGATTGTATTATAATCTCAGAAATATTATCATCTGTAACCCATTTTGCATCTTCAGGTATCATATCATAAGCAGGAGAATATATATTGCCAGGATTAGTATCCCCAATCCTTAATATTAACTTACCACCATACTTTTTACAAAACCCAGAATTCAAACTCAAAACATAAGCATGTCCTATATGCAAAGGACCAGAAGGCGAAGGTTCAAACCTCATAACCATATTCTTTGTATCTTTCAAAGAAGGCAATTCTCTTTTCCTTTCAACCTTTTTCTTTTCTTTTAATAATTCAGGAGCAATCTTTTCAAGTTCTTTTCTCTGTTCATCAACAGAAATTGAACTAATCTCCTTCAAAATATCATTAACTTTCTTAGCTATTTCCTTGATATCTTTTTTTAATTCAGGCTTCTCCCCAATTATCTTCCCAATAACCGCTCCTGGATTAGCCTTTCCATTAAACTTAACACTATTCTGCAATGCATATTTTCTTATTATCTTATCCATAGTAAAGTTAAAACCCAAGAAGTTTATAAATTTATCCACTAAAATATTAATTAAAACCAATACATATTCAAACCAAAAACAATCATACCAATTAATTTACCTTTTTCACCACAATAAAAAAATAAAATCAAAAACGCAAACTATATAAATAACCCTGACTACAACATAAGTATCACCAAAGACTAAAGGGGATACCTTTCACAAAGGTATTATGGGAAAATGAGACAAACAACAATTATACCAAAAGCACCTGTTTCTAGAATATTATTCAATGCAGGAGCTAAAAGAGTTTCTCAGCCAGCAACAGACGCTCTTTCAAACGCATTGGCAACTATTGCTGAGGAAATTGCTTATAAAGCAGTCCAGATAGCTAAGCATAGCGGGAGAAAAACTGTTCAAGAAGGCGATATTAAACTAGCTGCAAAGTAACTTTTAAATACACAATTAAAACACTTGATTCTATGGGCCGGTAGTTCAGTCCGGTAGAATTCGCCCTTGGCTATATCTACCAAACAGGGTGGGATCCCGAGACAGCGATATGATTTATATCTCTGCGGAAATTCAAATCTCGGCCGGTCCATATCATAATTAACAAGAAAATTTCATGATTTATTGAATTTGTGAAATTTTCTCTAGTGTAGTAAAGCATAAACTGGGGTTTATAATTTATACACAATAAAAAAAGAAGGTGACTATAAATGAAAATACAAGAAAAAAAACCAGATTCAAAAGAAGAAAACTGCATATTCTGCAGTATTATAAAAGAAGATATTCCTTGCTCAAAGATCTTTGAAGATGAACAAGTACTAAGCTTTCTGGATATCTCTCCAGCAAACAAAGGCCATGCATTGATCATAACAAAAAAGCATTATGAAACTTTATCTGAAATTCCAGACGAATGTCTTAATGACATGATGTTAAAAGCTAAAAAGATAGCACAAGCAATGTCAGCTGCCTTAGGAAATGAAGGATTTAATATCCTGATGAACAACAAAAAGATGGCAGGACAATTAGTAGCCCATGCGCACATCCATGTAATTCCAAGATTCCCGGGAGATAGAATTAAATTAAATTGGATGCCAAAAAAATACAAAACAAAAGAGATTGATGAATTCAAAGATAAAATAAAAAGTTTTTTGTAATTTTTTGAGATTACAAAGACCCCTCTTTCAGAAAGCTTTTTATAACCGTATTTTATTCTCTTTGATTAATGGCGGCGTAACTCAGCCTGGTTAGAGTGCCAGACTCATATATTTGAGTGATGAAGCGAAAGCTGATGATATTAACTCATATCGGGCTATCTGGAAGTCGGGAGTTCAAATCACCCCGCCGCCACTTTTTTTCTTTTTAGAATTAAAACGCCGCAGCCAGGACTTTCAAAGAATCATAATATATGATTTCATATTTGAACCTGGATAGGCGTTAGCCAAGTCGCTTTCGAGGCGAACCGAGTAGCCAGATTGTCGCACTGCGGCATAAATAACCTAGAATTATAACTAATATAAAAGAATAACGCCCCCAACGGGATTCGAACCCATGTCTCAGCCTTGAGAAGGCTGGGTGATTGGCCGGACTACACTATGGGGGCATTGACATCAAATTTAGCTTTGCTAAATTTATGCCTTTAAAAAAAACGCCGCCGCCCAGATTTGAACTGGGATATCCCGGAGGAAACAAGATGTCTAATCTGGCAGAAATCCAGAAATGAATTTCCAGTCTTACACCCATAATTGGTTTGCGCAGTACCAGATTGTGCCACGACGGCTTATGTATTAAGAATTCTATTTTTGTTTATAAAACTTTTCAAAAGATTTCAACAACAAGGGTTGAAAATATGAGTGCAGAGGTAAATTCCATACAAAGTATGGGATTTTCCTTTGCGAATAGGATTTTAAGAAGTAAAATCCGTATTTGAAACCGTTATTGTTGTCGAAATCTTAAAATGATTCAATAACTAATAGAAGTAAAATATAAAACCATCTAAGGATTAATCCCTAAACTATTAGAATGAGAAATGACAGTTTTCCCTTTATACCTACACTTAGCAACTGCCTGAGCCAGACTAAACTCACCTACAATAGACAGATGTGACTTAACTTTATAGGTAATAACCCTCTCATCACCTGCATGCAGCTCCTCAATAACCCATTTGATCATAGTTCCTTTCTTCTCATGTCTAAGTATCTTACTAGGCTGGAGTGTCCCTATAGTAAGTCCTTTCTCCAAATCTGCTATATTAGGTATCTTATCAATAATCTCAATATCATTGATCTTATTGTTGCTCCTATTGCTTACATTTAAGATGACTTTTAACTCAGAAACCCCCCCTTCTTTAAGGGCTATATTTGAAGCAGTCTTCTTTACAGTAAGCGGACTTCTAAGAACAAAGTAAAACAAAACTATGAATGTCAATAAAACAAAAATAAGCAATAAAGTGATATAATTCTTAGTAACCTTGATAGTCGCACTATCGCCAGGCTCTATATCAACTGGCACAACCAAATACCTAATTCCATCTTCTTTTATGAATTTGCCCTTAGGAGTAGATGACGTAAATAAATTCTGTATAAAAGAAGACTCAATCTTTATCCCTTCATTATATGCTACATTACCGATATTAGTCAAAGTTATCTCATCAACAACCTTTAAGAACCTGCTTTTAGTCTTCTCATCCTTAGCAAGTTCTTTTTTCCCTATTATCTCTATCTGCTTGACTTTAGTATCTAATGTCTTATTACTAGAAACAACCTTAACAACTAAAGTATCTCCTTGTTGTGGTGTTTTAGGATCAATACTCTCTGTAAATGAAACAGTTTTCTTCTCTTTCTTACCCAAACTGACCTTAATCACTTCATTTATTAATTTACTCTCAACAGTTACACTCAAATCTGGGTATTCGATAATATTCTGATTATTAAGTGAAATCTTTATAGGAATCTCCTTTGTAGGATCTATCTCATCATCCATAATGATTGTAGCCAAAACAGTTTCCACATAAGACCCTGCCTGAGGTGACACTATATTCACTCTTAATGGGGTCTTGATTTGCTCTTTTCTGCTTACTAACTCAACTATAACAGTAACATCATAAACACCATAATTAGGTATATGTAATGGATTAAGAAACAAAGATACGCCTTTTTCCCCATCAGGAGTAATAGAAAACTGTATAGGATTCACCAAAGGATCTGTACTAAGATCCCACTCAGGATAATTTAAAGACCTAACTTTGAATTCTTGTGTAGAAGCCATATTGTTCTTGATAGTCAATCTAAATTCAGCAAGCTGTCCAAAAGTGATAGTACCATCTATTTTCTCAAATTCAACATCAAAATTAGCAGCAGAAACACTAACAGAAAGCAATACTAAAGCTAAAAATAACAAAACACCCTTTTTTATCATGTTCATAATAAACCAACAAAATATAATAATATAGGCTTATATTTAAATTTTGTGCTGGTTTAAGATATAGATGGGGCCACCCGGACTTTCAAAGAACAAATAATATTTATCCTATTTGAACCGGGGTTACTAGGTGTCCGTTTCATTATTAGAGATATATGGCATCTCTACTTCAACAAACCCCGACCTAGTATGATAGACCAAGCTACACTATGGCCCCAAAACCTTAACTATAGCAAAATAACTCAATTTAAAACTTATGCTACAATTAACCTAATTTATTATAAACATCTTTCCTATTGCCAATCCTTAAAACAATTATCTTATTTCCAGAGATTATTATATCTAAAATTGCCCGATAGTCTTGTATCCTCAGACGCCATAACTGAGTTCCTTCTAGTCTTTTTATAAATCTGAATGGATTGTCTCTTATGGAATTAATTTTGTTTAATATAATTTCTCTCTCTTTGTTTTTAAGTTTATCAAGAAATTTATTTGCTTTTTTTGTAATATCAATAGAAAACATTTTATGCCTTTAGTTTTATTCCATAATTTTTAGCAACTTCTTCTATGGACTTTACTCTGCCAGCTTTTACATCTTCTAAACCTTCTTGTATGTCATTAATTTCGTCTTTTGTTAATGGTTCCTCTGCATCTTGAATCATTTTATTGATTATTTCATCATAAGATTGCCTTTCATAAACCTTAAATGTCTTTAATTTCTCCGCAGTTTTTTTCTTTAATTGTATCATGGTTGTTTCCATTATTATCACCCCAATAAACTTGTTTTTTTGAGGAGCAAGAAATTTCCAGTAAATTTCTAAGCACCTTTATAACTAGTTATAAAGATATTATAAAGTAGTATATAAATGTTTAGTTTTTAAGTAACCTCACTAATATGTTCATCCTTATTAACCCTGATAACATTATCAACAAACGATTCAATCTTAGATTCATGAGAGACAATCAACACCTGTTTGATGCCTAAATCCTCAAGTACCACCCTTATCTTGTCTAATTGCTCAGAACTAAAACCATCTGTCGGTTCATCTAACATCAAAATATCCTTAGTCTTCATCTCACCAACAATATCATTAATCACCTTATTCAAAGCTAACCTATAAGCCAACGCAACAGCGGTTTTTTCCCCGCCAGATAGGTTATCGATAGAAGTTTCATAACCATTCTGTTCAACATAAGGCGTAAACTCATCATCCAGACGAACATTCAATGTTTCATCTTCAATAAGCGCATTAAACCATTGTTGGAACAAGTCATTAAACTCTGCATATACCTGAAGCATAACATGTTTCTCCATAGTATTCATCAAACTTATAAAATACTCATCCAGCCAATTTTGATATTGAGACATCTTGCCCAACATACTTTTTAACCCTAATTTTTTGTTTATCTCCTCACCTAAAACCTTAACCAGTTTACTAATCTCGCTTACCTTTACTTCTAACTCTTTTCTATTTATCTCTAATCTTCTTTCATCTAATTGAATCTTATCAAAATCACCCCGAATAACTTTATAATCTTCTTCAATCCCATTTAATCCATCTAGCTTCCCACTAAGCTCCATCTTTCTAACATTTATCTGCCCAATCTCCTTCTTCATCAATTCTTGTTCATTTACCAATAATTTTTTTCTGGATTCCTTATCTTTTAAAGACTCCTTCATTACAATAATTGCCTTGACTTCAACCTGTTTTTTTCTTAATTCAATAATTTCTTTCTTAATAATATCAATTTCATTTTTACTGCCCAATTCTTTCTCCTTATGCAGTTTCATATGAACCTCAAATTCAGAAATATTCTTGCCCTCCCGCTCATTTATAGAATTTTTATGGTCATCAGTAACATTCTGCAAACAGACTGGGCATTGATCTATATCAGATATCTTTTCTTTTGTTTCATTAGAGTGCCTGATTTTAGTCTCAAACTCAGACAACCTCCTGTTAATATCCAAAATAGAGTTTTGCAACAAACCCAATTTATCTTCTTTCTCTTTAAGTAATTTAGAAAACACCTCAACATCCTTTATCTCAACCTTAGTTAACTCATCATTCAATAAACTAATCTCCTCGTCTAACTTACCAATATTGATAGTATTGCTCTTTCTTTTCTCCAGATAATTCTTAAGCCTTAATTCCTCTAATTCTAACTCTTTCTTTAACTTATTTAAATTATTGATCTGCTTCTCTTTTTCTTGAATCAATACCTTTTTACTATTGACCAATTCCTTAACAGAATTCAATTTAGGCAGCAACTCATTTAATTTCTCATTATATCCAATAATTTCTTTCTCCCTTTCATCTTTCAATTTCTTTTTCTCATCCAGATCTTCAATCTGCCCTTCATACTTCTTCTTTTTCTCCTTTAGATCCCTGATAAATATCTGAGAATTCTCCCTTATTTTTTTATACTTATCAATATTAAACACCTTACGCAAAGTATCTAACCTAACATCCTTATCCTCGAGTATGATCTGCTTCATCTGCTCTTGAGGAGTATACACAGTATACCTATACACTAAATCACGACTTTTAGAAACAAGATCTTGAGGATATCCCAATAACCTAAGTATATCTGTCTTAAGCTCTACATGAGTGCCTTCTTTCTTAACACAATTAGTTATTATATAGCCAGACTCTTGTTTAATATCATCTTTTCCACGCTTAAGCCTCCTCTTAACAATGATTTCCTTACCATCCAGATCAAATTTTAGCTCCACATCACCTTCTTTCTTCCCATGCCTAAGCAAAGAAGCAGCAGAAAGATGCTTTCTTTTCGTCCCAAACAAAGCAAACTCAATAGCAAGAAGTATGGTTGACTTACCAGTCCCAATATCCCCAGCTAACAAGGTAGAACCAGTAGGAAATTCTATCACCTGACTCTCATAACTTCTAATATTCCTTAATTTTAATGATTTTAACAGCATTTTCTAATAATTTAATATCCCCCTAAAAACAAGCAAGTGATATAAATATAAAAGGTTTGTGCTAACAATAATAAAAAAAGATAAAGTTTTAACCATCACCAACCATTTGCAAAAGAATCTCATATATAAAATTTATTATCATCCTTCACACGAGAAATAGCTAAAAGTTCGTTTAAAAGATGTTAAACAAAATATTACTCAGGTTTCGAAAACTATCATCTTACATATCTAGAAATTGAAGCTTGATAATCTGCTAATTGTTCATCTTCTATTGAATGCTCTAGACTATTTCTAGCGAATTTTACTTGATCCCTTGAATCTGCTATATGTCTAAATATTCCTTTAGTACAAAATCTGTACTCGCCCCCATCTTTGAACTCTATCAAAGCAGCTAAATTTTCACCTAAAGACATATTTAAATTATATATTGTGCCAACATAACTAGTAACTTGAGCCATTAATTCTCTAATAGTTTTTGAGAATCTTTCTTTATCACGATTAGCTAATTCATCAGGTAATTCAACAATGATTTGTTGAGTAATTTCTTCTGCTTTTGAAAGTGATTCAATTCTAGTCGCATTCATATAAGTTAAGAT
>CAZTWQ010000018.1:0-27427 GCA_964618315.1 uncultured Methanosarcinales archaeon
GACAGATTACACCTCTTTTTTTGATCATCTTAATTTACCTCAATTTAATTTTCTTTAATCTTTCCAGACTAACATCCATGTCCATCTTATGCTCATCAACTTGTTTACTTAGCCTGCTGAAAACATCTTCTGGTTCTTTGGATTTAGGGATGTTTTTCTTTGTCTGAACTATGTTTGGTTTTTGAACTCTTTTTTTGATAGTGGATTTGCTTTTAGCTTGTGTTTGTTGAGCTGGTTGTACAGGCAGTTTTTGGTAGCTTTTCTTAGCAATTGGTTGTTGGGCTTGTTGTATCTGTCTTCTTGGTTGTATTTGCCCTTTAGGTTGTTGTTGATATTGCTGCATAGGCGGTCTTGTAATTGGTCTTTGTGTGGTCCTTTGTAGGTAAGCTCTTCTTTGGGGAACAGCTTTGCCTTGTACTGCACTGTATCTTTGATTATATGCTTTCTGTTCAGCATGTTTTTTACTCATATGGTGCATGAACTTAAACATCGTAAATACATGTTCTTTATACATAAAGAATCCTATGCTTATTATTAGAAGCAATCCTATACCTATCCAGATCAATATTCTTGCTAATGTCATTTCAACAGGCGATAAAACTTCCTGCCCCTTAACTTTGACATTAGTTATTTCAGAAACAAGTGGGTTAGTCCCTCTATTGTATTCATCTATATTTTTGATCCCATCATCATCGGGGTCATCATTAGCATCATTAGCATCATAGTTTAAGCCATGTTTCTTCTCCCATATATCTGGCATCCCATCATTATCATAATCAAATGGATATCTATCTTCAACATCAGCAATCCCATCCAAATCAGAATCTTTTTGATCATCTGCAGCTGAGACATAATTGATGAAGAGCAGCATGGCTAGTAAAAATACAATTCCATTGCTTAAACTTCTATTCTTCATTTTCTTTATCTTGCTCTAGCTGTTTTTTCATAAAAATTTCTATCTTTTTAGAAAGCATTATAGCATTCTCTTCACAATGCTTCTTATAACTATCATAAACTTCAGAATCAATACTTAGTGTTACTTTCTTTTTTCCTGCCAATTTAATCAATTTACCTTAACTTTAGACTATTTATTGTTATACTTCTATTTAAATCTTCCTATTTATTTGTAAGTATATGTAAATCTATATATGTTTATGTATTTCTATGTAAGTATGACCTATTAAATATAAAAATACTCTTATCTAGTAGAAATTTAAATTTTCTATTGACTATGTTTATTTGTTTTATTTTAATCCCCCAAATTAAAATATAAATTAAATCAATTGTACTATTTTGTTATGAATATATTAAAATATAATTTATCGTGTTTAACTATATTTTCTTAGTTTTTCCAATAAAATTCCAGAAAATAACCTAATAAGTTATATCCTCGAAAACACCCCAACTTAATTTTTGATTTTATATTATTTAAATGTGCTGGTTAACTGTCTTTATTATTGAGTTAAGAAATTGGTTTGTAGTATCGAAATATACTAATAATAGATGATTAATAATAAAAATGATAAAATAAAAACTAAACTAATAATAAAAATAATAAATTAAAAACTAAACTAATAATAAAAATAACTAATAAAAGATAAAATGAAAAATAACAGGTACTAAACTAATAATAAAAATAACTAATAAAAGATAAAATGAAAAATAACAGGTACTAAACTAATAATATACTAAACTAGGTATTATCAGATAAACATAAAAAACAGATTCCCAAAAAACAAAGTTATAACATAGGCTATCAAGAAACTTGGGACAAAGGGAATGCCTTCTTTTATTATCACATACTTGATTTTTCCAAGTCTGTATAATTTTATCAATTCCTTGATTTGTTTCATTTCAATACCCAGGTCCTTTGGTCCGCATATATACTTTCCATTATATTTTATGTCTTTGGCTATCCAATCCCCCTCTGTTAATTTATCTGGCGTCACTTTCTTTATCATGCTGGTTTTTTCAATAGCCTTAACAAAGATCCATAGATAAAATGTTGTTAATACCATAATCAGGAGAGCAATAAACATAGTGCTTATTACAGTTCCTCTGGCAAGGAAGAATAAAAAAAGCATAAAGAACACAAAAACAATAACATATGATCTCCATTTGATCATTTTACTCTGATGAGATACTTTTCTGAATTCTTTTACAAAGCTTTTAAAGTTCTTTAAGACTAAAAATATACTCCATAATAGACCATAGACAGCACCCACTACTAATATATTGACAAAGAAACTGATCAAGAAAGGAAATTCTGTAAATCTTATATCTAATCCGATCAAAGCTCCTAATCCCATCAGAACTTTGCTGTCTCCCCCGCCCCATTGTCCTGCATAAAACATTATAAATGCAATAATCAAAAACAACAACAAACCAATTAAACTATTGACAATAAACCAATAGTTCCAGTATATGATGGCAAAAAGAAGATTTAGACCAATTCCAATTCCAATTAAACCATAACTTAACCAATCTGGAACTTCTCTTGTCTTTAGATCAGTAATCGAAGCTATGATCAACCCAATCAAGGTTATAGTTATTAAAATTGACAAATATACCATATTAACAAAATATAAAACCCTAATATTTATAAACTTAACCCACTAACTTATGTATGTTGAGGGAGTTAATGTTCAAAGACATATTTAAAAAACCCGATAAAGAAGATATTATAACATTTAAATTACCTAGACATATAGCATTAACAACAAAAGGAAAACATATATATGCAGAAAAACATAAATTTCCTATAGAACAAGTCTATAAAAAAAGCAATGCAATTGTTCTTAATACATTAACATCATTAGTAAAATTAAAAGTTCCTATAACTACTTTTTATATCTTATCAACAAAATCAGAAGAGCTTGAACATTTCTCAAAATTAATCACATCTTTAACAGAATTTCTAAACGAACTAGCTCTTAATTCATTTATCCATGAAAACAAGGTAAAGATATCGATCATTGGGAAATGGTATGATCTTCCCGGTAAATTTGTAGATGCAATAAAAAACCTGATAGAAAAAACAAAAGATTATGACGGCTATTTTGTGAATTTTTGTATTAATTATAATGGCCAGGAAGAGATAATAGATGCTATCAAACTTATAGCAAGACAGATCAAGGCAGAAAAGATAGACGCTGAGATGATAACTAAAGATTTGATAAAAGAAAGTATTTATTCTTCTTATTTTTTGCCCCCTGATTTAATAGTAATCAACGGCTCAAAAAAGACATCTGATTTATTGCTATGGGACTCTCCAGATACCAAAGTTTACTTCACAAATAAACTATGGCCTGATTTTGATAAGGGCGAATTGATGGATGCTGTTAAGGAGTATCAGAAGAGTTGATGTTTTTTTCTAAAAAGAAAAAATTAGGTTAACAAGTTTTAAGTTCAATAAAATTCTTACTTTTTACAATGAGAACTGGGTTTCCCAAATTAATGAAAAGGATAATCTTTTGATAATGAAATAAAAGATTGGAGCACAATTCAAAATTCTGCTTTTACAGAATCATAGAATGTGCTGATTGCACCCTCTAGATTAAAATCATCTTCTGTTGGATGACATCTTACTCCACAGTCAATCCTAATATATTTTTTATCATCAGTAGTATCAAGCCACCCTCTAAAATAGAATTTTCCGGCAGGTTCATATGCAATTAGGGGTCTTAATTCAGCAACACCACACAATTCAATTTGATTCTTAATAAAATTAGCATCTTGATGTTCCCCTAAGAATCGTTCATCTCTAGGTAAACCAGCTGAGTCATAAAGTGTGCGAATTCTTTGGAGATGACTATCGGTCAATTGAGCTAGTGGTAATTTTGTTTTTATAATTCTTTTATTAATCATGATGATTCAGAATTGTAAGCATCTTATAATCTTTTCTATTTTAATTACTATGCTAATCAATTATATAACTAATCATTTTAACATCTTCTTTTGTAACTGGTGTATAAGGCATCTATATGTAATTGTTACGGAATCATAAAACCTAATCATATATATTATCATGATGATCAAAATCATAGAATAAAACTTTATCTTCATTTTCAATATATCTAAAAGTCAAAACAAAAGAACCTTTTATATGGACTCTTTTTAAGTGTTGTAATGGTTTCCTTAAATTTTTATAATGATCTATATTCTCACTATTTACTATCTCATCCATCTTCTCAAGGAGATTATCATACATAGAATGATCTTTCTTTGATAATTTACCCATAGCCTTCCTAAGTTTTACTTCTACTGAAAACTTACGCATTTTCTATATCTTTCCTTAATTCATCTATACTTCCAAAAGTTTTGAATTTACCTTCTTGTTCTATTCTCTTAATCTTCTGTATAAATTCAGGTCTCAATTCTGGTTCTAAGATTTCCCCCCCATAATCTAGAACAACTTTTTCAATAGCTTCAGATTTATCTTTAAGATTGAATCTAGCTTTTACAATATTTAAAACTTGATTGCTGTTTTTAGATATATTAATCATTGCTTGTACCATATACACCACCTATATCTAGTATATATATTGAGTATATAAACTTTATGGTTTTCTTGGGCATTACTTTGTTCTAAGTACCCTGCTTTTCTCAGAGAAAATCCATGTTTGAACCCCCTGTTGTTATTATTTTTTGCTACTGCGGTAAAAACATTAGAAAATGATTAAATGGATGAAGTATATATGAATTTAATCTTGTTCTTAAAATTTCTATTTTGGTATAAATAACCTGCACAATCTTTAAAATCTATAATTCACTCAAAGCAATCTCAACTTTCTCAACAATATTCTTTGCATTTTCTAGAAGTTCATTTAACAATTTTTCATTGACTTTAGTTTCAGTACCATACTGAAATTCTTCCCGAAGTGATTTTGCATCTTTAGAAGTCATTTGTTCTGTTGTTCTGATAAATGCAATATCCTTGATATCCAGATCAATTTTACCTTCTTCAATAAGATATTCAACAGCATTGATTGTGCATTCATGATTTTTAGATTTGTATCCCATCTTAAAAAGAATAGATAATAAGGCATGATACATAGCATAATATGATTGAGAAACACCCCAATCACTAAAACCTCCTTTAATATTATAATCAGCAGCTTGCAAATTATGTTTAGCTTTCTCAATATGTTCTTCTGAAAGTTTATCATTTGGTTTTATTCTCATCATTCTTGACTTCTTAGCTAAACACCAATTTAGTTTATCTTTATGAATTGACATTTTTTATTACCTCCATAAATGTAGATTCGCCTTTAATTATAATCCCTTTTTTTATAATATCAATAATCGATTCTTTTTCTTCTTTAGCTTCTTTAATCAGATCTTCTTTCTTAAGTATTAGGGGAACTATAGGCTTTGTCCTTATTTTTGATATATCCAGACAAAAATCAGTAACTTTTTTAGTTTGGTTTGTAACAAATAATACATCAACATCATTGAATTCCCTTCCCTTGAGAACTGAACCAAATAAACTGATCAAATCAGCTTGCTCAAAATTAATAATCTCATCAGCATAAATCTTTGCATAACCTTTGAGATTTCTTTTTTCTCCTAAAAGAAGCAATTCACATAACTTAATAGTCTCATTATTTTTGAAATTTAATTTATAATTTGAAGCATTATTAATCTCTTTTTTTGATACAATCTTATTTTTTTCTAATTCCTTTAAAATCTTGAATGCACTACCCACACTAATACTGTTTAACTTAGAAATTTGATTAATATTATAACCTAACTTTTCAACATTCTTCAATAAGAATAAAATAATTTTTGATGTGTTTTTTGGAATCATTTTCATTATAAGTGAATAATCATTCAATAATAATGAATGATATATAAATCTTTCTATTTTTTTCTTGTTCTGTGTAGTACCTTAATTGGTTAAGTCCGTGTTTGAATCCTAGGTTGGTTGTTGAACAAAGTGAACGCAACTAGGAAAATTTTAATTTTCTATGTTATTTTTTGCATTCCCTATATTAAGTACCTAGTATGCGAACTCAAAACTGATAACACAAAGCAAACCTTTTCCAAAACCTTTATAAATACCTCAAAACTTCTCAATACTTACCTATGATTAATGATCTCTATATATAATATATATGGGGTGAATGAGGAAAGGTTTCTAATATTCCTCTAATGGTAAAATAATATAAAGGTGAAAAACATGACAGATGATTTAATAGATAAGGCATATGAAGCTATTGAAACAGCAAAAGCAAGCGGAAAATTAAGAAAAGGGACAAATGAAGTTACAAAATCAATAGAAAAGCAGGAAGCAAAGCTGGTGATTGCAGCTAAAGATGTAACTCCACCAGAGATTACAATGCATCTTCCATTACTATGTAAGGAGAAGGGCATTCCTTTTGCAGAAGTTCCTTCTAAAGAAGAGCTTGGAGCAGCAGCAGGGATACAGAAACCAACAGCAGCTGTAGCGATTGTTCAGGAAGGCGAAGCAAAAAAGATTATAAAAGAGATAGCTGAAAGCGGAAATAAAGAGTAAGATAAAAATGGCAGAAATAAACAATACTAAACCTCAGGAAACAAAACGTCCAGTTAAGGGTGCTGAGGAAGTAAAAAAAGGTGCAGTTACTTTTACAATGGCAACTCCTGCAAGAGTAGAAGAAGTAATTGGAAGAACTGGATCAAGGGGAGATGCTATTCAGGTAAGATGCAAGATACTTGAAGGAAGAGATCAAAATAAAGTTCTAAGAAGAAATGTGAAGGGTCCAGTGCAGATAGGCGACATATTTATGTTAAGAGAAACAGAGTTTGAAGCAAGGGCCTTAAGCAAAGTAGGACGAGGATCAGGTGCTTAAAATGGTAAAATGTACTTTTTGTAATGAGACAATAAAGCCCGGAACAGGTAAGATGTATGTTCAGAAAGACGCAAAATTACTATATTTCTGCACTATGAAGTGTGAGAAAAATATGTTAAAGCTTAAGAGAAAGCCATACAATGTAAGGTGGAGTGGAAAATATAAAAAGAGATAAAATGGCAGTTGAACAATCCCTTATATTGATTAAACCAGATGGTTTAGTAAAGTCTCTTACAGGCAATATAATCTCTAAGCTTTCAGAGACAACTCTGAAGATAGTTGGAGCCAAAATAGTTCAAGTAACACAAGAACTTGCAGAAGAGCATTATCAACACCTAAAAGAAGAAAAATTCTTTGATGAACTGATAAAGTACATCATAGGTGAGTATCATACAAAAAGAGTTCTGGCTTTAGTATATCATGGAGAAAACGCAATAAAGAATATTAGGAAGATAGTCGGAGAAACAAACCCAGAAACAGCAGAACCAACTTCAATCAGAGGCAAGTATGGGAGAATTACTCAGGCAGGCGTGTTTGAAAATGTTGTTCATGCTTCAGAGAATACAAAAGAAGCAGAACGTGAGATAAAATTATGGTTCAGACCAGACGAATTGGTCTATTCATTATATCCTACTGAATTAAAGAATGTAAAGATAGATCAGGTGTTTTGGAAATAAATAAGAAGTACTAATAGATTATAAATATTTAGTACTTCAAATAAATAATCTTTTGGAGGAATTTACAATGGCAGGAAAAGTAGTTGATAAGATTTTTGAGATCATGAAAGATCCAAACCAGATTAGAAATATTGCTACATGTGCACATATTGATCATGGAAAGACAACATTCTCTGATAATTTATTATCTGGTGCAGGGATGATGTCAAAAGAAGATGCAGGTAGTGCATTAAAACTTGATTTTCACGATGATGAACAGGAAAGAGGCATCACAATTGATACAGCAGCTGTTTCTATGGTACACGCAACAGGTGGAAAAGAATATTTGATCAATTTATTAGATACTCCCGGTCACGTTGATTTTGGGGGAGACGTAACAAGGGCAATGAGGGCAGTTGATGGGGCTATTGTTCTATGCTGTGCAGTTGAAGGCATAATGCCTCAAACAGAAACAGTTCTAAGGCAGGCTCTAAAAGAAAGAGTTAAACCAGTTTTATATATCAATAAAGTTGACCGTTTAATCAAAGAAGTAAAGTTAACTCCAGAAGATATGCAGAAGAAATTCATAGAAATAATCAATAGCGTTAATAAGTTGATAGTAGAGATTGCAGAACCTGAATACGGTGAAAAATGGCAGGTTAATGTCCAGGATGGTTCAGTTGGATTTGGTTCAGCTTATCATAATTGGGGATTATCTATACCTTACATGCAGAAAAAAGGAATAACATTCAAAGATGTCATAGAGGCATATACAGAACCAGACGAGAATAAGCTAAAAGAAAATATCAAAGCATTGGCGGAAAAAGCACCATTGCATGAAGTTGTTCTTGATATGGTTATTGAACATCATCCAGGTCCATCAGATGCTCAAAAGTATAGGATTCCAAAGATCTGGCACGGAGAACTTGAATCAGAAGAAGGAAAATCATTGATGGCTTGTAATCCAAACGGCCCATTATTCTTTGTCGTTACTAAGATAGTTGTTGATCCTCAAGCAGGAGAGATAGCTGCAGGAAGATTATTTTCTGGAACAATGGAAAAAGGGAAAGAAGTCTACTTAAGCATGAACAAATCAAGAGGTCGTGTTCAGCAGGTTTTTGTTTATAACGGAGCAAAAAGGGAAATTGTAGATAATGTTCCATGTGGGAATATCATTGGTATATCTGGAGCAAAAACATTTGTTGGAGAAACAGTTACATTAGAAGAAGCAGAACCCTTTGAAAAGATATCTCATATTTTTGATCCAGTTATCACAAAAGCGATAGAAGCTACAACACCAGCTGATCTTCCTAAATTAATTGAGATTTTAAGGATAGTTGCAAAAGAAGATCCAACTATTCAGATAGAGATCAATGAAGAAACAGGAGAAAACCTTATGCATGGCATGGGTGAACTTCATCTGGAAGTTATTGAAAATAGGATTAGGGACGAAAAAGGTCTAAAAGTAAAGACTTCAAACCCTATTGTTGTTTATAGGGAAACAATCGGCAGCAAATCGCCAGAAATAGAAGGAAAAACACCTAATAAACACAATAAATTTTACTTTTATGTAGAACCATTAGAGCCAGCAATCTCAGAAGCAATCAAAAAAGGCGAATTGCCAGAAATAAGGCTTAAGAAAAAAGATCTTACAATCAGGGATAAATTAGTAGAGTGCGGGATGGATTCAAAAGTTGCAATAAAAGTAAAAGAATTTTTCCAAGGAAATATGTTTTTAGACCAAACTCGTGGATTAGTTCATATTGGAGAAATCATGGAGATGGTATTGGATATGTTTGAAGATGTCATTAAATCTGGACCATTGGCAAAAGAACCCTGCATTGGAGTAAAGGTTGTATTTACAGATGCTAAACTTCATGAAGATGCGATCCATAGAGGTCCTGCTCAGGTATATCCTGCATTGAGGGATTCTATTAGAGGAGCAATGATGAATGCTAGGCCTTTGATGTTCGAACCTTATCAGGTATTGCATATTGAAGCACCAAATGAGTTTATGGGTGACTTGTCAAAATTGATCAGCAACAAGCGTGGACAATTATTAGATATGCAGCAGGAAGGCAGTATTGTTGTTGCAAAAGCAAAGATGCCAGTAGCAGAACTTTTAGGCTGGAGTTCAGACCTAAGATCGGCAACAGGCGGAAGAGGCAGCTCATCTTTGATGGATCAGATGTTTGAAAAAGTTCCAGAAGAACTACAACAGAGAGTTGTGACGTCTATCAAACAAAGAAAAGGTCTAACTGATGCACAAGTGGGTGCTTAAATTTTTTTCTTTAATCTTTCTTTTTCTTTCTTTTGATAATTAGTATATATTATCAATTCATATATGTTAACTTTTCAATATTATTATAAAATTTTAAGTTAAATGAGTTGTCGAAAACAATAATTAGGGTCTTAATGATTTACTAACGCAAAATCTTACTTGATTTATTATTCAATAATCTAAAACGCATCTTTCCTCCACCATATCCATGCTCCTTTTCCAGAACCTACTGGCTTACCTTTAATCAACCCATCACCTCTCAGATTGTTTAATCTATAGAGAACTTTTACTCGAGTTACATTTTTTAGAATTAGCTCAATCTCTCGTGTTTCGAGCGGTTCATCTGCTTTTTTTAGAACTTCTAATATCTTATTCCTAATTTTATCACTATTTATGCGCATTAGTATACATTTTAGTTCTTCTACTATATAAATCTATCGGTATATTTATTAATACATTCATCGATAGATAATAACTAGAAATAAAAGTCCAAAAAAATTAAAAATTAAATTAAATTAATAAAAATAAATTAAAACATAAAACCAAAAGCAAATCCACAAAAAAAATCATTTAATAAATTTTAATCACTCCAAAATTTCGAAAACCAAAAAACAAGAATTCATAATAACTCGTCAATTACCTATCATTTTCCGCAACATTTATAAATCAAAACAAAATTCCCACTTTATAAAATACTTATAATAAAACTAAACAAGGTGGTATATCATGGGTAAAGACAAACAACATATAAACTTAGTATTTATCGGTCACGTTGACCACGGTAAATCAACAACAGTAGGTAGATTACTATACGATTCTGGAAATATTGACGAACAAGCTATGAGAAAGCTTAAAGAAAAAGCAAAAGAGCTTGGAAAGTCAGGCTTTGAGTTCGCTTTTGTTATGGATAATCTGAAAGAAGAACAAGAAAGGGGAGTTACAATCGATCTTGCTCACAAAAGATTTGACACAGACAAATATTATTTTACAATAATCGATGCACCAGGCCACAAGGACTTTATTAAAAACATGATTACTGGCGCAGCACAAGCAGATGCTGGTGTTGTATGTGTTTCAGGAATGGAAGGCGTACAAGCTCAAACAAAAGAGCATATTTTCTTATCAAGAACTTTAGGTGTTAACCAATTAATAATTGCAGTTAACAAGATGGATACAGCTGAATATGATGAAGCTAAGTTCAATAAAGTTAAGGAAGAAGTATCAACATTATTGAAATCTGTAGGTTATGCACCAGATACTATTACATTTATACCAGAATCAGCATTATTAGGTGAAAATGTAGCAAAGAAAAGTGATAAAATGCCTTGGTATACAGGTCCAACTTTATTAGAGGCATTGGATACATTAACTCCACCTGAAAAACCAACTGATAAACCATTAAGACTACCTATTCAAGATGTTTATAGCATCACAGGAATCGGAGTAGTGCCTGTTGGTAGAGTTGAAACTGGCGTTATGAAGATCGGTGATAAAGTGACAGTTGTTCCAGGAAGAGAAGGCAAAGGAGTTACAGGTGAGTGTAAAACAATAGAGATGCACCACGAACAAATGCAGAAAGCAGAACCTGGAGATAATATAGGATTCAACGTTAGAGGAATTGAAAAGAAAGACATTACACGAGGAGACGTTTTAGGTCACTCAGATAATCCTCCAACAGTTGCAACTGAATTTACAGCACAAATCGTTGTTTTAAACCATCCAACTGTTGTAACGGTTGGATATACACCAGTATTCCACATACATACAGCACAAGTTGCATGTCAGATAATGGCAATAGAGAAGAAATTAAACCCTGCAACTGGTGAAGTAGTAGCGGAAAACCCAGATTTTATAAAGAATGGCGATGCAGCTATTATTAAATTAAAGCCAGTTACGCCATTAGTTATAGAAAAGCAAGGCGAGATTCCAGAAATGTCCCGATTTGCTATAAGAGATTCAGGAGCAACAGTTGCTGCTGGAATGTGTATTGACCTAGTAAAGAAATAATTAATTTATTTTTTTATATTCTTTTTATTTAGGTCATGGCAAGCCAGTGCTTATCATGAAGCAAACGCCCGTAATTGCATAAACAATAAAAGAGAACAAGATGCAGAAAGCAAGAATAAAATTAGCAAGCACAGAAATCGCAAAGATAAATGAAGTATGCGACTACATTAAAGATATTTCTGATAAGACTGGCGTAAATATGCGTGGACCTATACCTCTTCCTACTAAAAGACTTAAGTTAACTACTAGAAAAGGCTATGATGGTGGTGGAACTGCTACATGGGATAGATTCGAGATGAGAATCTATAAAAGAGTTATTGATTTGGGTCTTGATGAAAGAGCATTAAGATTGGTCATGAGAGTTCCAATCCCAGAAGGATTGAATATTGAAATTGAAATGCTTGAGTAAATAGTTTATTTCTAATATTATAATAATTAATCAATAACACTTCTAAATATAATAATAAAAAATTTGAATAACAATGGCGCAGACGAGCCGAGGGTTGGCTCCGTCGGAGTGGCTCGTAGGATTTTTTTAAAATCCGTCTGCTGCCGTTATTGTTATTGAAATTCTCTTCAACTAAAACACTTAATTAAAAACCAACAAGTTTTAGAAATTCTCCAAATTTCTAAACCATTGTCATTTATATTATACAAATAACAAAGTTTAAATATAAAACTCATAATCCAAAACTATCATCCCCTCTTAGTTTAGTGGCTAGAACGCTCCGCTGTAGATAAGTTCATTGCTGGACCATATGTATTAACATGGAATGAAAAGCAAACAGCTGATACGGAGAGATCCCTGGTTCAAGTCCGGGAGAGGGGATTTTATTTTTCTTTAACAAAACAATTAAACAAGGCTAATCTATTATGTTAGAGAATAATTTATCAAGAGAATCTTCTATAGATAATTGAATAAATTTGTTTAGTTTTATAGGTATAAAATCCATACGTGACTTACTAGATACATATTTAGGTAATCCTTCTTCTAAGACCTTTGATGCAGGAATCCAAAACCATGTTTTATATTCATAATCGTCATTCGAGATTGCATACCATGTATGTATGTTAAATTTTCTTTGCAATACAGAATACTTTTTTGCATCTATACTGTCTAAGGCAAAGTCTTTATATTTTTCTGTAAGTTTTTTATATTTTACGTCGACAAAAATGGATCCAAAATGAGGTATTAATATCATAAAATCAGGTCTCTTCCCATTAAAATCTCTAAAAAATGTAGAAAATGTTTCTGGATCCTGTTGAATATACATATAAGGTATATTATGTCTGTCTAACCATTCCTTAAAACTAAGTTCAGTTTTTTTACTTAATTCAAGATAGTTTTCATTATATGTTTTCATTTAATTGACCTGTTGGTATACTGTTGGGGTCTAGATATTTAAATTTATAGGTTTTACTTAGCTCCTTGGGGCGGTTGGATTCTTGATTTATGTCTAAAGTTTAGGGGTATGTCTTCTTTCGAAACAATTAAATAACCACGCATAAATTCTATACCTATATATGGAAAACAATACCTTAATAATAGGAATTTCGACGTTTATAATAACATATTTGGTAGTTAAACTTTTATTAAAAAAACAAAATCCTATAACTAACATTTATTCAGATATTTTAGATAAAGAGGAGTATAAGGTAAAAGGTCAGTGGGATAAGTAAACTACCTATTAAAAACCGATAACTTTATAAATAATCTAGAACCCCAGACCATAATGGCAGTTAATCTTTCTTTAGTTAAAAGGCTATGATAATAAGCTTTAATTAATTAATAGAAGAAGAAATGCCAGTATAATACCAAAAAGAAGCCCTGGTAGTGTAGTGGACTATCATGAAGCCCTGTCGCGGCTTCGACCCGCGTTCGAATCGCGGCCGGGGCGTCTGCCGAAGAAGCTCGGCTTGAAAGGGCCCGTAGCTCAGCCTGGTTAGAGCGCCTCACTTTTAAAGGCGAGAAATCGTTTAAAGTTATGAGGCGGCCGCGCGTTCGAAAAGGAATGTGTGACGCCATAATTGGCTTAACCAAATAATTCCGTCCGAAAGTCGCGTCGGGCCCATTCATAATCAAGAGATCAAAAATGAAAAAAAAATACGACGTCAAAACACACATTTTAGTTCCAGAACATGGTAAACTAAGTGACAAAGAAAAAAAAGATCTTCTGGAAACTTACCACATCTCCCTTAAGGAGTTACCTAAAATAAAAAAGAACGATCCTGCTATCGAGGGATTGAATGTAAAAGAAGGTGACGTAATAAAGATAACCAGAAAAAGTCCAACAGCAGGACAATCAATATTTTATAGGGGTGTAGTGAATGTATAATTATTCTAAAACATTGATATCAAAGCATTTTAAGGACCAGAGCTTTGTAGGTTCTAATATAGATTCTTTTAATAATTTCATAGAAAAAGAACTTCATAATATTATTGAAGAGAATAAAGATATAGTACCAACAATTCCACCTCAAAATATAGAAGATTTCAAGATTAAATTCGATAAAATTTGGGTTACAAAACCAGAGATAACAGAAGCAGACGGGAGCAAAAGAAATATTTACCCCATAGAAGCAAGATTAAGGAAACTGACTTACTCTGCTCCAACTTTTATTGAAGTTTCAGCACATATAAATGGCGTTCAAAGAGAATCATTTACAACCCAAGTTGGGAATATACCCATCATGCTGAAAAGCAACAACTGTCATCTGAATAAATTAAGCAGAGAAGAATTAATAGAAAAGGGTGAAGACCCAGATGATCCAGGCGGATATTTCATAATCAATGGAACAGAAAAAGTATTGATCAGCATAGAAGACCTAGCCCCTAATAGAGTACTTGTTGAAAAACAAGCAACAGGCACATCAGAATATGTTGGAAAATTATTCTCAGAAAGGGGTTCTTTTAAAATACCTCATACATTAGAAAAATTAAAAGATGGAATTTTCTATCTTACATTTACAAGAGTTAAGAGAATACCTATTATTGTTATAATTAAGGCATTAGGATTATTAAAAGATGAAGAAATAATGAACTTTATTTCTAAGGACAAAAAATATGATGAAGTTTTAATCAATCTTTTCGAATTTGTAGATATAAAAACAGAAGAAGAAGCATTGGATTATATCGCAAAAAGAATAGGGATAACTCAGGCAAAGGAGATACGGATAGAAAGGATGAAAGAGATCCTTGACAAATATTTATTACCTCATCTAGGTGTAGAAAAAGAAAACAAGATCTATAAAGCATATAATCTATGTAAGATTATAAAAAAATATGCTGATGTAGCTAATGGTACTTTAAATGTAAGTGATAAAGATCATTATATGAACAAGAGATTAAAATTAAGCGGAGATTTGTTATCTGATCTGTTCAGGGTTAACTTAAAAGTTTTGATTGGGGACTTGCTATACAACTTTCAAAGGATAGTTAAAAGGGGAAAATTCCCGTCAATAAAAGTAATAATCAGAGACAAATTATTAACACAAAGAATATATTCATCAATGGCAACAGGTAATTGGGTTGGTGGAAGAAAAGGTATATCTCAAAGAATACAAAGATTAAACTTCCTAGAATCATTATCTCATTTACAAAGAGTTGTTTCACCTTTATCAGCATCACAGGAAAATTTTGACGCAAGAGAACTTCATTGTACACATTTAGGGAGGCTATGTCCTATAGAAACTCCAGAAGGAACTAATATTGGTCTGAGAAAAAACTTAGCCTTATTATGTTCTATCTCCTCTGAGGGTAATGAAGATGAAGTATTAAAATCACTAAAAAACTTAGGTATGAAGGCATTATAAAATGAGCGAAGTATATCTTAATTCAAAATTTGTAGGGGAAGTTGATGAACCCAGATTATTTATAGAGAAATTAAAAGAAGACAGAAGAAAAGGAAAAATAGAGCACAATATTAATGTATTTCACAATACTGATGCAGATGTTATTGAAGTAGAATGTGGGAAAGGAAGGGCAAGAAGACCTTTGATTGTAATTAAAGAAGGAATACCTTTATTGACAGAAAACCACATAAAACAATTAGAAAAAGACGAAATAAGCTGGTCAGATCTGATTGAACAGGGAGTTATAGAATATGTTGATGCTGCTGAAGAAGAAAATTGTTACACAGCATTCTTTGATTCTGAACTGACACCAGAACATACCCATCTTGAAATAACCCCATTAGCTATGTTAGGTCTAGCGACATCTTTAGTCCCTTATGGTAACTTTAACCAGTCAACAAGGCTTAATGCAGGTTCAAAAAATCAAAAACAGGCTTTAGGATTTTATGTTTCTAACTTTTCATTAAGGATGGATATGGATGTTAACTTATTGCAGGAACCACAGATGCCTATAGTAAGGTCAATTATCCATGACATATCAGATTATGAAAAGCATCCAGCTGGACAAAATCTGGTTGTTGCTATAATGTCTTATAAAGGGTATAATATGGAAGATGCTATCATACTTAACAATGGATCTATCCAAAGAGGATTAGCAAGGAGTACATATTATAGGCCAGCAATTGCTGAAGAATTAAGATATGCTGGTGGTTTAGTTGATGAAATTTCTATTCCTGATAAAGATGTAAAAGGATACAAATCTGAAGATGATTACAAATATCTTGAAGGAGATGGAATAATCTATCAGGAATCACAAGTTAAAGAAGGGGATGTTATTATTGGAAAAACATCACCGCCAAGATTCTTAAGTTCATTAGATGAATACAATTTAGCATCTTCAACACGAAGGGAGAGCTCAGTAAGTGTAAAACATGGTGAAAAAGGAATTGTTGATTTTGTTTTGATAACAGAGAACTCAGAAGGAAATAAATTAGTCCAAGTTAGGCTTAGAGATCAAAGAACACCTGAAGTTGGAGATAAGTTTACATCAAGGCACGGTCAAAAAGGAGTAGTTGGGCTTATTGTACCCGAAGGAAATCTTCCTTTTTCAGCATCAGGTACACGTCCAGATTTAATATTTTCACCACACGGAGTTCCATCAAGAATGACTATTTCACATTTGATAGAATTAGTAGGTGGAAAAGTTGGAGCATTAAATTCAAGATATATCAATGGAACTACATTTGATGCAGAACCAGAAGAGAAAATAAGAAAAGAACTTTTAAGTCTGGGTTTCAGGGAAAACGGAACCGAAACAATGTACGATGGAGAAACAGGGGAGGCATATCAGGCCAAAATATACATCGGAAACATGTATTATCTTAAACTAAAACACATGGTAGCAAACAAAATCCATAGTAGGGCAAGAGGTCCTATCCAGCTTTTAACAAGACAGCCAACAGAAGGAAGAGCAAAAGAAGGTGGATTAAGATTAGGGGAAATGGAAAAAGATACATTTGTTGCACATGGAGCATCTCTATTATTAAAAGAACGTTTTGATTCAGACAAGACAAAAGTTCCTGTATGTAATAGCTGCGGTTTAATTGCAGTAAGGGATGAATTCAAGAACAGAAGTTATTGTCCTATCTGTGGTGATAACGCAGAGATATCATTTATAGAAGTATCATATGCATTCAAATTAATATTAGATGAGTTCAAATCATTATGCATATATCCAAAATTATTATTAAAGAGCAAATACTAACCAAAATGGCAGAAGAAAAACCTAAGGAAGAAGTAAAAGAGCAACCTAAAGTCGAAGCTAAAGAAGAGACTAAATCAGAAACTACAGAAGAAACTAAAGAAGAGACCACAGAACCAAAAGAAATATTAAGAGTTGAAGCTCAGGATGCATATGTAAGCAAACAGATAAGCAGCTTAATCTTCTCAGTTTTATCACCAAAAATGATAAAGCAGATGGCATCTGCTAAAGTAGTAACTCCTGAATTGTATGATAAAGAAGGTTATCCTGTAGATGGCGGCCTTATGGATATTAGATTAGGAGTTATAGATCCTGGATTAAAATGTAAAACCTGCGGTTCAAAACTAAAAGAATGTTCAGGCCACTTTGGTTATATTGAACTTGCAAGACCAATTCTTCATATCAAATTTGTTAATGTAATCATGAACTTGTTAAGGTCTACTTGTAGGGATTGTGGAAGAATATTAATCCCGAAAAACAAGATTGACAAATCAATGGAAGAACTTGATAAGGTAGAAGAAGAATCCGGCGTTGAAAAAAGGCGTAAATCTATAAAAGATGTAATCTCAAAATTAAAAACAATCAATAAATGCCCTTGGTGTAAGGCAAGGCAGCAAAAAATATCATTGGAAAAGCCAACAACTTTCTTAGAGAATGATAAAAGGATAAATCCAATAGAGATAAGAACCAGGCTTGAGAAAATAAGTGATGAAGATCTTGAAATTTTTGGATTAGTTGCTAAACATGCAAGACCTGAATGGATGATTTTGACAATAATGCCAATTCCACCAGTAACAATGCGTCCTTCTATCACGCTTGAATCCGGAGAAAGAAGCGAAGATGATCTGACTCACAAGTTAGGCGATATAGTAAGGATTAATCAAAGATTATTTGAAAATATAAATGCTGGAGCTCCAGAAATAATCATAGAGGATTTATGGGATTTATTGCAATATCATATAACTACATTTTTTGATAATAACGTCTCAGAACTACCGCCTGCTAGACACAGATCTGGTCAGCCATTAAAGACCGTTACTGAGAGGATAAAAAGCAAAGAAGGAAGAATACGTCACAATCTTGCAGGAAAGAGAACAAATTTTTCAGCAAGAACAGTTATCTCGCCAGACCCAATGCTTGATTTGAATGAAGTTGGTGTTCCAATGGAGATAGCGATGAAGTTATCAGTTCCAGAAAGAGTAAATGAATGGAATATGGCTTATCTAAAAAAATTCATAAAGAACGGTCCTAAGAAATATCCAGGTGCTAATTATATAGTGAGGCCTGATGGAAAAAAGAAAAAACTGACAGAAGAGACTATTGAAGCAAGCATGGAAGAATTACAGCCAGGCTATCTAGTAGAAAGACAGCTTCTTGATGGTGATATTGCTATTTTCAACAGGCAGCCTTCATTACATAGAATGTCTATGATGTGTCACAAGATTAGGGTATTGCCATATAAAACTTTAAGATTGAATCCAGCAGTTTGCCATCCTTATAACGCAGATTTTGATGGTGATGAAATGAACTTACATATTCCTCAGACAGAAGAATCTCGGGCAGAAGCAGAGACTTTGATGGAAGTTCAAACACAATTAATCTCTCCAAGATATGGCTTAAGTATCATAGGTTGTGTTCAGGATGCTATATCTGGAAATTATTTATTGACAAAAGATTTAGAACTTCCAAGATGCGAAGCTATTGATTTATTAGCATTTGCAGGATTGAAAGACTTCTCAAAATTACCAAAAAAAGAAAAGATAACTGGAAAAGAAATTTTTTCTGTATTGATACCAGAGGATTTTAATTTCACAGGAAAAGCAAGACACTATAATCCTACTCAAGATAAAAAAGCAAATATGGAAAAAGATGCTTATGTTGTAATTAAAGACGGAAAATTGATATCTGGTGTTATGGATAGAAACAATCTAGGGGAGGGTTCTGGATTGTTGCTAAGGAATATACACAAAAGATATGGGAAAGAACTAACAATTGAATTATTAGGCAATCTTTTTAGATTGGGTATTGGTGTTCTTTTAAAATTAGGATTTACAACAGCAATCTCAGATACAGACCTACCTGAAAATGCAGTTCTTAACATAAGAGAAACATTAGATAATGCAAGAAAAGAAGTTGATGGACTTATTGAACTTTACAATAACAATAAATTAGATGCATTCCCTGGAAAATCATTAAAAGAGACATTAGAACTAAAAATATTAGAAGCTTTAAATAAGGCTAGAAACAAAACAGGGGAATTAGTATCACAACACGCAAATAAGGTATCTCATACTATGGTTATGGCAGATTCTGGAGCAAGGGGGAATCTACTTAATTTAGCTCAGATGGCAGCATGTGTTGGTCAGCAGGCTATGAGGGGAAAAAGGATAGAAAAAGGATATAGGGGAAGAACATTATCCTGCTTTAAAGATGGAGATTTAAGCCCATCAGCACATGGTTTTATCGCTAATGGATTCAAGACAGGACTTAATCCTTCTGAATTTTTCTTTGGGGCAATGACTGGTAGAGATTCATTGATGGATACTGCTCTAAGGACACCAAAATCAGGTTACCTTTATAGGAGACTTTCAAATGCAATGCAGGATTTAAAAACAGAATATGATGGAACAATCAGGGATGCAGCAAAAAAGATAATCCAATTCAGTTATGGCGAGGATGGAGTTGACGTTTCAAAATCTGAAGGTGGAATATTAAATGTTAAAAGAATCATCAAGACGGTAGGGGTATAAGAAAATGTCATTATTTACTGAATATAAAAACAAATTACCATTGAAGATATTGGATCAGGTTAAAGAGTATACTAAAGGCTTATCAGAAGCAAAGATAAAGAAAGTGTTAGAGGCAACATTAAAAGAGTATGAAGTTGTTAAGGTTGAACCAGGTGAATCAGTAGGTGTTGTTTCTGCAGAATCAATTGGAGAACCTGGAACTCAGATGACATTAAATACATTCCATTTCGCAGGAGTTGCAGAGATGAACGTTACAATGGGTCTGCCTAGGATAATAGAAATTTTAGACGGAAGAAAAGCGATAAAAACTCCTATGATGGAGATTTATCTTAAACAACCATATTCAAAAGGGAAGGGTATAAGGGACCTTGCTTTGTCTATAAAAGAAACTTTGCTTGCAGAAGTTGTGACTGAGTTTGTAATCAATATTGCAGAATCCCAGATAGAACTAAAGTTAGACACAGAAAAGATGTCTGAGTTAGGGATAACTGAAACAGAAATAGCTACTGCATTAAAAAACACAACAAAAAGTGTAATAAAATCCTATAATATAAAAACAACTAAAGAATCAATATTATTAAAATCAAAATCAAAAGAAGAGTCAATAAATAAGGTTTATGTTGATAAAGAAAAAATAAAGAAAGTACATCTTAATGGTGTAAAAGGAATTTCTCAGGTTCTTCCTGTAAGGAGGGGAGAAGAATATATAATCATAACATCAGGTTCAAACCTAAAAGAAATATTAGGTCTTGATTATGTTGATGAATCAAGAACAACTACAAATGATATATTTGAGATTCAAAAAATCTTAGGTATAGAAGCAGCAAGACAATCTATAATCAACGAAGTATACAAAGTTATAGAATCTCAGGGTTTAGATGTTGATATCAGACACATAATGTTAGTTGCTGATACAATGTGCAACTTAGGCGAAGCAAAAGGAATAACTCGGTATGGTGTGGTTTCAGAAAAGAGTTCAGTTCTTGCAAGGGCAAGCTTTGAAACTCCAATCAGACATATTATCGGTGCTGCTTTGATAGGTGAAGAAGATAAACTTACATCTGTTGTTGAAAACGTAATGCTTAATCAGCCAGTTCCTGTTGGTACAGGTTTACCCGGACTGGTAACAAAGGTGAAAAAGTAAAATGGCAGAAAAAGCTACAGACAAAAACATAGTAGAAATAAAGAAGCTATTAAAGGCAAAAGGGATAACTATAGGTACTGAAAAAGCATTAAAAGGCCTTAAGCTTGGAAAGATAAGTAAGATATATCTTAGTAGTAATTGTTCAGACAAAACTTTAGAAAGTATAGATCAATATGCTAAATTAAGCAAGGCAGAGATTGTTAAATTAGATTATCCTAATGATGAATTAGGTTTACTTTGCAAAAAACCATTCTCTATTTCTGTTTTGAGTGTACCGAAATGAGTAAGATAAAATACGATATAGATTTGATGAAATTTATGCAATTGTTTGAAAACTTAACAAGATCTAAGCTAAAAGATTGCATAATTGGCGACCCACTTATATTTGTTGTTGAAGAAAAAGAGATAGGAAAGGCGATAGGCAAAGGCGGAAGTAATGTTAGAAGATTAGAGGGCCTATTGAAAAAGAAGATCAAAATAGTTGAATTTAATCCAAATATCCAGAGATTCATAAGGAATTTTGTTATGCCGCTTCGGGTAAAAGAAGTAATTGAAGAAGAAGGCATTGTTACAATAACTGGGAATGATACTAAGACAAAGGGTCTGTTGATTGGCAGAGAAAGAAAAAATCTTGATAACTTAAAAGAAATTGTTAAGAGATATTTTACTATAGAGGACATAAAGGTTGTTTAAAACACAAACTTTTTAAACTAAACATTAATTCCCATACATAATAAAATGGCAAAACTTATGAGTGGAGTTTCCACGAATACGGTTTGAGATTTTCGAAGAAAATGGCAAAAAAAGCAAGAGGCTTAAACGCTGGAAATAAATTAAAGAAAAATAGAGCTAAAGATAGATGGAAGAGTAGATGGTTTACCAGAAGGGCAAGAAACCTGAAGGAAAAATCAGATCCATTAAGAGGTTCTTCTCAAGCTAAAGGCATTGTTCTGGAAAAAGTTCAATTTGAAGCAAAGCAGCCAAATTCAGCTATGAGAAAATGCCTTAGAGTTCAGTTAATCAAGAATGGAAGACAGGTAACTGCTTTTTGTCCAGGTGATGGTTCTACAAAACTTGTTGATGAACACGATGAAGTTTTAATAGAATGTATTGGTGGGGCAATGGGTAAATCCAAAGGAGATATCCCTGGTGTAAGGTGGCAGGTTATCAAAGTTAATGATCAGAGTTTAAACGCTTTAAGAAAAGGAATAATAGAAAAGGCAAGAAAATAAAATGGAAGAATTACTAGCTTTTAACAGATGGAGTACAGCAGGGATAAAAGTAGAAGACCAAGGACTGGTAAGTTATATTACTCTTACTCCACGGATTGTTCCAAAAACAGGAGCTAGATACCATGGCAACAAATTCCACAAATCTAAGATTTTTATTGTTGAAAGATTGATTAATAAAGTTATGATACCAGGCCATAAATCAAAGAAACATTTTAAGTCAAGTTCTCAGCTTACAGGCAAAGCACAGACAGCATATGACATTGTTGAAAAAGCACTTAAACTTATTGAGAAACAGACAAAAGAAAATCCTATCAAAGTTTTTGTCAAAGCTTTAGAAAATGCAGCTCCAAGAGAAGAGATTATAACAATTGAATATGGTGGAGCAAGGTATCCTAAAGCAGTTGAATGCGCTCCACAAAGAAGGGTGGATATTGTTCTAAGATTGATGACACAAGGTGCTTATCATAAATCATTTAATACTAAGAAAAGTATCATAAGCTCTTTATCAGAAGAGATAATTGCAGCTTACAGATTAGATAGAAGTTCTAATGCAATTGCTAAAAAGCTTGAAGTAGAACGACAAGCAGACGCTAGTAGATAATTCTAATTTTTATTCTTTACTTTAGGGTAATGTTTTTAAATAGCACTTCAATCCTAGGTATTGATATGCCATCATTAAAACAACTATCAAAGTTATTATTTGCATTAAATGCAGGTCTATTTGTTCAGGGAGCATTAGCTCAGGATAATACTGTGCCTGTCCGTGAACCTCCGGCTCAAGAACAGATGGAGGATATTGTTGCAGGTCTTATTGAGAAACATAAAGCAAATTCCGGAGAATTATACAATTCTTGTATGGAAGAAGGGGTAGAAAGGTATGAAAAAGGGCAATTTAATAATTCTATACTTTTTTTTAATGCAGCTATAGCTACTATGGGTGGAGATTACGAGTCTTCAGGAGAAATAAGTGGGGAATCTAGGCACTTCTTAGCGTTTTCTTACGCTTGGAAGGGGGATGCTTGTAGGGGATTAGGAAATATGGATGGGGCTGGTGAATTATATCAGAAGGCTAAAGTTTTATATGAAGCAGGTCTAGATGAAGAAGATAATCCTATGGAAAAAGATGATAGAAAAGAATTAATAGATTTAGTGCGTCGTGGAAAATTCGATCCAAGATTCCAACGAGCAGTAGACGCATATGATAATGGTAATTATGGTGATTCCAGAAAAGAAGGGAGAAGTGCAATGAACGCACTTCACACTATGCTTGGTTATGCAGGCATTCCACTCGAACAATCTAAGGAACTAGGCTTAGCAGTATCTTATTTTGAAGACACCCCATCTGAGAAAACCGGAAAAAGGGTCTTACGTGATCCATTATCTGAGATGGCAAAGGTTGATAATGAAGAAATCTGGTTAGGCCTAGAAGGTATACGTAGTGAACTCTATGAATTATCTCGAGCATTAAAAGAATCAAAAAAATTAAAAAAATGATTCACACTCTAATTCTAAAAAAGGCACAGTTAGAAGTTCAAATGTTGTTTCTAAGAAGTTAGAATTTGAAATGTGGGTAGATACTTCACGATAATTAAAATTTATCGTTGAGGTTAAAAAATATTTGATTATGAATTAAAGGGGGGATTAAACATTATTATAAATATTTATTAACAATTGTACCATATCTTTTATTTTAAATTTATCTATTACCTACTTAACATTCCTAACCTTCTCACCAAATATAAATATATACTTCCATGCAAATCCTTGTTTTCTCTTAACTTCTACCTTAAAACCACCATTTTCAAATATCTTCTTTATTCTTTTATCATTACCTAACCATTCTTTATTTGGGATAATGTCAAAGAACTTATCATAATCTAAGAAACATATCTCTCCACCTATCTTTAACCTTTGGTTTACGTGCATCAATACATTTTTTATATCTTTTACATAACCTAATGTTCCAACAGAAACAGCTTTATGTAAATTAGGGACATCAGGATGCACTCTATTGTGGTGCTGCAGGTCATGGATAACTTTAACATGTTTATGCCCTTTTTTATCTAGTCTTTTTTTAGCTATCTGGATATCTCTTTCTGATATGTCTGTTGCATATACTTTTCCATTCTTGCCTACTGCTTGTGCAAGATGCATAGTCAATGTTCCGACAGAACAGCCAAATTCAAGAACTTTTTTGCCTTTTAATTTCCCTAATAATTTCATGACTTCTTTTCTTATGCTTATAGGCAAAGCTAATCTTTCAGCCCATAACACAAGATAAGCAAGTAAATTATTTGTTTTCCTTATAGCTCTAGGGTTGTAATAAAGCTCAAGTAAGAAGTAAACTGGAATTCCTGTAGCTATAAATGATACTCCTAATAGCAGAGACCTTAATGAACCTGGTTCATGCACTAACCATGTGATGATCAATGCAATTAATATCAATACCATGACGATTGGTCCTATATTCCCAAAAGGTGCAGTATAATATCGTTTTACATCAGGTTGCTTTTTCCTAAGTACAATTACGCTTAGTATCACAGCAGAATACATAACAAGCACTATTGGTACAAGAAGTAAAAGTAATGTGTTGTAAGAACCAGCACCAGCAACTACTATGATGCTTGTCAATACTGTTTGGAATATTATCGCATTATGGGGTGTATGATATTTATGGTGGATTTTTGCAAACTGGCTTAAGAATAATCTATCTCTTGACATTGCAAGGACTAATCTTGGTGCTGAGACAATCCATCCTGCAACAGACCCTATAATTGCAAGATAGACCAAAAGGGTAAATACCTGTTCACCTATACCGCCATAATATAATCTGCTTAAATCGATTAATGGTGCAGTTGATTTACCAAAAATTTCCCAGCCTATTGAACCTAATGAAGTAATTACAAAAACAACTGCAATTACACCGATTAAAATAGTACCTAGGATAAGGACTTTGGGCATGACTCTTGCTCCATCTTTTGTTTCCTCAGCTAGAAAAGTCGCTGTCTCCCATCCAAAGAAAGTCTCTGCAATAAAGAAAATTGCTATTAGGATTGAAGACATAGGAAATACAAAAAAAGGAGTAATATTTCCTACCTGAAAATTAAAGATTCCTGGAAATATAAGGCCAAAGATAGTTCCTAATGTAACAAGCGCAAATGTTGTCAACATTACAGACGAAGTTTTCATACCTTTATATGCAATATAATTAAATGCTATAACAAAACCCAATGATAGTGGAATTTTTACATGCAATGCTTCAAATGGTAATAGATACTGTATAGCTCCGACAACAAGCATAGCAATTGTAATATTACCTGCTATTAATGTTGCCCACCCAATTATAAAAGCAGTAAACCTACCATATGCATGTTTGCAAAACTCATAAACACCGCCTGCTTTTGGATACATACTTGTCAATTCTCCAAAACACATAGCAATATATATAGAGATCAAAGCCATAATTACCCAGGATATTATTGAAGCTGGACCTGCATGATGCGCACCAACAGCCGGCAGAAAAAATATTCCAGTGCCCATTATAGCATTGATTGTTATTAACAATATTACTGGAAAACTCAATACTTTCTTTAATTCTCCCATGTTTTTATTTCTAGTACTTATTATTTATAAATTATTTGGTTTATTTTTTTGATTAGTTCACATATTCTTATTATATATCTAATAACCACTAATAAATAGTAACATTTAAATACTAATTTATAATCATTATTCTCTAATGAGAATAACATATCAGGATTTAGAAAGGTACAGATCAAATACTATTGAAACTGCTAGGCAGATTGGTTTAGATGAAGTAGTTTTAGAAAAACTACAAGATACAGAATTGGTGGTTGTACCTGGAGATAGTGGAAGGCTCTTTTATGGGAATGCAAACTATGAGCATAATAGAGTTAGAGTTTACGAACAAAATCCCTCAAGATACCTACCAAAAACATTCCAAGAAGTATGGAATCAAACTGGTATGGATCATGAATTGATAGGTCATTTATATAATCGATATAATGGGGGAAGATCTGATGAATTAGCAGGAGTAAAAACTCAACTTAGATTTGCAGCCCACAGAGCAAAAAAAGATCCTTATTGGGCATTAGGGTTAACCATAATACCTATAATTCCAGTTATAAAGAGAGTTACAAATCTAGCAAAAGATCATCTTCATCACTCAAATAATGGATAACTCAATATTATACAATATATTAACTATTAACCCAAACATTAAAAAAGAGCAAATAATTCTAATACCTTATGAAAACATTATTTTTAGAAGCAAAATATACTGGAAAGATTAATCTAAACAAGATTAAGCTAGATAAACTTCCGGATAATCTGGGTTTGATTACAACAGTTCAATTTGTAGACCATTTGGATGAGATCAAGCAATACTTGATTGAGAAAGGCAAAAAACCCTTGGTTGGAAAGGGAAAACAGATCTATCCTGGCCAGATATTAGGTTGTGATCCATCATCTTCAGAAAAAATAAAAGATGATGTGGATGCTTTCATCTATATAGGAACTGGAAAATTCCATCCTTTAATCGTTGCTATCCATACAGACAAACCATTATTTACTCTAAATCCTATATCTGGAGAATTTAAAAAACTAGATGAAAAAGAGATAAATACCTATAAAAAAAGAAAAAAAGGAGCATTATTAAAATTTTTGAGTGCAGATACTATTGGGATATTGATATCTACTAAAAAAGGCCAATATTATAATCCTAAAAAATTAGAATCATTAGAAAAAAAATATCCAAAAAAGAAATTCTATAAGTTTATCGCAGAAACTATTGATTACAACCAATTAGAGAATTTTCCTTTTATTCAGGCATGGGTCAATACTGCTTGTCCTCGGATTGAGGAGGATATTTCTATTGTTAATGTTAAAGA
>CAZTWQ010000019.1:0-26450 GCA_964618315.1 uncultured Methanosarcinales archaeon
TAACTTGGATAATGCTCCAGTTAGTTGTGCATCTGCTGCCTGCAACTCTGCCGGATTCCCTGCTTTCCCGATTGATGCTCTCGCATTAGTAATCTCAGTCAATACATCACCTTCATATGTAGAATATGCTTTGACAGTCTCTACAAGGTTAGGGATTAAATCTGCTCTTCTTTGGTATGCACTTTGGACATTTGCCCATTTCTCGTTTACAACCTCATCTACTCTGATTAAGCTGTTGTAACTTCCGATAAACCAAAAAACAGTTAACAATAATATTACGCCTACTGCAATCAAAACTATCCATCCAGGACTTAATTTATTTTTTGCCAATTTTATCACCTCTTTAAAATTTTTTCAATTTTTAAGAGGTACCAGAAATTTCTTCGAAATTTCTAAGTACCTTTCTTAGATTTTTTTACTTTTTGAGCTTTCTTCGCTATATTCAAAAGTTTATGAATCTCACCATCATCAAGCCACATCCCCTTGCACTTTTTACATACATCTATTACAACATTCTTCTTTTTTAATTTCTCCATCTTTAGCTTACATCTAGGACACTTGAATAGATGCTCACCATGAACTTTTTTCTTTTTAAAAAACATTTTATATCACCTTTGAAAATTTATACTCATAGATACTAAAAATATGATTTCTAAGCACCTCACCACCCACCAGATGCTCCGCCACCTCCAAATCCTCCGCCTCCAAATCCACCAAAACCTCCTCCGCCAAATCCTCCACCTGAAAAACCACCAAGACCACCTCTGCCTCCACGACCTCCAAATAATACAGCAGCCATAAAAGCAGCATTAAAATAATCATTATCTTTCATATTTGGGTGTTTCTTTTTATAACGAGCAGACCTGATTATTATCGGTAAGATAAAAAAGACAACGAAAAAAACTAGAACCATGATATTGCTCATAAGTTGAGTATTTGGCTGATATACTGCATCACCTATGTAATGATCTGAATTCTCATCCCCCATTAGAGTATCTTTTACAGCCAAGGTTGCTTCATAAATCCCCTTACCATAATCATCTTCCCTGAAGTTATCAGCAAGGTAATATCTCCCTATCCTACCTATTTTAGCATCATTCAGTATAGGCTCTATCCCCCTTCCAACCTCAAATCTATATTTCCTGTCACTTACAGCTATAAGGAGAAGCAACCCGTTGTTCTTTTCTTCATCCCCTAAATTGCCTTGTGCAAGATTAAATGCATAACTTTCTATGTCCTGACCTTCAAGACTGTCTATTGTAACAACTGAAAATTGAGCTGTATTTGTATTGTAAAGATTATTTAGGTTTTTTTCTATACCTGCCATATATTCTGAATCGATTACATCTGCATAATCATTTACAAGACCTTTAACTTCTACTTGTTCTGCATAGATAAAAGGTAATACTAGCAAAGAAACTATCAATAAAAGAATAATATTAGTTATTTTATACATAGAGAATATTTTAGTATGGCTAATTTAAAAAACTATTGGAAATTTTGAGAAAAATCCAGTGGTTTGATACTTCACTAAATCCAGTATTGGATAGCCATAAGTTAGATTATCTATTCTTAACCTAGTACATCTAATGGCTCATCAGTTATTAAGTATGTAGATTGGAGGTATCTTATCCTATCAGCAATAGGATTTTCAGCAGCCCCCATTCTTTTACTAACCTCATCTATATTTTGATTTAGGACAAATAAAGGCATCATCCTAAAATGAGTCCAAATCTCTTTTATATACTCATCATCATGTGCAGCCCCCATGATTGCAGAATCAAGTTCCTGCATGATTTTTAGGTATTCTTCAATAGCATCCAGTTCAATAGAATCTGGGTCTTTAAAGTATGGTTCTATCTCTTCATTAGTACCCACAATATCTTTAGGTTTCCTATCAGATGAGTCTGGAAGACTATTATAAAGAGAATTAAAAACTAAGCCCTGGATCATACTTTTTGTGCTGTCTTGTAAATCAGGGCATCTTTCCTGAACTGTTCTCTCTATCATATCTGCAAGTGAAATGTATGTTCCTATCGATTTTCCAGTTGCCCTTGCCAGACCACTAGGGAACCTACCCTCTGGATTAAACCTCCATCCCTTAACAAGCGCAGAGATAGTATCTGAATTTACCTCATTACCCCAGGTTTTTCCCTCTAGATCTAAAACACCCATAGTATATAAAGAAGAATGAACATTAATTTAATAATATATGCATCTAGAATTAATCAATTTCAACAACATTTGTTGTTTTTAAGAAGATACCATACTTTTTAAGATTGACTAAACTTTCTATCTTTTTTCTATCTATCTCCATGAACTCACTATAATTTTTAGGAGTTATCTGTCTTAGAAGGAACTGAAATGTATCTACATGTGTTCTGAAGACTAAACCCATTATCTTATTCTTATTTATGCATTTTTTACAGATGAAATCATCACCCATCATCTCGAGCCATTGATCTTCTTTCTTACAGTTACTGCATTTCATATAACTAGATATTTTTAAGTAATATTTATAAATATATCTCTTTTTCAATGCAGTATGGAAAAAGAATATAAAAGATTAATAAAGGGCATAAAGCATTACTTTAATAAAAATAAGATTAAGAAAGCTGTCATTGGTCTAAGTGGTGGTATAGATTCTGCACTAGCATTAAAACTTGTTTCAGATGCTATTGGAAAAGACAATATTACTGCTATATTGATGCCTGAAAAAGGTATCTCATCTAAAGCCAGTGTTGATGATGCTATAAAACTTTGTAAGATACTAAATATTAAATATAAGATTATTCCAATAAATAATATATTAAATAATTTTAAGAGTATAGGAATAAAACAAAATAAGGATTCATGGATTAATCTAAAACCAAGGATCAGAGCAGTAATACTTTATAATTTTGCAAATGCAAATAAATGTTTAGTCATTGGAACTTCAAACAAGACAGAGATGATATTAGGATATTTTACTAAGTATGGCGATGGTGCTTGTGATGTTGAAGTTATAGGTGATCTCTATAAGACAGAAGTTTGGGAACTTTCTAAGCACCTAGACTTGCCTGATCAGATCATCAACAAAAAACCCTCTGCAGAGCTTTTCAGGGGGCATAGCGATGAAAAAGAAATAGGTTATAAGTATAGTGAGATTGATGATATGCTTAAAGGAAAGAAAAAGAAGACAGAAAAGATTAAGAAATTAGTCTTGAGAAATAAACACAAAACACAAGCAGTCCAGGTAATAAAAAAATGATAGCACTTTTTATTGGTCGGTTTCAACCATTTCTCTGCAAGAGAAATGAGCAAAGAGTGCATTCAAGTGGGATTTCATTACATTCAATCCCACGGACCAGGAGATGATTACATGATAGCACTTTTTATTGGTCGGTTTCAACCATTTCACAACGCACACTTGTCAGATGTAAAGGAAGCTCTAAAAAAAGGTGATGAAATAATAATAGCTATAGGCAGTTCGCAAGAATCACATACTCAAGATAATCCATTTAGTTTAAAAGAAAGGAAAGAGATTATCCATAACGTTTTGAAAGAAAACCATATATCTGAATTTAAAATCATATCTATCCCAGACATCAATAATGACGGAAAATGGGTTGATCATGTTAAGAGCATAATACCAAATTTTGATATTGTTTATACAGGAAATGAATTAACAGAAAGATTATTTAGAGAAAAAGGTTACGAAGTAAACAAGATAAAATTGATACCTAATGTAAGCGCAACTAAGATAAGGGATATGATGATCAAAGATGAAGACTGGGAGAAGCTAGTACCTAATGAAGTTGTAAGTTATATTAAAAAGATCGATGGTGTAAAACGAGTTAAGGGAATCAATAAAGTTTAAATAAGGATTGAGGTTATTGAGTTAATATGGAAATCAAAAGATCAAAGCTAGGTGTTGAAGAAGGAATAGTTAAAGTAGAAGACTCTAAATTAAGCAATCCATTTATCCATAATGATCTAGCAGCAAAAGATCTTCACTTTATGAAGATGCCTGATTTTAATGATAATTTTATGATGAAGATTCAACCCTCACAATTGTTTAATAACCTAGAAGAAGAATATTCTAAAGTAAAAAACTTCAATTTCAGAAACGTTGATGTTGAAAAGATCAAGAAACATGTTATGAGGGTTTAGTCAAAAACTTTTAGAAATCAGAAATTTCTAAACGGATTTGAAAATTTTCAATTTTCAAAAACCTTCTTCAAAAACCCTTTTTTACCAAATTCTTTCTCAAAGTCTTGCAATAGTTTCTTTTGTTTTGCATTTAGTTTCTTTGGAACATCTATCTCTACTTTGATAAGTTCATCGCCTTTGCCACCATCATGAAGATAAGGTATCCCTAGATCTTTCATCTTAAAGACCGTCCCAGCTTTAGTTCCCGAAGGGATCTTCAGTTTTGCTTTTCCTTTTAATGTAGGAACATCTACATCCCCACCTAATGCTGCTGTTGTAAATGGAATATCTACATTAACAAAGATATCATCGCCCCTTCTCTGGAATATCTTATGCTCTTTCATGTGAAGGACTATATACAGATCGCCAGAGGGAGCACCCCTTGGTCCTGCTTCACCTTCACCAGAGATCCTTAGATTTGTGCCTTGTTCTGATCCTTGAGGGATTTTCACTTTTATCTTTCTTCTTTCATGAACTAAGCCTGTACCATCACAACCAAGACATTCTTCTTTTATGTATTTTCCTTCACCATGACATTTTCTGCATGATGCAGTTGTTGCAAATAATCCAAAAGGTGTTCTTTGTGTTTTCCTTACAGTCCCAGAACCATTACAATCAGGACATGTAGTGATATCACTTTCTTTTTTTGCCCCCTTACCTTGACATTCTGGACATTGCTCATTTCTAGGTATTGAGATCTCTTTTTCTGCCCCAAAAGCAGCATCTTCTAAAGTAAATTCCATATCATATCTTAAATCAGAACCACGTACCTGCCTTCTTCCACCCCTTCTTTGACCTCCAAAACCGCCCCCTCCGCCAAAGAACTGGTCAAATATATCTCCAAAATCAAAAGAAGCATAATCACCAAAACCAAAATCAGAAGACTTAAATCCACTAAAACCAGAAGCTCTTTTGAATGAGTCAGCATCTCCAAATTGATCATACTGGGATCTTTTTTGATCATCGCCTAAGACCTGTGCTGCTTCATTTATCTCTTTAAACTTTTCAGTAGAACCTTCTTCTTTATTAATATCAGGATGGTGTTTTTTAGCCAGTTTTTTGTAGGCTTTTTTAATCTCATCCTTAGTTGCGTTCTTGTCTACGCCCAGTACATTATAGTAATCCTTGCTCATCTTATTCTAACCTATCTCTAAGATTTTTTAGCGCTTTAATAACCTTTGGATTTTCATTTTAACCTTTCCCCAAGCTCTTCTGGTTTCATCCCAATCATATCAAAAATCTCTTTTTCTGAAGTAAATTGAACTTTTGATTTTGCATCCCATGTAATCTCCTGATCTTTTGTAGACTTTCCATGATACCTATTATGCAAATCTTCAAGACGTTCCTGCAATGAAACTATATCATCGACAAAAACACGCCAGTCTGCATAATGGACTATCTTTTCTTCCCAACTTACATTTTCTAGATTATCCCTTATCACACCTATATCCCTTATGAATATTGCAAATTCAGGATAATCATCTTTTAAAATATCATATGTTGCTTCTGTTTCATGTTTTCCAGCATACTTCTTCTTTAACTCCTGCCACATCTCAATCTGTTCCCTTGTGACTTCTTTTAATTTGAATTTTTCATCTACTGCCAGTTTTTCAAGAACAACTGCCTTCATCAAATCATGGAGAAGTGCTCCACTTTCAACTAATTCAAGGTCTATCTCAGCACCTTTTTCAATCAGTTTTTCTGCAAGAAATAAAGAAACTTCTGTAACTTTTTTTGAATGTAGAAGTATATTATCAGGAACCTTATATCTATCAAAAAGCTTCAAACATTCCTCTTTTGATGGTATTTTCATAATTAAAAATAAAATAAAAAAAGAAATTTATTTTTTCTTTTTCTTTTCGTCTTCTACCTTGTAATCTGCATCAACCACATTGTCGTCTTTTGGTTTCTCTGCTTTAGGTCCTGCTCCAGCTGCTCCTGCCCCTGCCTGTTGTTTCTTTGCCTGCTCTTCTGCTGCTTTCTTGTACATCTCTTCAGAGACTTTCTGGAATTTCTGAATCAAATCGTCTTTTGCTTTCTTAATGGTTTCGTAGTTCTTCTCTTTATCCTTAAGCAGCTCTTTCAAACCTTCGATATCTTTCTTGATCGGCTCAAGTTGTTTCTTGTCTACTTTATCACCCATCTCTTTTATTGTATGTTCATATTGAGTTACTAAGCTTTCTGCTTCGTTCAATGTATCAACTTTTTCTTTTCTCTTCTTGTCTTCTTCTGCATGAGCTTCTGCGTCTTGCTTCATCTTTTCAATCTCTTCATCGTTTAACTTTTGAGATGCAGTGATCTGTATCTTTTGCTCTTTTCCCGTACCCAGATCTTTTGCAGATACGTGAATGATTCCATTACGATCTATGTCAAAAGTTACTTCAATTTGAGGAACTCCACGAGGTGCAGGTGGTATTCCAACTAGATCAAATCTGCCTAAGCTTTTGTTATCTACAGCCATAGGCCTTTCTCCCTGAAGTACATTGATAGTCACTGCAGGCTGATTATCAGATGCAGTACTAAATGTCTGAGATTTTTTTGTAGGGATTGTTGTATTTCTTGTTATAAGCTCTGTCTTTACTCCCCCTAAGGTTTCTATACCTAATGTCAAAGGAGTAACGTCAAGCAGCAATATGTCTTTAACTTCTCCAGCAAGAACTCCAGCCTGTATAGCTGCTCCCTGAGCAACACATTCCATAGGATCTACCCCACGTTCTGCTTTCTTGCCAAGATAATCTTCTACAAATTTCTTTACAATAGGCATTCTTGTAGGCCCGCCAACCAATATCACCTTATCGATATCTGCTGGCTTTAGCTTTGCGTCATTGACTGCCTGCTCCATTGGTTGTTTACACTTATTGATTATAGGCATGATCAACTCTTCAAGTTTAGCCCTGCTTAATTTCATTTCTAAGTGTATTGGATTGCCATCTTTTTGTGTTAAAAAAGGCAGGTTGATGTCTGTTTCAGTTGTTGTTGAAAGTTCTATCTTTGCCTTTTCTGCAGCTTCTCTCAGACGCTGAACAGCTGTGTCGTCTCCATTTAGATCAACACCTTCTTTATTCTTAAAATCTTCAATGATGTGGTTCATCAGAGTATTGTCCATATCTGTTCCACCAAGTTGAGTATCTCCACTTGTAGACTTTACTTCAAAAACACCTTCACCAAATTCCATTATAGTTACATCTAGTGTACCGCCGCCAAAATCAAACACAATAATCTTGTGTTCTTGTTCAGATTTATCAAGACCGTAAGCCATTGAAGCAGAAGTTGGTTCATTGACTAACCTTACTACTTCTAATCCTGCAATTGTTCCTGCATCTTTTGTAGCCTGCCTTTGATCATCATCAAAATAAGCGGGGACGGTTATAACTGCTTTGGATATTGGTTCACCGACAAACTCTTCTGCATCTTTCTTTATCTTTTGAAGGATAAAAGCAGAAATCTGCTGGGGTGTGAATTCTTTATCATTTATCTTGTACTTAAAATCAGAGCCCATCTTTCTTTTTGCAGCTGTTATTGTTCCTTCTGGATTAGATATAGCCTGCCTTCTTGCAGGTTCGCCAACTAATTTTTGTCCATCTTTTGTAAAAGCAACTATAGAAGGGAATGCCTTTCCATATTGTGTAGTTCCTTCTGCAGATGGAACGATTGTTGGTTTTCCAGCTTGCAATACAGCACATGCACTATTTGATGTTCCCAGATCTATTCCAATTATTTTTTCTTTTTTTGTTTTTTCGCTTTTATTTGAACTATTTTTTTCATCAGATTTTTTTTCAGTCATTTTCATTTCACCTTTCAAAATTTTTTAAACTTTTAAAGGCGCCAGAAATTATTTTGTAATTTCTCTTGCCTATTATTTATTGTTTTATTTTTTTCACTCTCTTTTTGATTTTTTAATATTAATATCAGCTTATATAACTTGGAGCCTCTATCTTTTCTGGATTTTTCAGCTTTTTTGCCTCTGATTTGTTCTTTTTCTCGACTATCTGCAAAGGTTTTGGTTTTTGTATCTTGCCAAACTCTTTCTCGTATTTCTTTATGACATTTCCTAAAAGCTCATGCACTCTTTTAGCATGAAATGGGTCTACAAGCACAACATTATGTTTTAGCACAATTGATGCACGATCCTTGCTTCTTGGGTCTACTCTTGGAGTAACGCTCTTAAAATCAAATACAAATTGAAGCGGATTAAAGTTTATGCTTAATTCATGAGCATAAAATACATCTCCATCATTTATGTTTAGGTTTATTTTTTGTTGTTCTGCCATTTTTGTTTCGCCTCTTTTTCATCGATTACTTTAATTGCTCGAAGTTTAATATTTTCTTTAGTTCTTCTTTATCTGGAACTAAATCTTCAAGCTTTCCTCCCGAAATTACCTTACCACCAGATTTTAGGTAAGATGCATATTGCCTTATTGATTCAGGATCATTTTTATCTACCACATAATTAAGCATAAACCATACACTTAACTCCTGGCCTTGCTCATTGCAGTTTCCAACCCTGCATTGCAACGGTTTTACTTGGTGTATTGAGCATCCATCTTTAAAAAAGATGCATTTGCCATATGGTTTTTTTGATTTTAATTTTGGCCTTAATAATTTTTTATTGTAAAGCTCTTTTTCTTCAAGGTATTTCTTTTTAACCCATTCTTCAGTTATCCCTAATGACTCTGCTATGTTTTTCAGATCGTCACCAACAAGAAAACCGCTGCCGAATTTGCAGCAGTGGTTTCTTCGCTGGCAAACAGATCCAATCTTTAGGATTTCATTGAGGGGTGTGTTTTTTGTGATCATTATTTCTTCTTACTGACTTTTACCTTAGTATGCCTAATTACTTTTTCATTAAGCAGGTATCCTTTTTGAAGCTCTTCTAATATTGTATCTTCTGCCTTATCAGATTCCTGTTTTAATAAAACTTCATGAAAATCAGGATCTAGCTTTCCAGATGAATCTATTTTCTTTAATCCTTCTTTTTCTAATGTAGAATATAACTGAGAATATATCAATTCTATGCCTTGGATAAATTTCTCCTTATCTGTTGTGTTCTTTAGTGCCATTTCAAAAGAATCAAGTATTGGAAGTAATTTTTCTATAATATCTGCTTTGCAATATTTCAGAAACTCACTGTTCTTTTTTTCAACATATTTTTTGTAGTTTTCAAACTCTGCCTGTAATCTTTGAGATGTTTCTGTAAGATCCAGTATTTTTTGATCCTTAGGGTCTATTTTTTGTTCATGCTCTTTTTTATTTTGTTTATCCTTAAGATCCTTAAGTTTATCCTTAAGTTTTTCAATTGGCTCTTGATTTTCTTTTGCTTCTTGTTTTTTATCTTCTTTTTTCATTTTTTAAAATCAGTTATTTCTTTGTTATTGTTGACTTTAAGTCAACAGAGTTTTATTAAACTTAACTTATATTTAAGCATTTCTATTCTGGAGTATATATTATACCAAAAGATTTATATATTTCCTTATAAGTAATTCCCCTATGATTAGAGTATATCATCAGAAAATCACTATAGTAAAGTCCAGAAAACCAGAAGAGCAAAATATCAACAAAGAGCTTCAATGGTTTGGGGATTCATTAGGATTGTTTAATCTAAGGGATAAAGATAAATCATGCTTTAGGGTTTTTATCGAACTATTGAAATCCTCTAAAAGAAGGCAGCCATTGAGTTCTGATGAACTTGCAGATATGTTAAATCTAACAAGAGGAACAGTAATACATCACATCAATAAACTGATGGATTCTGGCATAGTTGTTCATGAAAAAAAGAAATATTTTTTAAGGGTGCACAATTTACAAGAGCTGGTCAAGGAAGTAAAGAAAGATATTGACAGGACCTGTTTAGATTTAGAAGAGGTTGCTGAAGATATTGACAGGAGGTTAGGTCTATGAAACTAGTTTGGGTTTTGCTGTTTATTTTAGTTCTTCCAATTAGTTATGCTTCTGTAGATATATTGGATCTATCAAATTCATATAACCTGGGAGAAAGTATTTCTGTAAATGTAGATATTATGCCCAGAGAATCAGGTGATTTTCTTGTTAAACTAATTTTGAAATGTACAGATAAAGAAGTCTTGTATTATGCTGCACCTGTTGAATTAGAAGAAAGTAAGAAAACTGAGATTGAAGCACCTGCTATAAAAGCTTTTTCTGATGGATTATGCAATATAAAAGCCAATATAGAATCAATAGATGGAAGTAATATTGATGGGACAACATCCAAAGAGTTTGATGTTTCAGATAACCTGGATATGTCTTTTAGCCTTGACAAGTTAAACGTCCTACCTGGAGAGGAAGTTAGATTAGATGGCGTTGTAAACAAGAATGGTGTTATCAAAGCTGGAAAATTGACCATAAGATGGAACGGTAAGAAAGCACAGATGGATCTTACAAAGAATTCTTTCGAGTATGATATTAAATTAGATGAAAACATCAAATCAGGAGAACATAAGATTACAGTAGAAGTTGAAGACAGCTATGGCAATTCTAATGAAGACTCCAAATCAATCTACGTTACAGCAGTACCAGATAGCATTAATATGATTCTCAATCAAGATAAATTTACACCAGATGAAAAAATGATCCTAAATGTTGAATTATTGGATCAAGCAGGAGATACTATGAATGGTAATGTAAATGTTAGATTGTATAAGAAAAAGACATTACTTAAAGATGAGATAATTTTGTTTGATACAAATATAAAAGCAAATGAAGATTCTGGATTTTCTTTCTCTTACAATACTGCCCCTGACGATTATTTTTTACTCAGCAAAGCAGGTGATCTGAGCTTAGAAGCCAAAATTTCAATCTTGCCTAACCCTAAAGTAAATGTAAGCATTGAAGACGGTTTTGCTGTTATTAAGAACACAGGCAATGTAATATTCAAAGATAAGATAACTATCAAACTAGAAGGGGGAGAAGCATCATATCTAGTGGATAAGAAAGTAAACCTGGATGTAGATGAAGGTGCTAAGATAGACATAAGTAAACATATCCTTGATGGTGATTATGATATTAGCCTAGTCCCTAATAAAGATGAAGATAAAATTTTAGATAAGATCACAGGGATCATTATATTGAGTACTGATGTTTTGATGGATAATCCATGGATTGCTTCTTTATTGATGGTATTGATAGTATTATCAATAATATTTTACTTCTTTAAAAAAAAGACAAAAGTTGGTGAACATCAACTCAAGATCAATAGTGTTATCAAACCTAAAATCAATAGCCATGAAGATACTCAGAAGATTATTAATCATAATACAAGTAATCAAGATGGGGTAAATGATAAATTAGAGAATAATGAACAAAAAGATTCTATAAATCCAAGAGAATAATATTTAATCTAATTTAGTAACAGAAAAAGCTATACTTTTTCCTAGTTTAGTAAAGTTGAAAGAACTTTATAAACAAAATTAAAACTTTATTTCTATACATTATAAACAATTAAAAAGAAAAATAAAAAAGAATCACTGCTTTAGCTGTGATTTTCTAGCAGCACTGGTTAATCCTCTTTCTGCCCTTCCTTTCTTAGAACAGATCCAGTTTATGTTTTTGTCTGCCTTGATAGCTGGATGGTCTCTATCTACAAGGATTATTTCATACCAGTAATATCCACCATCTTCCCCAACATAATATGAGTTTAAAGCAGTACAGTTAACATATTTTCTTTCTACTCTTTGTTCTGCAATCCATTGATAGCTCATGTTCAGGACTTTCTTTCGCCTCATATGTTTACTTCTTCTTCCTGATGCGAATTTAGGCCTTTGTCTCTTCTGCCTTATAAGTCTCTGCCTGACTATGATAAATCCAGGTTTTGCTTTATAACCCAAAGAACGAGCTTTGTCTAATCTTGTTGGTCTTGCTACCCTTATAGTAGTAGGTTCCTTTTTCCACTCAATCAATCTTTTTTGCCATAACTCACCTAAGTTCTTCTTAGGTTGTTTCCACACATTTCTTATATATTTATACATTGACATTTTACTTAGCCTCCATTTGTACTAACTTACTTTTTATTATTAAGATTCAGGTAAGCTATTACCTACATTTCCTAATATTAGAGAGAATCAAAAGTGCCTTTATAAAGTTTTCTTTTAATCAAGGGTAATAAATTTTCAGCAAATTTTATAAACAACGATTAAATTCTTGTAATTATGCCTCCGTAGCATAGTAGCTATTGCGCCAGACCCTTAGCTTGGCTATGGATCCGCAAAACCTTGGTATTATGCAAGACCTAAAAGGTGGAGGTCGCGGTTGCAACTACCGCCGGAGGCTTTTCTTAGTTTTTTATATTAAGTCTAATTAAATAGGGGGGTTTTCCGATATATTTTTAAGCATAGATTCATTCTTCTAGATTGAGATGGTAGGTAAATTAGCTAAGAAAAACGTATTGATTAATTTCCTACTTTGGAGAGCTGCTGTACTAAAAGATGAGCGTATGACACTCCAACATCTTTCATGGAACGGTAATGTAAAACCAGGTAATGTACTATTTGAGGTCACTGATAGGGATCATGCTGGAGTTTATGGTATTGAGGCTTATTCAATATCCAAAGATAGGACAACTGCAGTTGGTGAGAGGAGATTTCACAATAACAGGGGGTATTGTGAGGTAGTAGCTGATGGTGAGAATCAGATTAACTCATGTTATGCTGCTAGGTTTAACTATAATGCTCCTTCCCCTACACCCACTGAGATAAATAGAATACTAGTAGGGAATGGTAAAAGAGAGTATGCTAACTCCAGATCATTTGGTGAGGTGGCTCTCAACTCCGGAATGTATTTCAGATTACAAGGCAGAACCCAAGTAGATGAAAATCTTGTTATGAAAGTAATGGGTATGCCACAACAACCTTAATCTTAGTATTGTAACTTTATTTAGAGTTTTTTATTCATCTCCCACAAGAAGCTTTTATTATTCTAATAGATTAAAGTAAAAATTCAAACATTCTCCTTACAACATTCACTATAATAATCACATTGACCACTATGCCATTTACATAAAGGCGATTCTTTCTTTATGTATGCTGTTATTTGGTCTGGTTCAGTCATTTTATGAACAAAGTTTATTTCTTTTTCTGCTTCAGTTAAAAGAGAGTCATCAACTTGGATCATGACTTCACCAAATTTTAAGAAGTTAATACCTACTCTGGATGGAGTTTTGTTGTGTTTGAGTTTGTATAGTAATGCATATATTCCTAATTGCAGCCTATATTCTGGAGTCATATCATCTTTTTTTGAGGTTTTATAATCCATTATCACTATTTCTTCATTTTCTGAATGTATGGCATCTATATAACCCCTAACATTTAGTTCCTGGTTAACAATCTCCTCTTCTATAGCAGGGGTCAGCATCTTAAATGCTGATTTAAAATCATTTGTTTGTTTTATCTTTTCTTTAAGTCTTGTTGAAAACTTTTCTATAAAGGAGGTTATCATAGTATGAGAATCGATAAAATATGTTTCAAGCTCTGCTTTTGTCATTTTTAATCTGTTGAAATCTTTTTCATTTCCTTTCCAAAGCTTTGCAAGTAATGCCAAAACATATGATTTAAATCCATATTCAAAGTCTTGCGGGTCTAATTGATCAAGATTAATCTGAAAGAATCTTTCTAGGATACTATGGACAATCTTTCCCCGTATTAAATGGATACTTGCCCTTGTAGGTAATCTTAGAATATATCTATAGAAATATTTTCTAGGGCATTGTTTGTATGTATTTATAGAACTTGGAGACTCAATTCTTCTTACCATATTATAGCAATCTGTTAGGATTATATAAACGTTTCTTTAAGCTGTTAAAAATGTTTTTTAAGAAAGATTTAAATAAAATAATAGCCCATAAAATATAAAATGATCAGAAAACGTATAAAACGATGGATAATAAAGAGCATAATAGCAGCTGCTATCGGTTCTTTAGTTAGCAGAGTTATTGGAAGGAAGAAAAAGTAATTTATTGTCCCTTGTAGATTCCAAAACATAAGTAATTAAAATGAATCAATAATTCTATATTTTTATGGATAATCCATATATTGTCAGAGGAGATGAAACATCGACAGAAGCAATCTCTAAATTTCTGCTTCTCCCAGGTTATGGGGCTGCATTATATATGCAATTATCAAACAGGATAGAACATACTCTCAATGATAGACCAAAATGGATGGTATATGCAGAAGGAGCAATATGTGAAGTCATGAAATGTGCAGGCGAAGGTGGATTGGCATTTTGCATCTATGAAATTATCAATAATCTCCAATGATCATTTCTTCTGATAAACTCCACCTTTCTTTTCAACATCAATAACATTCTCTTTTGATTTCTTTTTTACTGGCTTTCTAAAGATACTGAATATACCTCTAAGTATGCCAAATATAATCTCCAAAACAGCATCAAGTGTTCCAAAAAACATATTTAAGATGCTTACTATCAGCAATATAATTCCAATTACTAGCAAAGGGATACCCAGAGCTGAGAAAATAAGAGTTATTGTCAGTATAGCCCCCAACCCAATCAAGAATACTGAAACTACCAATAATAAGACCCCTTTAAGAAAATTAACAGCCATATCATAAGTTAAAGTAGATTTTTATTTAAATATTGTTAATCTAAGATTACAAAAATTATTTAAATCGAGAGTTTATTCTGTATAATAAAGCCATAAATTGGCTATGTCAATTTAATTCCAAGGGCCCATAGTCTAGTGGCTATGACGTCACCTCGACATGGTGAAGGTCGCCGGTTCGATTCCGGCTGGGCCCATTCTTTATTCTCAGAGAGTATCAACTATAATATTCGAATATTTAAGGTAAGCAAATATTGCTATTACTAAGAAGAAATCACTAGATTACTTAATTATAGTTCTCCTTTTTGTAATCTGAGCTAATGCTTCTGCAAGTCCTTCTATTAAGTATTCTTCGTTATTTCCATTAACCCCATTAGTGGATAAAAAAGAATCGACAAAAGCATGAACTGTCTCATGATATATTGTTTCAAATAAATGTTCCTTTTTAAAAGGACATAATGAAATAAGAGCAGTCCTATCTTTTATCTCTATCCCCTTTACCTTTAAAGTGCCACCCCAATAAGTTCCAGCATGTAAGAAATCAATAATAGCTAAATGATTTGGGTGTCTTTCCTCGAATGTAGTTTTTTTTACTTTTTCAAAAATGATAGGTACAGTGTATATCTTTCCAATAGGTTGGGTTCTACTAAACCCTATAAATTTGATAAGTGTATCTTCTGTTTGCTTTACTGCCCGCACCATATCTTTTTTCTCGTTTGGTTTGAATTTAAGATCATCTTTTCCATCTTTTGTTTTTGAAAAACAAACATTAAATAACTCAGTTTGTATTATTTCTTCACTCATTTTTTCCACCCAAATATATCATAGTACAAAAAGTTTTTTTCTTTTTCTTCATCTAATATTTTGAATTTCAGCTTTTGGAGGTACCAATTTAAGGACATATCTTTTGAGTCTACAACAATAAACCTAGCCCCAACAACATCATTTAATTTTTTTGTTATGCCCATTGCTAATTTAAATAAATAAGTTCCTACATTCAAACCAGCATTTTTACTATTATGATTATAATTCTTATGTACTGCTAATCTACCAATTTTCAAAGCTGGATAAGAATCATATTTATGTTTAACGAATACTTCATTTAAAAAATTAAGTTTATTTTTTTCCTCAACTACTATACCATCTGCCAAAAGAGTCATATATCCTACAAGTTGCCTATTCTTAATTGTTTTATTCCAAACTAGATATGTGGTTCCAATACACTCATTTTGATGTTTTTTTGCACGTTCTTTTAGAAATTTATCTAGTTTTTTATGTTGTCTTGAATCCCCACAACAAAAAAGCGTAAGGTCTTCATTCCCTTGTAGTATGGAATAAGATAGCACCATTATTCTTTTGTTTTATTTAGCAAACTAACACAATCATTTAGAAATTCTTTTTGCTCCTTTGATATTTTACCATCATTTACTTCCCGATAAAATCTCTTTGCAGCATTACCCTTCAATATAGGCGTTGGCCTCAATCCATAACTCATTCTCATTCAACCTCGTTTTTTAATAATTTAAATTTTTATTTAAATCTTTCTTTTTCTAACTATCATTAAGTACTAACAATGAAAAATCTCTTTCTATCCCCTCGATAATGAAATTATAGATTAATAGATATATAAATGTTACGGTATGAAGTAATCATTAACTCCCACTCAGGTTTTGTATCTATTGGATCTTTCTTTTTAGCCATTCAAATCACCTTTTATTCTAACCAAAATATTTTTTAATTAAATATATTATAATAATCGCAATTATAACTGGTATTATATAATTTTTAAATGATTTTTTATTTGAATGACTTATAACCTCATTTTTAGATTTATTTGACCAACCCATTTGTTTTATGGGTTTAGGCTTATATTGACCTCGCATAAATTTCCTTAATAATTCCTTACTTCTCCTAGTTATATTGCGATTTAATGCTTGACCCCTATTGAGTAATTTTCTTTGCATAAAATCATATTCCTTAAATATACGTCTATTCTTCAATAAAGTTACACGCATGACTATTTGAGAGTATATTGGTTTAGGTAGCTTCATAACATAATTTTTTACTTGTTTGAATTTACTAGGTGATAGTTTCATAGCTAAAGTTGAGTGATAAGAAAAACTTTCAGTATATTTATTTTTGTCATTAAGTTGAACTTTGCAGTAATTCCTAATAGTTTCAACTAATTTATTTCTAAAATCATTCAATGTATTGCTGGCATCAATATTTGCATAAACCACCCCATTATTATCAAATGTGCCAAAACCATTAACTTTAAACTTCATATGTTGTGTTTCAGAACAAACCCTATCAAAATCAGAAATAAAGCGTTTTTCATTTGTTGTTGAAATAGGACCAACTAATGTTATGTGTGAAACCTTTTTACCCCTTCCAACCCCAAATTTCCTGTTGATATTATAGATAATTCTCTGTAAATGGGTTCTAACCCTCTTCGATTGAAAACGAAATTCTATTAGGTAAGGAGAATTCATTTCAATATTCCATCTCTTTGAATGATTTCCCTTTAGTTTCAGAATGTTCTCTCTTTAGTATCTTCAAAGTGTTCATAAACTGTTCAGGTCTATGGGTTAATGTATCTAGATTTGTTTCTGCTTTTGTTTTCTCTGTAGCTAATTTATAGAATATGCTTTTTCTATATCTAGTCTTTGCTAATTTCTCTTCACCTTCTTTCAAAAATTTGTGATATACTGCAAACTTATCTTCACATTTTTGAATGTACACTTCGAATGCAGACAAGAGGGAATTATAATGGGATACAGATTTATTATAAGATTTTTTCGCATCTCTTATTTCTGCTTCTTTTTGATCAATTTTATCAAGAATTTTTTTAAAAGTAGATTTTGACGTGTATTCTGGATACTGTTTAAGATAATCCATCATTGAGTCGTATCTCATTTCATCTATATCTGAGTCCTTGAACTTTTGTTTTATTGTGAGAGATTTAACCTTTCTCCCTTTCATTGTCTTTTGCCACATATCTTTCTCAAAATTAGTTTCTTTGTTAAGAACATTTCCTAAGTTTTCATATAATTCAGCTCGCTCAGATTCATGGACCCCAATATCCTGTTTCAAACTTTGAGCATTATTGAAAACATCTTTCAACTCCTTATTCCTAGTTTCAACATGATGAATCATATTAACAATTGCTGACCAAGAATTATCTAGTTCAGTTTGATATTTATTTCGAATAAAAATAGCATCTGGTCTACCAGATATTATACTTCCTTTTTCAGAAATTTGGTGTGTTGTATTGAAATTAGCCCTTCTAAATTTATTTGACCTTCTACTTGAGTGATGATGTATCATTTTATCTCCTCCTTTTCGATTTCCATATTTTTCATTGAAACAATCGTGACATAGTCCTTTCGAATGAGCCTGTCTCATAGTAATTCTTGTCCTACAAATCCTACAAAATGCAGTTGCCATTTTATTTGAAGTATTCCTCTTTTTTTATATTCCTGGGCTTAATATCTGCCTTAAAATATTTAATCATCTGTTTAATTGCTGCTTCTTTAGTATTTAGATTGTTTACTAGTTTGTATACTTCAACTGTCTTATCTTCTTCGCTTGACAAATCTATTTGTATTTTTACCATTTATAACACCTTAGTATATGGTATATCACGGTGATATATAAACCTTTCGATTTCATATAATGTTTTTACAATAATTACCCTCTATGTATTGCCCTTCAGAACAACCGCAAACACTTGCCTTTAATACCAAATTACCACCAACACATTGATAAGGTTTATCTATAGAACAATCAGGACTGAGTGTTCCATCTATACATTTGATTATTTCTATACATTCACCATTCAAGATTCTCTCGCCATTAGGACAATTACATAAATCAGACCGTTCATAGAATTCACCATCAATACAATAATGTGGTTTTGTTAAAGCACAAGTCTCGTGTAATGTTCCATCACTACAATCTTTGGGTTTTGTTACATTAACTATAACTATAATTAATAAAATTGCTAGGATTACAGCAAAGAATGGAAATTTCTTTTTGGTTTTCTTAGGCTTTTCATTAACAACTTCTTTTTTATCTGGAACTTTTAAGACTTCCCACTCGTATGATTCTTTTTTATCTGGTTTTTTATGTTCTTTTGGCGGTTTTTTACCAATAACTTCTTTTTTATGCTTATCTTGTACTTTATATTTCTGAGAAGGATCCGAATATAATACATTACATCTATGTTTTTTAGTATCTTTATGTTTATCACAAAAGAGTTTTTTACAATAATTGCATTTGTAAGCGTGTTTCTTCAACACCACATCACAGAAATCACATTTTTCTGTATCTATTTTCTGTTGATCATTATCTTTCATGTTACTTCTTAATTTCTTACGTACTAGATTTGGAGTTTCTGATTTTTCTTCTTCTATTTCTTGATCTTCTTCATCCATAGGTGCAGCATAAATCGGACAAGGGTGTCCATCATTATCTTTCCACTCTTCGTCATGTATGAAATTAGTTGACTTAGAACCATCAATATTATAATGCCCTGGTTTTTTAGCCCTAATATGATCGGAGCAATAATGTTCTTTACAATGGGGGCATTTTCTAAGGTCTTTCTTTTTATAGCATCCATTTCTATTACAATGAGTCTTTGAAGGTATGCGTGGTTCAACATTTGGCAAAACGGTGCGTTTTCCTCCATCGATAATTACAACTCCCGGAGGTTTCTTGAATCCCGACAAACTACTTCTTTCTTCCTCATCTATAAAAATATGACCATGACTCTGAACGAGAAAGTGAGTTATTTCATGTGTAGCAGTGGTCTCAATATCATCAAGATCTTGCATTATTAATTGCCTCTCTGAACAACAAATCTGATGAAGATCAGGATGATAGTGCGCCAGTTCTTGCCCTATACCTTCATGATCCCCTTCTTTAGAACATCCATCGAAATTTATAGATGGCATAGGAAATTTTCTTTTCATACAGATTCTTATAACAACTTTTACGAATCTTTTTTTCTTTTCTTCTAATATTTTTGTAAAAGATTTACTCCTAACTATTCAAACCACCCTATTTACTACTAAATAGAATTATAATATAAAAACCTTTCTCCGATAAACTTTATATATTACAGAAATATACAATAAATATGCCATCAAAAATAATCCTAATCGGAGCTTCAACTGCTAACTTATACGCAGGGAAAAAACTAAAAGAGTTAAATTATAATCCAATTATATTTGAAAGGAAAAACAACCTTAAAAACGAACAAAATAGGTTATTACCTAACAAATTTCTTAAGAAATTAGGCTATGTTGATTCAGATGATGGAAAAGATCAATATGTGAAATTAACTGATTTAAAACATTATTTAGCTAAAGACCTTAACATCAGATTTAATACAGATGTTTTAATTGATTATGGTAAAGAAGAAATAATAGCTAACAATAAACAGATTGATTTTGATTATGCTATTGTTATAACTGGACATAAAGAGGTTATTTCAAAAGATAAGAAGATATTTACTTATAATTATTCTCTTGATAATCCAAAGAATCATTATGCAGGTAATTCTTTAATGACTGCTTGTGAGAAAGTTAAAGGGATAATTGAAAATATTTCTTAAAAATATCAATTAAGAGTTATTCCTGTCCAGAAGATATTATTTCACAACTGTTTTTGTAATATTAAGATATATAAGAAGTATTTAGATATTTAGATATCTCTTAATTTCATTTAATATCTCATTAGCATTTTTCAATATGTAATTATAGGGAATCCTTATTGTTTTGATGTCTTCTTTAATCATAGTATTATCCATAACTAATACACTATCCGTTTCATTACTTGCTATTTGGATAACTAATTTTTTTGAAGGACAGTAGAAATCAGCCATATAACTAAACATACGTACCTTACGTTGGAACCTAACACCTAAGTTTTCATCCCGAATCATTTCCCATAATCTTTCCTTTAGTGAGTTTCATACATGGAAGAAACTCACCGTAGGGAAATAGTTTTGGGATAACACACTTATTTTATCAATCACAAGATTTATATAGTATAATACGCACAAAAACAAAGAGGTGATTAAGCATTAAGACGCAGGATTATTCAAAGTATTTTTTCATATTTTTCTTCCTCTTGATGTCCCTACTTGTTTTCTTAGTGATAAAACCATTTATTGGTGCTATCTTAGCAAGTGTTGTTTTAGCCTACTTATTTTATCCATTGTATAGATTTCTTGCAAAAAAGACTAAAAACAAGAATTTTTCTTCATTGATCACTTGCTTTATCGTGATTATAATTTTACTGCTTCCGCTTTTCTTTATTTTAAACACATTAACAAAAGAAGCCTATGTCAGTTACCTTACCTCAAAACAAAAGGTTTTACAGGTTGGTGATTTTCTGAAAGGATGTGACCCTGCAGATAATCCTTTTTGCGGACTTATCAATTATATGGGCGATTTCTTTAATCAGCCAAAGGTAAAATACCATTTAGGTACGACTATTGAGAAAGTTACTTCGTATATAATAGATGGAGCTTCAAACTTGGTTTTTTCTATACCTAGATTTGTATTAAATTTCTTTGTTATGCTATTTTCAATGTTTTACTTATTCAAGGATGAAGGTCATATGTTTGTCAATCTAAGAAAAATATTACCGCTTAAAGATGTTTATAAGAAACATCTATTTGAAAGATTTGGAAAAGTAATATCTGCAATTATCCATGGGTATATAGTTGTTGCGATAATACAAGGTATAGTTGGAGGAATAGGTTTTTTGATATTTGGAGTTTCTTCGCCCTTAATATGGGGTATTGTAATGGCTTTTGCTGCTTTAGTTCCTTTTATAGGAACAGGAGTAATCTGGCTTCCGCCTGCTTTGATCAAGCTGGTAAATGGTATTGCTAATAATAATACAGGCCAGATTATAGGTGGCATATTATTTATTTTATATGGTATCATAATAATCAGCAGCTTAGATAATATATTAAGGCCAAAGATAATAGGGAATAAAGCAAAAGTACACCCGGTCCTAATCTTAGTAGGGGTATTAGGTGGGTTGTATATGCTGGGTTTTATCGGGATAATAGTAGGTCCTATGATACTTGCACTATTTTCTACATTTATACAGGCATATGAAAAAGATAAGAACGGTTCAAAATGAAACTAATAGTAAAAGATATGGATATTTCTAGTGATGGACCTCTAATAGCCGTACTTAATAATAAAGATGCGGCAAAGATGGACTTGCATTCCAGAGATAGGATTAAAATAATCAAGAATGGAAAGATTGAAACTACCCTTTTGAATATCAGTGAGACTGAAAAAGCGATTAAACATGGCCACATAGGATTATATGAAGAAGTGCTCGATTCCCTAAAAATAAAACAAGGAGATATTATTAAAATTGTCCCTGCAAGAAAACCAGAATCATTAGATTACATAAAAAAGAAACTAGATGGTTACAAACTAGATAAAAAAGAAATTGACCAGATCGTATGGGATATTGTACATAATAAATTAAGCCTAAGTGAGCTTACTTACTTTGTAGCTGCATGTTACTCCACTGAACTAGATGATAAAGAAACCACATTACTTACAAAAGCAATGGCTGCACATGGAGATATTCTTAAAATTAACAAATACCCCATAATGGATAAGCATTGTGTTGGGGGAGTTGCAGGTAACAGGACTACTATGCTGATAGTTCCAATCTTAGCTGCTGTAGGAGTTACAATGCCCAAAACAAGTTCCAGATCAATAACATCCCCTGCTGGAACGGCTGATACAATGGAAGTACTTACTGATGTGAGCATCCATATCAAAAAGATGAAGAAGATTGTAGAAAAAGCTTATGGTTGTATTGTATGGGGTGGTGCTTTAAACCTTGCACCAGCTGATGATAAAATAATCAAAGTTGAAAGACCCTTGTCAATAGATGCAAAATCACAGCTTTTAGCATCTGTAATGGCAAAAAAGATGTCTGTATCTGCAACCCATGTTTTAGTGGATATACCCACTGGAAAAGGAGCTAAATTGCCTACTATGAAAAAAGCATTACAGCTAAAAAAAGACTTTGAGTCTTTGGCTAAAAGTGTAGGGATGAAAATTAAAGTGATTATTACAGACGGCAAAGAACCAATTGGAAATGGGATAGGACCTGCTTTAGAAGCAAGAGATGTTTTATGGATACTTAATCAAGATAAAAGAGGTCCTGAAGATCTGAAGAAAAAATCATTGACAATGGCAGGAATAATGCTGGAGATGGCTGGAAAAGCATCTAAAGGAAAAGGCTATAAGAAAGCTAAAGAAATCCTGGAAAGTGGAAAAGCATATGAAAAAATGGTTCAGATCATCACACTGCAAGGTAAAAAAGTGATAGACCCTAAAAAAATCAAGATCGGAAAGATCAGATATGATTTCAAGGCTAAAAAAAGCGGAGTTATTAAGGAGATCAGCAATATGACCATATCTAAGATAGCAAGAGTTGCTGGAGCTCCCGAAGATGAAGGAACTGGCATCTACCTATACAAACATATTGGAGACAAAGTAAAAAAAGGAGAAGTACTGTATACTATTTATTGTCATAATAAAGGAAAATTAGAATATGCTAAGTATGCTATTAAAAATTTAAATGGTTTTGTTATTAAATAGTTCTTAAGGGAATTGAAGTAATTAACAGTATCAATACCTGAGTTAGGCTAGGATAAGTCTTTTTAGAATATAAAACGCCACCGCCCAGACTTTCAGAAAAACTGCGTTTTTTGAATGCATTAAACACAGTTTAATATTTGAACTGGGATATCCCGAAGGAAAATGGCTAACCGGGTTCTTGGTGAAGAACACTCAAGGCTTACGATCCTAAGTTGTTGCCAACATCAGAATCATCGCAGTACCGGATTGTGCCACGGTGGCAATTGGGATAATATGATAGAACTCTCTTTTTTATTTAAATTTAACTGATATGAACGAAATTTTTCTCTTTGTAAATAAGATTTGATTGGCTTATTTATTACCCAAACATCATTTATAAGACCCTGCAAATCTTGAATTAATTGTTTACTAGCAGAATGGAATATTATGCTCCCTGTTTTTCTTATGCCACCATCTGTAATTAATAACCCAAAAAAGAATTGTTTTTTCAGTTCATCACTGCCTTTTAAAATAAAAGAAGGAATTTTTACATTCAATGCTTTCTTACCACAATGTATTTCAAAGTCCTTATTGATTATTTGGTATAATTCAACAGAATATTTCTGAAATTCCCATAAAATAAGTTTGTTTTTTCTTTTTCTGCCCCTTATCTTGCCATCTAAGCCAAATAATCTAGAGAATAAATCACTAAATAGTTCAACATACTGTTTATTAGTATTGTAGAAGCAAATGGGGTAAATCCTATAACCCCCACCATTGTGGTTTATAGGCAAACAACCATCACCTGCAAGCATACCAAGGAATAAAGCTAACTCTTTTGAACTCTTTAGTTTATTAATATCGAAGTTCATTTAAAATCACCACTTTTTTATGAGTGAAGCTAACCATATTATTTAACTTTTCTATAAAGAAAATGATAATGAGTTAGCTGAAAAGTTAATTAGGTGATTTTATAATGAGGTAATTAATTGTGATTGTGCCACGTCGGCATGATAAGTGTATTTCTTTGGGTATTTATAAACTTTATTGCATAACATTATTGAAATTATCAAATTAGTAAGATTTATTATTTTATTTCAATATTAACAAATATTATTCATCACAATAAACTTTAAAAGTCATTAAAACAGAATATAATTAGCATAAATCGACTAAGAACACCGAAACATTTAAATATAACCTATTCATTATCCTTTATAAATTTTGTTATATTTACTACAAATGAAAGACTGAAGGGGTGGTTTTTCATTAGAATATGTAGTGAAATTAAATAATTATAGGTGATAGTTATGGTTAGACGAGATATGGTTAAAAAATGCCCTGAATGTGGTGGCATAAACTTATTCTGGAATAAAGAGAAAGGCGAAATTGTCTGTAAAGATTGTGGACTAGTTATAGAAGACAAGATGGTCGATTTTGGTCAGGAATGGAGAGAATTTGACAGCAATGATGCCCAAAGTAAAAGAAGAACCGGCGCTCCAATGACTTATACTCAATTTGATCAAGGATTAGGCACAGAAGTAGGTGGAAAAGGCGATCTTTTCAAATTAGGAGATAAAGGAAGAAGCAAATTCTTTAGATTAAGGAAATGGCAGTATAGAATCTCTACAGCTATTGAAAGAAACCTAAAATTAGCCCTTGCTGAACTAAAAAGGGTTGGATCTTACTTAAAATTACCTAAATCAGTAGAAGAAGAAGCTGCAAGGATATATACACTAGCTGTCCAAAGAGGATTAGTTAGAGGTAGAAGCATGGAATCTGTAGTTGCAGGAGCTTTATATGCTGCTTGTAGAAGGCATGACGTTCCACGAACATTAGATGAATTATCAGAAGCATCAGGTATTGAAAAGAAAGAGATAGGCAGAACCTATAGATTCGTTACCAGAGAGCTTGGAATTACAATATTACCTAGCAATCCAGCTGATTACATAGCAAGATTTGCTTCAGCTTTGAAATTAAGCGCTGAAACACAGAGCAAAAGCATAGAAATACTAGAAGATGCTCAGAAAGCAGAATTAACATCTGGAAGAGGTCCTACAGGCATTGCTGCTGCTGCACTTTACGTTGCTGCATTAATGCATGGTGAAAAAAGGACTCAGAGAGAAGTTGCAGATGTAGCTGGCGTTACAGAAGTTACAATCAGAAACAGATATAAAGAACTTCTTGACAAGTTAAAACTGGATAAAGAGATTAAGAAAGTCAAGAAAAAAAAGAAATAAATTTTTTTATCTTTAATTCTTAGAAAAAAGGGTGACTAGATATAGGAGAACCCACAATGGTAAGACTAGCAATATACTCAGATACCCATGGAAATGAACCTGCATTTGACAGGTTTATAGAAATTACTAGAAGACTTGGAATAGACCAATTTATTTCTTTAGGTGATATATCAGGTTATTGTGCAAATCCAGATGAATGTATTGATAAAGCTAGAAGGCTAAAGGGAAGAAAAAGTGGAAGTATATATGGATTAAATTGGTTGCTAGGTCATAGAAGAGCCAATGTATTTGTACAAGGTAATCATGATAAGCTCATAGGTAGTGATGATGAAATAACAGAAGCAGATGCAAACCCAGAAGCTAAAGCAATAATGATGAGGCAGAGAGGATTTGTAACTCCAGCTAACAGAGAATGGCTCTCTGGATTACCAAGAGAATACATAGATGATGCATTAAGTATCTACTGCAACCATAGCCAACCAGGAGATATTACTACATCTGATTCAAGAGAAAGTTGGCACTATTTTTATACATATGGTGGAGCAGAAGGTGCAAAACAGGTTTTTAGAAAATATGAACAAAAACTAGCCTTTATAGGACATATACATGCCCCTTTTTATGTTCTTTTGAGAGATGGTGAAATAATTCCAGGTACCTTTGGAGAAGAAACTAAGCTTGATTTTGACAGGGCTATAATCAATGTGGGCTCTGTAGGTCAACCAAGGGATGAAGATCCAAGAGGTTCATTTGTTGTTAATGATACTGATGCAGGCACTATAGAACTGCACAGATTTGAATATGACATTGCAGAAGCTCAAA
>CAZTWQ010000020.1:0-25003 GCA_964618315.1 uncultured Methanosarcinales archaeon
GATTTACAGGGGATCTGGCAGAAGTTACTTTGAAAAGTTCAGATGCCATGGAAGAAACACCAGGAGTTATCGCTTACTTAACCACATTACTTGCTGAGAATGGCATCAATATCATAGAAACAATGAGTACATGGACTGATACATTATTTGTTATTTCTGAGAAAGATATAGCCAGGGTTATGGATGTGCTTAGGTTTTAGAAATCTCCTATTTCTAAACCATCAAGCATAGTTTGAGGTTTTAGTTTTTTACTTTATAGTGATTAACTATTAAAAAGATTTAAAAGTAGTTTGTTATTCTTTTAGTTTTGAAGTGTTTATAAAATGAGCAAAGTATTAAGACAATTCCGTACTTTTTTAGGTGAAAATCCTACTTTAGAAGATGCATTGCTTGAGATGCTTGTACCTGTAGCTTATACAATTAATACATTAATCAATCAGCCAGATTCTTCCAATTTGGGCAGGAGAGAAGCAATAAAAGCCTATTCAAGATTTGAATCTACCTTAATGCCCCTTTTAAAATATGGAATCGGACTATTCTTTGATGAGAATTCAGGTGTAGATGAAAAAGAGGAATTTTTACAAAAATTATATGATGAACATTATACTGCATTAATGATTCCTTTTGCTGAAAAAGAATTTCATATTAATAAGGCTAATTTCAGGATGCATTATTCTTTTTTGCCTATCTTAGGTAAGGTAAATTTAGCATCTTTGGTGCCTTTCTTAACTAGTAAGGTGGATGTTTTTACTCCAATGGGTATGGCTGTCCTTCATGGTGCATATTTAACAAGTTTTTTAAGAAGCAATGATGTGGGAGCAGAGAATCTCTGGGTGATGTATAAGAAAGAAAGATCAGGTATGAGAAGATATAGTGAAGCAAGAGTGTATCCTTTTGACGAGTCATTGCTTAATGGTTCAGATACTGCAGTGGTTATAGATCAGAGCACCGAAGATGGTGAGACTTGCCTAAAGATGGATGATTTGTTGAAAACCTGTGGTTATCAGAGAAGAATATTTACTGCCGCTAGTTGCTACCCAGTTAGGAGCCTTAAAATTCATCTTGAGCAAAGGGGTTTTAGATGTTTAGTAGAAAGAGAGGATTACCCAATATTTGAGGCTACTAATTCAATGGATTGATTTAACCCTTAACAACCCCTTCTTTATCGAGCATATGACCTAGTTTTTCTTTTTTCGTATCTAGATATCTTTTATTTGTTTTGTTTGGCTCGATTATAATTGGTACTCTTTCAACAATGTTTATATTGTATTTCTCCAGCCCAGAGATCTTTTTTGGATTGTTTGTCAGTAGTCTTATGTTTGATATTCCAAGGTCTGCCAGTATTTGCGCACCTATTGTATAATCTCGAAGGTCTGCTTTAAATCCCAGCTTTTCATTTGCTTCAACTGTATCATAGCCTTGATCTTGTAATTCATAGCATTTCATCTTATTTAATAGGCCAATTCCTCTACCTTCCTGTCTTAGGTAGACCAAAACCCCATTTCCTTCTTTATTTATCTGGTTTAGTGCAGATTCTAACTGTTCACCACAATCACATCTTAAACTATGTATTAAATCACCTGTAAAGCACTCAGAATGGATTCTTACTAAGATATTTTCTTTTGCTTTGATATCTCCCTTTACCAAAGCCACATGATGATTGCCTTGTTTATCCTCATATACATGGATTGTAAATTCTCCATAATACTTTGTCGGAAGCTTTGCTGTAGTTTTCTTATTTATAAGATTCATAAGTCTATAGAATAAGTTATTTTTTTATAAATTTATGGTTTGTACAGGATTACTCTTCAATTTCTTCTTCAGATTCTGCATCAACTTCATCCACTTCACTATCAGCGTCTTCATAGCCTTTCATGAATGCTTCTTCTGCTGGTGACATCTCATCTGATTCTACCAAATCTTCTCTTCCTGCTTCTTCATAAATTGTTTCGTCGCCTTCTTCATCATAGTCTGTCATTTGAATCCCCTTGATGGTTGAGTCGCTCAGGGTTATTTATATAGTTTATGTTTATAATTTATATAAACTATCAGCTATCGTATCGACGATACTTCGACGATTTATTTTTGTTGTTTGTTGGTATCTTATTTAATCATGACTCAGAGGAAAAAGCGTATTGCAGAACGAAGTGATACATTAAGTAATGAAATCAAGAAGCAAAAACCGTAACATTTATATATGGGGTAAGATTAATCTTACTTAGGTGATATAGATGGATGTTGCAATAACAAAAATGAGTTCCAAAGGGCAGGTTGTAATACCTACTGAAATGAGAACAGATATGAATGAAGGAGATAAACTTCTAATAATCCAAAATGATGACCAATTAATTATGAAGAAAGCCAATAAGTTAGATAGTACTCTAAAAGAAGATTTAGAGTTTGCTAAAAAGACTAATGAATCTTGGAAAAGAATTGAAGCAGGAAAAGGTATCAAGATGGATTTTGATAACTTTGTTGATGCCCTAAAAAAATGGTGATTTTTTGGGCCCAAAAAAACTTTGTTTTTTAGGGAAATGAAAAAGTGGTAGAAGTAATTTTTGATCCGAATTTTAAGAAAGATTTCAAAAAGATTAAAGATAAATCTGTTAAGGAGAAAATTATAAAACAAGTTTCTAAAATTAGAGATAATCCTGAAATTGGAAAGCCAATGAGATTTGATCGAAAGGGAACTCGTGAGTTATACATTTCTCCTTGGAGATTAGCTTATAAAGTTGAAGGAGAAATAGTTTATATTATTGCTTTATATCATAAAGATCTACAATAGGTTTTTGCCCTTATTAGTTTTTTAGCCTTTTTTTCTCGATTTTGTCTAACATCTTTTAAACAAAGTTTTGACTGTTTCTCGTCTGAAAGACACCATAAACTTCATATATCAGTTTCTTTTGCAAACAGTTGGGAAGTTCTAAAATAACGGTTGATTAGTCACTTAACATAGGATTGTATGGTTTATAGCCAAAGCCTCTTTAAACCAACCAACAAACAACTATTCTCCAACATATATATTCCACCATATATTAAAACCAAAAGGTTTAAATATCACTAATATACAGATTAGTATACTAGTATAATTATGGGGAAATCACTGATTTCCCAAATAAAGGCATAAGAACTTAAAAAAATGAGGCAGGGTTTGGCTTGTGACACGTAAGTGAGGATCGAATAAAAACAAAAATAAGACCAAAAACTATGTGTCACTACTCGCCTTTTTTAAAACAACGAGGTATTTTCAATGGAAACTGAAACAAGGAATTTCGTGGAAAATGTTGATTCTTGGATAAAACAGATTAGATCTGAGTTTGGTCAGATTACTGATGTTTCTGGTATTGTTGAAGAGAATGTTAATAATATCCAGCACAACTATGAGTTAGTTTATGAACTAAAGGAAGAAGTTGATAGGCTAAGGGAAGAACTAAAAGCTTTAAAATTAATGCAATTATTGCAGATTAAAGGAGCTTAACAATAAATACAGTGTATTTCTCTAGTACAGTAGATTATAAACTAATTATACACAACCCTAAATCTGGTCTATAATATTTTTTAGTGTAGTATCAACTGCTACAAATATATTCTTTTGCGTGTCTTCAGAAGTTATTTGATTGCCACCTGCTGTTAATTCTATCTTTATGGTTGCGTTATTTTCATCCCCTTCTAATGTTATTACTAGTTTTTCATAGTCGCTCTTCTTTTCTTGTATCTGCCTTGTATAGTTTCCGATTATCTTTTTTAAGACGATCAGTTTTGATTTTTCTATATCCTGGAAATTATTTAGGGTAATATTTCCCCCCAAAGTCATAGTTTCTTTGTTTGCAGGTTGTTCAGTCTGGATATTTTCAGCTTGTTCAGCTTGTGCTGGTATATCTTCACTTTGGTTTTCTTCTATTTTTATTCACCTCAATACTATATATGATTATTATATGTTAAGATGTATAAAAAATTTGTTGTTTTTTGTTGAGTTTGGGGATCATGCTAATACATAATAAAAACCAAAAGGTTTATATATGTCATATATATTATATATCCCCTATATGAAATATATGATAGAAAATGGAGAATCTTATTAAAGTTACTCGGAAAGAAAAAATTACAAGTATCAGGGTTAGTGAAAGTACTAAGCGAGAATTAGAGGGTTTTGGAAATTCTGGAAATACTCATGAAGAAATATTAAAGAAACTTATAAAGTTAGCGAAGAGCGCATTTACAGATTCAGAAACAAAATTAATTAAAAATAAGAATCTTATAGGGACAAAATATGGGAAATTAAGTAGAACTTTTAATATTGAAACTGAACAGGATAAATACTCGATTGTTTGTAAATTTAATGACTTATCTTTGATGAATTTAATGTTAGAAAACAAAAACTTACAAGGAAGTTTTTCTAAAGAATGGGAAATTGACCTGGAAATTGTGAATATTGGTGTGGGTGCTCAGAAATACGCAGATAAGCGAAAAACAGTCACATGGAAGAGTCCGAATATTCTATATGAACATGATAAGCACGAATATCTTTTACTTTATCTAGTTATGGTGAAACAAGTACTTGAAGAAATGTTTAGTATAAAGATATATGAAATAACTACTCAGGATGATTACTTCAATATTGAGAAATGGAGATCTGCTTTTATCAGGAATAAACTATCGATGGAATCTTTTTACAGGGATATTCAAAAAAGGATAAGATAAAATGCCTGCCAAGAAAACACATATCTATCTATTGCCCTTATATTCAAATAAGGAGAATCTAGAAGACAATAGGTATGAAACCGAGTATGAGTCTAAGGTTAAATTTTCTGAGGATGATTTAACATTGGAATTGTCTGAGGTAAATTCTTTAGTTGAGGAGAGATATTGTTTAAGTATAATGTCTGCTAAATATATTCTCGAAGGGACAATGTCTCAGAATGAAATCAAGGAAGCAATGATACACCATCATCCGCATGGACATCCTTGGAAGCATTTACAATTTAAGCTTACAAGTGAAAATGAAGTTATTAGGATAAATCTTGAACCAGTTGATGAAGGGGATTATATAAAATGCATCAAGGGATTTCTGCATATATCTCAGGACTTAATTAATCTTGAACAACAAGAAAATAAAATTGAACAAAATCTTATAGAATATTTTTTTGATGATAATATAAAAGAATTGGAACCATTTAGGGATTATCTATTGAATAAAATCAAGGTAGCTTATGAACATGGGGGCGTGCTTAATAATTCTAATGAACCCATTGATTTAAAACAGCTAGGAAATCTAAAATCTGAGAAAAGATTATTGCCTTTTTTGGATTGGTGATTCAATTCTATTCTTTTGCTATATCTAGACCTCTACTCCATTAATTTTATAAATACCTGATTTTTCTTTAGTAGTATGTTAATCCAGTCATTTTCAGGTATAAGGGGAGTTTATGGTAAGGATCTTACTGATGATATCGCTAGAAGATATGCTTATGTCTTTAATGAATTTGTTACGAATAAAGTTAATAAAAAACCTAAGATTGTAGTTGGGTATGATACCAGAGATTCAAGCGAAGCTTTAAGAGGAGCTATAGTCGATTCTTTGTTTGATATAATCGATGTAGGAGTTATGCCTGTTGCTGCTGTTGAATTAGGTGTCAGAGAATACAAAGCTGATGGTGGCATTATGATAACTGCTTCTCATAATGAACCTGATTTTAATGGATTTAAGTTCTTGGATAAAGACGGTGCAGTTCTTAGACCTAATGATATGGATAAGGTTATCAGCAGTTTTAAAAAATTAAGCAGTTTAAGTGAAGTTGATTTTTTGAACAATCATCTATACAAGGATGAATTAAAAGGAACTATAAAAAAGATAACCAAGAAGCATAATGACCTTATTGATAAGTATTGTAATTTTTTAAATAAGATTGTAGGTAAAGTTGATAATAATGTTAAGGTTATCCTTGATGTTAATGGTGGTGCTGGCATAATTCTTGATGAGATAATAAAAAAATTAAATATAGACAATATAATAATTATTAATGATGAAAAAGGAGAATTTAAAAGAAAGATAGAACCAAATAAAGAATCATTAAAAGGTCTAAAAAGTGAAGTAAATAAAGAAAATGCAGAGTTTGCAGCTGGTTTTGATTCTGATGCAGATCGGGTTGAGATCTTATTAAAAGATGGCGGGCTGGTAGATGGAAATTATCTACTTGCTTTGATTGTTGATGATGTCCTAAGTAAGGATAATGGGGTTGTTGTTACGAATGATGCTACATCTAATGTTGTCAGGGCCATTACCGAGAAACATAATTGCACTGTTAAGGAAGTTGAAGTAGGCGAAATAAATGTTGTGGATAAGGTACTTGAATTAGACAGCCCCATCGGTGGTGAGGGAAGCAATGGCGGTGTTATACTTCCACCTTCTAGATGCAGAGATGGTATCTTGTCAATATTATATCTATTAAACATTATCAATTCTAAAAAAAGATCATTAAAAGAGTTAATAGATGAACTGCCTAAATATTATACCACTCAAAAGAAGATCAAGTTTAACAAGAAAGCAGATAATAAAACTATTAAAAAGAAAATAAAGGATTATTATTCAGATAAAAAGTATAAAATTCAGGAAACAGGAGATATTACAGGGGGCTTAAAGATAGTTATCGATAAAGACACTTTTGTCTGGTTTAGGTTCTCCAAGACAGAAGAGAATCTCTTGAGGGTGATCGTTGATTCAGATAATCAGGCAGAGACTGATAGATTATTGGGGCAGACCGTATTTCTCAATTAGGTTACATTAGCGTTACATCATGTCAACAGAATAAATGGCAAGAACTCTTATATGCCCATAAAAAACATAACATTTATATTTAATCGATTTTTTTATTTGAATTAATGAAACTAATCAAATTAATGAAATTTTCAAGAGTACTTTTTAAGTCTTTCTTTAAAGAGTGCATTATAGGAATTGATATAACCCCCACTGAAAGATGCAATCTTAACTGTAAATACTGCTTTCAACATGATAATTCATCACCTGTAATGGATCTCAATTCATTCAAAAAGATTGTTGATAAGGGTATATCGCTAGGTGCTCCAGTTTATACCTTTATGGGGGGTGAACCAACAGTCTGGAAGCATTTAGAAGAAGCAATAACTTATTGTAATGAGAGGAATCTTATTACAGAGATAACTTCTAATGGAATTTTATTGAATAAAGAAAAACTTATTAAATTAGGGACAGCAGGATTGGACTTAATTAATGTTTCAATGGATGAAATTGTTGACACGGGTATTAGTGGAAAGAATTTAATAAAAAATCCAGAAATGCTAAAAAATTTAAAAGATTGTAGGAAAAAATATGGGGTTCATATTAAATTCAATGCTGTTATAACAAAACAAAATATTGATCATATAAGCAAATTACTGGAAGTCAGTAAGCAAACTAACATACCTCTCTCTATCGGTTTAGTTGTGAAACCACCATTAAATATGGCCACTAAATGGCCAGCCAATAATGGTTTAACATTTGAAACAGACAAAGAAAGAGCCAAGTTGAAGAAAATAATGGATTTGATTATTAGGAGAAAGAAACAGGGATATCCTATTATTGATCCCCCGTCTTACTTCAAAAATTATGAAAAATATTTTAACAAGAAGAGATTCTGGGATTGCAAGACATTGAAAACACATGCGATAAGTGTCAATCCAGAAGGTTTTGTATATCATTGTGCAAAATTAAATTCTGTAAGTGATTATAAATTTGTAGATATGGGTGCCAAATCACTTCTGAAATTTAAAGAAGAATTATCTAAAATAATTGACAAATGCAATCCGGATTGTTATTCTAATTGCGCATATGACTTAAGTTATTTTCTAGAACATAAATTCAAGTTTTTATATGAAATTATTTATAGTAATTTTATTAAAAATAAAGATTTAATGATGAGTTTTCTTAAAAGAAACAATTAAAACATTAATTGTTAATATTTATCCTAATGGATATTTTAAGTAACTCAGAACTTGTTAAACTCTTTGACCATGCAGCATATGGTCAAACTTCGTCAGAAGAGTTCAGAAAAAGCCTAGAAAGATATAAATACTATTAGAATATATAGAAATACAGAATGAAAACGGTTTACATTATTGTATTAATATTATTGATTACTATTCTTGGTTGTACAAGTCAAAAATATGCAAAAGAAGAAACCAGGTGTTGTACCAATTGTTTGGATTATGGGGAAAAAGATCTATCTAAAGACTGTTTAGAAGTAATCAAAGAACATGGTGGGGATAGGCATTGCTATTTAACAATGCCAGAACATCCACATACACTTTCTGAATGTAAAGATATTATTGGATAGGGACTTTCTGAATTGGATAATAACATCAGGATTCACAGGAGATTTTACCTGTAAACAGAAAAGAGAAAATTAAGCATGGTGTATATGCATGATAATAGAAATATTAGGATCTGGATGTCCAAGTTGTAAACAACTTGAAGAAAATACAAAAGAAGCAGTCAAAGAATCAAATAAAGATGCTGAAATTCTAAAGATTACAGATATAGCAAAATTTATTGACTATGGTGTTATGCAAACTCCTGCATTAGTTATTGATGGGGAAGTCAAGTGTTCAGGGAAAGTTGCAGATAAAGAAGAGATTAAAAAATGGTTATAATTGTGGAAATATTTTTGGAGGTGTAATTTAATGAAATACATAGTATTTACAATAACCCTAATGATTTTTTTAGCAGGATGCAATACAACGACAGAGCAGAGTCAGGAATGTACAGATGATATGTCATGTGATATTGGAACTCTTGCAAAAGGCTCAATTATGGGTGATAATGTTGAAAAAATTGAAGTGTATCATTTTCACGGTGCAAGTCAATGCTTTTCATGTAGAACAATCAAAGAATTTGCTGAAAAGACAGTTAATACATATTATTCAGATTTACTTGAATCAGGAAAAATGGAATTTAAATCTATTAATGCTGAATTGCCTGAAAATAGGGAAGTAAGCACAAGATATGGTGCAACTGGTTCTTCATTATGGATTGGGACTTATATCAATGGGGAATTTCATAAAGAACAAAATACAAATGTTTGGTATAAAATAAATGATGAGGAAGATTTCATAAGTTATCTTAAGGGATTCCTCGATAAGAGACTTTCAGGAGACTTAAGTTAAAATGAGTTTAATGGCGTTTATGGAATCAATGGGGACTAGTAATATAGCAATAGTTGCTTCATTTTTTATTGGTCTTATGACTGCATTAAGTCCATGTCCTCTTGCAACAAATATAACTGCTATTGCATATGTCTCAAAAAAGATCAACAACAGCAAACATACCCTGATAGTTGGATTTCTGTATACTCTGGGAAGGATGTTTTCTTATACATTACTCGCTTCTTTGATTGTGTGGTTAGGAATTAGTTCTCAAAGCATATCATTTTTCCTTCAAACATATGGTGATAAGATATTAGGACCTTTACTTGTTGTCATAGGTATAGTAATGCTAGACATAATTAAGTTATCAATTTTCAAAGGAAGCGATAAACTAAATAAACTAAAAGAAAAATTAGCAAATAAGGGATATTTAGGCAGTTTTCTTTTGGGAGTCATATTTGCTTTAGCATTTTGTCCATTTAGTGGAGTATTATTCTTTGGTATGCTTATCCCCTTAGCAATTAAAGCAGGGGATGGACTAGTAATTCCTGCAGTATTTGCATTTGCAACAGGGCTTCCAGTGATAATCTTCTCATTTATCCTTGTTTATAGTATTTCAAAGTTAAGCAGCATCATGAATAAAGTTCAGATAATTGAGAAATGGATGAGAAAAATCGTAGGGATTATTTTTGTGCTTGTTGGATTTTATTATATTATAAATTTATTATTTTGAGTGTGCCATTCTAAATAAATTTATGTGAAGCAGACTATATGTCTGAAGGACCAAACCCTCTTTCTAGTTACAGAAGTTAAGGTGTCGCTTATTCTAAAATTTGCAGTAAGATTTAAATATACTTCTTATTATTAATCTATAAAATGAGGAGACTTAAGAAAATAAGATATTTTGTTGTTATTATGATTTTAATTGGAACACTCTTTTTATTTGGATCTCAGTCAGATCCTGAAAAATTAGCCCCACCTTCTGAAGATAAAATAGTTGGTAAAGCATATTACCTTAGTCCAATAGATAGTAATGCTCTTTCTGATGAAGGGCTATATTTGGATAAAGGTTGGAATACTATAACCTGGTCAGAAGATAAAAATGTGGGTCTTGGGGAAGGGCTAGAATCTATTAAAGAAGATTATTATTATGTGTATGAGTATTCTAAAAAGAATTTTTTTTTAATCCTACTGAAAAGTATGCAACATATAATGAACACACATATTACAAAAAAAGATTATTTTCTGAATTTCAAGCAGGTAGGACGTATGGGATTTATATGAAGGAAACAGGAATTATAAGGTATCCTATTTGTCCAAAATGGCAAGTATGGAATGAAATTAAGGGGGTATGTGAATTTCTTTGTGAAGATAGCGATGGGGGGATAAATCTTGATATTAAAGGTTTTACTTCAAATCCCATAACCAATGAGATTTACAATGACTCTTGTAATCCAGATGGAGATGTAATTGAATATTTTTGTAATTTTGAAGATAAAAATAGAATTAATGGGAAACTGCATAAATGTGAAAGTCTAAATCAAGGTAAGTTATGCAGGGATGGTGCTTGTATAGGATGTACAGATACAGATGGTGGTTTGAATTATCATGAAAAAGGGGAAACTGCTGGAAAAAGTGCAGAAGTTGATTATCTTACAGGTGGAGATACCTGTTACAAAGGAGAATATAATGATTTTTATAACAATGGCGATTTAGTAGAACATTATTGTGATGAAAATGGATTACATACCAATCTTGCTTATGATTGTGGAGACGAAGGAAGAGTATGTGTTGAGGGTGCATGTGTTTTGAGTGAATCTCTGTCAACAACTTATTTAAAGAGGTCAGAGGAATCTAAAAAAATAACTATTGTTTATCTGCCTTCTAATTTTGATTCAGATTTTATCTCTGATTTTGCATTAAAAACTTTCGGAGAAAATAATCCCACTGGATTAATAGATTTTTATCCTTTTTCAGAATACGCCAACCATTTTGAAATTATATCTCTAAATTATAATCAAGAAGATTATTCGAAAGAAGAAGTCGTAAACTCATTGATGTCTGATCTGAGTAGAACTTATCTCGTTTTAGTATATTTAAATGAAACATGTGTAATTCCAACTGCAAGTATAGAACCATTACAATCTTATAATGAGATATTTATGTCTATTTGTCAAGATAATATTGAAATCCCAGATTATTTTACTTATGACCTACCTAGAGCATTTGTTCATGAATTTGGGCACGCTTTTGGACTTTTAGCTGATGAGTATGCAATTAACCTAATTGTAAATTTTATCGAAGCACCAAATCTTGACTCTGAAGGTTGTTCAAAATGGTGTGAGGGAACATTAAATGAAAATTCAGCGAATTATGGGGATTATCAAAATTTAAAACATAACTGTATTGAACCATATACTAATGAATTGGGGCTTTTGTACTTCAGTGATGATTCTATACGAAAAGAATTTGAAACATGTTTAATTGATTATCCAAACTTTTTTAATTGGGATCTTGGAAAAAATTGCATTGGTGATTCAGGATGTTTCCTTAGTGCAGGGGGATTTTTGGAATGGAGATCTTATGAAAACACTATGATGCGAAGCTTTAACGATGAAGGTGCCTCTTTTGGTGAAATAAGCGAACAACAGATCCAAAATAGATTTTCTTACTTTTTAGGAAGTTAAAAATATTAATAATATACTTTCTTCCATTTTCTAGAAATTGCCCTTTTAGTTAATAAATGTGAATTTCCATTTATCAGGGGCGTAGCCCATTCCAGTAAATACATTAAGGGGCGGTTTTAAGACTATAATTGAAATCATCGACAGATTTAAATAAAACTGATTTAATTACTAATTTAATATGAAAATCAAAATATTTTTTGGATTATCCATTATTTTATTGCTTATTATTGGTTGTGGTCTAATAAGTCCAAGACCTTCACATCCAGCATTGGTTGTGGATTCAGAAAATAATGCACAGCTGTTCTGGACTGAAGATACAAAAAGGAACGATGGTCAAGGGGATGTTTTATATTATTCAAAAATAAGTAAAGAAGGTAAAAGAATTGTTAATAAGGAAAAATTGTATTCAAGTCTTTCCATTTATGAGCCCGTTAGTTTAATTAGCAAAAATAATGAAATTAGCTTATTTTGGTTTGATCCAAGTGAGATGGAGAATTTCAACGCCAATTCCTTCCCTCAGATAGGTAAGGTGTATTGGATGAAAGTTGACTCAAATGGAAAAATAATTTCAGAAGCTAAAGCGATTAGTGAAGCTAAACAAATCAATGAAGATTTGATTGACAGTAACAAATTAATTGAATTAAGCGGAGATAATTCTATCCACCAAAATAAAGCACTACATTGGAAAATTGAAGTGAGCGAATTAACACGTGCTGAAGCTAGTAAAGTTATGGGAGAAAACATTCCAGATATTAAACCAAAACAATTTATTAGGTTTAAAGATTCTATTGATTCTTCTGGGAATACATATATTTTTTCAAAAGATTGTGATGTGAGTGAATCATTTCTAGGAATTCCTTTTGTGTGTGTGAAAAAATTAGATTCTACTAATGAACTAGTATTCAATAAAAAGATATTTAGTAGACCAGTTCCTAAAAATTGCAAAGGATTTAGAAGTTGTGTACCCTCATTTTACTCAGAACAATTAAAACTGGATAATGAGCATAACATACATATTACATTTTATATGAATAATGGATTCAATAGATTTAGTATCCATTATATTAAATTAGATCATTCTGGAAACTTATTGATAGAAGATATGAAAATTGCTTAAAACCGCCCCCTTTCACAAATTTAGGAAACCCTTGTTCTCGTCTTAAGGGGTAAGAATTTTATTGTATTTAACATCAGAACTTGTTAAGTTCTTTTCCCATACGAAGTGTGGGAAAACCGCATTCGCGGAGTAAAATTTGTGTTCTATCAATTCTGCCGAAGGCAGACTATATGTCCTAAGGACTAGTGGGTTCTGTTCATTCTAAAGGGCGAAGCGATACTTTAAGAACAAGTAGATATTAAATATTTTTCACGCATCTATAGCCCTGATAATTAGCACCTGAAGTTTTACTTCTATCTAAAATATAACCATTATATGCAACTAAGTAAGCTCTTTTTTCATCTTTTTCTTCGCTTGTCCAGTAATAAATCACTTGTGAATTAGGGTTCCACAAAGGTGTCTCTTTATCAGGAGTAGTTTGATAACTTGGTTTTCCTTCCATATCAATAACACCCTGCACATTATTATTTTTCTTTGTCATTGAGCGAACTATCTCTTCTCTTGTTGGAAGTCTCCAATTTCCTTCTAGTTTTGCACAATTATTTTCCGCTGTCTGCCAATCTGTTCCATCTAAGGGGAATCCAATACCTTGCGAAGCCCAAGATAATGTAACTCCATTTCCTTCAATAGTTCTTGATCCAAAATTATTATCATTAAATCTATTTTCAACTCTAATTAATTGAGGGATGCCAAAAGATAGGGTTATTAATATGAAGATTGTTATAAATGATAAAGTGATTATTCTTCTGTATTTAAATTCACCAAAATAAAAACCTAAAGCAAACAGCAAGAGCGGGATTAAGATTAAGAATCTTCCAGCATTGCTGTTGAAAAAGAATAATGCAAATATTCCCAATGCAATAAATATTCCTGAGCCTATTTTTTTGTAATTCATAGCTATTAATAAAACTGTTAAGAATACAACAGGAATTGATAAATATTGAATAAAAGTTAGTGATAAATTTTGTAAAAGGGAGGTATGATACCAACCTTCATGGAAAGCTTCATTAATTCCCCAATATGACCAGAAACCCACTATAAGGAAGCTTATAATGGCTGTTATCCAACCAATAATTATTTTGAGTTTAGTCATAATTATTTACTCCGACAAACCCCAAACAAAGTACTGCAATTGCTAAAAGGATTAAAATTGTTTCTTGAGATCCATTTAAAATTAGCAATATAATACTTACAATGCCCATGCATAATGCAATGACGCTTGGAATTAATGTTGTTAATTTATTATTTTGCATTTTATCTACCTCATTTTATTTTTTCTTATTTATTGCATTAGCAATTTTTTCCAGTCCACTATATATTATTCCCCCACATACAATGAATCCTGTGAAGATCATTGTCCCTGCTATTATATATGCGATTTCAATTTCCATTTTTTTACCCCCTTTAATATCTCATTAACCATCTTGAACTACATTTAGGACATTTAGCAAAAAATGAAACAAATTCTGTCCATTTAGTTCTTTTCCATTTATGCCCACATTTTAAACATTTCATTTTCTTGAAATTATACTAGTTATAATAAGGCCTAGTCCTAATCCACCCATTATTGATCCAACAAATGCTAGAGTATTTGCCCTTAGGAAAAAAAATCCAATACCTATTCCTAACAATACCCCACCACCAATTGCCCATGAACTTTTATCTTCTTTCATTTTATTTTACCTCCTTCCATTTCCATGCAATCCTTATAATAAATAAAGTAGTAATTATCTCTATAGTTCCAAAGAAGACATAATACGGGGCAGGCGTTCCGACAAACAACGATGCTGATACTGCTAAAGTGTGTATTATGCCTGCAGTGATATTTGTTATCCTATTCCATCTATATTTTAAAATTCTTGATAATAAAACCATGACTATTGCAGTTTCCATCAGTATTGCACCTATCAATAAAAATACTGGCGTAAATGTCAAACCCTCTACAGAACCAGTTAATATTTCTTGTATCATCCCTGGCTTATAAAATCCTAAAACATCTGCGTAAAGATAATTTAACACTGCAAATATCCATAATGTTGAAAGTAAAATTTTTTTGTCTAGTTTCATTTTTTCACCCCATTATCTTCTGTACATTCTCCTTCTGTGTATGAAAACACTCTTGAATTTACACAAGCTTTACATGAATTTTCATATGTTTCTTTAACTGGATTACAAGGGGTTGTTATACACTCAACTTGTACTTGACCACATACTGGTTGGTATATTTCAATGCATCCATCCGCACCTCTTTGTTCTGGCAAGCAATCAATTGCTTTTAGTTTAGTTGTTGGTTTATCAATAATAGTATCTTTATCAATACTTACTGTATTATTGCAACCAATAATTAAAGATGTTATTAATACTATCAATATAACAGTCAATATTCTTTTATTATTCATATATTTTACCTTTCATACTTACTAGTTTTTTAATATTTCCTTTTTATTATGATAGTAATCTACAATCGCATTAAATCTTTCCTGATCTGCCAGATTACACCACCAATTGTTTATTATCCCTCTTTCTTTTTTGGAAAGTTTCATTTTTTATATCCTATCTTAACCTACTCTGGAAACAGTGTTACAGCATTCATATAGTCTATCTTATCATGCTCATACTCAGTAAAACCAGCATATTTCTGAAGATTTTTTGCAACTATTGGAGCTAATTTTGCCATAACAAAATCACTTCCAAAAACGATGTGGTCTGGTCCTACGAATGCTTCAAGAGCTTTTAAAGCTGGCTCACTTGCAGTAAGTGCTGTATCATAATACATGTTTTTTAGGGTATCTAAGCCTTTTTCAGGACCCCCCTTAATAATGAAATCATAAAGTGACCTTAAAAATGGGGGCTTTTTTCCTTTTTGGCCGTATTTTACTAGGGCAACTCTCCATCCTGTGTAGGGCAATGTTCCCCCACCATGAGATAAGATATAATTGATTTTTTTATAGCGGTCAGTAACTCCAGTATAAATCATATTTGTTACAGCTCGTGTGGTTTCAAATGTTGCCTCAATGAGTGCATTAGGGATACCTAGTTTTGGATCATATTGCCCTGCTGGATCAGTTGGGTGTATGAAAACGACCGCATTTCTTTTATTTAATTCTGCAAATATAGGTTCAAATATTTCATCACCAAGATATTTGCCTTTATAATGAGTAAGTAAAGCTACTCCATCAAGGTTTAATTTGTCTAAAGCATATTTTAGCTCATCTAATGACCCTTCAATATCTGGCAAAGGTAAAGACGCAAATCCTCCAAACTTATGGGGGTACTGTCTTTTTAGTTTTGCCATGTATTCGTTGCATTGCCTTGCTAAATCTCTTGATGTTTGCTTATCACCAAAAGAAACTCCCGGCGTTGTTATTGAAGTTATTGCTTTTCTGATGTTATTTTTTTTCATGAAAGACAAAGATATTTCGGGCGTCCATTTTGGGAATTTTACTCCAAAACTTTGTTTAATTCCTAAGCTATCTAATCTTTCTATATATTCGGGTGGTATTATGTGGTGGTGTACATCAATTCTGCTCATTTTTCTCACCTTGGCTTTTTTTAGTCCATTCCATAATTTTTTCAAACAAAAATTCTTCCATTGATTTCACATACATTTTGCATCACCTGATATACAGTATGATGATTAAAATATAACTAATTTGAGCCGTTAATAAACGGCAATTTTATATAAAAAAGGTTTTTTATATCATTTCATGAGGAAATTAACTGTAACACTTAAACCAAACTTCTTAATGAAGAGAATGCTAAAATCTATATTTGAAAATATTGAATCTATTGAGCTAAAGGAATTGATGAGGGTGGATTTTGTAAATGGTAAAAAAATTGGCGTTGGAGATATATTAGTTAAGGATGGAGTAGATTTAACCAAATTGAGGGTTAAAAAATTTGAAATTTTAGATATACTTGAGAAAAAAGGTAATAAATATACTTGTCTTGTTAAAGTGAATGTTCCAAAGTCGGGCCAAAAACTATTACAATTTTTTGATTTTGATCTGATATATGATATACCAACAATGATTACACTTGACAGGTTGATTTATAGCGTAATTGGGATTGAGAAAAATCTTAAGAAATTCTTAAAGCTTGTTAGATTGATTGGAACTGTAGAAAAAGTGATCTATAAAAAAGCAGATTATAGGGGTATTGGTATAACTGGAAGTTTAACTGAAAAGCAGAACCATATCCTACATGAAGCTATGCGTTGGGGTTATTATAATTATCCTAGGAAAATAGACACTTCAGAACTTGCTAAGAGGGTTGGTATTAGCAGGACAACACTTGTTGAACATCTCAGAAAAGCTGAGAATAGAGTTATGGAAAAAATATTTGTAAAATGAATTCTGCGATAGCTGCCTATGTCCGAAACATTAGATGATTTGATTATTCAAAAAATGGAAATTATTTTTTCCTTCTTCTTTCATTAAAAAAAGCTTTTTGCATTAAGGGATATACATTGTAACCTAATCCAAATCCAATAAACAGCATACCAATAAGTTTATTGCTATTTAAAAGGACAATTCCCACTACAACCAAACCAGCTCCTAATGTGTCTTGAATTTTCATTTTTCAAAAAACCCCCTTCCAGTTAATATTCCTAATGCAATACCCATAATAAATAATATCAATGGGCCAATATCTCCTTTGGATAATAATATTCCGATTATTGGAAACATAGGAACAATGCCAATAAAAGCTTTTCTTGGAATTGTTATAGATTCTTTTTTTATTTTTTTGACCATTTTTCTTTATTTTTCCCTCCAATTATCATAAATGTTATTCCTATGCTAATAAATGCTGCCCCAATCGCAACATTCACAGAAGTCATAAAGACAACTCCCGTACCCACAAAGGTTATGCCTGAAAAAAATATTGCTTTATAGTTTGTTTCTTGTTTTTTCATTATTGTATACTATGAGAATGAATGTATATAAATTCTTCGAAAATAATTCTGCGAAGCAGACTATATGTCCGAAGGACCGGAACCCCCTATTTCTAAAAAAGGAACCCAAATTTTATTGAACTTAACATCGCGATTAAGAGAAGTTCGGTTTTGAGGCATCCCACAAAACCGAATTTGGGTAAAAATCGGGAAATCGCTTGGCGATTTAGTGTAAGCGACCGATTTTTCCTCTTAATCGCTGTTAAGTTCTTTTCCCATACGTAGTGTGGGAAAATTTCGTCCGAAAAGTAAAATTTGAGTTCCCAATAAATTCGACCGAAGGGAGTGTAACTGTCCGTAGGACTAGGGGGTTCCGTTTTATTTATTTTCTATTTCTTAAAAAAATTACTTGAGATATTCTTCTTTAGAGTACCTACACAAATCCAAACTTTATGAGTTTATTGAATAATCTAGTGGAAATTTTTAATATCAATTTATGTCCATATGAAAGATTTGATTTAACAAAAAACTTTTTGTTAAGATAATAATTATAATCTGCGTTAGATTTTTTTTTATTCTTTTTTGATAATGTTTTAAAAGCTGAAAACCAAATTAAATGACCTATCGTTGGTTTGTAAATAAACGGTTGGTTCATATTTTTTGTAAACTTTATAGCTGCTTTATGTAAACTATTAGCTTGTTTTTTTCTTTTTTTATCATTCATGCCTGGAGAATTCATTGTGCCCACTTTAGAAATAATTTTCCCACCTGAAACCATCGGTGCAAGGGCATTCAGCGCTTCTTTAACTCCCATATAACTACCGCTTGTAATGAGAATCATAAAGCGTTGATTAAAATAACGAGGTCTATGCATCAAATAAGAAAAACGATCAATATAATTTTTCATTCGCCAATTCACATTCATTGTATGATTTGGACTTGCAAGGAGGACTCCATCTGATGATTCAATCTTATTTATAATAGTATCTCTATCATCTTTCAAGGGACAAAATCCCTCGCCCTTTGTTAAACAAAGATGACAACCAGTACAAAGTTTTAAATCAACCTTATTTAAAAAAAGATATTCATATTCACAATCACATTTTTTTTTATGAATACTTTCAATTTTTTTTATTGCATTAAAAGTATTTTTTTTTCGTGGACTACTAATTATTGCTAATATTTTCATTTTTTAAAAAATTCTTTTCCAATAAGAATTCCTACACCTATACCAATTATTAATAAACCCAATCCTCCAACGTCTCTCTTAGATAAAATAAGAGCAATTAAAGGAAAAAGACACACTATAAGAATAAATGCTTTCTTTGGTATGATTATAGATTCTTTTTTTGGTTTCTTATTTATTTTTTTGGCCATTTGTCTTTATGCTTTCCTCCGATGATCATATTTAATCCTCCGATTGTAATAAAAGCTGTCCCAAGTACTGCATTTACCGAAGTCATAAAAACTACTCCTAATCCAACAACAGCTACTCCCATAAAAAATATTGCTTGATAGTTAATATTATTTTTTTGTTTTTTCATTTTAAATTATTTCTTTCTTTCATCTTCCTGTCCATAATTATTTTTATACCTTGGCCATTTCCATGCATACCAAACAATTAGTATAGTGAGTATTATTTCCACCACACCAAATAACCAATAATAAACCCAAGTTTCTCCAATTTGAGTAGCAATATTTACAAGAACAAATAGTGAACCTACAATAACATTTGTCCAACGATTTATATTAGGTTTTAATGTTAAAGATAATAAAACCATAACAGCTGGAATTATCATAAGTATTGTAGCTTGCAATAATGCTACTTGAGTTACCGAGAAAGGTCCCATAAATCCTGCTAAGATACTCTCAATTGCGCCTGGTCTAAATAATGATAATATGTCCTTATAAATATACAAGAACATTAAAGTTATCCATATTGCTGAAAGTTTTAGCTTAATATTTATCTTTGGATTCTCCAAAATTAATGTGGAATTTTTGATTGAATTCATTTTACCTCCATTAATATTTAATTTCATTATTATTTAAACATTCACCTTGTGTATATGAGATTACTCTTGGATTTGCACATGCTTTGCATGAGTTTTCAAATGTTTCTTTTATAGGATCGCATGGTTCCGTGATGCATTCAACTTGCATTTGTCCACAAACTGGTTGATAAATTTCAATACAAGCATCAACATTTCTTTGTTCAGGCAAGCAATCTATTGCTTTTAGTTTACTTATTGGTTGTTCATTGACTGAATCTTTATCAATACTTACAGTATTATTATTACATCCAATGATTAATGTTGTTATTAATATCAAAATAATTGTAATGCTTATTTTATTTTTCATTTTATTTCCTCTTGTTAAATCCTTTAATCATTAACCAAATTGCTAAAAATACTTCATTTAAAATGATTGGTGCATATCCAATAATTGTGCCTAGCATTGGTAATTCAAAACCTAATTGTGTATATACGTTGGCAACTGATACCAACACTGACGCAACCATACCCCAAATTGAAATAAACTTAGGAAGAAGTTGTTTTTTCTGTAACAACACGTAGAATAAAAATGCACTTATTGAAAAAGCATAAACATGTATTGCGTAGATATTATTATACATTGTTATGTTTTGTAATAAAACAAAAACTCCTGCAGCAAACATCAATAAACCTTCAATACCTTTTATTATAAGATAAGAAATTCTTAATTTGTATGGTTTGAATAAAGGATACATTAAAATTGCTATACCAATTACTGCAGCACCACTTATTACTTCTGTAAATAATCCTATAACTGGATGGACGTTAATGCTTGCCAACATACTATATGCCACTAAAATTAAAATTCCTACAATCACTGTAGTTTTTTTATTTTTATCCATAGTATTTTATCACCAAATAAAGGGAATTATCCTATATTTAACTTTTTTCATATAATCTGCATAACCTATTAAGTCTTGTTGTAGTACTTTTTCTTCATTCATTATTCTAATTATAAATAAGAACGGAATGATTACAATACTTAATAAAAATCCATAAATTGAACCAAGTACTAATGGCACTGGACAAAATATGAGTATTGCAGATAAATACATTGGGTGCCTGATTATAGAATTTAGACCAGCATCAATTAGTTTTTGCCCTTTTTGTATTTCAATTGTTCTCGATGCATAACTATTTTGTTTCATCACAATAAAAGATAATATAAAACTAAATATTATAATTATAGCTGATGTTATGACTAACCAAATAGAGATATTAGACCATTGAAATCTGTAGTCTAAACCTGAAACAATTAAAATACTAAGTGCTGTTATTCGAAAACTATGAATGAAGAATTTTTGTGTTTTTTCTTCCTCTTGATCATCTAATCTTTTTTGCAATAAATCAGGATCTTTTATGGCCAAATAAATTAATATTATTAAATCAGGTAAGAAAAAAGCGCCAACAAATATCCAACCATTCAAATATTTTATTGAACCAGCAGAAAAGAAAATTAAGAAAGTAAAAAATAAGAGTATGAAAATAAATCTTATAAATTCTCGAATCATTTTTGATTTTTTATTTTTATTCATAGTCTTGAACCTCTTTTTTTAATTTTTTTATATGAAATATTTATTTGAAAACCACATCATACACATTATATAGCAGGGTTTTATATAAATTTATAACCTGACATATAAGGTTATATTTATATATAAATGATTATCTTTCTATTTGTTATGAGAAAAGTAACTATCCAGTTAACGCCATCTATGGAAGTAAGAAAAGTTTATGAGCCTTATTTCAAATATTTAAAGCGGATCACCACGTTGAATCTATTGAAAGTAGACTTTCTGAAGAATTTGGAGCTCTTGATATTTGAGATTGTTGTAAAAGATGAATATGATTTTCATAATATTAAGTGGCCAAAGAGTGTAGTATTTTATCATATACTAAAAGAAGCAGGAAAAACGCTAACATTACTTGTAAAGACAAATAGTGAGTTTTTCACAGGGGGTTTAAGGGGTATGCATGATTTGGATGTTGTATTGGATTCGCCTTCTTTTATAGAAAAGGATAAAGTAATAAGAAGCTGTATTGGAGATGAGATTAATCTAAAGAAATTTGTTGCTAAGATGGGAAAATTTGGAGAGATAACTAAGATAGCTTACAAGAAATCCAATTATAAAGAAACAAATCTTACTTCTCATCTTACAGATAAACAAAAGGAAATATTGAATCTTGCAAAAATAGAAGGATATTACAAATTACCAAGAAAGATTAATGGCGATGGATTAGCTAAAAAGATTGGATGCAGCAAAGCTACTGTACTCGAGCATTTGAGAAAAATAGAAAATAAGATAATGAATAACATCGATGAATAATATTCTGCAAAGCAGACTATATGTCCGAAGGACCGGAACCCCCTATTTTTGTTTCTTTTTTCTAAAAATAAAGTAGGAACTCAAATTTTATTGAGTTTAACATCGGTTAAAACTTGTTACCCGAATTTTTTTCTTTTTTAGAAAAAAACTCGAAGAGGACCGAGGATGAAAAATCTAGATGATTTTTCATCACTCCCGGGACTCATCGAGGTATGACGCAGAGGAAAAAAGCGTATTAAGCTCGAAGAGCATTTAAGTAAAAGAATTTAAGGGCAAAAGACTATAAATCATCTATAGAAAATACTTGACACATAGTACCACGAATTGCTGGATCTTCCAATTGGCCATATACTTTTAATAAAATTTCTTTGTAATGGGGGCAATTTTCAGGATAATATGTTGTTTGGACCATGGTACGAGCTTCCATCTGCAAATCAGCTGGTGTACGAAAATCATCTTGCACTCTCACAAATACATCACGGTCATTTGGAAGAGGACCTCTACCTACAAGAACCCTTTCTAATCCTTCCAAGTTTAAGGCATCTAATCTATTTTCAACTTCTACTTTATCTAAAGTTGAATAAAATAATACAGTTGTCATTTAAATAGGGGAATGAGCTATTATTTTAAAATCTTTTGCCCTTATCACGTTTTTAGCTTTTTTTCTCGAGTAATATTTTGGGTAACATCGGGCCCTGTTAGTTTCTTTTCCCATACGAAGTGTGGGAAAATTTCGACCGAAAAGTCGCTACGGGACACACTTCCAATCAAGCTCGGAGAGCCATAAAGGACAAGAATCTAAGGGGACACACTCATAAAGTATTAAAGAATTTGTGGGCTGAAAATATCGCAGTATTTATATATTAAGTTATTATTTTTATATAAGTATAATGGTTGATTATCAAACTTATGGAAGTTGGGCAATAGGGATTGCACTAGTGATATTTATTTTTTGGATATTAAGCAGGATTTCCAGACATAGGGCTGAATTTGGAACAGGTTTAGAGAGGAGAGTTGAAAAACAGACAGGATTAGGAAGAATCAGAAAAAAGGTAAGACAAATTCAGGCTGGAACAATTGCTGAAAAACAGAAAGGTAAAGTTGAGGAAGCTAAAGAAGAAGCAGAGGAAAAAGGGGCTAAAGGAAGGGGAGCAGATAAGGCAGAAATTGAAGCTGAAAAAGGTGCTGCTGAGGGAGCAAAAGCCGCAGAGGAAATTGAAGAATCTGCTGAAGCTTTAGCCGCTATTGAAGGAAGAGCATTAGGATTAATAGCTGGATTGAAACTTATTGAGCAAGCAATTGAAAATTATGTCCAAAGCGAAAGCCAAGAAGAATCCAAAAAAGAAGAGGAATTAAAATATATCAATGGGCTTATTGGGAGAATTGGACAAATGGTCAATTATAATAAGATTGACTCTCATGTTATTGCGTATTTAGAGAATTATGTTAATAATCTACTTTCTTATCTAAGAGCCGAAGTCGGAACAGAAGAAGGAAAAGAAAAAGGTATGAGAAAATTAATTATCCAATTAAAAGAAGCAATTGTTGAGATGAGACAAGTTCTTAATGAAGCCAAAACTGAAGCAGGGATTTTTAGAAAATTTGAAAGAAAAGCAAGAAAGGATTATTCAAGGGAAATCAAAGATTTAGCAAGGTCATTAAAGGCTAAAGAAAAAGAATTAAAGCAAGCAAAAAGAGCAGGAAAAGGAGCAGATAGAAACCTGATTGCTAACTTAGAAAGAGAAATTGCTTTAATGAGAAAACAGCAGGATGCCGCCAACAGGCTTAATTCTCAATTGAAATCAACTTTCAAAATGATGGATAAAGAGATTAAAGAAACAAAAAAGATGATAAGAAGACTTCTCAAGCTTGATAAAAATATGAACAGAACTGACAGGACTATAAACAAAACAGAATCAAAGATTGAAAAGAAGTTTAAGCAAATGAGAGAATCTTTTGGAAAGTTGGAAAAAGCTATTGGCACTTTTGAATCTAGCAAGAATATTCATTTAATTGCTTTATCAATTTCTAAAGAGCTTAATGATTTCTTGAAAAAAAATAAAGATTTAGGTTTAATGACATCACAATTTGATAAATCCCTGCGAAATATTGTAACTGTTGGTTTTGAAATGTCAAGGCTTACAGAGGCTTATGAAAGAATGATTAGAGGTTTAACTGATTCTGAAAAAGCAGTTGATCAGGGAATGGAAGTTTTGACAAAAGTTATGCAAAGCGTAACATCTGATTCTGAAATACAGATTGATGAGAAAGAAGTTGCTGATACTTTAGAACAATTAAAACAATTGCTTGATTATGAAGAAAAAATTGAGAAATATCTTTCAAGGTTAGTTACTTCAATTGAATATAAATTAAAACAATTATTCTCTTTAATTGATAGATTGGTAGAAGAAGATATGAGGATTGTTAATTCTATTGAAGCCTCGTCTGGAAATCTAGGTAAAATGATGGCTGGAACTGTTGATAGAAAAATTGCTGTTGATGAAAAATATATGAGTCAAGCAGAACAATTTGAAAGCCAACTAAATTCTAGAAATGCGGCTGCTGCAAGAGCTTATTCTCAAGCTAGAAGAGCAGAGTTTAGAACGTAAAAAGCCCACAAATTCTTATTAAGTTAAACATCAAGTGCGAAGCACAATCAAGAGTGTGTCCCCTCTTCTTTTTTATTTTTTAAAGTGTGTCCCGTAGCGATTGAAACTAACATCGCCCTTTGGCGAAGTTCAATTCTGACCTCTGGGGCTCATCACGAAGTG
>CAZTWQ010000021.1:0-2126 GCA_964618315.1 uncultured Methanosarcinales archaeon
TTCTTTTGAATCTTCCTTTGCCTTTTGTTTGTTCGTCGGCAATGATCACAGCATTTTCTTTAAAGTTTTTAGCTTTATCATTGGTAGAATTTAGTTTATTGAAATGATATATCTTAAACATTTTCCTGATTTTGTATTGATTCTTGTCTGTTGGCTATAACCCATTCGGATTGTTTTTTTTCTGTATGTGTTTTTTCCATATATTGAGAAACTGCTGTTGTAACGATCAATACTTTTTCTTTTTTTGTCAGTTTTTTTATCGATTTCTTTTTCTTTAGTTCATCCATTATATTGTTTTTTTCAATGAAATTGGTGCATATGTCACCCTTGCTAAACTTTTTATCGTTTAGAATGATTTTATGGAATGGGATTGTGGTGTCTACACCTTCAATTATAAATTCGTTTAATGCTCTGGACATTCTTGATATTGCTTCTTGCCTATTTGACCCTTTACACATCAATTTAGCGATTAATGAATCATAATGCGGGCTTACAACGTGGCCAGTATGGCAGGAAGAACAAACCCTTATTCCTGGCCCTCCTGGTGGGAGATAATTTATTATTGTACCTGTTGTAGGGCAGAATCCTTCTGATGGGCATTCAGCATTTACCCTACATTCAATTGCCCAACCGTTAATTTTGATATCATTTTGAGTGTATGCTAATTTTGCTCCTGCAGCTATTTTTATCTGTTCTTTTAGAAGATCAACCCCTGTGACCATTTCAGTTATGCCGTGTTCTACTTGGATTCTTGTATTCATCTCCATGAAATAGAAGTTTTTATCCTGATCTAATAAGAATTCTACAGTTCCTGCACCCTCATATTTAACAGCTTTAACTATTTTTATAGCTGCTTTACCTATTTTTTCCCTTAATGATTTGTTTAATGCAGGGGATGGTGATTCTTCTATCAGTTTTTGGTGTCTTCTTTGTATGCTGCAATCACGTTCTCCTAAGTGTATTGCGTTGCCTTGTTTGTCGGCTAGAATCTGAAATTCTATATGTTTAGGTTCTTCTAAGTATTTTTCCATATACATTGCATTGTTGCCAAAAGCAGATTCTGCTTCTGATTGTGCACTTTTGAATAAAGAAGGAATCTCTTTTTTATTAGTTATAATCCTCATGCCTTTTCCACCACCACCAGCAACTGCTTTAATAATTACTGGATAGCCAATTTTTTCTGCAGATTCTATGGCTTCTTTTTCGTCTTTTAGTATATCTGTTCCTTCAATTAATGGAATTTCTAATCTTTTTATCGTTCTTCTAGCTTGATCTTTATTTCCCATCAATATAATTGATTTAGCAGAAGGTCCAATAAATTTTATCTTATTTTTTTCACATAATTTAGCAAAATCACTGTTTTCAGCTAGAAATCCATAACCCGGGTGTATTGCATCTGCTTTTGCATTTTTTGCTATTTTGATAATCTTATTATAGTTAAGATAGTCTTTTGCTCCTTTTCCTATACAATATGATTTGTCTGCAAACTTTACTGCTAATGTTTTTTCTTCATGTTTAGAGTATATTGCTATAGTTTCTATGTTGAGTTCTCTACATGCTCTTATTATCCTTAATGCAATTTCTCCTCTGTTTGCTATTAATATCCTTTTGAATAGTTTTTTATCATTGACCTTTGTATATTCTTTTTCATTTTCACTATCTGTAAGGCCTCTTGTTAACATATCTAAGAATGATTTTGAAGATTTTTCTTCTATTATCTTGTTTATTTGTTTTTCTTTTAAGTTAGGCAGTTTTTTGGCTAGGTTTTTTGCTATTAAATCTCCAAATCCGTTTATGTCAGGATTATGCAGGAGTTTTTCGTCTTTTTCAAGAACTACTAGGTGGGATTTTATCAGTTTCTCTACTTCTTCATATACATATGGTACTTTATCATGAGTTTTTCTAGCTATCTTCTTTAGTATGTTATAGCTTTTTTCCATATGCTTTGAAAGCTTGTTTACTAATTTGACGATCTTTTTATCATTACCCATAGGTCTTAGAGTTGTTTTTGGCTTTAAAAACCTTAGGTTTTTAATCTCTTGTGATGGTTTCTATAATTCGAAATACAATCTTTTAGAAGTAAACTTCTAAACCATTACGATTTACTTTGTAAATCATAAGGTTTT
>CAZTWQ010000021.1:2226-17796 GCA_964618315.1 uncultured Methanosarcinales archaeon
CATTACGATTTACTTTGTAAATCATAAGGTTTTAGAAGTAAACTTCTAAACCATTGTGTATTTGCTTTGCAAATCCACAAGGTTTTAGAATCAAAGCTTCTAAACCATCATGATTTGCTCCGCAAATCATAAGGTTTTTAAAGCGTTTTAGGCTTCTAAAGCTAGAATATTGAATAATATTATGGGGTGTTAAATATGAAAACAATTGATGAATTAAAGAACGAAAAAGGCGAAATCGATAGCAATGCTATCAAGCAAATAATACCATACGAAGCGCCATTTATGATGATCGATAGGGTGATGAGCTTAGACAAAACTAAGATTGTCGCTATAAAGAACACTACTGCAAATGAGCCATTTTTTAAGGGGCATTTTGCAGGATTCCCAATAATGCCTGGTGCATTAATCGTAGAGGGGATGGGTCAAGCTGGCACATTATTAGTCAGGTACAATCTAGATAATCATTGGGAAAAAGAAGTTCTTGCATATAAAATAAAGGAAGCTAAGTTTTCTGCACCAACTTTTCCTGGAGAGCAATTAAGATATGAAGTTACAATGCTTGGTAAGGATGAAAGGGGTGCTTTGATGTCTGCCAAAGCATTTGTTGGTGATAATGTGGTTGGCGAGGCTACAATGATGCTTGCTGTTGTTGATAGAAGGGAATTTAGATCAAAGGCGTCTCCTGCTTTTAAGTGATGTTTAATGGACAAGTATGTTAAAGGCGTTGGGATGACTAAGTTTGGGGTAGAGGACAGGTCTATCCCTGATATGGCTTATGAAGCATTGACTCAGGCATTAAAAGATTCTGATATTGGTGTTGATAAGCTTGATGCTGTTGTTATCAGTACTGTTGATACTAAGATAAATGATGAGAGGCAGAGGCATTCTTCTTCTTTTTTATCTTCCTTGATAAGGAGAAAAATACCTATAATCAGAGTTCCTGCTGTTTGTGGTGGTGGGGGTGCTGCTTTTTGGACAGGATTAAGGTTAAAATACAATAATGTTTTAGTACTTGCAGTTGATAAGATTTTATCTGGTCCTACTACTTCAATTACAAAAGAGATTATGAATGCTGCTGATAATATTTGGGAGCAGGAAGAGGGATTAGTTTTTCCTGCACAAAATGCTTTGGTAGCACAACAGCATATGTTGAAATATGGTACTACACATGATGATCTTTTGTCTATAGCTTTTAAGAATCATTTACATGGGAGTATGAATCCTAAGGCAAGATTTTATGGGAAGAAAGTGAGTATGGAAGATATTAAGAAAGCACCGATCGTTGCTACCCCTTTCAATCTTTACGATTGCAGTATCAGTGTGAATGGTGCTGCTGCTGTGATTGTCAGTAATGATAAAACCGATGTTAAGGTAGCCGGTTCTGGTCTTGCTACAGATTATTTGGCTCCTTTTGAAAGAGAAGATATGACTACCTGGAGGGGAGTTGTCGGTGCTGGAAAATTAGCATTTGAACAGGCTTCTGTTGAGCCAAAAGATATTGATGTTGCAGAACTTCACGATGCTTTTACAATAGTTGAATTGATTGCGTATGAGGATCTAGGATTTTGTAAAAAAGGCGAGGGAAAAGAACTTATCAGAAATGGATATACTAATTTAGATGGTAAAATGCCTGTGAATACTTCTGGTGGATTAAAGGCAAGAGGTCATCCAATCTCACCTACAGGGGTTGCTCAGGTTGTTGAGATTGTAGATCAATTAAGGGGTAGGTGTGGTGAGAGGCAAGTTGATGGTGCTAAATTAGGATTAACACAGAATGTTGGTGGTGCAGGAGGAACAAATACTGTTCATATACTAAGAAAAACATAAAATGTTTTTCTTGTATGCCTCTGGGATGCTGAGAAAAATATAACATAAGGTGAATAATTATGACAAAAATAATAAGATGGGTTTGTGAGAAATGCAATAAGAAATGGATACATCCTGTAGATAAATGTATTTCTTGTGATGATGAAGTGAAGAAAGAGATAGGGACTAAGTTAAAAGTGGTTGGTTTTACAAAGGTATATGTACCTTCACCTTTACATCCTATAACTCCTTATAATGTTCTTATCTTAGAGGATGAACATGGCAATAAGATGCCAAAAAAGACAATGAATGATTATGATATTGGTGATGTGTATGAGGACAAATCTGATTCATCAGAAAATGTTGTTTCTGCTGTTAAGCTAAAATATGATTATTATGAGGCTGTTAAAGAATCATTGGAGTTGATAGGGGATATAGAAGTTAACGACGCTAATAAAATATTAATCAAACCTAATTTGGGTATTCCTGGTTATGCATATACTGGCGTATGCACTAATCCTAAGGTTATCTCTGGATTGATACAGTATCTTTTAGACAAAGGTGCTAAGAAAGAGAATATAACTATAGCTGAGCAAAGCTTTTTTGTACCTTTGGAGAAAGTAGCTAAGAAATCTGGCATTGCGGATATAATCAAGAAATTTGGAGTTAATTATATTGACATATCAAAAACAGAATTTGAGGAGAAGAAAGAAAGAGATGTTACTTTTGAAGTTAGTAAGATAGTCAATGATTTTGATATAATCTTTAATGTACCTGTCATAAAAACTGATATGGTGCTTGGGATGGATGGTGCATTTGAAAATCTTATTAGATTTTTATCTAAGAAGAATTTTGATGAGTTTGCAGCTGATCCAAGAAAAGCAGTTGGGGCGTTGGCATTATTACCTAATGTTGTATCTAAGTTCATAACCATAGGGGATGGTTCAATTGGGATGCAAGGGAATGGTCCTGCACAACACGGTGAATGTGGTTTTTTTAATTTGATATTTGCTGCTAGAAATCCTGTTGCTCATGATAAAGTTGTTCAAGAGGTTTTGTGTTTGAGGAAATTACCTTATGTCGAACTGGCTGGCAAGTTGGGTGTTGGTGAGTATGATATATCAAAAATACATATTGTTGGCAATGAATTGGAAGCTTTAAGGAGAGATATAAAACATCCAGTTGGATCAAAACTTATAAAACAATAAATAAAATTCATTAAAAATAAAAAAATGATTAGAACTAATAAAATAAATTAATAATAAAGAAAATTAAATAAAAAATAAAATCCATTAAAACTAAGAATAAGAAATAAAACTAATAATAAAGAAAACTAAGAATAAGAAATAATTAAAACTAATAAAATAAATTAATAATAAAGAAAATTAAATAAAAAATAAAATCCATTAAAACTAAGAATAAGAAATAAAATCCATTGAATATAAAAAAATAATTAAAACTAATAAAATAAATCAATAATGAACAATAAAGAAAACTAATAATAAATAATAAGGAAAGGTTAAAATGTATATTAAAGGCGTGGGTATGACCAAGTTTGGGATTTCAGATAAATTATCCCCTACTTTGGCTTATGAAGCAGGAAAAGAAGCAGTAAGGGATGCAGATATTGATTTTAGTAAGATAGATGCTATTGTATGTTCTTCTGTGGAGTGGTTTTTTTCCGAAGAAAAACAAAGGCATTTTTCAGCTATGCTTTCCTCTATTTTTAAGACGAGAAAACCAATAATCAGAGTTCCTGCAGCATGTGGTGGTGGGGGAGTTGCTTTATGGACTGCTAAGCAATTGGATTATGATAATGTACTTGTTATCGGTGCAGAGAAATTAATGACTGGAAAATCCGAGCAGATAACTGAAGAATTTATGATGGCTGCAGAGAGCAAGTGGGAGCAGTTAGAAGGGCTTAATTTTCCTGGACAGAATGCTTTGGTAGCACAAGAATATCTACGTAAATATCCTAATACTAATATGGATCATCTGGCAATGATATCTTTTAAGAATCATTCTAATGCTTTTTTGAATCCAAAAGCAAAGTTTTATGGACATAAAGTTACTTTAGAACAGATTAAGAATTCTCCTATTGTTTGCAGTCCTTTGAGACTTTATGACTGTAGTATAAGTGTTGATGGGGCAGCTGCTTGTGTTATCAGCAAGGATAAGACAGATGTTGAAATAGTGGGTTCTGATAGTTGTACTGATTATCTTCCTACTTGGGATAGAGAAAGCATTACATCATGGGAGGCTTCTGTCAAGACTTCTTCAAATGCTTATAAACAAGCAGGGATAGGGGCATCTGATGTTGATATGGCTGAGCTGCACGATGCTTTTTCAATAGTTGAGTTGATAGCTTATGAGGATTTGGGGTTTGCTAAGAAAGGAGAAGCTTATAAGAAAATAGAAGATGGTTATTTTAATTTAGATAGTAAATTGCCTGTGAATATGTCTGGTGGGCTAAAAGCTAAGGGGCATCCAATATCTGCTACTGGAGTAAGTCAGATTTATGAATTGGTTAAACAGCTTAGGGGTGAGTGTGGAGATAGGCAAGTAAGTGATGCTAAGATTGGGTTAGCTCAGAATATTGGTGGTGCAGGTGGGACAATATCTACACATATTCTTAGGAAGATTAATGGTTAGGTTATTTGATTATTTTGTGTAATTTTAGAAGGAATCATCAATAAAAACGGATTCAAACACGGTCGTGCTTAGCACGCCCACTTTCAAATCCTTTGGATTTGTAAGTCTTCACCTTGATTCACAAGCTGAAGTATTCGCAAAGGAAAATTCCATACTTTGTATGGAATTTACCTCTGCACTCAAGTTTTCGTCCATTATTGATGATTTAGAAAAATAAATGGAGCGTGAAAAAAATGGGTTTAAGTGGAAAAAATGCTTTAATAACTGGTGCTGCAAGGGGATTAGGTAAAGAAATGGCTTTGATTCTTGCAAAAGATGGGGCTAATGTTATTGTTAATGATATTGAACCAATGAAAGACGAAGCTTTAAAGACAGTTGAGGAAATTAAGGCTTTGGGTGTTAATGCTGAGTTTATTGCAGCAGATGTTTCTGATTTTGAGAGCTGCAAGAAGATGGCTGAAGAGATCAAATCCAAGTTTGAGAAAGTTGATATTCTTGTAAATAATGCAGGGATAACAAAAGATAGAACTTTGAAGAAGATGACACCAGAAGAATGGTATCCTGTTATCAATGTCAACCTGAACAGCTTGTTTAATGTAACAAGGAATGTTCTTGAGATACTTCCAGATGGTGGAAGAATAATCAATATCTCTTCTGTTGCAGGGATATCTGGTAATTTTGGGCAGACTAATTATGCATCTACTAAGGCAGGAGTTATTGGATTTACAAAGTCACTTGCTAAGGAGTTAGGAAAAAGAAAAGTAACAGTAAATGCTGTTGCTCCAGGATTTATTAAATCTGCAATGACTGATAAAGTTCCTGTTGAAATGTTGGCTCAGATATTAGAATTGATACCTCTAAAAGAGATGGGATTACCTGAGGATATTGCTAATGCTGTCAAGTTTTTAGCTTCTGATGATGCTAAATACATTAGCGGAGTAGTACTTAAGGTAGATGGCGGCATTAGTTTTTAATGCCTGAAAACATTACCTTTAAATACCCTATGGAATTAGTCTAGTCTAGTATAAGGGGATTTATCCTCTATACCATAGATAATAAATGAACAAAGGAGAGTAGAAAAAAATGGCATATGGAGATAGTTTTGGTGGAAATAGTATGGGAGATAGAGAGATGCACAAAGCAACGTGCGCAGATTGTGGCAATGAATGTGAAGTTCCTTTTAAACCTACAGAAGGAAGATCAGTTTATTGTAGGGAATGTTTCAGAAAACATAGAAAACCTAGTTTTGGTGGCGGTGGCTTTGGTGGAGACCGAGGAGGAGACCGAGGAGGAAATCGAGGCGGTGGTCGAGGAGGAAATCGAGGCGGTGGCTTTGGTGGAGACCGAGGAAGATATTAATCCATATTTCTTTTATTTTTTCTTTATTTTTAAACTATTTAACAAAATTTATAAACGGATTCTAATTTACTATTGTGTAATAGGGGGATTTTATAATGAATTTTGATTTTACACCAGAACAATTAGCTATAAAGAAAATGATTAGTGAGTTTGCTGATTCTGAGGTAAAGCCATATGCTGCTGAATTTGATCAAGAATGCAAGTTTCCAGTAGAACCAATAAAGAAATTGTCTAAATTGGGCGTTATGGGGATGAGTATTCCTGAGAAATATGGCGGTGCTGAACTGGATAATATTTCTCAAACAATTATAATGGACGAACTTAGTAGGGTTTGTGCTTCAACTTCTGTAACTATGGGTGCACATGTTTCATTATGTTGTTTTCCACTTATCAATTATGGGACAGAGGATCAGAAAAAAAAATTTCTACCTAAGCTAGCTTCTGGTGAATATCTTGGTGCTTTTGCTCTTACTGAACCTGCTGCTGGTTCTGATGCTGTTAATGTTCAAACAACTGCTATAAGGGATGGTGATGAATATATAATCAATGGGAATAAGATCTTTATCACAAATGGTGGAAAGGCAGATTTAGTGAATTTTGTTGCTACAACAGATAAAGGCAAGAAACACAATGGACTTTCTATTTTTACAATTGAAACTAAGGATCTAAAAGGGTTTTCTCTTGGAAAGAAGGAGGATAAATTAGGATTACGAGGTTCAAATACACAAGAATTAATCTTTCAAGATATGAGTGTACCTAAAGAGAATTTAGTTGGTGGGATAGAAGGTAAGGGTTTTAAGATTTCTATGGGTGTTTTTAACTCTGGCAGAATTGGTATAGGTGTTCAGGGTGTTGGAATAGCTCAAGGTGCTTTTGATGAATGTATTAAGTATGTTCAAGAGAGAGAACAGTTTGGAAGAAAATTACATAAGTTCCAAGCAATACAATTTATGCTTTCTGAAATGGCTACAAAGATAGATGCTGCAAGATTACTTTGTTTAAGGGCTGCTGATCTTAAGGATAAAGGTAGGAATTATATCAAAGCAGCTGCAATGGCTAAATATTATGGAAGCGATGTTGCAATGGAAGTAACTAGACAAGCTATACAGATTCATGGTGGTTATGGTTATATGAAAGATTATCCTTTAGAAAGGTTTTATCGTGATGCTAAGATTACTGAGATTTATGAAGGCACTACTGAAGTTCAAAAGTTAGTTGTTGCTATGGCGTTAATGGGAAAAACAATAGGTTAGTAAGGTAAGTTGAGGTTATAAATTAAGATGAACATAATAGTATGCATAAAACAAGTACCAGATACTAATGAAGTTAAGATAGATCCTAAGACAGGAACTTTAATTAGAGAAGGGGTTCCTACTATTATGAATCATGATGATAAACATGCTTTGATTGAAGCTGTTAAGATCAAGAATAAAGTTGGTGGAAAGATTACTGTCCTTTCGATGGGACCTCCACAAGCTCAAGAAGTTTTGAGGGAAGCACTTGCTTTAGGTGCTGACGATGCTGTTTTGATATCTGATAGGGCGTTTGCTGGATCTGATACATGGGCTACCTCTAATGCAATCGGTTCTGCAATAAAAGCTATAGGGGATTATGACCTATTATTGTTTGGAAGGCAGGCAATAGATGGAGATACTGCTCAGGTTGGACCACAAACAGCAGAATTTTTAGGTGTTCCTCAGATTACTTATGCTCAAAAGATTGAAGTTGAAGAAGGCAAGATTAAGGTTGAGAGACAGATGGAAGATGGTTATGAGGTAATTGAATGTAAATTGCCTTGTTTAGTTACTTGTATCTCTGAGATCAATGAAATTGAGTATCCTTCTTTAAGGGGAATAAAACAAGCACATAGGGAAAAGGAAGTTAATGTGATGAGTGCAGAAGACATCAAGGTAGATAAATCATTGATTGGGTTGTTGAATTCACCAACTTCAGTTCATAAATCATTTACACCTTCTGCAAAAGGGCAAGGTCAGATCTTAAAAGGTTCTGCTAAAGAAGTTGCAAAGAAAGTTGTTTCATTATTGAAAGAAAAAGAATTGATGGGTGCGTTTTAATGGTCAAGGTCAAAATTTCAATCAATTGTCCAGAATCTCAGCTTAATTTAGGCGGGATAGTCTTGATGAGGGGAAATGATTTTGAGGATGTTCCTGATATGCCTGAGATTAAGCAAGCTATTGATAATGGTTATTTGGAAGTCTTGAAAGAAGAAAAGAAAGATGAAGTAAAAGGTGTAAAAGAAGGGGAAGAGGTTGTTGTTTTTGCTGAACAACGAGATGGTAAAATTTCTAGGGTGGTTTTTGAGTTATTAGGTAAGGCTCAAGAACTTGCTGCAAAATTAAATGTTAAGACTGCTGCTATTTTATTTACAGATAAAGATAATGGGCTAAGTAAAGAATTGATTGCTTATGGTGCAGATAAAGTTTATTTATTTGAAAATGATTTATTGAAGAACTATCAAACTGACTTATATACTAAGGTTATTTCTGAGCATCTTAATAATATAAACGCACAAGTTGTTATTTATGGAGCAACGCATATTGGTAGGGATATAGGGCCAAGGGTTGCTCAGAGGATAACAACTGGGTTGACTGCTGATTGTACTGGTTTAGATATTACTGAAGAAGGCTTGTTGTTGCAGACAAGGCCTGCATTTGGTGGTAATTTAATGGCTCAGATTCTTTGTAAGAAACATAAACCGCAGATGTCGACAGCAAGACCTGGTGTCTTTAAAATGTTAGAGAAAGACGAGAGTAGAGTTGGCGAGATAGTTAATGTTGATGTTAATGTTAGTGAGGCTGATCAAAAGGTTAAGATTTTAGATATTATAAAAGGTGTTAAGAAGAAAGTTAATCTGGATGGTGCTGAAATAATCGTTTCTGGTGGTAGGGGATTAGGTAAGCAGGAAGGATTTAAACTGATTGAAGAACTGGCTTCTTTGCTTGGGGCAGAGATTGGAGCTTCAAGAGCAACTGTTGATTCTGGATGGATAGATAAAGATCATCAAGTAGGGCAGACTGGTAAAACTGTTCGTCCTAAATTGTATATTGCGATTGGTATTTCAGGGGCAATACAGCATAAAGCAGGTATGCAGGATTCTGATCTGATAATAGCCATAAATAAAGATGCTTCTGCACCTATTTTTGAGGTAGCTGATTATGGCATTGTTGGTGATCTTTTTAAGGTAGTTCCTGAATTGATAGAACAGTTAAAACAGTAGTTCTTATTATTTACTCAAATCATAAGTTTTAGAAATCATAGATTTCTAATCTTTATGATTTTCGTTTTACTCAAATCATAAGTTTTAGAAATAAATATTTCTAAACCTGATTGTTTTTAATAAAGTTAAAAACAATAAGTTTTATATTTAGATGATGCTTTTTCTATAATTATGGTTTATCCTATAGCTAAGTGGATTGTACCGCCTATAATGAAACTTTGGATCAAGAAAGTTGAAGGGCTTGATAATATACCTAAAGGGGGGTTTGTTATCTGTCCTAATCATTCTAGTTTTTACGATGATCTTTTGTTACATATATTATTAGTTCCAAAAACAAATAAACCAGTGCATATGTATGTAAATAAGAAATATTTTAAAGGTTTTTTATTAAGGAAGTTTCTTGAATGGGGGACTTCAATACCTGTTGAGGTATATGATCATCCTGAGAAAAAAAAGATAAATGAGAAAGCTTTTAAGGATGCTTTATCTTATCTGGATAATGGTGATATTGTAGGGGTTTATCCTGAAGGGCATAGAACTTTGGATGGTGAACTACAAAAAGCAAAGGTTGGTGCTGTGAAATTAGCTTTAAGTGCAAGAGTTCCGATAGTTCCTGTGGGGATAACTGGTTCAAGGGAAATTTTGCCTAAGGGAAAAAAGTTTCCAAAGATTAAGAAAGTAGTTACAGTTAAGATTGGAAAGCCAATATACTTTGATGGGCATTATGAGAAGAAAGATGATAAAGGGATTTTAGTTAAGATTACAAAAGATGTAATGCAAAATATTGGGAAATTGATCGGAAAGAGGTATAGATATTAATGGTAAGGCCAATGGGGTGGATGGGGAGAAAATTCTTTAAGTTATTGATGATACCTTTTATGGGTAAAGTGACTGGTATAGAGAATATTCCTAAAGATAAATCTTTCATATTGGTTGCTAATCATGATAGTTATATGGATCATATACTTTTGGGTGTTATTTTTTTTAATCATCTTGGTAGGAATCTTCATTTTTTAGCAAAAAAGGAATTGTTTGATACTGGGCTTAAAAGGATATTTCATGAATGGTTAGATGCTATTCCTGTAGATCGCCAAGCAGGTGGTAAGGATGCGCTTAAACTAGCGATAAAATCTTTAAAAGAAGGGGGCCTTATTGTGATACATCCAGAAGGTACAAGAAGCATGGATGGAAAGCTTCAGAGGGCAAAAACTGGTTTTGTAAGACTTGCTTTAGCAGCCCAGGTTCCTGTTTTGCCTGTTGGTTTAGTAGGGACTTTTGAGATATTGCCTAAGTGGAAGAAAATACCTAAATTTAGGAAAGCTACAATCAATATAGGTAAATTAATGCATTTTGATGAGTATTATGGTAAGGAAAATGATCCTAGTGTACTAAGATTATTGACTACTAAGGCAATGAAAGAAATAGGTAAGTTGACGGGTGAAGGGTATAATTTTGATTGATTTTTTATAGGTTTAATAATACAAAGATATTTAAAGTGAATTGTATCTTTCTATTCTTATGGATATTGCAGTTATAGGTGCAGGTGGTTGGGGAACTACTCTAGCTAATTTATTAGCTGAAAAAGGGCATAAAGTTAAATTATGGGCTCATGAAAAAGAAGTTGTTGATGAAATAAATGATAAAAAAGAGAATTCTGGATTTTTGCCAGGTATTGAGTTGTCTTCTAATCTTGAAGCAACAGATATTCTTGAAGATGCTATTAAGGGGATTGGTTTTATCGTTACTGTTGTTCCTTCTTCTTTTCTAAGGAGTGTTGCTAAGGAGATCTCTAAGTATGTTCTAGATGGTGCCATAGTTGTTTCTGCTACTAAGGGGATTGAAGAAGTCAGTTTCAAGAGGATGTCTGAGATTTTGGAGGATGAATTAGGGGATGTTAAGATTGCTGCTTTATCTGGACCAAATCATGCAGAAGAGGTTAGCAAGAAAACACCTACTGCTACTGTAATAGCTTCTAAACATCAGGATATATTGGATAATATAAAGGAAGTTTTTGAGACATCTTATTTTAAAGTTTATCCTCATAGTGATATTGTTGGCATTGAGATATGCGGTGCAATAAAGAACATAACTGCTATTGCTGTAGGGGTTTGTGATTCTTTGAAGGTTGGAGATAATGCCAAGGCTTCTATAATTACATTAGGATTGATGGAGATGAGTAATGTAGGTAAATTTTTCGGAGCTAAGAGATCTACTTTTTATGGTTTAGCTGGAGTGGGGGACCTTGTAGCTACTTGTACTTCTAAACATTCAAGGAATAGGGCTGTTGGGGAGATGATTGCACAAGGCAAGGATTTTGATGCTATTAAAGAAGAGATGCATGGCATGGTTGCAGAAGGGATTAAAACAACAAAGGCTGTTTATGATCTAGCTAAGAAAAATGATATAGATTTACCTTTGACTAAGCAAGTATATAATGTTATATATGAAAAAAAAGAATTAAAAAAAGCAATAAAAGATTTAATTGCTTTGATTTAGTTTTTATTCTTCGGTAAAGTCTTCTACTGTTGCTTTAAATTCAGAGTCGTTTTTTATGATTCCTCTTTTCTTTAGATATTCTTTAGCTAAGATAAAGAAGAATACTCCTAAGCTTTTCTTTCCTTTATTGTTACATGGTACTACCAGGTCAATATCATTAGATTGGTTGTTTGTATCACATAATGCTATTACTGGAATCCCTATTTTGTTAGCGTCGATTATTGCGTTTCTGTCAGGCCATGAATCAGTTACTAATATTATTTTTCCTTCATAGTAAATCTCTAATGCAGGATTAGTCAACATTCCCGGAGGATACCTCCCAATTATAACTTTAGCGCCTGTTGTTTTTTCAAATGTTCTTAGTGGTTTCCACCCATTTTCCCTTCTACTTACAATTATTACATCTTCTGGAGCATATTGTGCTAAAAAGTTAGATGCAATCTTTATTCTTTCATCTATTTTTTGTAAGTTTAATATGCTTAATCCATCTGGTCTTGTTTTGTATATGAATTGTTCCATATATTTTGTCTTGAATTTTGTTCCTATGTGGATTCCAGACTTCAGATATTGATCTTGTGGTACTAAAAATTGTTTTTCTGTCATTTTATTCTCTCCTGTGCTTTTTTATAACCTCAGCACATATTTGTTTTAACTATAGCCAGCTAAAACCTTAGGTATTAGTCATTAGGAATGTTATTTTGTTTAAAAAGTTAACTGTTTGGATTGTTTTTTATATTTTAAAATTCTGATGAGAAAATGGCTATATCTTCGTAGATTGGACCTCCTTTTGTTAATGTGCTTTTTATCAGTTTGAAGTTAGTTACTTCTATTGTTTTTTGTTTTGGTATTATATCTTTTAGGTTTTCTTTGAATGTTTCTTTGTTTGTTATTGAATTGACTCTGGCTAATGTAATATGAGGGTGGAATTTGAAGTCTTTTTTGAAATTAAATTCTTCTAATTGTTGATTTATTTGTTCTTGGAGTTCTATAACTTGTCCTTTAGGATTTACCCCTATCCAGATTACTCTTATGTAGTTTTCGTCAGGGAATGTTCCGATATTATCCAATTTTAGTTGGAATTTTTTGAATTTTATTTGATTTAGTTTTTCTTTTATTATTTGTGTGTCTTTTTCTTCTACATCGCCTAAGAATTTTAGAGTTAAATGGAATTCTGAAGTTTGTTTTAAATTGGCTAGTGATATGTCTATGTTTGATTGTGTCTCTTTTAGGTTGTCTTTTATCTCGTTAAAGTCTATAGCTATGAATAATCTCATATTACTAGTTTATAGATTAGATTATATAAATATTATTAAAAAAATGAAAATAAAAAATAATATAATAAGAAATTAAACTTATTCTTGTTTTTCTTCTTCACCGAAGTCTTCTGAGTCCTCTACTTGAGGTTCTTCAGGAGCAGCTTCTTGTGCAGGAGCGTTTTCGTTTGGAGCACTACCTTCTCCAACAACTTCACCAAAGCCAACCCTTCTTAAAACTTTAGTCACTTTTACTTTTACTTCGTCGCCTTCTTTGGTGTTAGGTACAAAGATAACAAAGCCGTCTTTTTTTGCTATGCCATCTCCTTTTTCTCCTACTGCTTCTATTCTTAAATCTACTTCATCACCTACTTTAACTGGTGCCATAAAACTATTGTTTGGTCTAAAATCTCCGTCCATATTTACTCTCACCTTATTTACTTAATTTATGTGCATATTGGCACGATCTTACACTAATGTGTAATAGACTATAAGAATATCTTTGTATATTTAAATTTGATGGTTTTATTTTAATAATAAAAATAAAAAAAAGAAAAAAATTAAACATCAGTTATAGCGTCTGTTGTTACTATAAAATTCGCCTCACCGTCAGCAAGATTCGGTGCATCAACCAGTTTAGCAACTCTTGAGCCCTTTTTACCTTTTCTTAGATAGATTCTAAATGTGGAGTTGTGCGCTACTATGTGGCCGCCGATAGCTTCTGTTGGATCGCCAAAGAACGTATCTGGTTTTGACATAACTTGGTTAGTCACGTAAACACATAAGTTGTTGGTACTTGCTACTTTGGACAATATATGCATGTGTTTGTTTAGTTTTTGCTGCCTATCTGCTAAGGTTCCCCTACCGACAAATTCTGCTCTGAAGTGGGCTGTAAGCGAATCAACAATAACTAATTTAATATCCATGTTTTGTTTTTTGATGAGGTCTTCAACTTTTTCAGCTAATAGCATCTGGTGGTCTGAGTTGTATGCTCTTGCCACTTTGATGTTTTTTAATACTTCATTTGGGTCAAGGCCTGCTCCTTTTGCAAATTCGGTTATCCTTTCTGGTCTGAATGTGTTTTCAGTATCGATGTAAACTACACTAGACTCTGGGTAAGCTTTTATTGCGTTAACTGCCAATTGATGAGCTATCTGTGTTTTGCTAGACCCGTATTGACCAAAGCATTCTGTAATACATCCAGTTTCAAAACCGCCCGCCATTAAGTCATCAAAAGCCTGACTTCCTGTTGAAAGTCTTATGACTTTGCTTCTTTTTTCTAGTAATTCTATTCCTGATTCAAAACCCATCTCCATCGAGGATCTTGCAGCTGCTATAACTTTTTTTGCTGCTGATTGAGCCATTCCTGTGGCGTCGATCAATTCTCCAGGTGTTGCTACAGCTACTGCCATCAAATCATTATATCCTACTGTTTGTAGTTTTTCAATAGTTGCTGGACCTACTCCAGGTAAGTCTGCTAATGTTTGTTCTTTTTTCTCTTCTTTTACTTCTTCTTTTTCTGTAATTTCTTCTTGTTGGGTTTCTTGTTTTGAATCTTCTGTGTTTTCTTGTTCAACATCAATCTGTTCTTCTTCTATTTTTTCTTGTTTTTTTGTCATTATCATCACCTCACATAACTATCTCTTCTTTTAAAAATGAGTTTTTTAAATCTTCAGAGCTTTGCCCTGAAGCTTCTATCTTCTTTGAATCTGAAGAAGAATCTTGTCCTTTCAGGACAAGATACTCATAAGATTTTTGTAGGACTAATTGGGCTTTTGGTAGGTCATTAAGCCTTAAAGAATTAGTTGTTTGCCAATTTCCTTCTTTGTCTGTATATCTTCGGTCTATCTGTATTGTTCTAAACTCTACAGGTTCTCCGGTTTTGTTGTTTTTGCCATTATTTTTCCAAATTGTAGCACATATGGCTCCTGTACTAAACTTTTTTTCTGGCAATTTTTTGCCAGTACTTTCTTGTGTTTTCATTTAAAATACCTCTTGCTTTCGCATCTTATTTCAGCTTACCTTATTTAGGAAGAACAAGCTTCCGGTAAGTGAGGGTTGTTTTTACACAACATAGCTAATTAAGTGAGGGTTGTTTATATACCTTATGCGTGGTTGGCAAGTGGCAAGTGGGTAGTGGATTTTGGCTTTATAGTGGCTGTGGTAGCAGAATTTGCAGGAATTAGGGTTGGCAAGTGCTTATCTAATATATAGTTTCTAGAATATAATTGTTATTGTTTTTATTATGATGGCTGTGATTATTGTTATTAGTAGTATTGATTCTGATGATGTTCCTGTTTCAATGAATCCTTGGGTTTTTAGTATGCTTATGGGGTGTAGGTAATTTATACCTTTTTTTGTGAATCCGTCTATGAATAGATGGCTAAGGTAACCTAGGAATAGGATAATTCCATATGTTTGGCTTATTAGGATGTAGATTGTTCCTGGTAGTAATATTGCAAAGAAAATGCTGTGAAAAAGGCCTCTATGTCCAAATAAAAATTTGAGTATGTGGCTTATAGGACCTAGTTTTCTTCCTAGTTTACTTTTTGGATGGTCTATGTCTGGTAAAATAGATCCAAATAAGAAAATTGTGAAATATAAGATTGTATTTGCTCCTGGAAAAAAAGGTAAGATAAATAATGCACAAAGAAAGCCAAAGGCTAAATGTGTTTTAAAAAGCATCTTATATGTCTTCAAAGCTAGGGACTTTTTCTGGTTCTTCTGTTTTTATCTCTTCAGGTGTATTTTGTGGTGTTTGTGTTG
>CAZTWQ010000021.1:17896-22758 GCA_964618315.1 uncultured Methanosarcinales archaeon
TCAGGTTCGTCTTTGTATGCTACTATCTTTTCATGTTCTATATTTAGCAGGTTTTGCAATTGGTTTCTGAAGAATACTGTTCGTATTGTTTCTGAACCATCATCCATTATAAGGTTAAGGACATATGAATAAGTCGGAGTTACTGTATTGTGTGCTTCGCAGAAGAATCCTTCATCTCTTTGTCTTACTCTTTTGTTGCATTCTGGGCAAACTTCAAAGAACCTTGGTTCAAATACCTGGACAATTGTCCCTAGTAGTTCAACGTCGCTATCACTTTCATTAAGCTCAGAGATCTTTTTTCTTGTTGATGTTGTTTCTTTAACTTCACCTATCACTTCCCCTTCTGGATTTATGGTTAATTTACTTCTATCGTTTAAATGGACTTCTAGTTTATTGTTATTTTCTCTGGCATAGCCTGATTCTATCTTTATTATATCGCCCTGTTTTAGGTCTTTTGAAATATCTGTCTGTGATCCCCATAAGACAATTCTTATCTGGGAGGTTTCGTCTGCAATTATTACGCTGCATACTTTTCCAGTTGCACCGTCTTTTCTTTGAAATTCATTTACAGGGTATATCTGCTGTATTTTGCCGACTGTCTCTACATCACGCATACCTGCCAGTATATTCTTTATCTGTAATTTTCCAGGGGTTTCTTCGAATAGCTTTATACCTAATTCGTTAGATATTATATGTGCTGCGCCTTCTTTAGAAATAAGACCAGAAAGCTGAATCATCTTTTCATCGATCTTTTTGTTGATATCTTCTTCGCTTAAACTTGAGTTTTCTTTTATCTTCTCGATAATTGTGGTTAAAGGTATCTTTATCATTGTATGAAGAAGGTCGGTCTGATTATTTAAATAGTTTTATGTTGTGGAATATAATGGTTTTATCAGATAGTAATTGGAGGTGATTTCTTTGTTTTTAGTTGAACTACTGTGTTGCTGTTGAAAGCAGCTGTGTTGCCTTTATTGTCCTCTGCTATTACATAGAAATAATATGAGGTATCTTGTGTTAATTTAGTTGTGTAATCTATTTTCCATTCTGTTTGGTCTGAGGTTATTGTTGTTATCAAATCTTTGTCGTTTAGGTTTATCGGTTGTAGCTGTCTTGCATATATCATATATTTTGCTACGTCTGAGGCTTTATTTCTGTTCCATCTAAGGTGGGTTATAAGTTTTGGTGTTCCATCTGTTTCTGTTTCTTTTATTATATCTGTTTGTGGTGGTGGGAAATCATCTAAGAACCTTATTCCATATTTTATAGCTAGTTTTTCAGCATATATGTTTAGTGAGTCATATTCAATGTTAAATAATAGTGTATAATCTGCATTTGTTGTTTTTCTATATGTTATGTCTGAACTTTCTTTTCTTGAGCAGGTTTCCAAATCATCATCATCTGCTTGTTCGCTCCCTTTTGCGAGGCAAATCACCATTCTTTCTTTCATTTCTATTGATTTTTTTGAGTGTTTTTCTATTTGATTAATTATATTATAGGTTTCTAGTTTGAATGATGCTGTTATTTTGTGTACAACATTGCTACTTCGGCATTCATCTTCTTTCCATGCACATTTTAGGCTGCACGGATCTATTGTACAGTATTTTTCTTTTGTGTAATCTTTACATGCTGAGTTTTGAGGGCATGTTCCACAGCTTACTGTTAAGCCTATAGTAGTTAATGGAACTTGGTTTTCTTTTGAAAGGCATTCTTGTTCACTTTGTGATAATGTTTGCCAGATATCTTCTTCATATTGTTTTTTGTCTCTTGGAATTGTTATTTCTTGTGTGGCTATGCCTGTTATTTCTAGAATATGTTCATTTTCTTTGAACATTAAATCATAATTATTCTTAGGTATTTTTGTAGGGGTGTATTTTATTGCATAATTGTTAAATTCTTGTGCAAATAGTTTGCTTATACTTTTTCTTACATCACTTTTTGTTGGATAGCAGATTTGTTCTCCAAAATCTTCCCATAGTACATATTCATCATCAGTTGTTGGGTATGTGTTACATGGTTGGTCTTCAATATAGCCCCCGTTGCTTGCTACATCTATAATTGATCTTTGTATGCTATATTTTGCTGCTTGATCTGTGAAGATTAATGCTAATTCTCCTTGATGGTATGAATCTATGAGTTCACTTTGGATTTCTCCTGTTGTACTTGCAAATTCTTTTGTTTCTGACCAGACATGGATGTATGCTGTTGCAATTAGGATAAACATAGTAAGTAGTAAAAACCAAGTCATTGTTTGAGTCATTGCTTTTTTAGAAATCCTAAGCGGATTTCTAAACAACGGAAAATGAGAACATTTTCCTAGTTTAGTAAAGTATAAATTAGATTTATACTTTATAAACCGGCAAAAATCTTCAATTTTAGTAGTTTTATTCATTTTCGTATATGATTATTTTGAAATCAATTATATCCCCCTTTGGTGTTGGGAGTTTTGCTTCAAATTCTCTTTCATCCCCTTTACATTTTGTTTGACATTCTTCTATTTCTTCGTTATTATCTATGTAGATTCTAAAGTTGGTGTTTTCTTGTGTTTTGTCTAGTATTTCGATTGTGGCTTGTTTTAGTTCTTCATATTGTTTCTTTGTATGGGATTCTGCTATTAGATCTGCTATGTTTTTGTTTTCTAGATTTTGCCTTAAATAGCCGTATAGAAATAGGTTATCGCTAGTGCCTTCCATTTCTACTTTGATTGCATATTCTGTTTTTCCACCTATGCTTGGAGTTATTATGAATACTGATAGTATGAATAAGAATATTAATACCCCTACAAATACGAGAAATGCTATATAATCACTTCCTGTTGCTGCTTTTTTTCCGATCATTTTTGATATATTAGACCTATTTGCAAGATATCATTGTTTCCTTGTTGATCTGTTATTGGTACTGTTTGTATTAATCCGCCATAGGTAGCTATATCTATTTCGTAGACGTATTCACCCACATCGTATATGTTTTTATTGTAATAAACATCATATTTTGATGTTTTTAATCTAGTACTTACATCTTGGTTTTCTCCAAATAGTGTTTTTAATCTTTTTTCATCTAGTTTACTTGAGTCTATTATTCCAGGATAGACTCTATCTATATCCTCATCGTAATGGAATATGCCTTCCTTTGGGTAAATCATTCTGTTTAATACTAGATAGTATTCTAGGTTGTAGGTGTTTGCAGATTGTGCTATTGCTGTTGTTACTAAATAGCTTAATAGAGTAAGAAATGCTAGTATGCCAACTACATAACATATCATTAAAAAGAAGTGTGCTGCTAAATCCCCTTTCTTATTCATGTTAACCCTCTTTTTATTGATGTGCTTATTCTGTTTGTGATAGAGGGATCTTTTAGTTTATCTGAGCTCTTTATGCTGTTGATATTTCCTATTTCTAAAAGAATGGCTATTTTATTGTTTACTAATATTTCTGCACCATTGTAATCTTCAGGATATATCCCTATTATCGATGATCCAGTAAGTTCTAGTTCTTTTTCATTTGATAATTCTCTTAGAATTTCACAAGCTAAACTTTTGCTTTGTTCTTGGATATTCTTGTTTGATTCTATTGAGTAATGTGCTTTTATATTATTGCTGTTGTCATCGTAGTTTCCTGTGTGTATGCTTATGATTATATCTATGTTGTTTTGAGCTATTTCTTTTGCTATTTCGTTTTTGTTTCTGTAGTTTGTGTTTACTGTTTGTTCTGCTACTGTTTTTCTTATGTTTTCTCTTGTAAAGAATTTAGGATTAGTAATCGATTGATATAATGAAAGTCCAATTGCTCCTGTAATATCTTTTTCTTTTAGGTTATTGGCTTCTGCACCATTGTCTACACCACCATGTCCTGCATCTATTAGGATTGTTTTGCCTTTTAGGTCTGGTAAGTTTGGGCTTTCACAGTTTATATTTTGATTAGTTATTTGTTTGTTATCTACTACTATATTGTTTCCTATTTTTGTGAATATGGGGATAACTTTTTCTTTTAGGGTTTCTTCTGATTTTATTTCGCTTTCAAATTTTGGGTTTAATGTTACTGGATTTATGTTTAATGTGCCTGTTATAATTGAGTATTTTGTTTTTGAAGTTAATGTTGTGGTTTCATCAAATGATGTTACTTCTTCTTGTGTGAATTCATAACTAAACCAGAGGGTATCTCTAACATAATTTACAATTGTGTTTCCGGGACTTGCATAAAGGCCAGTTATTATTGTTGACATTTCTCTTGTTAAGAAATTTTTCTCAAAATAGGTTGTTTCTTGTAATCCAGTTAGATCTGCAAGTATTGGTAAGAAGAAAAATCCGAAAACCAATAATAAGCTTATTAATGGAATCAAGATCATTGCTATAGTATAGCCCCTTTTTCCTTTTATATAATGCATTATACTTGAAATAGAATTTGGGGTTTAAATATTTTTGGGAATTGGTAGTTGCTGTTATTATTCTATCATATATAATATGCTAAGAATCAGTTAACGGGGTAATGCTGGTTATTGATACGCCTTCTTGGTTTATTTTCTTCATTGTTAAGCCATTTGATGCTGTTATTGTTGTTGGTTCAAATTCTGTGTTTTCTATATATTGGCAGTGGGGTGCTTTTTTGTCGTTTTTTACGTATTTTATGCAGATTTTTGGTCTTGATGCACAACGGTTTGTTGTTGGTGTTTCTTCATTAGTGCATTTTTTGTATGTTTCTATTTGATAATCTTCACTTATTGATAGGGGGAATTCTTTTTTTCCATCTTCAACTCTGAGTGCGTTTATTTGCGCTATTAATATTTCAAAGTTGTTTTGATCTTGTTCAGCGATATTTATCGATTTAGCAGTAGAGCATCCTTTTATTATACCAGGCGAGACTCCCATC
>CAZTWQ010000022.1:0-21168 GCA_964618315.1 uncultured Methanosarcinales archaeon
ATCAAAAGGAAAAAATAATAATATGGATGAATAGTGAGTGAAGAGGGAAAAACCATACACAGTATGGTTTTTTCCTTTTCGAATAGGATAAAATCAAAGATTTTATCCGTCTATGAATCCTATGTTATTATTATTTTTTCCGTCAATGGATACAAATATGACTAATACAATTAATTCGCTTTAACATAATTCAGATAAAGTATGAATTATACCTCAAAAAAAACATTAGAGAATTATTAAATGAATAAAATCTACAACATCAAAATATCTCTTTCAAAACATTCCTAAAAGAAAATCTTTTCTTGACCAACAACCGATTCAATCTTCTCTCAATCAAAGCATTATTCTCAAACGCTTGTTCATCCCTCTTAAAAGCAGCAGTATGATGGTAGCTCCTGCTTTTATTTCTAGTAAACTTATGTTTCTTATGCAGCATCTCATGATACATCACATAATCCAAGAGCTCATAATCATCTCTCAAGACTTCGCTTATACTGATTGTATCAGAACCATATTCATAAGAACCAAGCTTTGACAAAGAATGATTTCCCCAAACAAGATTAGTCATATCCAAAAGACCATTAAAATACTTAGCATTAACTCTAACAAAAGAAGCCTCTAAAATAGGATCACTCTTGTCCTTAGGAGCGACAAGATGCAATTTCTTCATAAAAATATCATATAACTCCATGCTTTGTGTCTTCTTGCACTTTGGCCTTAACCTATTCTTAAGTATCTTCAACAACAACTCCTGAACTAACCCAGCTTGTATCTCATCACTAACTCCTTTCCATTTCTTAGAAAGCCCAAACTCGATATCTTTTCCCCTTAATTTAACATTAGCCCTATACGACTTAAATTTACCAGAATACTTGATAGAATAATTATAAGGAAAATCAGAATACAACCCATCAATAGCTTGTTTTAACATAGAATAAGGGTTATTACCTGATTAATAAATATTTCTAGAACAATTACTTAATCTCATACCTTAATATAGCAGCAATCTTCCCAATCTCTTTAAGCTGAACCCCTTCTCTTGTCTCAGTAGATATCAGATTTACCTTTGATCCCATTGATTTAGCAGCTTCTTCAAATTCTTCTATCTTATCATCATCCAACTCCTCAGATAATAACAATGATTCAACAATACCATTCTTAAGATTCTGCATAACCTCGGATTCACCATAACTTGCCATGCCTGGCTTTTTAGCTAAAAGATCAAAAAACTTGCCCATAATGTTCTTTTCTTCCATAATCCCTTCTTTAGCTAAAACATCTTCAGATTTATCTACCAATTCTTGTAATCCAAAATCTCCAGTATAACTCAAGTCTTTTATTGCTATAATCTTCTTCCTAACCTCATTTGTTATATAACCACCTTCAACAAAATCATATTTTGTAGGTCCTGGCCCGCCAACAATGATGCCTTTTAGATTCTTATTTCCAAGAAATTGTTCTTTAACATATTCTGCAACTTTCTTATAATGATCCTTTGCAGCACCCTCCCTTGCACGAGCAAAACGTTGAGAAGATTGACCCCCAGCCTTAAACTTTCCAGGAACCTCTGAATGTGTCTTTTTCAGATGAACAATACTTTTACCTTTTAGATAAGCTATATTTGCATCCCTCCTATCTAGAACAATTAACCCATATAGTTCTTTAGCATCAAGCATATCCTCTAATAGATTTAAAACAAAAGTCTTATCACACCGATATATCCTCGTATTCAAAGGAACTGGTGGCTCAATACTCCATACCTTAAAATCCTGCTTCCCTTCCTGTGCAGCAGTATTACCGGCAAAAGCAGCTAGACCATTAGGAGGTGTTTTCTTAAACAGACGAAGATGCTGAATCATCTTCTCCAATGCATCTATCACATTCTTTCTCGTAGTAGCATCCTTTATATTAGTAGCAGTCCCGCTCTCTTGAGATAAATGCTGTATTATCTTAACAATATCATAATCTTTAGGGATATAAACAGAAACAAGCTCAGTATGTCTACCCCTATGAGTACCTAACTCTTTGATAAACTTCTTCAAATTGTGTTTTTGTTGTTCTGTTAATGACATAATACTCTAGAGTATATAGTACCTTTATAAAATTTTTTAAAAACTAAGGTTTTTAAAACAGTTTAGAATTCTTAGGAAATCAAGAACATACCCACACTCTTCTTCGACAGCTATAGGCTAATGAAAAAGAGAATTCTAAAATTTGCCTATACTCAAAAATTCCGTTAAGTTTATAAAGCGTCCATATTTTCTAAACTCCATAAAGGGGCTATAGTGTAGCTTGGCTATCATTTATGGTTTGGGACCATAGGACCCCGGTTCAAAATCCCAAATATGATAATATTGGGGCTGAAAGTCCGGGTAGCCCCATTTTAATTTAATAATTTTATCAACGAGGAAATAAAAATGGCAGAAATAGAAAAATATGGCTCTGTAAAAAGATTTGGAGCAAGATACGGAAGAAAACTAAAAGAAAGATTCGGCAAGATAGAGAAAGAACAAAGAAAAAAGCACAAATGCCCTTATTGTTCAGCTATAAAAGTAAAAAGAATGGCATTAGGTATATGGAAATGCAGTAAGTGTGATTCAAAATTCACAGGAAGAGCCTATTCTATAGCTCACAAGAAATTTAAAGAGATAAAACAATTAAAAGAAGAAATCAAAAAAGAGGTAGCTTAAAATGGTTGAATACAGATGTTTTGATTGCAACAAAAAAGTATCTCAAGATTATTTAAGAAAAAAAGTAAGATGCCCTTACTGTGGAAGTAAAATGCTGTTCAAACCAAGAACAACCACAACAAAAGTAAAGGCAAGATAAAATGGCTGAAATATCCAAAGAAACAGAACAAAAGATATCTCAACTACAGTTATATGAACAAGGTCTTCAAAGTATTCTAGCACAAAAACAACAATTCCAATCACAATCAGTTGAAATAGATTCTGCATTAAAAGAACTGGAATTGACTGACCAGGCATATAAAATAGTAGGAAACATAATAGTAGCATCTAAAAAAGAAGTTCTAAAAAAAGACCTTGAGTCAAAAAAAGAAACAACAAATCTAAGAGTAAAAACACTTGAAAAACAAGAAGATCAAATAAGAGATAAAGCAAAGAAAATACAAGAAGAAGTCTCAAAGAATATAGAAAAATAAACAAAATGAGTTCTGATGAATTATCTGATGAAGCAATTGAGAGTCTACAAGAATTAGAAGAAGACCCAAATATGCCTAAAAATGTTAAGATCAAGATTCAAAATATAATCAATATATTAAAAGAAGATACAGAAAGTGCGATAAAAGTAAATAAAGCATTGAATGAACTTGATGAAATGTCTTCTGATCCAAATTTAGATCCCCATATAAGAACCCAAATATGGAATATAGTATCAATATTAGAAAAATCAGATTAAATTAATTCTTTCTCTTTTTGCTTATATTCTGCCTCATTAATTCTGCCAGTTATATGCTGAATCTGCAATTCTTTTAAAGGACTATCAATATCATTTATGCTAATGAATATAGAACTCTCAATAGACCCAGTTTCAGGTTCATCTGCTATCTTATCAACATAAGATTTACCCCAATTCATAGTTATAGTCCCTATGACTAAAGCAAAAACAACCAAAAGCATTGTAGCTATTAAAGGTGATAACGCTTTCTTATCCACGAACATACTTCTCCTGATCATTTTAAGCTTTCCTTCTGTAATAATAATGCATAAATAAACAAGGTTATTATGATCATCTCAAGCAAGGGAAATAATAGATTATATCTAGGAATTACATTAGCCATAGTTAACACAGTTACAATCTCCTCAACAACAAATACAAGCAATGCAGCAAATACCAATTTCCATGGTTTGATAAAAGTCTTTTTATATGGTGTCCTGAATAGATGTATAAATAGCAGAACTGCGGCTACTACCAAAGCCAGATTATAATAAGGGGCTACTATTCCTAAGCAATAAGCAAATGTCTCTACCATATTATCTACCTTTATGTAAATTTATTTGAATAACTAAAGCGACAATCACCAGAACTAAGATGATTGTTGGATTAATATGAGTTAGATACGGACTCTCAAATATATTAAACGCCCTCAAAGCGCCAAGAATCTCTTGTATCGCAAAAAAAACCACAAAAGGGATTAGATATAACCACGCTTTAAGTTCCTTCTTCTGCCTGGAAAGCTTAATCAGGCTAATTGCCATTACACCAGCAACAAGAGATAAGACCAAGTTTCCTATTTTTAATATTCCTTCTAGATATTCTACCAATTTGGTGCCTCTTTTATAATCTTATTCTAAGATAACTAATATAAAAACCTTTTGATTTATCAAAATAGTTTAGAAATTAGAAATTTGTAAAATGTTTTGTTTTATTAATTTGAGTGTGTTGTCACGAAACTAGTTCGCTTTCACTTAAAAGCAAAAAATAACATGGATGAAAACTGCCTGAAGAGGGAAAATCCATACAAAGTATGGATTTTTCCTTTTGGCATAGGGCATTTGCGGAGCAAATGACTGTGTTTGAATCCTACGTTGTTATTTTTTGCATATGCCCCATAGCATATAACGTATGCGAACTAAAAACAGGTAGCACAATTCAAGAGCATCATTATTAAAAAGGTTTATAAATCTAATATTGTTGTTAGTAGATATGGCAGGTAAAGAAGGCGTAAAGAAAGGCAGAAAGAAAGAAGTCCAACAAACAGAAAGAAAAAAGCTTAGTTCTGGTGAGAAGATTCAAGAGTTAGAAAAAGATATAGGCAAGACCAAATATAACAAAAGAACACAGCACGCAATTGGATTGATGAAAGCAAAATTAGCTGTGATGAAAGAAAGAGCGATACAAAGATCATCAACAGGAAAAGGAAAAGGAGACGATAGGTTTGCTGTAAGAAAAACAGGCGATGGAACTGCTGTTTTATTAGGATTCCCTTCTGTAGGTAAATCAACATTGCTAAATAAGATCACAAACGCAAAATCCGACATAGGCGCTTACTCATTTACAACATTAAAAGCCGTCCCAGGTCTTATGGAATATAAATTTGCAAAGATCCAGATAATAGACGTTCCAGGGATTGTAACTGGTGCCGCTTCAGGAAGGGGCAGGGGGAAAGAAGTCATGGGCATGTTAAGAAATGCTGATTTGATATTGGTTCTTGTAGATGCACTATATCCTGAACATTACAATGCAATATTAAGCGAAATCTATGAAACAGGAATAAGGGTAAACCAAGAAAAACCAGATGTAAAAATTACAAAAAAAGAAAGAGGGGGCATAAGCGTAGCAGAAACAGTAAGCCTTACTAAAATAGAACAGAAAACAATAATAGATATCTGCAGAGAGATGAGGATAAACAATGCAGAAATCATGATAAGAAGTGACATAGACGCAGACCAATTAATTGATGTCATAAAAGGAGACAAAGTTTACACAAAATCACTGACAATACTCACTAAGATGGATTTGATAGATAAAAAAGAACTAAACAGGATAAAAAAAGATATCAAACCAGAAATCATTGTTTCTGCTGCAAAAAACATAGGCATGGATGAACTAAAAGACGCAATCTACAATAAGATGGAGTTCATAAGGATATTTCTAAAAGAAGCAAACAAGAAAGCAGACATGGAAGAACCATTGATCATGTTCAAAGGCTGCACTATAAGGGATGTCTGTTCAAAACTCCACAAAGATTTTATCGATAAGTTCAGGTTCGCAAAGGTTTGGGGAAAATCAGCCAAGTTCGATGGTCAAAAATTCATCAAACTAGACAAAAAACTTACAGATCAGGATATATTAGAGATAAGGATAAGATAAAAGAAAGATTTATCAATACCAACAACTATTTTTACATATTTGAATGAAAAAGGGCGTATTATTATGGATTATTTTGATTCTTATTTGTACTAGTTTGAATTCTATAGCAATCGATGAACATGGACATGAAGGGGGAGATTTGATTGGGGGAGAAGGTAATACTCCTATTGATGGACCAGATGACCCAGGAGGAGCTGACGATGATGATCCATCTGATGAAACTGACGATTCAGGTGATGATTATCCTGGGGGGGGTATTTCTGTATATGATTATCATAAAGAAATTTGTGAATTTCCAGATATAGATGAAGGTGCTTTAAAGAATGATAATTCAGATTCTTTTCCTGAGACCAGAGTTAGAGCATATTCTTGGGATCTTCCAGAAATGATAGGTTCGTTGGTTAGAAGAGAATATATAAGAATTGATACAGGCGACGGAGTTCCAACTTCAATGGGAAGAAGATTTTATTATGCTTCTTCTCAATATGTTAAGTTTACTGATTACCCATCTAATAAATTATGCCCTTGGACTTGTGATGAGAGCAAAGGATTTATTGTCAATGATGTAAACAATCCAACTGATTGTATTAACATCTGTCCAGAAGATACAGATGGAGATGGTCTTGTCCCTGGAGATAGTAATGGCAATCCAATCTCGATTAATGGCAATTACCCTTGTGGAGATGAATGTGACCCAAATGAAGATGTTTTAAATGATCCAAAAGTTTGTTGGAGTTTTCCTTTACAAAAATTAAAATGCAGGCACATTATAAGCATAAGCCAGGGAGTTCCAATTGATTATACTGATTATGAAACCAAAGCTTCATTTAGCCCTGCTTGTAATCTTGCAGGTGATACTATACTTGAAGTTATAAATACAGATTCTTATGTTGATGTTGAAAGAACAATGGATAATTATAATAATAAGATTGTTGGCAAAATGGTTGATGGATCTGAAATAAAACTTAAAAATGCAATTGATTGTTCTGATTCTAAATATTTAGTCTGCGCAGAATGTTCAGGTGGTGCTGTTGAGGGTTGTGAGAAAAAAGAAGTTGAATGTGTTGATAAAGATGGGGATGGTTATGCTAAAGAAAGCGAATGGGGAGGATGTAATAAATGTGGATGGAATAAAAATGAACCTTGTAAAGGTGGGGATGACTGTGATGATTATGATCCAAATATATATCCCGGAGCAGGGGGAGATTATGATTGTTCTTGTTATGTTGAATGTTATGAGGGTGGTATTGATTTAGGTTGTATTGATTCTGCCCATCCAAATGAGGAATTTTTAGATTATTGTTTGGATGATGTCACTAGGGTGGCCTTTGTTTGCCAAGATGATTTGTGTACTCCAACTTATGAACCTTGTGAGGGAGATAATCTATGTTTTGATAGTAGTGTTGAGGGATATAGGTTCATTGCAGAGGCAGGTCGTAATTTTGCTGAGTGTGGTAGGTGTGATGGGGAGCTTTCTGAATTTGTAGATTATAACGGACAGTGGGGTTATGAATGTAGTATTACAAACCCTCAGGATTATGTAAAAGTAAAGTGTGATGCCTGGGGTGATCGTTTTGTTTTTGGTTCTGATTCTTGTCCCCCCGGTACGTATTGTTATGTAGGTGGTGAGACAAATTCAGATGGGACCATTTTAGAATGTGTTAATCCATTTGATACCTTTAATGAGAAATGTTATGAGGGTGGTATTGATTTAGGTTGTATTGATTCTGCCCATCCAAATGAGGAATTTTTAGATTATTGTTTGGATGATGTCACTAGGGTGGCCTTTGTTTGCCAAGATGATTTGTGTACTCCAACTTATGAACCTTGTGAGGGAGATAATCTATGTTTTGATAGTAGTGTTGAGGGATATAGGTTCATTGCAGAGGCAGGTCGTAATTTTGCTGAGTGTGGTAGGTGTGATGGGGAGCTTTCTGAATTTGTAGATTATAACGGACAGTGGGGTTATGAATGTAGTATTACAAACCCTCAGGATTATGTAAAAGTAAAGTGTGATGCCTGGGGTGATCGTTTTGTTTTTGGTTCTGATTCTTGTCCCCCCGGTACGTATTGTTATGTAGGTGGTGAGACAAATTCAGATGGGACCATTTTAGAATGTGTTAATCCATTTGATACCTTTAATGAGAAATGTTATGAGGGTGGTATTGATTTAGGTTGTATTGATGAGGGTGATTGTTATGACTCTTGCCCAATGGACCTTTCAGAAAAAGGTTTTCTTAATTGCAATTACAAATGTATTGAAAATGAATGTGTAGCTGTAGCAAAAAAAACTTCAACTTTCACCTACCCCCAATCAACCCTAAACATAAAACCAGGCTATAACATGTTTTCAACAAATACCGGAACAACAATCGAAGACTTATGGGATGACTGCGGCGTTATACAAGCATGGGAATATACCAACAACAATTGGAACGAAATTACAACTTTCGAATCAGGAAAAGGCTACTACATCTACGCAGTCGCCGAATGTGATTACACAATCCCAGAAATGACAGCAGAAGTTGAAACATACCCTGGCTGGAACCTAATCTACCTACCAACAGGAAATGTTAAAGAACTATTGCCAAACTCAGTCATAGCTTGGAATTGGGATGGAAATACATACAAACAAGCAAAAGATTTATCAAAGCCAACAACAATATTTACCTATTTAACTTAAAGATGAAAAAAATAGCACTATTATCAATAATAATCATTCTTTGTGCTAGTCTTGCAGTTAGTCAAGACATGGTCCCTATTGATTATGGTGGATCAGATTCAGATCATGGACGTTTAGTTGAAGGAGAAGGCAATACACCAATTGATGGACCAGATGACCCTGGAGGAAACAGTGATACTAGTAGTTCTAGTGGAAGTACTTCCTCAGGAAGTGAAACAGGAAGTACCGACCATGGATTTTACGACCCACTAGGCTATACAATACAAAAAGCCACTGCTAAATGTTTTAAGACTGGAAAAGGATACCATTATGATAAATATAACGCTTGGCCACCAAAATCTCCAATTGGTGATTATAAAGCTCCAATCACTGCTTATCTTACAAAAAATGGCAATGATTTTTTTGTAGGTTATGATTCAGGATTATATGATGAAGAAACTGGAATTTATTCTTATCCTGAATTTGAATGGAAATATGTAAACTACAATGATTTTATTGGAACACCTACATATAACACCCAACAAGGAATTTATAATGAGGGGCTTGTTTCTCGCAATGAAAATAAAGGTTACGAATGTATTTGGACCTGTGATGAAGGAGAGGATTATGTTGTTGATAATATTGAAGATCCAAAAGAATGTATAAAAAAAGAAGAAAACGATTGTTTAGATGAAGACGGCGATTATTATGTCAGAGGTTCAGATTACCTAAGTTGTGGAAATGTTTGTGGTCCAGACATTAACAGATACAATCAAAATGAACCTTGCAAAGGTGGAGATGATTGTGATGATTACCAATATGATGATAGAATCATTTGTTGGACCGAACCAAATCTTGAAGAAAAGAATTGGGTAATTGAAACATATAGGGTTTCAACAGAAGATTTTCAGTCTTACATGGAGGCAGCAGATGAAGACGGGCTTTGTAAAAAAGCAGTCCATAACTTGATTAATCAAAGAGGAGATTTTAGTAAGATTAAGTATGTTGAGGGTAACCAAGGTAATGGTTATTATAGTTCTGTAACATGTACATTTCCAGAAGATACTGTAAATGTCTTGGATGGAGAGGTTCTTGCGAGAAACAATTATAATTATGGTTTACTTTATGATTATATTGATTGCGAAGATAACAAATTCTCTGTTTGTGCAAAATGTTCTGGTAGTGCTGTTGATGGTTGTGAAATATCACCTTGTAAAGATAAAGACTATGATGATTATGATACATGCGACCCTGATGAAGAAGGCGATACTGATGGTAAGCTAGCAGATTGTAATGATGACCAAAGCAATGATCCTGAAAATTGCCCTACAAAAAAAGAAGGTTGCACAAAAAGAAATATAGATTGCGCTATATGCACAAATCCGGATAGTCCTTTCTTCAAAGTTGAAAGTATTGATGTGGAATTAGATCCAGATTATATTACTGAAACTCAGACAAGAAGAAAATTTACTCCAAGTTTTCCAATAACTGTCTTTGATAATATCAATGTTAAAGTTAATATAAATAACTTCCCTAATTGCAATGCTTTGTCGGGAAAATTAGAATTTAGTGGAATAATGCAAGGTTATACTGATGACGGCTATGAAGAAGAGATAAATAATTGGGTGTTTGAGTTTGAAAATGCTGATCTAGCGAACTACAAAGATTATTACATTAAGAAATTACAAGGGTGGGATTACAGCTCTGGAAATATTGGAGAGCCAACTGAATCAGGAATAACATCATCCCCTGATAAGGTTGACACTTTTTCTACACTTGATTACTTTAAGATTCTCTTAGAAGAGCCATATCCCAGAGAAAGCAGAGATTATCCTATTGAATCTTGTATGTTTTTAGTTGCTGGAGATCCTGCAAATAGCCCTATAGAGATTGTGACAATGGGGGCTCAAAGTTTAAAAAAAGACCATATTTCTCATTGGGCTGTTGAAAGGGCCGAATCTAATATGGATTATATGAATGGTGTTGATCCTTTTAAGACAGATTATGATTATTTTACTCATTCAGTAGATTTAAAGAGTATAGGTGATGACGAGTTAGACTCTCCAATCAAATCAGGAGCAGACATTCCTGAAGAATCTTCTTGCTCAGGAGCAAGAATATATAATTTTTATAAAAGTAAATCATCAAATGTAAAAACCCCTGAACAAATTGAGGCTGCTTTCACAACTATTGGTTCTAGATTTATTGTTTATGATGAAGACATGATTTCAAATAAAATAAATGATATGAATTGGTTATTTGATTTTGGTTTTAGTTTTGTTCATGAATTAGGTCATGCTTTAGGTTATTTAGATGATCAATACCCTCAAGCCCCAGTTGATGATAATCTTAGGACAAACTGTTTTTATTCTTTAGATCTTGATTTTCTCCCTTATGGGTTCCCCCATTATGGGTGTTCTCAAGGATATGGAATTACCCCAACAGATGATGGATTTATGTGGGGTGGACTAGCCCATACAGCTAAGTTCGGTGATTGGGAAGCTGCTTTTTTATTAAATGAAATACATTTTAATGCCCCCCCGCCAAATCATGATTTATATACCATCAGATCATATGCAGATTACAGTTATAATTCTCTTGATACAATTCATGCTTATACAACAGATGCATATATAGATTGCATTACAGGTTCAGATTGTCAATTGAAAGAAAAATGTGAAAGAAAGCCCAACGCCTGGAATAATTGGTGTGTTCCAGCTGATGTTGAATGCACAACTGAATTAGATTGTCCTAATCCAAAGAATATTGGAAAAAATCCTGATTGGAAAAAGAATTGTAGACGAAATATATATTTTCCAGAAGATAATAGATGTGAATATGGTGTGTGTTTTGTATCTCTCCTTGAATCTAGAGGTTGTACTGACTTTCCTAGTAATGAGCACAAATCAAAATGTATAGATGCAGGGGATAGTGGTGTTGTAAAAATAACTAACTTAAAGGATAACAATGAAATTGTTAAAGAAAGGGATTTTTGGTTCGCTTGGTATGCTTTCCATCCAGAAACTTTAGTTTATGAAAATTAAAATGGCAATAAAAATAATATTATACAAATGGGCAGGAAAATTAGGACCCTTTAAAATTAAAACAAATTGTGAAGATTGTAATTTGACTAAAAGTATTATAGATGATATGATGCAAAAAGAATTTAAAGGAAAAAATGTTAGTTTTGAAATAAAACCCTGGTTAGATAATTTCTTTTATTGTTTGTTTAGATTTACATGGCACGCACCAATTATAATGATTAATGGAAAGAAATTTCATCAATTTAGTCATAAAAATCCATTATTTGATAGAAAAGAATTAGAAAAGGAGGTTTTAAGAAAATGAAAAAAATATTATTTATTTTTTTAATATTGTTTATTTTGGGTTGTCAACAAACACAACTTGAAAAAGAAACAAAAACAGTAGAAAAAGTTGCAATAGAAGAAAAGATAGAAAAAGAAGCAGGTGCATTAAGGGTAGTGGTTGAAGAGAAAGGAGAATTCCCTATAAACCAAGTAGAACTATCAAAACATAGTACAGATAAAGATTGTTGGATTGCCTACGCTGGTAATGTATATGATATTACCGAATATCTTCCTAAACATAAAAGCAGCCTAGTTAATTTCTGTGGAACCAGTAGTGATTTTGAAAATGCTTTCATTAAAAAACATGGGTCTTTCAAAGTAGAAAAACTACTACAAGAAGGGGAATTTAAAGGAGAGTTTGAGTAAAATGGCAGCATTCGAAATAATGTTCATAGCAGGAATAACAAATATAATTTTTTTATTATTAGTTTTGTTTTCGTGTAGATGTATTGGAATGTGGAGACTAACAACCAAACTAATGAATTCAAAAAAATACCAGAAATTTTACAAATTCCATTGTTTATACTGGTATGGATTTATGATCTCTGTTTTAATCCACACAACCATTGCTTTTTATCTATTTGGTTGGCCTTTTTAAAAAATGAAACAAGAAAAAATAGCCAAAATAATAAAAATTCTTTCAAAAAAGTATAATTCTACTAGTGAAACAACACTAAATAGAATGAGATCTAATCCAGAAGCTTTTAAAATTTTAATTTCTTGTTTATTATCGTTAAGAGCTCGTGATGAAAACACAGAAAAAGTATCTAAAGATCTTTTCAAAGTTGCAGATACACCTAAAGAAATAATAAAATTATCAACAAAAAAATTAGAAAAATTAATATTTTCTTCAGGACACTATCATAAAAAAGCCCAAACACTAAAACATGTTTCAAAAGAAATTCTAAAGAGATTCAATGGGAAGGTTCCTAAAACAAGAGAAGAACTAATGAGCATTAAAGGGATTGGACCAAAAACAGCTAACATTGTTTTAGCTTTTGCTTTCAACCAATGTGTTATTCCTGTTGACACTCATTGTCATAGGATTCCAAATAGATTAGGCTGGGTTAAAACTAAAACAGCTGAAAAAACAGAATTAAAATTAATGAAAGTTTTACCAAAAAAATATTGGAATGAATTTAATGCTGTTTTTGTTCAATTTGGAAGGGATATTTGCCAACCCATCTCCCCTTGGTGTAGTAAATGTCCAATTAATGAGTTATGTCCAAAAATTAATGTTACCAGAAGAAGATAATCAAAACGCACAATCTTTACAATTAGTACCTTCGCATTCTTTATTTTTTATTTTCCACTTCAAAGCCCATTTTTTCATATCTTTTATAATTTTTATAAAATCTTTCCCACTTTCAGTAAGAAAATAGTCACATCTAATAGGAAAAGAACTAGTATCTATTTTTTTTATTATCATTTTTTCTTTTACTAATTCTTTTAATCGTGCAGAAAGAATTTTTGGAGTTATTCCATCTAATCCTTTTTTAATTTCAGAATATCTTTTTGTTTTAGAATCTCCTTTATATAATTCTAATAAAATAAGCAAAGTCCATCTTTTTCCAATAAAGTCCGCTGTTTTGTAAATAGTACAATCGTCATCCATAGTATATTTTAAGAAACCATTACCTATATAAATAAGTATCGTTTTACTACTTAGTATACGAAAGATACCAAGGTGAAAAATGAAAAGAAAAATAATAAAAATTAATGAAGACAAATGTAATGGGTGTGGATTGTGTGTTCCTAATTGTAAAGAAGGTGCACTACAAATTATTGATAATAAAGCTAGATTAATCTCAGATCTATTTTGTGATGGTTTAGGTGCTTGTATAGGTCATTGTCCAGAAGGTGCAATCAAAATAGAAGAAAGAGAAGCAGAACCCTATGATGAAAAGAAAACAATGTTAGAAAACATAATACCTGCAGGAGAAAACACAATAAAAGCTCATTTAGAACATTTAAAAGAACATAATCAAAAAGATTTAGTTAAAGAAGCCGAAGAAGTTTTAAAAGAAAAAGGAATAGAAATTCCTAATTTGGAGGAAAATAAAATGGAAAGTTCAGAATGTGGTTGCCCTGGGGCAGCTATTAGAGAAGTAAATAAAGAAGAAAATGATGTAAACAGCACAGAGCAAAGTTCTGCCCTAAGACAGTGGCCTGTTCAATTGAATTTATTACCGCCACAAGCGCCTTTCTTTGATAACTCACACCTATTGGTTGCTGCAGATTGCGTACCATTTGCAAATGCTAATTTTCATTCAAAACTATTAAACGGAAAATCAGTAGTTATTGGATGTCCAAAATTAGATGATGTTGAAGCATACAAAGAAAAGTTAACAGAAATATTTAAACAAAACACCATAAAAAGTGTTACAGTTGCAATAATGGAAGTTCCGTGTTGTTTTGGATTATATTCAACTGTTGAAGAAGCAATAAAAGATTCAGGTAAAGAAATCCCCTTAATCAAAGAAACAATAGGTGTTAATGGTGATATAAAATGAGTGAAGAAAAAGGATTTTATAAAGATTTGAATAGCTTAATGCAATTTCCTAAAGAAGGTGTTTTTAGTACTGTTCTTGCAAAAGGAGATGATTATAATAACACTTTAATGTGTTTAGCTGCTGGAACAGATATTGATACACACACTTCAACAAAAAAAGGAGTTGTCCAAGTATTAAAAGGGAACGGTACTTTCAAATTATTTGACAAAGATATAGAAATGAAACCTGGAATTTTTATCTTCATGCCAAAAGATGCACCACATTCTTTAAAAGCAGAAGAAGACCTCGCAATACTATTAATATTAACTAAATAGGTTTATATATTACCTTTTTAAATAATTAATATTATGAAAACATTAAAACAAAAATTAACATTACTGTTTGGCTCAATTTCAACATTATTAGGTGGAATTGGTACAATTATTGCCGAATTTGGTTTATGTGTATGTGCTTGGGCACCAATTTTATCCCTATTAGGTACACTATCTATAGTTATGGGTTTTTTATCTAAAAATAAAATTTATTTTTTTATTATAGGTATTATCCTTTTATTAATAAGTTTACTTCTTCATAAAAGAAAGAAACATTGTAAAGTACATAGAAAGATTTAAAAATCAAGTTTGAAGTTTATAGAATATGAAAGCATTAGGTTTATTTTCAGGTGGATTAGATAGTGCATTAGCAATCAAACTAATCCAAGATCAAGGTATTGAAGTGGTTGCGCTTAATTTTGTTAGTTCTTTTTGTACATGTATAGGCGAAGGTTGTTCTATAGCAAATATGGGTAAAAAACTGGGTGTTAAAGTTAAATTAATGAGTAAAGGTCAAGATTACTTAAAAATTGTTAAGCACCCCAAACATGGTTATGGTAAAAATATCAATCCTTGTATTGACTGTAAGATCTATATAATGAAAAAAGCAAAAAAATACGCAAAAGAGATTGGTGCTAAATTCATTTTTACAGGAGAAGTATTAGGTCAAAGACCTATGTCTCAACATTATAAAACTTTAATGTTAATAGAAAAAGAAGCAGGATTAAAAGGAAAATTAGTTAGGCCTTTGTGTGCTGGCCTATTACCTGAAACAGAAGCAGAAAAAAAAGGATGGATAGACAGAAAAAAACTACTTCAATTTCAAGGTAGAAGAAGAACACCTCAAATAGATTTAGCAAAAAAATATAAAATAGATGGTTTTATGTGCGGTGGTTCAGGTTGTAAATTAACAGATAAAGAATATACAAAAAAATTAAAAGATCTTTTTAAACATAAAAAACGAATTAAAGTAAAAGATATCACTCTTTTAAAATTTGGAAGGCATTTTAGAATAGGTGAAAATGAGATAATTGTAGGGAAAAATAAATTTGATAATGAAAAAATCCTAAGTTTAAAAAATAAATCAGATCTGATATTTGAAGTAAAAGAATTTGTAGGACCTACAACAATACTAAAAGGAAAACCTTCTAAAAAAGTGATTGAAATTGCGGCTTCTTTAACAGCAAGATATTCGGATGCGGACAAAGATAAAGTCTTAGTTAAATATGGAAAAGAAAAACTTAATAAAGAACTAAAAGTAAGTAAGATTAAAGATCAAGAAATAGAAGAAATAAGAATAAAATAAAATGGATAATAAAAAACTAGGAATAATCTTAATTATAATCTGTCTTCTTTTTGGGGGACTAGTATTTATGTTCAATGAACAAATGAATGAACAAACAGAAGCAGGATGTGATTGTGAAGCAATGCAAGAAGGGGGATTTTGTTCAATGGATGAACATGTTCATTGGCAAACTTATGCAGGAATAATAATAATTAGTGCAATAGCTGCACTTGGTTTTTATCTTATGTTTTTTGATAAATCACAAAAAGAAATATTATCTACTTTAGAAAATCAAAAAAAGATACAAGTAGAAGATGAAAAATTTGATATTTTATTAAAAGGATTAAATGAAGATGAAAAAAAGATTTTGAAAGCAGTTAAAGAACAAGACGGAATTACTCAACAAACATTACGATTAAGAACAGATCTTCATAAATCTAAATTAAGTATTGTTTTAGATGGCCTAGAAAAAAAAGAATTAATAAAAAGAATTGAAAAAGGCAAAACAAAACAAGTATTTCTTAGAATAAATATATGAATATGTTAAAAATAACACCGTATTTAGGAATCTTAGTAATATTTATTTCAATTGCAGGATTATGGTATCCTAAACTAGGTTATTTTGTACCGATCATATTCTTAACTTTAATGATAATCAGTCCATTTAAAGGCAGATGGTTTTGTGGAAACTTATGCCCTCGAGGGAGTTTTAATGATTTTTGGTTAGGAAAAATTACATTAAACAAAAAAATACCTAAATTTTTTGGAAGAATTTGGTTAAGAATTATAATTTTTATTTTATTATTTTCTTTTATGATAACTAGATTAATTTTTACAAAGGGTCTAATAAATAAAATAGGAATGGTTTTTATTATAATGTGTATCATAACCACTTCAATTGCGATTCTATTTGGAATTTTTATAAGTCCGAGAGCATGGTGTACATTTTGTCCGATGGGAAGTATACAAAGATTGTTTGGAAAAAATAAATATCAATTAAAATTCAATAAAAAAAGATGTAATAAATGTGGTTTGTGTAATTCGATTTGTCCAATGCAATTAAAAGTAAACGAGATATCTAATAAACCAGATTGTATTAAATGTGGTAGGTGTATTGATATCTGTCCAAAAAAAGCTTTGAAATTTTAATAAAAAACGCGATATAAACGGTAATAAACAGCAATTCAAAGGTTTCAGCCATTCTAACTACTTCAGTTTCAGCACTAAACTATATATCAAAAAGCGATTTTATAGTCTCATTGGAGGAGATATTATGGAAAAGATAAAATTGAATGTAGAAGGTATGCACTGCTCAAGTTGTGAAATGTTAGTTAATGATGCTTTAGAAGAAATAGGGGTTAAGAGTAAAGCAGATTCAAAATCAGGAATTGTTGAAGTCGAATTTGACGAATCAAAAACAAATAAAATTGATATAATAAATATAATAAAAAAAGAAGGTTATAAGGTAAAAAAATGATTGAAAAAATAAAAGCAAAAGGCATGCACTGTGGAAGTTGTGAAACAATAATAGAAAAAACAGTTAATAGAATTAAAGGTATAATTGATGTCAAAGCAGATTACCCTACAGAAATAGTAAATGTTAAATTTAATGAACACGAAATTGATATTGATACAATAATTGATGTTATTGAAGAAAAAGGATATGAATGTTCTTTGATTAAACAAGAAGTTGTTACTTCTGAAAAAGATCCTGATTGTTTTTATATTGATAAAAAAGTAATAGGAATTGGTACAGGAATAATAGGAATTCTAATTGTAGGATATTTTTTATTTGGATTTGTTGAAAACATTGCACTCCCAGAAATAAGTGCAAACATGGGTTATGGATTATTATTTCTAGTTGGATTGCTAACTGGATTTCATTGTATAAGTATGTGTGGAGGATTTGTTGTAGGTTATACTGCTAAAGACGCTCAAAAAGGGCAAAAATCATATAAATCACATTTTATGTATGGTGCAGGAAAAACAATTTCTTACACAATTATTGGGGCTGCTTTCGGATTACTAGGATCTATAATTGCCTTTACTCCAATGATGAGGGGTGTTGCAGGAATAGTTGCAGGAACTTTTTTAATAATTTTTGGAATAAACATGCTAAATATATTTCCTTGGTTAAGAAGAATAAGAATCAAAACACCACGATTTATTAGTAAATTCGTAGGAAAAGAATCTGAGAAACATAGTAACCCTCTAACAATTGGGTTATTAAATGGTTTAATGCTTGCGTGCGGACCTTTACAAGCAATATATATTATGGCAGCAGGCACAGGAAGCATGTTTGAAGGTGCTAAGATATTATTTGTATTTGCATTAGGAACCTTACCAGTAATGTTGGGTTTCGGTTTTTTAGCCACATTTTTATCAGCTAAAGCAACTCATAAAATTTTAAAAGCCTCTGGAGCAATTGTAATCATATTAGGATTAATAATGGTTAATAGGGGATTAGCTTTAACAGGGACTGGTTTTGATACCAATTCTCTATTTGCTTCTGTTTCAGCAAAGGATGATCAAATAAATGGAGATTCAATAGTAGAAATGCAAGAAGGTTATCAAATCATAAGAATGGAAGTTAATAGATATGGATGGGAACCTGATAAATTTGTTCTAAAAAAAGATGTTCCTGTTAAATGGATTATTAATGGTAAAGAAATCAATGGATGCAATAATGCAATTCAAGTTCCAAAATTAGGATTAAATTTTGATATAAAAAGAGGCGAACAAACCATTGAATTCACACCCAATAAAGAAGGAGTTATTTCATGGAGTTGTTGGATGGGAATGATTCCAGGAACATTTATTGTAAAAGATAATATTGATTTATCAAACACAAAAGAAGTTCAAAAAGAGTTAAATGCTGTAGAAGTTCCTAAAGGGGGTTCTTGTGGTGGTGGTTCAGGGGGGGGTTGTGGTTGTGGAGGATAAAAATATGATGGAATGCTTATTAGAAAAAGAAATTGCACATTACGGAAGTGATTTATTTTGCAAAACTTGTGGAATGAATATAGAATTAAAAAATAAATTTATAAATAAAGGAAATAAAAAGATTATATATTGTTGCGAGAGGTGCGCTAAATAATGAAAAAAACCCAAATACAAATAACCGGCATGCATTGTGCTAGCTGTTCTACTTTAATTAACAAAACACTAAATAAAACAGAGGGAGTTCTAAAATCAAATGTTAATTTAACAACAGAAAAAGCAACAGTAGAATTCGACGATAAAAAAGTAGATATAGATAAGTTAATCACAACAATAAAAAATAAAGGATATGGTGCAAAAGAAGCCATTGATACTAACTATGAAAAAGAATCTAAAAAACATGAAGAAGAAATAAAAAAGATTAAACATAGTTTTCTAATCAGTTTAATTTTTACTATTCCAGTATTTATATTAGGCATGTTTTTCATGAAAAATCCCCTCCCATTCCAAGATATTATCATGTGGATTCTAGCAACACCTATTCAATTTGTTATTGCATTGCCAATGTATAAAAGTGCATTTACAGCTTTAAAAGGTAAAAGTGCTAATATGGATACATTAATTGTAATGGGTACTTCTGCTGCTTATTTTTACAGTGTCTATGTTATTTTATCTGGAAAAGGCCATGTTTATTTTGAAGCTAGCGCAGTATTAATAACAATTGTAATTTTTGGAAGATTATTAGAAGCAAAAGCAAAAGGGAAAACATCAGAAGCAATAAAAAGATTAATAGGATTAAGACCTAAAACAGCTATAATTCTAAAAAATGGAAAAGAAATCAAAGTAAATGTAGATGATGTTAAAGTAAATGACATAATTATTGTAAAACCAGGTGAAAAAATACCTGTAGATGGTATTGTTACAGAAGGATATACTTCCATTGATGAAAGTATGGTTACTGGTGAAAGTATTCCAATTGAAAAGAAAAAAAATGATATAGTTATTGGAGCAACAATAAATAAACATGGTACATTTAAATTCAAAGCAACAAAAATAGGAACTAATACAACTTTAGCACAAATAATCAAACTTGTTGAAGATGCTCAAGGAAGTAAAGCTCCAATTCAAAGATTTGCAGATGCAGTATCTGCTTATTTTGTTCCTAGCATACTTATAATAGCATTAATAACGTTTCTTTCGTGGTATTTTATATTTAATTCTGAATTTAGGTTTGCTTTAGTAGCAAGCGTTGCAGTTCTTGTAATAGCTTGTCCTTGTGCATTAGGATTAGCAACACCTACTGCTATAATGGTGGGTACTGGAAAAGGAGCTAAAAAAGGAATTTTGATCAAAGGAGGAGAAGCATTAGAAACAACACATAAAGTTAAATCTATTATTTTAGATAAAACAGGTACAATAACAATTGGAAAACCAGAAGTTACAGATATAATTCCAATAAATACTACCAAAGATCAATTATTATTAATTGCAGCAAGTATTGAAAAAGGAAGTGAGCATCCTTTGGCAGAAGCAATTGTTAAAAAAGGAGAAAAACTAAAATTAAAAAAAGTAACTTCTTTCAAAGCAATCCCTGGGTATGGTATTACTGCTAATATTAATAAGAAAAAATATTATTTTGGAAATGATAAATTAATGAAAAAAAATAAAATAAGTATTTATCAATTTGTAAAAACCATAAATAAATTAGAAGAAGAAGGAAAAACAGTTATGATGCTTTCTGAAAATAAAAAGTTAATAGGTTTCATTGCTGTTGCAGACACAATAAAAGCTTCTTCTCAATCAGCAGTAAAAGCATTACAAAAAATGAAAATAAGAGTATTTATGATAACTGGAGATAATGCAAGAACTGCCAAATCAATTGCAAAACAAGCAAGTATCAATAATGTATTTGCAGAAGTTCTTCCAGAAGACAAAGCAAAGTATGTAAAAAAATTACAAAAAAAAGGAAAAGTTGCAATGGTAGGAGATGGAATTAATGATGCCCCGGCCCTAGCTCAAGCAGATATTGGAATTGCAATGGGTTCTGGAACCGATGTAGCAATGGAAACAGGAGATATTGTTTTAATGAAAGACGATTTAATGGATGTTGTTAAAGCAATAAAACTAAGTAAGATGACAATGAGAAAAATAAAACAAAATATGTTTTGGGCATTGTTCTATAATTCACTAGGTGTTCCAATTGCAGCAGGATTATTATATCCTTTAACAGGATGGTTACTTAGTCCAATGATAG
>CAZTWQ010000023.1:0-7080 GCA_964618315.1 uncultured Methanosarcinales archaeon
GTGCTTGTAATAAATATCCTAAATGTAAGACAACGGTTTCTTTGCCAAGGGGTGCGAATATTAAGGCTACTAAAAAAGCTTGTGAAGTTTGCGGTTATCCTATTGTTAAGCAAATAAAGAAAAAGTCTGCAAGGGATTTTTGTTTGAATCCTCATTGTAAATCAAAGGAAATTGAGGGTGAGGCTGGTGAGCATGCAAAGGCTATAGAAAGTGGAGAAATAGAAAAAGAATGCCCTAAATGTAAAAAGGGTAAGATGGTTTTGAGGAAATCTATTTATGGTGGTTTTTATGGGTGTGATCAATATCCTAAGTGTAAGAATATAGAGAAATTAGAAAGTAACGATAAGAAAGATAGTAATTCAAAGGAATACAATAATCAAAAGAAGAGTAATCCGAAAAAAGAAGAAAATAATCAAAAAGAAGAGAATAAGCAAAAGTAATAAAAATAGAGTGTTATTCTTGAGTCTTATGAAGAAATTAATATTGTTCTTATTATTTTTACTATTGTTTGCTCCAATAATCTATGCTAAAGAGGGGCATTTGACTTTATTGGCTGTTAAGGATAATGGTGATGATTATGAGGGTACTACTGCTGATCTATATTTAGAACTTAAGCCAGGTTCTGGAAGGGTTTTTTTGGATACTTTTCCTTTAACAAAGACAGATACGCAGATATCTACCCGGTTTTCCAGAGATGTGGCTTGTTCATATCTGGATATTGATTGTTATGGTTATGATTTTGTTTATACGATAAAAGCAGATTCTCCAATTATTGCAGGGCCTTCAGCAGGGGGTGCTATCACTTTATTGACTATTGCTTTGCTTGATGATCTTGAGTTGGATGAGCAGATAAGTATAACTGGAACAATAAATTCTGGGGGGATTATAGGTTCTGTTGGGGGTATCAAAGCAAAGATAGATGCTGCTAAAGAGTATGGATTAAGCAAGGTATTGATACCAGCAGGGGAGAGATTTTTTGATGAAGATAAGTCTATTGGTTATTCTGTCAGGAATGAAACTACTCTTGGTAATGTTTCTTTGAATAAAACTATTGATTTGATTGAATATGGCAAGGCAAATGGGATAATTGTAGTTGAGGTTTCTGATATAGGCGAGGTATTGTATGAATTTACAGGTATTGAGTTTGAGGAGAAAGTGATTGAATTTGATATTGATGAAATGTATGAAGATACTATGAATTTATTGGCTGTTGAGCTTTGTAATAGGAGCAATATACTACTTTTGGATCTAAATAAGATCTATGTTGATGAGCATAATGAAACTAGAAAAGCCGCTTTGGATCTTATAGATAAGGGAAAATCTGCCCTTAGTAACAATACATATTATTCAGCTGCTTCTTATTGTTTTGGAGCTAATGTAAAATTGACATATTTGCTTATTGAATTAAGTGATTCGCCTGATGAAACAGTTGAGAAAAAGATAAATGTAATTGAAAAGAATATTGGTAGGTTAGAACAGAATATTGATGAACGAGAAAAGAAGACAGTTACTGATCTAGAGGCTTATATGATAGTTAAGGAGAGATTGGTAGAGGCTAAGGGTTATATGAATGATACTCTTGCTGAGAATGATACAACCAAGAGGTTTTATAATCTAGCTTATTCATTTGAAAGGGTTTATTCTGCTTTTTCCTGGGCTAATTTCTTTGATCATAGGGGTAATGAGTTTGATTTTAATCAGGATGCGCTTGAAGATTCCTGCAGGGCTAAATTAGCTGAGGCAGAAGAAAGGTATCATTATGTTTTATTATTTTATCCTGTATTGGAGATGTCAAACACTAAAAAAGAGATTGATTATGCGTATGGTGATCTAGAGGGTGGGGATTATGAGCTTTGTTTGTTTAAGGCAGCAAAAGCAAAGGCGGAGTCTGATATATTGTTGGGTGTTGGTGGGATTGGAGATGATAAATCCAAGGAGTTACTAGATAAGAAGATCGAAGTTGCTAAGAAAAACATTGCAAAACAAGTCAGTAAAGGTAATTTCCCAATATTAGCTTATTCTTATTATGAGTATGCAAATAATCTTAAGGGATCTGATAAATATTCTGCTTTGTTATATGCTGAATATGCTATTGAGCTAAGTAATTTAGATATGTATTTTAAGAGGATCAAGAGTCATAAATTTGAATTTAATGCTGGTCCTGTATTTTATGTTATTATTGGTCTTATTGCTGGTGTTTTGATAAGTTATATTGTTTCAAGAGTTCCTAGTAAACAAAGTAAGAAATTATCAAGGAAGAATGATTATAAACCCAGGCAGAGCTCGAAAGCTCTGCTGGGAAAAAAGAGGTGATAGATTACTATCACTATTAAATAGACACATCTCATATATAAACTTTTCTTTTTAATAGTATCCGAAAGTAGTGACAAAAATGGTTAAGAATTATGTTGTCTTGATTTTATCGTTGATTTTCTTAGTTGGTTGTTCATATATGGGGGTATTGGATGATTCTATTGGTTCTGTTGGTGGGGTAGTCAGGGATATTAAACCTGTTGAACAAAGTGAAGGGATTGATGTTTATTTCTGTCCTGAAGATTCGTGTGAGCAGGCTTTGATCGATGTTATCGATTCTTCTAAGGAATATATCCATTGTGCGTTTTTTGATATAGATATTCGGAGATTGATCAAGTTATTGGGGGATAAAAGCAAGAGTATTGATGTTAAGTTAGTGGTTGATAATGAGAATTATGGTGAGATAAAAGGGCCAGGGGTTAAAATGGATACATCATCACAATATTCTCACAATAAATTCTGTGTTGTTGATGATTCTATTGTTGTTACTGGTTCGATGAATCCTACTGATAATGGGGCTCATAAAAATAATAATAATCTTTTAGTTATTTATTCTAAATATCTAGTCCGGAATTATGGTGATGAGTTTGATGAGTTATGGGCTGGGGAGTTTGGCTCTGGTGATAATGTTTTGTACCCTGTTATTTACTTAAATGGCGATAAGATTGAGAATTATTTCTGTCCAGAGGATTTTTGCGCTTCCAGGATAATTGAAGCGATCAATAATGCTGAAGAGAGTGTTTATTTTATGACATTTAGCTTTACTCACGAGGGCATAGCAGATGCTATGTTGTTTAATGATGATATTGAGATTAAGGGTTTGTTTGAGAAAAGAGGTAGTGGTAGTAAGTATTCACAGTATAATCGACTTAGGGGCTTTGGTTTAGATGTCAGGTTAGATACAAATGGATTTACTATGCATCATAAGGTTTTTATAATCGATAACAGGACTGTGATTACAGGTTCTATGAATCCTTCTTCTAATGCAAATAGAAATAATGATGAGAATATATTGATCATACATGATTCAGAGATTGCTTCTAAATATGTTGAAGAGTTTTTTAGGCTGTATTGATTATTTCTTTCTTTCTAAGTAATCTAGTCTGTAACTTAATTTAATCAGTTCTGAGTACAGTATGCCTATAATAAAAATAATAGCGCTTTCGACAATGTTTGTGAGGTCATTTAAGTATGAAATCAAGGCTATGATAAAAAATCCTATTCCAATCAAGAAAATAAAGAACTTTCTTTTTATAGGTAGTTTTATGAAATGTTTGTCTAATATCTTCATCTTATAGGTTATTGTATTTTTAAGTTATTTAAATTTTACCTTATATCGATTCATGTTTGCTTGTTCTTGTATCTAAAAGAAAGCCTTAAATAAATCATATTCAATTCTTATCTTTATGGAATATAAATTTACTGCATATGGGCATAAGAATGTTATGGGTAAGCATAAGAAGACTTTTGAGTTTACTAAGGATAAAGAGCTTACTTTAGAAGGGGATTGTATCTTAGGAGTTAAAGCTGATTTTGATTTGTTTAAGCTTAGGAATATAGTTAAGAAAGGAAAAAAGATTAAGATGTTTATTACTGTTGATGATATTTCTGATTCTGTTATTTTTGAACCTAATCTGGATTTTGGTGATGCACATGAGATTGTTGTGAGGAAGAGCGAGTTTAATTCTAAACGAACACTGGGCATTAAAGCTGATAAGGCTTGTAGTGATCTGAAGAAAGAATTAATTGAAAAGTTGAGTAATCCTGAACAGAGAATTGATGTTTTAATCACTGACGTTTAATCTTCTTGCTTTTGGTATAAAATTGAGGATCTTTTCTTTTGTTGCTTTTCCTGTACCTAAATAATCATCATCGTGTTTTAGGATTACAAATTTATTCTTTTCTGAACTTATTTCTATATCTTTTCCTTTTATCCATTCTCTTGCTTGTTCTTTTGTCAGTTCAATTATGTTTTTGCCTGATTTTGGACCAATAATCTGAGAGCCTTCTATACTTAGCCTAACTTCATTATTGCTCATCTCTGCGATGTATAGGCCCATTGAGTTTATTCTTATATTGTTTAATTCTATATTGGCAATGTCTTTGTTTATGATAAATATCTTATTTTTATTGTTTGTCAAAAAAGAATAATCCATTTTCTCTTTGAAATCAAATTGTTTTTTTAAGAGCTCAAGAAATCTTTTTTTGTCTTTCCTGTTTAGAACTGATATGTTTTTCATCTTTTATATTCCCCACAGGGAATTTTCTTTTCTTTTTATTATGGCTATCTCTTTTAATATCTTTTTTTCTTCTTCGCTTAGGTATTTTTTTAAATCTTTTAACTTTCTGAAGTCATCCTCAGGTATTGCTGAATATATGGTTTCTCCTTCATTGATCTGTCTGCCTATTGTTACGCCATCCATCGAGAGTGCAACCTGTTTTCCTTTCTCAGCTTTTTCTATATTATCTTGGTCTAATTGCAGGCTTTTGACTTCTGTTATCTGTTTGCCATCTTCTTTCATCAGTGGAGTTCCTACTTTTATTGTGCCGCCCAGGACATCAACACCAACTACAGCAGGGTTATTCTGCCTGAATACATATCCTTTCATTATTTCAAATTTACAAGGGGTTGCTAATTTATCCAGTTGCTCTGATTCTACTCTCTTTTTTTCGTCTTCCTGCCATTTCTCGAAATCTTCAATCAGCTTGTAGATTATGCTATTTGTAATAACTTTTACATTTCCAGTATTGGTTATATCTGATGATATGTTAAAACCTAGAATTACTGATTTTAAATGGTCTTTTTCAAAGTTAGCTTCTGCATCTGATATGTCTTTTTTAGTGATATCCCCTATTGATGCTTTTTTTATTGTAATTCCTTTTTCTTTTAATAATATGTCTATGGCTTCTAATGAACCTAATGTGTCTGCCTTTACCACAATACCTTCTTTATCTGTCTGGATTATCACTTCTTCTACTTCTGATTTTATTTCCTGTTTAACTTTATTTATTTCATCAGGAGAGCATGATTGTATTGGCATTCCAGACAGTACTTCTTCGATGTCGTTAGCAGCTATCTTCACTCCAGTAGCTGCGTGTACTTCACTTACTGGTTTGAAATTACTTTTTTTATCTCGCATTTCTTTTAATGGCATTGGTTCGAATAGACCTTTTACTTTAGTGACTATAGGTTCTGTTAGGGTTCCTATCACTATTGTATCATTTCTTTTTAGGCTGCCATCATAGATTAGTATATCCATTGATTTTCCAAGGCCTTTTTCTTCTTTTATCTCTAATATGGTGCCTTTTGCATTTCCTTTTACATCACATTCAAGACAATTTTCAAGGAATCTCTGTGCTAATCCTGTAATGACCATCAATAGTTCAGGTATGCCTTCTCCTGTTTTTGCAGAAGTTGGGATTATAGCAATTCTTTTTGAGAAGTCATCTACTCTATCGAAACGTTCAGAATCAAAGCCAAGTTCTGCTAGTTTTCCTACTAGTTCGTATAATTTTCCTTCTATTGCCTGATTGACATTTGGTTTTTGTTTTTGTATGTTTTCGAGCAAGGGTTCGTTTGATGGGTTCCATCCTGAAATTAAGTCTATTTTATTTGCTGCGATTACAAATGGTGTTTTTGAGTGTTTTAAGATCTCTATTGATTCTAAAGTTTGGGGTTTTAATCCTTCATTTATATCTATTACAAGTATTGCGATGTCAGCTAAGTTGCCCCCCCTTTTTCTTAGACTTGTGAAACTTGCGTGACCAGGAGTATCTATAAATAGTAGTCCTGGAATGGTAAATTCCATATTCATCTTTTCAAGAAGTTTGCCACATATCTTTTTTACTGTATTTAATGGGATAATGGAAGCGCCTATAGCTTGGGTTATGCCGCCTGCTTCACCACTAGCGACGACACTACCTCTAATCTTATCTAATATGCTAGTTTTTCCATGATCGACATGTGCAAGTACAACACATAGCGGGCTCCTTATTGTCATTTTTTAAAAACCTCTGGTTTTATCACTAGTTTTGCAGTAATTAAGTAGTGTTTTTAAACATTATGATTCATCAGATAAAACTTTAAATATTGATGTATCTTGTTATTTTCTATTGTTAGGGGAGAAGGGTGATTTTAGTTTGGAGGTTGTTATGAAAAGACTAACTATATTTTTAGTGTTTTTGATTTTTGCAGGATTTGTCAATCTTCATTCTTTAGGGCGGTATATTATTGAGGAGCCTTTTGAACGGGGCGACTTTTCTGCTGCATATGTTACTATCAGGAATCCGATCAATACTAAGATAGAAGATGTTAATGTTAAGTTTTATGTTTATGATCTTGGTTTGAGGTTTAGTTCTTTATCAGATGATGTTTCTAAAAGAGATAGTGTTGTTCAGAGGGTGCCGATATATATTCCTGAGAGAGTTAAACCTGGTGATTATCTGACTAAGATAACAGTTGGGAATGACCATTATAGGGATACTCAACATGTTTATCTGAAGATTGTGTAGTTTTTAATATATAGTAAGGTTTTTATTCTATTAGTCTTTTTCTTGTATTATGCATAGTAAGATTGAAGAAGGCAAGGCTGTAATCAAGGTTCCAATAGTTAAGACAGTTTCTAAAGAGATGGATGTATTTTATAATCCAGTCATGAAACTTAATAGGGATATTTCCATCTTGCTTTTGAACTCTATCGATATGGATAAGTTGAATATTGCTGATCCCTTGGCTGGTTCTGGAATTAGGGCGATTAGGTTTTTGAA
>CAZTWQ010000023.1:7180-17347 GCA_964618315.1 uncultured Methanosarcinales archaeon
AAAAATATGGATGCTAATCTGTTTTTGTTACATTCTGAGGGATTTAATTACATCGATATAGATCCTTTTGGGACGCCTAATCCTTATCTGGATTCAGCTGTTAGAAGAATATCTCGGGAAGGGATATTGGCGATTACTGCAACAGATACATCTGCTTTATGCGGGACTTATCCAAAAGCTTGTGCTCGTAAGTATTGGGCAGTTCCTCTTCGTAATGAATTGATGCATGAAGTTGGTATTCGTATATTGATAAGAAAATGCCAATTGATAGGTGCACAGTATGATAAAGCTTTGATTCCTGTGTTTAGCTATTCTAAAGATCATTATATGCGGATATTCTTTAGGTGTGTTAAGGGGAAGACAGAAGTTGATAATGTTTTGAAGTTACATGGGGATTTTGAAAAGAGTGGACCGATCTGGAAAGGTCAACTGTGGGATAAGAAATTGGTCGATGATATGCACAAATCAATAAATGGTATATCAATAAACATAAAAGAGAATAAAACAAATAAAAAAATAATATTTGATGAGTCATTAATTAAATTCTTAGGAATAATCAAAGAAGAGTCTAAGGTCGATACGATCGGTTTTTATGATATGCACAGGATTGTTAAAAGGAATAAGATAAAGATAATCCCTAAGAAACTAGATTTGATTAAAAAGATCAAGAAATTAGGGCATAATGCTTCAGAGACTCATTTTAGCGGTACAGGGATTAGAAGTGATATAGGATTAAAGAAGTTGTTAAAATTGATTAATAATTAAGAAAAATTTATTGGTGAAATTTCTAAAATTAAGTGTGATTATCCAATAGCCCTTCTAACATCTGTTATTTCTGCAGAATTAATACCTTCTAATTCAGCTATTTTTTCTGCAACTGGATCTGGTGAGCCTTTTGCTTCGTCCATAACAAATATTATGTTTAGTACTTTTATTCCAAAAGCAACTGGTTGAATAGAAGATCTTGTTTCGCCTTCACCTGCAAAGTCAGCTATTATCTTTTTTACATCTGCCATCTTTGCTTCCAAATCTATTTCTGGAGATTCTGGCATTATCCTTACTGTGATTATTGCGTTTGCCATTAGTTAGGTCCCTCAAAGCCACACTCATCACATTTGTACTTAGCAGCTATTTTTCTGCAATGTTTACATCTAATTATAGTTGTTTTACTACAATTAGGACATTGAAATTTTGCACTTCCTTCTAAGTTTGCTAGGTTAGCTTTACACGAACCGCATTTTGATTGTTGTTCTACCATAAGAACTAGAATTTAATAGCTATTTAAAAAACTTTGTTTTTTAAAGACTCTAGATACTATACTTTTGAGCTATCTATCGTCTTTTTGCTTCAATTATCTTATTTTCTTTGTCAACTTCGAATTTGATGTCTAAAAACTGTTCACAAACATAGATATTAGTTAATGTATGGTCTGTTATTTCGGATACTTTTATCTTTCCACCTAATAGGGCTATGAATGGGATCAAGTTGTCAGCTAAGTGTGAATCAATTGGGGCTTTGCTTTCTATCTCTTTTAATAATTTTTCAGCAGCTTGTTTTCCAATCTCTTCCGAGGGGTTTCCTTTTTCACCTAATGCATCTGATCCTAATCTGATTGGATTATTGAAATCAATCTCATCAAGGTCTTTTGAGAATATGGCCCATAATGTGATTCCAGAGCCTGTTGATGATGTATCTGAGTATTCTGTTGTTATGTGTGTTGGTGAGTTTAAATTACTTAGAATTAATCTAGCGGTTTTTGCTTGTCTTTCTGCTACATTTGCTTTTTGCAGATCTGATGATGCATGTGAGATCCCTTTTATTTGTATCAACTTACATTGTTCTGTAAGTTCTATTTTTGGTATTTCTTCTTTATTTTCTAGATCATATTTTGGTTTTATTTTGATTTCTACTATTCCTGCACCTTTAGGATAATATCCTCGTTTTAGCAGGCTAGTTTCTATTTCAGCATATCGTCTTAGGTGAGGTAGGATAATTTCAGTAAAGTAATCGATTTGAGGACTCCACGCTACATCAGTACCTCCTGTAATCTTAAGTTTGCTTTTTGATTTTGTAAATATTAATGGTATTAAGATAGATTGTAATAGTAATGTGATTGAACCTGCAGTCCCTATATCAATAGATATAGTTTGAGGTTTTATCTTATTAGGGATAAATCTTAGTTTTGTCGATCCTAGTTCAGCATAGCCTGTTTTTGCATTGCAGAGTTTTTCTAGAGATTTAATGCAGAATAAGTGTTGGTTTTTTAGGCCTGGTTTTGGTCTTCCTTTTCTTATGTCTGTTATTTCAAATGGTTTTTGGGTTATTGTTGAGAGTGCCAGGGCTGTCCTTACTATCTGGCCTCCACCTTCCAAATACGAACCATCAAGTTTGATCATATAGATTGAGAAGATTTAATGTTTTATTAAACTTGTGAAATAATTTAAAAAAAATAGAATTGGATTATAGAGTTACCAGTTTATTTCTTCCAGGTCTGATTCTATTGTGTCTAGTTCTTCTAAATTCAGGTCTTGGTCGATAGAATCTATCTCTGATATTTCTGAATCTACGTTAATATTTGATTCTGGCGTTGTTTCTGTTGCTTTTTGACAGCCCATCATGAACAAACTTAATAATAAGCATATTAAAATTATTTTTTTTATCATTTTATATAACCTCAGTTTGTTTAATATTTAAACCTTTGTTCTAACTATAAAATAAAGAAAAAAATACTGAAGATTTATTCTTCAGTTTCTTCGGTGTCTTCATCATCACTTTCTTCTTCTTCTTCTTCTGTTTCTACTTCGTCATTGTCTTCGGTTTCTTCTTCATCTTCAGTTTCATCATCGTTTTCTTCAATCTCTTCTTCAATCTTGTCTTCTGGTGCTGTTAATTCATCTTCTCCACCAGCTTGTTTTATGCTAAGGATGATGTCTCTTAGGCCTTTTTGTGCTTCTTGTAGTTCTTTGTGTGATTCTTTCATCAGTTCATGACCTTTTTTTGTAAGTTCATGTGCAGAATCAACGTTTTCATCAGATGATGCTTGTTTGAACTTATCTAATGCAGATTCATAATTGGTTTTTGCTTGGTCAACATTTGCATTAAATTCATCAACTAATGACTGTATTTCTGTAGTATCTATGCCTTTTTCTTCCATCCTTGTTAATATTCTCTCTAATTTCACTTCAAGTTGTTTTACTTGAACTATGATTCCCCCAATTCTGGAATTTATTGTTTTTCCTGTGTGGATGGCTAGTTTTTTCTTTATCCTTGACCATGCTTGTTTTATTGTTTTTGCAGATTCTATAATCTCTTCTTTATCTTCTGATGTTTCTATTGTGGTTTTTGCTTCTTCAATTTCACTTATCATCTCTTCTATTTTTTCGAGTGACTCTGCAGCTTCGTCTTCACTTAAATCTTCGTTAGATTCTATGTTGGTTTTTACTTTATTTAGCTGTTCTAATATATTATCTGAAGTTTTTAACAAGAAATCTTTTGCGTTTTCTTTTATCTCTTCTTTTATCTGATCGCATTCTTCTGTTTCTTGATCCTTACATGCTCCAAATTTTTCCTTTGTTTCTTTGAATTTGTTTTGAGCACCCCTATATTTTTCTTTTGCTATCTCGTGCTTTTCTTTTGCTTCTTTATATCTGTTTTTTGCTATCTCTAGTTTTTCTTTTGATATTTCTCTTCCTTTGAACTTAGAATCTTTTTTTAGTTCCCCCAGTTCTTCTATCTTTTCAGTTCTTCTTTCTTCAATTTTCTGGATTCTTTCAAGATCTTTTTCTTTTAGGTTGCTTACCAATTCAATTCTTTTTTCTAGTTTTTCTTCACATTTTTCCTGGTCTATATTTTCATTTTCTTTGCATTTACTAACAGCTATGTGTAGTCTTTCTTTTTGGAATTCTCTAAATTCTTCTTTACTTAGTTCTTTTACTTTAGCTGCTGTTCTTGACTTTATCATTGTTCTGAATTTGCATTTATTGTTTAGATCTTCTTCAGAAAGGTCTGTATTTTCAGAAAGATCATTTTTACATCTTTCTAGATTATTTATCATACCTTCTTTTTTGATTTCAGTTCTTATTCTTTCTTTTGCTTCAATATTTGTCTTTTCCATTATTTGTTCTATTACTTTTCTATCCCCCATATTCTTTTCATTGTATTCTCCTTCTTTTGCTAATATTTGTACTGAAATAGTACTTAGTAGAAACAAACTTACAATCAAAAGTGCCATTATTTTTCTCATTTTTATTCCTCCAAGCGTAATTGCTTAGCAGTTGTTTTGATTAGCTTGTTTATAAATAAACTTTTTTTGTGATAAAATTAAAGCTTTATGAATGTGTTTAAAACTTTATAAGGCGTTATTTGGCTTTCTTTTACTTTATAAGACTGATTTTGGTTGTATATATTGAAACTGACATTAGAGAAAGACAAAAGTAAATTATGTATTTGTTTGTCTTTCTATATATAATAGCAGCAATCAATATGCGTCATTTATATCTGCTATTATATTTTAGTAATATTTTTATACCAGTAGTGTTTTTTTGAGTATATGAAATGGTTAATTTATTTCTTGGTTTTATTATCTATCATTGGTTATGTTTCAGCTGCTACTATCCAAGGTGTAATATATGACATTTCTCTGGATAAGGCGAGCAATGTTGTAGTTGAGATCAATACAGAACCTAAACAACAATATATATCCAAGGAAGGGGGGTATGTTTTTAATGTTCCAACTGGTAATTATGCTATCAGGGCTGAGCGTTATTCTTTCGGGGTGTTGGAGTCTAGTGCTATTGAGAAAGTTTCAATCAAAAGTGAGGGTGAGTTTGTTCTTGATCTGATTTTGCTGCCTACAATCGATTCTGAGCTTGCTGATGAGGCTGAAGATATCCAATTTGAGGATGATTATTTTAATGGAAAGCCAAATTATCTTTTGATCAGCATCATATTGCTTTTAGTTTTTGTTATATTTTTGTTGTTCTATATGTTCAAGAAATATACTTCTTTAGAGAAAGAAGAAGGGCAGATAGAATCTGATGAGTATCTGGTCAGTGTATTGAAGATTATTAAAAAGAGTAAGAGAATCACACAAAAAGATATTCGGAAGCAAGTTCCTTTGTCTGAGGCAAAGATATCTTTGATAGTTTCTGAATTGGAGCATAAGGGAATAATCGAAAAGATAAAAAAGGGCAGAGGCAATATATTAGTTCTTAAGAAATAATTAATTATCAATCTTATTATTATATCTTGTATCTGTTTGGGTCTTGTAAAAACCTAGTTTTTATATACTATTTCTTTTATTATATCCCTATATGAAAACAACAAGAGTACAGAATTTTATACTGTTTACATTGGGCAAGTGGTTTGAAGAAGCAAACAAAAAGATAAAAGAAAAGGCATTACAAGTATCTATTTCTAAGAAGAACTTTATCGATTTGGTGAAAAAGGCTCAATTCGCAGAAAAACAAGAAAGGGCACTATATAAAAATCTGGAAATCCTGGAGAAAAAGAAACTTATCGAATATAAAAATAAAGAATTAAAATTGTCTAAAAAAGGAAAGAAATTATATGAAGATATAAACAAAAGAATAAACCCTTTCTTAAATGTATTCATAAAATTAAAAGAAAAAAATCCTATCAGCTATACTAAAAAAATACAGACTATATTTAGGTGAGATTGAAAAGTTTAACAATCTGATTATTGCAATTTAACCTCCTTCTAGTAACCACAATTAAGCGTAACCTTTAAATATGCTTTCTAAGTATTTGTTTCTTAGTCAATTACAAAGTGATTGGCTAAACGGCTATCTTTATGGGTGAAATTTTTTTTATTTTCACTCTTTTTATTTTTTTACTTTAACTAGAAGGTTTTATGCGCTATTATTTCAGTCTTCTAATCATCTTTAGAGCAGATTCTACACTTCTTTTTGCGTATGATTCCAGGCGTTTTATGCCGTCAGCTCTTGTCATTCCAGGGCCTGAGATACCTAAGCTTACTGGTTTTCCAGTTTCTACTGATAAGTCTGTTGCTTTTCTTGCTGCATTTTGCGCAACGATCTGATCATGGTCTGTGTCGCCTTCTATAACAACACCTAAACAGACTACACCTTCGATGTCCTGTTCTTTCAACAGCTTGCTTATTGCTAAGGGCATATCAAATGCTCCTGGAACGTTTATCACTTTAGATACTTGTGCTCCTAAGAACTCTGTATGTTCTTGTGCTATCTTGCTCATCAAACCTGTTATGTCTGCGTTGTATTCTGATACTACTAAACCTATTTTTTCATTTGCCATTTTTTCTACCCCACTAAATTTTAAATATCTCACCCTTTATTTTTTCATCAATATATAATATTCCTACTGAATTAATATCTGTAAATGCTTTATCACAGGCAGAGCCTGGATTGAACAGTAATGTGTTGTCTAGTGTTTCATTGAGTGCTTTGTGGCTGTGGCCAAAAACGATGCAATCGACGTCTTTGAATTCACTTTTTACATAGTCGGTTATTTTATTTGGAGATCCATAACCATGCATTATTCCGATTTTTAGTTTGTTGTTTATAGTTATGATAATCTTTTTTGGGAAGGGATGTTCAAATTCATCCATATTTCCTTTTACTGCTACTACTGGGGCTATCTTTCCTAATTCATCAATTGCTCTTAGATTAACAAGGTCGCCTGCATGCAGGATTAGGTTGCAGCCTTTGAAAATATCTAAGGCTTTTTCTGGTATATGTTCTGCTTTTAGTGGGATGTGTGTATCGGAGATTACACCTATCTTCTTTATATTGTTGAATTCGATCTCTTCAAAATCTTTTGATTCTGAGTTAATTGGTTGTTTGATCTTTTGTTCTTCCATCTTATTCCCCTATAGGTCCAATGCTTTCTTTTCCTTGTCTTACGCCTTTTCCTGCGTTTATCGATAATGTTGTTTTTCCTTTTAGTAATGCTATGGTGTTCATCGTGTGATCATATGTACGGTTTTTTGTGATATCTTTTAGGTCTTTGTCGTCTTTTCCTTCATCTATATGGACAAATACTTCGATAATATGTTTGTTTGTCATTAGTTGTGTCTGGATTAGTCCTTGTGAAGCTTCATGAGCGCATGTTTTGTCTATTGTTTTGTCTCCAGGCATGCCCAGGGCCATAGCTATATCACAATTGTGTTCTTCTAATAGTTTCTTGCAAGCAATCGGGAGGTCTTTTACGCCTGGGACTGTGTATCTTTCTAGTTTTATTCCAGGTTCCATCGAGTCTTCTAATGCTTTTTTAGCTATCTTGAACATATCTACTCTTGAAAACATGGTGTCTGCTATCCCTATCTTAGTCATTTTACCCCCAATATTTTAACTTAATTTTACCGTGTCTTTATCTTCTATCTTTAATGCATCTCTTAAATTAACATTAGCAATAACTTCAATAATATCTTCAGCATGCCTTGTCCTTTCAGGAACTACAATTGCTGATTCAATATTGTTTGTTTTTATCTTATAAGCGTTGATTGGTCCAAATGTTCTTGTTTTTGTATTGAATCCTTCAATCAGGATCATTTCTTTATTAGCTAAAAACTGAGTTAATTCTTCTCTGCTTACTTTTAAATTTAATGTGCCTGGAAAAGCAACAAATCCTAGTTTTGATCTAAACTGTTTGTTATATTGTTTTTGTGAAACATAATATGAACCTTCACCAATCCCTTCCTGAACAATGGCATTAATAACTGTTTTTTTAGCTTTGAACAGGTCTTTAAGGTCTTGATAGTTTTTCTGCAAAAAGTCTCTTCCTTTATTATCTAAACTTATTGAAAGTCCATTTGGGGAGGCTAAACGCTTTACCAGTTTTTTATCTTCCATTTCCCTGAGTTTTCTGCTTATAGTCTGCTGTGAAATATCTAGTTCTTTTGAAATGCTCAATGTAGAGCTCTTAAAGCTTCCAAACAACCCTTTTTTCTTTGCTATATGCAATAGCAACTCTAAGTATTCATACATACAAACTAGAAACGAGTAATTACTTATAAAAGTTATGGTACTTAGAAATGGGTAACTAAATAATCATCAAATAATATAAATAATTAAACTAATGGGGCTTTATCTAATCTAAAACAAACAGTAACTCTATATACATCTTTGCTAGTCAGCTTATTCTTGGTGTGTATCTTCCTAGATGTTTTTAATTCCCCTTTGAATGATTTTTTTAGTTTTTTTCCTAATGATAATAAAAACTTATTTGATGATACATAATAATCAATTCCTGTCTTTTGTTTTTCTTCTTTTGCAATCCATACTTTTTCGTTGTTTTTGAATTGATTCATAACAAAACGTATTACTTCTTCATTAGGGTTTCTTATTTGCAGTATTCCTTGAAAGTATTGCGGATTCTTATCCATATTATGTAGTAAAACCGATAACTTTTTAATACTTTTCTAATCTTTGAGGGATTATGGACAAAAAGAAAATTAAAGGTATGTTAAAGAAATTTTGGTGGTTTATCTGGGAAGATGAAAGTATCTGGAGTTGGATTGTTAATGTTATTTTGGCTTTTGTTCTTATAAAGTTTATAGTTTATCCTGGATTAGGGTTGATCTTGGGAACTGGTTATCCTATTGTTGCTGTTGTTTCAAGTTCTATGGAGCATGATGGCAGTTTTGATGATTGGTGGAGTTTGCAGGATGATTGGTATACTGAGTTTAATATTGATGTAGATGAGTTTAGGTCTTATGATTTTAAAAATGGATTTAATAAAGGGGATATTATGATTTTGTATGGGGCAAAGCCTAAGAATATAGAATTGGGCGAGGTTATTGTTTTTAGGAGCAATAGACCTGATCCTATAATCCATAGGGTTGTTAAGACCTGGAGTGATGATAATGAGTATTATTTTCAGACTAAGGGTGATCATAATCCAGATTCGATACAATCTATAGGGCTTGATGAGACTAATATAAATGAGAAGCAAGTGATAGGTAAGGCTGTTGTTAGGATACCTTTTTTAGGTTATATCAAGATATGGTTTGTTGATCTAATCAAACTGTTTGTGAAATGAAGTTTATGTGTCCGCTTTTACGGCGGATTAGATATGGTAAATTAAATAAGATGGAAAGGTGGTAAAATGATGTTTTGTCCAAAATGTAGTTCAATATTAGTTCCTAAGAAAGAAGGGAGTAAGACTATCAGTACTTGTAGTTGTGGCTATAGGTCTAAGGATAAGGGTGCTGGGGAGTTGAAGGAGAGTGTTAAAGATACTACACAGAAGGTTGAAGTTATAGAGGATGGGGATAAATATGAGACTTTGCCTGAAATGAAGGTAGAATGCCCTAAATGTGGTAATCTAAAAGCACATTTTTGGGAGATTCAGACAAGGGCATCAGATGAGCCTGCTACCAAGTTTATGAAATGTACAAAATGCAAGAATGTCTGGCGAGATTATAACTAGGTTCTAACATCGCGATAATCGCTGTTATACGTTTTTTCTGCAAGAAAAAAAGCCGAAGGCTCAGTCACTAAATTCGCAGTTACATTTATATAATTTAATATGAAACCAACCACATGGAAGAAAAGTATTCTATCAAAGATGGAAGAATTGAAGCAGTAATGTGGATATTGTATAAAGATAATAAGATTCTTATTGAAGATAGGCCTCAAAATGAGCAAGGAGAATCAAGATGTATTCCCTGTGGACATATTGATTTAAATCGAGATAAAGATGATTATGTTGAATCTGCATTTTTGCGAGAAACTCAAGAGGAATTTGAATCAGGACATTTTATACCGACAAAATATGAATTTTTAACTACTATTGATTTCGATGAACCAAATAAACATGGTGGAATTGATAAATTGAAATTACATTACTTTGTGGTTACTGAATGGAGTGGAACAGTTCCAGAGTATACTATTGAGCATGACCAAAAACATGCAGATTTAGTTTGGTTTCCTATTTCTAAATATAAAGAATTACCTCAATCTTGTGATCGGCAAGCATTGAAAAATCTATTGAGGCGAATTTAGTTATTGCGTGTAACTTGTGTTTAAAGCATTTTGTATATAGAAAAATCTCTGATTTTGCGTGTGTACAAAATGCAAGAATGTCTGGCGAGATTATAACTAAGTTCTAGGTTGTGTTTAAAGCATTTTGTATATAGAAAAATCTCTGATTTTGCGTGTGTACAAA
>CAZTWQ010000024.1:0-17057 GCA_964618315.1 uncultured Methanosarcinales archaeon
GTTTTCCAAAAACTTTTAGGGGTGTAGCCTAAACGGTTTTGGAAAACAGTAGGTTTTCCAAAAACTTTATATAGCCCTCTGATTTCCAAAATAACATAAAATAATAACTTCAAAACAGAAAATAAGCAAAAAAAGGTGATTTTCATGTCAGATAAGCTATTACCATTAGCAGCTATGGAAAAGATCATAAAGAAAGCCGGTGGAGCAGATATCAGGGTTTCAGAAAAAGCAAAAGTTGCTCTTAAATCAGTAATTGAAGACAAAGCAGAAGAGATAGCAGAACGTGCTTGGAGACTTGCAACACATGCAGGAAGAAAAACAGTTAAAGAAGGAGATATTAAACTCGCTGTAAAGCAATAAGGGGGATTCAAAATGAGTACAAAACCAGTAAGTATAGGGACACTAAAAAAAGGAAATTATGTAGTTATTGATGGGGCAGCATGTATCGTTTCCGATACTTCAACTTCAAGACCAGGAAAACATGGTCATGCAAAAGTACGTTTAACAGCAGTAGGCATTGTAGATGGTAAAAAAAGGATAGAAGTCATGCCAGGTCACGATAATATCGATTCTCCAATAATAGAAAAAAAAATAGCTCAAGTATTATCTATTAACGCAGATTCTGCAAATGTTATGGATAATGAAACATACGAAACATTCGATCTAAAGATTCCAGACGAATTAAAAGACGACATCGTAGAAGGCGCTAATGTTATGTATTGGGTAATACTTGATGATAAAGTGATGAAACAGGTGCAAGGATAACTTTGCGAATGTGTTTCATTCATAACGGTTTAGAAAACAGGAGGTTTTCAAAAAAATGGTAAAATTCCCAGAAGCAGAAGTAAGAAAATTTAGTAGTGTTTTTGTATGTAAAAAATGCAAACAAAAAGCTAGAGCGCCTAACCAAAAGGTTCTTGCAGGCAAAGTAACCTGCAAAACATGTGGTGGACATAACTTTAGGCCTGTAAGAAAGAAATAAGAATGAATATTCAGTCAATATCTGCGATTATATTTATTCTTCTTATGGCTCTTTTTCTAATTTATAAGAGAAAAAAGATTACAATACAAAAAATTCTTGGACCGCTATTATATTTTGTAATGTACAAAACCCAGATAGGGATAAAACTTATGGAAAAGATAGCAAAGAAATTCTCAAAACAACTAAAATACATAGGTTATTTCGGAATATTCATAGGGTTTGTAGGTATGGTCCTGATGACCTACGCATTGATACAAAATATATATATGATAATAACACAACCAGGAGCACTTCCAGGAGTTGGTCTTGTATTGCCATTTGAAGTAAAGGGTGCATTCTACGTACCGTTCTTTTATTGGATAATCTCAATCTTCATTATAGCACTAGTACATGAATTTTCACATGGAATCATTGCTAAAAAATATGGAATGAAAATTAAATCAAGCGGCATAGCATTCTTAGGCATACTATTGCCAGTAATACCTGCAGCATTTGTAGAGCCAGATGAAAAAGAACTGATAAAAAGACCAGCAAAAGAACAACTAAGCGTATTCGCAGCAGGCCCATTCTCCAATATATTATTAGCATTCATTATTATAGGAATCACAGCATTGATTATAACACCATTATCAGGTGCCATAGCAAACCCAAATGGAGTATTGATCACTGGTTTGATCGATGGTAATTATTCAGCAGAACAAGCAGGAATACAACCAAGTGAAATAATCAAAAGTATAGATTATATCCCCATACAATACCTAACAAATTTCTCAAACGTCTTAGAACAAAGAAAATCAGGGGATATAATAACATTAGAAACTGATAAAGGCATATACAACGTAACACTATCAAAAAATCCAGAAAACAACACTAAACCTTATCTAGGCGTATTTGTTCAACAAAACACAGAAATAAAAGAAAGCTTTATCAAAAGATATGGTAGATTCACACCACCAATCATAATATGGTTCATGGGATTATTATACTGGCTATACGTCCTTAATCTTGGAATAGGTCTTTTCAACTTAGCACCCATGGGACCTTTAGATGGTGGAAGGATGTTATTAGTAACATTACAAAAATTCTTACCAGAAAAAAAAGCCATAAAATACTGGAAAAACATAGGATTCTTTTTCTTAACATTAATATTAGTTAATATCCTGCATGCTTTTATAAATTAATCAAAAAGAAATATTAATTATCAGGTAAGAATCTCAGATTAAGTTCTCTAGCAGCCTTTACAGCATCTAATCTTTTGACAATAGTTGTATGTGGAGCCCCTTTCACAATATCAGGGTCAGAATTAGATTCATCTTTGATCTTGATCATAACTTCGATAAACTTATCCAACATTTCTTTACTTTCAGTCTCATTCGGCTCAATCATTATCGCACCATGAACATTCAATGGAAAATAAACAGTAGGTGGATGAAATCCATAATCAAGTAATCTCTTTGCAATATCATTTGTTGTAACTTCATTAGGCATCTCTTCATCAGAAAGCACAAACTCATGCTTGCAAACACAATCATAAGGTAATTTATAATGCTCCCTCAATTTCTCTTTCATATAATTAGCATTCAAAACAGCATTATCAGAAACTGCCTTCAATCCAACAGCACCGATTGCCCTGATATAAGTAAATGCTCTAACCATAACTCCAAAATTCCCATAAAATGCTTTAACCTTACCGATAGACTTAGGATAATTAGCAAAAGAATAAACTTCCTCATTCAAAACAACATAAGGATTAGGCAGAAATTCTTTCAATTCTGATTTAACACCAACAGGACCAGAACCAGGCCCGCCACCACCATGAGGGGTAGAAAAAGTTTTATGCAGATTCAGATGCAGAACATCAATACCCATATCACCAGGTCTTACATTACCAAGCAAAGCATTCATATTTGCCCCATCCATATAAACTAAACTACCATTATCATGGATCAACTTAGTTATCTCCAATATATTTTCCTCAAATATCCCTAATGTATTTGGTATAGTCAGCATTACAGCAGCAACTTCATTATCGAGATTCTTCTTCAGATCTTCAATATCGACCTGCCCTCGATCATCACTCTTTATAGTTATAGTCTCAAAACCGCACATAGAAGATGATGCAGGATTTGTTCCATGAGAACTATCTGGAGTTAATATCTTAACCCTATTCTCACCCTTATCATTAAAATAAGCCTTGATAATCATCAAACCAGTAAGTTCACCATGCGCACCTGCAGCAGGCTGTAATGTAAATGCACCTAATCCACAAATCTCACAAAGCATTTTTTCTAAATGATACAATAATTGTAAACAACCTTGATTATATGGCTGCAAAGGATGGCAATCACAAAAACCACTTAATCTACAAGTATCTTCATTTATCTTTGGATTATACTTCATAGTACAACTCCCCAAAGGATAAAACCCATTATCAACACCAAAATTCCTCCTAGATAAAGCAGTATAATGCCTAATCAGATCAATCTCAGAAACTTCAGGTAAACCACTATCACCACCAACAAACTCAGAAGGGATAATATTATCTTTTCTAGGAACATCCAGTTCAGGTAAGCTCACAGCTTTCCTTCCTTTAACACTTTTCTCAAAAATTAATTCCATTTTATTATTAACCTTTCATTACCTCAACCAATCTATCCATCTCTTCAATAGTATTCAATTCAGTAACACAAAACAATAAACAATCTGAAAGTTCAGGATAATATTCACCAAGATCTAAACCACCTATAATTTTATTATCTAATAATCTCGAACTAACTGATTTAGCATCATTGACTTTAACAACAAATTCATTATAGAATGGTTTGTCAAACTTAATCTCAAAACCATTTTCCTTTAATTTATCAACCAGATAATGAGATTTCTGGATATTAAGATCAGCCAATTCCTTAATTCCTTCCTTGCCTAAAGTAGATAGATAAACAGTTGCAGCTAAAGCACACAATGCTTCATTTGAACAAATATTAGATGGAGCCTTTTCTCTCCTTATATGCTGCTCCCTTGCCTGTAAAGTTAATATAAACCCCCTTTCCCCTTCAGAATCAACAGTAGCTCCAACTAATCTACCAGGAATACTCCTTTTGTATTTATCCTTTGTAGCCATGATACCCAGATAAGGACCACCAAAATTGACAGGGTTGCCAAAAGATTGTCCTTCTCCAACAACAATATCTGCCCCTAGATCTCCTGGCTTCTTCAACAAACCTAAAGAAGTTGATTCGACAACCGATACAACAAGCAAAGCACCATTATCATGAACAACTTTTTCAACTGAAGAAAGATCATATATACTTCCAAAAAAATCAGGATTCTGTATCAACAAAGCTGCAGTCTTATCACACAATTTCTCACTTATCTCACCAACACTTATTTCGACCAATTCAAAATTATGAGCATCACAATAAGTTTTAACAACCTGCCTGTATTCAGGATGTATAGATTTAAGCATCAATATCTGTTTTCTTCTGGTGATATTAGTTGCCATTATACAACTCTCAGCAAGAGCAGATGCCCCATCATACATTGAAGCATTTGCAACATCCATACCAGTAAGATCACAGATCATAGTCTGATATTCATAGATCACCTGCAGCATCCCCTGAGATATCTCAGGCTGATAAGGTGTATAAGCAGTATAGAATTCACTCCTACCAACAATATGATTCACAACAGAAGGTATAAAATGTTTATAAGCCCCTGCACCTAAAAAACTAGAAAAATCAACTTTATTTTTCTTGCTTATATCGATCAAAAGATTCTTGACTTCAATCTCAGAAAGCGCCTTAGGAACTTTCAGATTATCCTTCAACAATAAAGAAGCAGGAATATCCTTAAACAAGTCTGAAACCTTATTTACATTAATGTCTTTAAGCATCAATTCTCGGTCTTTTTCTGTATTCGGGATAAAATCCATCATAACACCACAATGATTCAATGTTTTTCTTCTTTTACAAAATTACCATACTCTTCAGATGACATCATACCATCCAATGCACCATTATCTTTAATCTTACTTTTTTACACTATTATCAATTACTAAATTAAAATATATAATTAAATATTTGGTTATGGCGAACTTCCAGAGGGACAAGGATTACCATCCGGAACACATAAAAGAGGATAATAGCCATTTTCATCTGGTTCATCTTTATAACAAGAATCTTCATCAGAACAACAACCCCCCCAACCACCACAACTACCATCAGAGCATTGATGTTCACTTGGACAACAATTTACTACGCCTGTGCCAAATGCGATTTCAACACAAACAGGATTGCCAGGGGTGCTTCCAGGACATTTGGTCTCATCAGAACAACAGTCATTTTTATCTACACAACTTACAGTGGGGGCTATAGTACCATCTGGTAACATATAATCTCCAGTACATTTTTTTTCATCTGGACAGCAATCATCTCCACCAATAAGAATACATGTATCATCGCCACATTTACGCTCCCCAGGAGGACATAATTCTTCATAAGGATCATCACATTCGGTTGGATCATAACAATCATTCTGAGGATCAGAATCACAAAGACCAATACAACATCCATCCCCTATCTCGGGTGTATCACAAGGATCTGTAGCACCGACAGGATCATAAGCAGAAGCATCAACAGCAGGATCATAATTTTCAGCCATCCCACCCCCCTCATACATCATAGGGTCATCCATACCAGAACCACCACAACTAGGATCTTCAGGATACATCATACAATAATCTTCAGCCATCCCACCTTCATCATCAGGCATAATTAAATTATATTCAGCAATTAACATCTCACCTTCTTGAATCATCATCTCTGCCTCAAGAATCATAGCAGTACCTTCATCAATCATGGAATTTGCTTCTTCTTTCATCTGATTCCCTTTATCAATTAAGTCTTGAGCAGAATCAAAATCTATCGCTTTCCCAGTATTACTACAACCAACAAAAACATAAGATATCATTAACAAACATATTATTAAACAAATCTTCTTCATTTATTCGTCACCTTTTTATTTTATAATTTATTAAAAAATTCAATGTTTTTCTTCTTTTACAAAATTACCATACTCTTCAGATGACATCATACCATCCAATGCACTACTATCTTCAATCTTAATCTTAGCCAACCACCCTTCACCATAAGGGTCTTTATTAATAATTTCAGGGCTATCACTTAACTTAACATTTGCCTCGACAACTTCACCATTGACAGGACTAAATACATCAGAAACAGACTTGACAGACTCTATAACAGCCATACCTTTTTTTGCCTCAACCTTTTTACCCACTTCAGGAAGTTCAACAAAAACAATATCTGTTAACTGCTCTTGAGCAAAATCAGTAACACCTACAATTGCAATATCTCCTTCAACCTTAACCCATTCATGTTCTTTGCTATATTTTAATTCTGTTGGATTCTCCATATTGATTCACCCCAAAAAAAATAGTTCTAAATCATTTATTAACTTTTCCATTGTGTATAAAGCATAAAACAAAGTTTTTAACTTGATACACTAAGATAATTTCACAATTCTGATGGATTATGGAATTTTCTTGTTAAATGTATATATAGGCCTTTCCACTATCTTAGCCTTATAAAATTTATCTCGTATCTTAACATCAATCTCATTATCAACACTAGCTTCTTCAGGATTGACAAAAGCCATCCCTAATCCTGTCTTAAATGTAGGAGACATTGTTCCAGAAGTTACATAACCAATCTTCTCATTATTCTTATAAACCTCATAATGCTCTCTAGGAATCCCTCTTTCGATCAGCTCAAAAGCAACAATCTTTCTTTTTAATCCATCTTCTTTAATCTTTAACAAAGCTTCCTTGCCAACAAAATTATCCTTATCGAGCTTAACAACAAAACCAACACCAGCTTCCAATGGATTTATCTCTTCAGTAAGTTCATGTCCATAAAGACTATAACAAGCCTCTATCCTCAATGTATCTCTTGCCCCCAAACCCACTGGCTTCAACCCAAACTCACTACCAACTTCTAATATTTTATTCCACATCTCCACAGCCCTAGAAGCATCAAAATAAAGCTCAAACCCATCTTCAGCAGTATAACCTGTTCTTGAGATTATAGTATCAACACAATTAACCTTGCCTTCAACAAAACAAAATCTCTCTAAACTACTCAAATCAACTTCAGTCAGCTTCTGCAAAATCTCCTGAGCATTAGGCCCCTGCACATCCAATTTAGCAGTCTGATTAGATTTATCAACAACAGCTACATCAAGACCATCTTTAGGACCAGAAAATATTCTAAAATCTTTATCTATATTTCCAGCATTTACGACAATCATAAATTTCTCAGAATTAAACCGATATACAAACAAATCATCAGCCACACCACCATTTTCCAGACATATACAAGAATAAAATGCCCCACCATCACTCAATTTGCTTAAGTCATTAGTAATAACACCCTGAATCAATTTAAATGCACCATTCCCTTCGATAAAAAATTCACCCATATGGCATATATCAAACAATCCAGCCTTTGCCCGAGTAGTTAGATGCTCATCAATAAGAGTAGAATAATAGACTGGCATAGACCATCCGCCAAACTCCACTATCTTAGCACCTAATTTAACATGCTCATCATATAATGGTGTTTTCTTCAGTTCACCCATATAACAAACAAACATTAAGGGATAACTTAAAAACTTTATGTTTTAATAAAACATAATGATAAACTGTACAATATAAAATTTTCTTTATAATTTACAGGGTTCTGTTACTAGTACAAGGATATACAGAAAAGACCAAAGATATAGAAAGATATATATACAAATAAAAGTGAGATAATATATCAAGAACATCAAGGTGATAAACAATGGAAAAACAAAGATCAAACTTATGGATTCTAGGTATAGTTGCTATTGTTGCAATCGTAGCTATTTTTGGAATAATTACAATTAATCAACCAAATACAACTTATGAAGATTCAGAATACGAACCTGAGATTATAGAGCCAATAGAACAAACAAATCCTAGCTCAGAAAAAAGCATTAGCCCACTTGAACAAGAAACTACATCTATTACTGTTGGAAACGCAGCTAGTATGGGTATTGGACCAGAGATTATTGAATTAGAATGTTCTTATACAAAATGCAATCTTGAAATAAGTAATCTATATAGTTTTGAAGGAGATTTTGGATATGAATTATGGTGGAGATTCCACTATGTTGATAACACATATGTAGACTACTGCGGTGATTGGAATGCAGGATGTAATCTAGGCATCAATAATGGAGAAAAAGGCGGCCTTCCAGTTTGGAAAAGATTTGATAATAGCGACTATATAGGTTTGGTAGAATATTTATGGAGATATAGTAATCAGGGTTCTAATTTTATAAGATGGGCTATAAACGAAAATCAAAACGATTTAAAAAATAGAAAATACCCCCTCAGCGTTAATTTACTTAATCCGCCCCAACCTAAACCATTCGAAAAAGTAGAAATATGGGTAAGGGGTTGGGATGTAATAGGAACTAATAATGGGAAAGAAAAATGGGACAGCACTGCTTGGTCGTCAGCCCTTACACTAAATCTAGGATAAATATCACATCAAGTGTAACAGAACCAGATAATTAGTAACTATTGTTTAATCAAAAATCAAAGAATTTATATAATATCTAACTTAAAAACCAAGTATGGATATAGCGACTATACTAATTAACTTAAAAGAAGCATTCTCAGCTATTCTAAAATCAATATTCAATGATCTATCAATCTTATGGTTTCTTGCTCCATTGATATTATTCTGGATAATCTTAGAGGTTTACTTCAGCAAATATAAAAAAGAAGAACTCGGCTGGAATACAGCATTAGGCAATGGATTGAGTGTGTTCTGGATTTTAATAGTATCGACAAAATACCTATTTGAAAACCACATGGAAAACTTTGAATGGCCCAAATTCATAGCGATAATCATAATAATGATCTATGCACTATTTATAATAATAAATTCATTTGAACATAAACTAAATGCAAAAGTTTCATTCTTATTAGCAGCACCAACGATAATATATTATCTATCAGCTGTTGCTATTATCTGGACATATGGCAATCTAGAAATAACAATCTGGGTATTGATAGACTTAATAATCATCTACCTGATTGCTATGATACTGGAACTGATCCTAAAAAAAAGCATAAAGGGAAAAGAGGATTTTGGAAGTATGGATCTAGGCAAAGGAAGTGATTTTAAAGAACCAGATTTTGGCAGCAGCTTTGGAGAAACAGACAAACTAGATAATAATTTAAATGATAACTCAAGCAGTTTCAGAGGATTTTAAACTGTTTTTTCTGTCCAGAAATTCTTTTACTTTTTGATTACCTATTGGCTGTGCTTCTTCACCTAAAGAATAATAGATCTTCTCAGCAACACTCCCCCATGAAAAATTCCCATTCTCTTTTATTATCTTATTAATCTTAAACTCGCCAAGATCAGATCCTTTCCTAAGATGATAATAGATAACCCTCATACTGGCTGGAGGAAATATATCTTTATAGTGCCTATAAATATCATAACCATAACCTTCTTTTAAGAAATACAATAGCTCCACTATGTTTTGCCTAATTTGTGACTTAACTGGTCTCCCCCTCGCCATAAGAAAAGTAACAATTATATCATTTAAATAGTTTTGGAAATTTTGAATTTCCAATCCGATTAAAAACCCAAGGGTTTTTAATAACTTCTGTCATTATTTTTTTGAAGTGAAAACTTATTTTAATAATAATCGACAGATTTAAATATAAATAAAATATATCTACAATCATGATAGACATAAGAAAGATCATCATTATCTTTGTTGTAGGTATCCTTTTCTCAGTACTTGTTTTTTCAGTTATTGAAGCAGTCTATCCTGAACCTCAATATGAAGATTTCTGCAATGAAAAATTTCTTGCAAGAGCTCCACAAATGATAAAAGATGCAGATGATTGTCCTGACTTAGAGATTGAAGTTACAAAAGAAACAATAAAAGAATGTGAAGAAAAAAAAGGAAATATTGAATATGATTATGACTCAAGCGGATGTGCGATTGATTTTGAATGCAATACATGCAACTATGAATTAAGACAGGCACAAGACAGTCATAACCAGTATGTATTCTATATATCAGCAGTCTTGGCTTTAATCGCAATATTTATAGGATTATATCTTCCGGCAAAAGGAAATTCACTTAACGAATGGATGGGAACTGGTTTTATGTTAGGCGGAACATTCGCACTATTCTTCGGAACTATGATGTCATTCCAATCACTGGACAGGTTTGTAAGACCAATAGTTATCTTCTTTGAACTTGCGATGGTAATATTCATATCTTACAAAAAAATAGGAAATCTAAAAGAAGACAAAAAGAATAAAACATAAATTTTTATAGTTCTTGGCTTTTTTATCTAGATATGAAATATATTTTCTTATTATCTAAAGAAGATCTAAAGCTAGCAAAAGAAGAAGTTCTATCCCTATTTAATATCGATAAATACAAACTGATCGATAATCTATTATTTCTGGAATTAGATGATATAGAACTAGCAAATCGACTAGCATACACTAAAAAAGTATATCAATTCTTATTTGAATCCAATGAAAAAGACATAAAAAACAAGATAGAAGAATTCGATTGGCAGTCAATATATAAAAAAGATTTTGCAGTAAGGATATCAGGAAAAGATCAATTTAACTTAAAAGAAAAAACATTAGCATCACACATATGGAATAAACTAAAGAATCCCAAAGTTAACTTAAATAATCCAAAAACCCATATTGAATTCTTTATGATAAAAAAGAAAATATATGCAGCAAGACTTATCAAAGACCCGCACCATACATTTGAATCAAGAAAAGCTCACAAAAGACCAGAGCGCCATCCAACAGCACTAAACCCAAAACTCGCAAGAGCGATAATCAATCTTGCAGGAGCAAAGAAAAGTATCATGGATCCATTCTGCGGAGCAGGAGGCATACTGATAGAAGCAGGATTGATAGGACTAAAACCAATAGGTTATGACCTATACAAGATAATGGTAGAAAAATCAGAAAAAAACCTAAAACACTACAAGATCAAAAACTACAAATTAGTCAACCAGGATGCACTAAAGATAAAGAGCAAATATGATTATATCATAACTGACGTCCCATACGGCCTAAACAGTGCAATCTGGAAAAAAGTAGGAAAAGAAAATAAAAAAATACCATTAAAACAAGATGATAGAAAAAAGGGGATAAAAAACTTAGAAGGATTCTACCTAGAATTCCTAAAAAACCTAAAGAAAATTATGAAGATAAAAGCAGTGGTTATCTTCCCCAATTATGTTGATTACAAAAAACTAGTTAAAAAAGCCAATTTGAAGATAGAAAAAGAATTCTCCCAGTATATACATAAAAGTTTAACAAGGAAGATATTGGTTTTGAGTTAGTTTTATAAGTAGAAACTTGTTCTTCTACCTAAATAGGTGATAGGTACCTCAGACCTTATTCTGAGATTTTCATATGTCAAAACCAAGAACAAGAGACTACCATACATTAGAGAATTTTCCATTAGAAGCAGTAGCTAAATATGGTCCAGGGAGTGTAGTCATCCAAGGAGAAGAAGGGATAATTTATAGATTTCAACCTCCCCTTGCAAATGGGGCAGATATTGGCAAATTTTGGTATACCAACTATCACTTCGTTTTAGATCATAAAGACAATAGAGTTGTACGATTCCCAAAATTTTCCTTAGCCCCTTATCCAGAAATGTTCTTGCGTAATTTTCACCTATATAAAATAGCAAATTTACTTTTTCCAAATAATGTTATCGATGTTGTTGCTTCAGATGTACCTGCTTCCACCCCATTCTACTTCGATTGTTTGAATCCTCCAACAGACTCAGATGGAAAACCAACTTTTCCAGCTTTCTTCTCAAGAGAAGTAATTCCTGCTTCTCCAGACCATATAGAATCCCTAAGACCAGTGTACGAAAGGATATTCGGAGATAAAAGAAATCTATTTGATATAATAGAACAAGGAGGTTCTGAAGAAGAAATCGCAAGAGCATTAGAAACCCATAAACATAACATAGACGAATATGACGCTCGTATCAGAAAAGAACTAGGCCCTCAAATTCAAGACCTAAAAGGGACTTTAGCAAACAGTGGTCTTGGATTACAACACCCAGAAATCAACTATATAATGGATGAAAACGGAAACCTTGTTTTCATTGAAATCGATATTAGTTTTTGTTTAGATTATTTAGAATCTGCAATATATGGTCTCCCAGGTAAAATAGTAGAAGAAGCAGACCAACATCTCAATGAAGCTCTAAGATTAACAATTGAAGCAGGTAAAAAAGCACAAAGAGATCCGCAGTATATCTGGGATGTCAATACTCTTATTAAAGATACAGATGACTATCCACTTTCAGTGGAAGAACTTGAAGAAAGGCTAGAAACAAGAATAGACCAATTTTAGATATTATTTATATTGATTATGTTAATTATAAAAAACTAATTTAAAAATGTATATGAAATTACCCCAATAGCCCCATTATTTGTTCAACTGTTCTTTCTACATTAGAAGTATCATGTTTTATCCAGGTTATACCTGGAATTTGTTTGAATAATTTCAATTGAAGTACAGCTTCGTCATAGAATCTTTGTACAATCTCAGCCTTTACTACTTCTAGATCCATTGGTTCTTTAGAATCAACATATCTTGCTAAAGGAGTTATAATAACATCCTGCCAGTGAAGGTGCGTATTTCTATAACCCCTATGATCACGCTTAACTTCATCAACAGCACCTTCTGCTATCATCTCATCTAATCTTCTTCCAATCTTGGCTTTTAAAGATACTTCACCCACATCATCACACCACTCTAAACCCACAACCGGACAATACATTGCATGTTGTCGGTTTCGGCCAATTTCTACCAATTCCCTAACATAACTAAAAGTACATCCCTCTACAATTGGGAGAACATCCCTTTGTAAAATAGATCTTATTACAGGATTTGCTTCAACAACATAATCTTGATCATCAGGCCAAGCATAATTATGAGGTAAAACTTGATAAAGATGTACAGGGATGCCTGTTTTTTGATGTAATTTTTGAGTGTCAGAAAATCCACTGGAGATAGGAAAACCATCAAATAGATAATAAACATCTGCATTTACAATCTCACCACCCGTTCTCCTAGCTACCTCAAACGCCACATCTGTTTTTCCCGTAGTTGTAGGACCAGCAATTACTAATGCAGTTTCATATAACATATAACCACCAAAGAACCTCTTTTACTAGAGAAAAACGCTTTTCTGCTTATAAATATATCTCATTTTAACAAAAGAAGTTTAACAAAATCAACGATGTTATTACCTTAATAAACCCAAACCTCAATTCTTCCTTTTCAACCGTTGCTCTTCTTCAACTATCGTCAATGTAGTAGATATAACTGCATCTGGACTTAAAGAAATGCTATCTATTCCAGATTGGACCAAGAATCTAGCAAATTCAAGGTATGTCGATGGAGTATCACCACAATATAATAATAAAGGGTGCTCGTGAACATACTCAGAAATCTAAATTAATGATTTCTGGTCGTTCACTCGCTTAAAGAAATACTGATTCAAAAGTTGTTTTGTATGCTGACAAGTTTACTGATTCAATAAAAGGAGCATTAAAAAAAACAGATAGAAAGCGAAATATTCAAAATAAATATAACAAAGAAAATAAGATAAAACCAAAGACAATTATAAAGCCAATAAGAGATAAAGAAGTTGACATAAAAGACACAAAACATATTCCAAAAAAGGACATCCCAAATCTTTTAATCGAAATTGACACAGATATGAGGGAAGCAGCAGATAAGCTTGACTTTGAAAGGGCAATTCATTTAAAAGAAAAAATGAGGAAGTTGAGTGAAAGGATTAATAGTTAATTCTGATTAAAAGAATTCTTAGTTTATTTATGAGGGTTTGGGTAGGAAAGTCATGATTATTGGTTTTTCTAATAAAAGAATCAGATACTAAGTACTTTCCTTAAGTTTATCCTCAATTTTTTCTAGAACATCCAAATAATCTTTGAAGCTCTTAATTAATTTCCTAACATCATGTATTAAACCAATAAAAAAATCTGATAATCTGGCGCTCATACTATGAATACGATCAATATTCGGGCTACACCGATCAAGTAACCTTCTAGATCTTTCAACATTTTCAAAAACACCCCTCCCTTTAGAGGCCTTAATATCATGAGCCATCTCATTTAATACAGCATCTATTTGATCAAGAAAAGAAAATTGACGTTCTGCTTGTTCTTTACTAAGCCCCCTAAAAGTTGACACAGATCCTCCAGCTCCATCCCTAAAAGAATCATACATTTCCCCCTTATAATGCCTAATTGCAACAAAAAGTATATGTGAGTGTACCTGACAAAACTGCCTCAAACGATAGAAAGCATTATGGATATTTTTATAGTCTCCACTATCAATAGCAGCAGAAATTCTATCTCTTAACTTTATAAGGTGATTAGAGTTGGAATGTAACCCAAACATAACTAGAATACAATTTTATTTATTTATAAAGTTTCCTATAATATTAAATATATCTAAATATTTTTCAATGCTTCCTTTTCAACCGTTGCTCTTCTTCAACTATCGTCAATGTAGTAGATATAACTGCATCTGGACTTAAAGAAATGCTATCTATTCCAGATTGAACTAAAAATCTAGCAAATTCAGGATATGTCGATGGAGCGTCGCCACACAATCCAATCTTCCTCTTATTCGCCTTTGCTTTTTGTATCACAGTTGCAACTAATGCCTTTACAGCATCATTCCGTTCATCATAAACATGAGAAACAAGTTCAGAATCCCGGTCTAACCCTAAAGTTAACTGAGTCAAATCATTAGTACCTATAGAAAAACCATCAAAGATCTTGCTAAACTCATCTGCTAAGATAACATTAGAAGGGATCTCACACATTACATATACTTGTAACTTATTTCTCCCCCTTTTAAGACCATTTTTCGACATCTCTGCCAACACTTTCTTGCCCTCTTCAACAGTTCTGCAAAAAGGTATCATCAGCTTAACATTTGTTAATCCCATCTCATCCCTAACTTTTTTCATAGCCTTGCATTCAAGAGCAAAAGCATCTTTGTAGTCAGAATAATACCTGGAAGCGCCTCGCCACCCTATCATAGGATTATGCTCCAATGGCTCAAAATTATGCCCGCCAATCAAATTAGCATATTCATTAGACTTAAAATCACTCATCCTAACAATCACATCTTTAGGATAAAAAGCAGCACCTATCATTGCAACACCATAAGCAAGCTTATCGATAAAAAACTTAGTCTTATCTCTATACCCTGCAGTCAATTTCTGGATCTCACACCTAACTTTCTTATCCTTGATACTGTTAAAATAAATCAAAGCTTTAGGATGTATCTTAATATACTCATTGATGATAAACTCTTCTCTAGCCAGACCAACACCATCATTAGGTACAAAAGAAAACTCAAAAGCCTGTTCAGGATTTCCAACATTCATCATAACTTTTGTATGGGGTCTCTTAAAATCCTTGATATTATGCCTATTAATCTTAAAAGGGACTAATCCATCATAGACAAACCCCTCTTCACCCTCAGCACAACTAACTGTGATATTTTGGTTACTCTTGACTTTATCAGTAACATCATTCGTCCCCACAATACATGGAATTCCCAATTCACGAGAAACAATCGCAGCATGACAAGTTCTCCCACCTTTATTAGTAACAATCCCGCCAGCAATCTTCATTATAGGTTCCCAATCCGGATCAGTCATCTCAGTAACTAAAATTTCACCTGCCTTAAACTTACTAATATCATTAACATCTTTTATTATATGTGCTCTTCCTTGACCAATCTTAGAACCTACACTCCGACCAATAGACAAAACCTTGCCCTTCTTGCCCATAACATATTTTTCAATGACATTTTGGTCTTTTTGGCTTTGGACCGTCTCAGGTCTTGCCTGGACAATAAACAACTTCCCTGTCTTGCCATCTTTAGCCCATTCCATATCCATTGGTTTTTTGTAATGGTCTTCTATGATGCATGCCCACTTAGCAAGCACTAAAACCTCATCATCTTCTAAAACAAACTTATTCCTTTCTTCTTTAGAAACACTGACATTTTTGGTTGATATCTTGCTACCGCCAGTAGAATATATCATCCTCATAGATTTATTGCCTATAACTTTGCTGATTATAGGCTTATAGCCTTTCTTCAAAGTAGGCTTAAAAACATAATATTCATCAGGATTAACAGCACCCTGTACAATATTCTCCCCTAATCCATATATTGAATTGATCAGAACAGCATTCCTAAAACCACTCTCTGTATCGATAGAAAACATAACTCCGCTGGCAGCTAGGTCGCTCCTGACCATCTTCTGGACACCAATCGATAAAGCAATATTAAAATGATCAAAACCTTTATCAGCCCTGTAATGTATTGCTCTATTAGTAAACAAAGAAGCAAAACATTTCTTACAAGAATCAACCAACGCATGCTCCCCCCTAATATTAAGATAAGTTTCTTGTTGACCTGCAAAAGACGCATCCGGAAGATCTTCAGCTGTCGCAGAACTTCTGACAGCAACATCTGTATTCTTCCCATACTTTCTGCACAATTCCCTATAAGCATCAATTATAGCTGCCCTCAAAGGTGGAGGAAACTCAGCTTTCAACAATAATTGTCTGGCCTCATGCCCAACTTCAGCAAGAGACTTGACACTTTTAAGATTTAATTTACCTAATACTTTCTTTAAATCATCCATTATCCTTTCTTCTTTTATAAAATATCGATAAGCATAAGCAGTAATTGAAAAACCATTTGGAACATTAACTCCTTTCTTAGTTAAATTCCTATACATCTCACCCAAAGAAGCATTCTTCCCACCAACTAAAGGAACATCATCAATACCAGTCTCATTAAACCAAAGAATATACTTACTATCCCTATCCAAAAATACCACCTCTTTTTAATACAATTATCAATCTAATTGTATATAAACTTTA
>CAZTWQ010000025.1:0-5555 GCA_964618315.1 uncultured Methanosarcinales archaeon
ATTTTTTTGTATTAGATGAGGCAGACAGGATGTTAGATATGGGATTTATCCATGATATTAAAAAAATAATTGCAAGATTGCCACATCATAGACAATCATTGTTTTTCTCAGCAACCATGTCTCCAACTGTTAATACACTTGCAAGAAGTCTACTTAAAAATCCAGTTCATGTTGAAGTTGCACCTCAGGCAACTACTGTTGAACGTATAAAACAATATATCTTTTTTGTTGACCCGTCGTCTAAATTAGATTTATTATTAAAACTTCTAGAACATGAACATCTTACAAGTGTTTTAGTTTTCACTCGAACAAAACATAAGGCAAATAAAGTTGCATCATTCCTTAGTAGAAATAAGATCTCTGCTGATGCAATTCATGGAAATAAATCACAAAGTGCAAGAACTAAAGCGATTAAAGATTTCAAAACAGGTAGAACTAAGGTACTCGTAGCAACTGATATTGCTGCTAGGGGGATAGATATTGACAATATTTCACATGTTATAAATTTCGAACTTCCTAATGAATCTGAAAGTTATGTTCATAGAATCGGAAGAACAGCGAGAGCAGGAGCTGAGGGAACAGCCTTTTCATTTTGCTCAGCAGAAGAAAGGAATTATTTACATAGTATTGAAAAATTGATTAAACAAAGAATAGAAGTTATGGACCATGAATTCCATTCAGAAAGTGCTAAAAATGCGAAGGGAGCAGCTGCAAAACCCCCTCCAAAGGGCAGATATTCCAGAGGATCAAGAGGAAGTTCATCAGGAAATAGATGGTCTAGAGGTTCTGGTTCAAGAAGTAGTTCCAGGTCAAATGACTCCAAACCTTCAGGAAATAGAAGATCATTTTCTAGAAATTCTAATAAGGGTAACAGGCATAAACGTAGTTTTAGAAGATGACTGATATTGAACAAATCCTTGATGAAGCAAGAAGCTCCATCAGTAAATTTTGCATTGAAGAATGCAAAGCTTATTGTTGCAGGAAAGGTCATTTAACACTAACTGCAAAAGAAACAGATTTAATTACACAAAATAAAACCAAAGAATTTGAAAAACAAGGCATAATTAAAAAAAATAAAGAATTATTTTCATTAAATTTAGGAAAATCCTGCCCAAGTCTTAATGATTTTAAATGCATAATTCATAAAGATTATGGAAGGCCTTTAGTATGTAAACAATTTCCCATATTTATAACAGAAAAATCCATAAGATTCTCTAAAGGGTGTATGGCTGTAACAAAAGGATTATTTTACTCTTATGAAAAACAGTTCCTGAACATGGGATATAAATTAACTGGTAATGATGCTAACTTTTAACTTAGTATTGAAGAATATCTTATTCTATCAAAATAAAATTAAAAACACTAAGTTTTATATATCTAAATATAATTTAACATAATATGGCAATATCAACAATCTATATAGCAATCTCAATACTAACTCTGGCAATCATAGCATTACTTCTATTCAAGGTAAAACCTAAGAAACTATCTAGATTATCAAGCATAGCTTTTGTATTTATCTTAGCAGGGGTTGTATTTGGAGATAGTAGATTAGTGGGTTATAGTTTGATGGGAATTGGGGTAATCATTTCAATTGTGGATATGGTGTTAAAACTAAAAAAATGAAAAGATATCCAAAAGGACATTTCATAGGATTAGGGATTGCAATTGGAATACCATTAGGAATGCCAATTGGCTTAGCATTAGGAAATATTGCTTTAGGTCCTGCACTTGGTGCAGCATTGGGGATTCCAATTGGTGTTGCATTAGAAAAGAAGAAAAACCCTAATCCAAGACCTTTAACAAAAGAAGAAGGAAGAATAAGAAATAGAAATCTAAAGATTTTATTAACTTCTGGTGTAGTATTATTCTTAGTTATTTTATTATTATTCTTTTTAAGATAAATCAATTATTGTATTGAAATATATAAATATATCCCTTGTAATTCAAACTGACGGCTATCCCCTACCTAAAATTATGCTTTTTATATTTATTAAGAAGACTCAAAAGTTCTTTATCTTTAATCTTACTTATTTTTATACTAATATTATCTAATTCATCTTCTGAGTATTTACCGCTGTTCTTCTTATAACTAATCGAAATCTTACCATCATCCCATAAAAAGAATTCCAATATTGAGATTTCCTTATCTTTAGAATTCTTTTCAAGCCAATCTTCAAGTTTTTTCTTTAGATTGTACAATCCTTGATCATATTTTGGAGTTTTGGTATAGAGTGCCTTAGCAAAATCCTGCAAACCGATTATACTGTTAAGCTTCTTCTTTGTTTTTCTTGAATAATATTCATAATCAGTCCTGCTAATAGGTTTTTCTTCGAGTAATCTTTTGATAATCTGTTTCTCCTTTTTTGTAAAAAGATTAGAAAGATACATCTGCAAATCCCTTTCAGCATATATCTTGGGTTTATCGATAAAAAGAGTTGGTTTAGTCTCAGTCCTTAATTGTAATTCAAATTCGTCCTTAAATTCATTGTAGTTTAGATCTTTATTTCTGATATATTTATCATATTTTCCAGCTTCGCCTTTATCATAATCTGGAAGGATCCCTTTAATATTAAATTCATTGAATAAATTTATAGTTATAGCATATATTGCATGAAATAACTCTTCATCCCCCTTGCTTTTAATCTTTTTCCAAATACTATTTATATCTGCTTTATGCTTATAAATAAGGAAAGGTATTGCTTTTAAATATCTAATATTATCAGTCTTCAAAATATTTAAGATCAGCAGCTCTATACTTTCATCATCCCCCAGCATCTTATATCCTGCTTCAGTAAGCTTCTTTTCTATTGCAATTCCCATCTTTTAACCTCGCCTATCAAACTATTATCAAGACTGAACCCCCAATCTTTAAACTTAATCTCGATCAAATCCAATAATTTTTGTTTATAATTAGCCACAATAGAAGTTTCCATCGTTTCCTTATATCTTTGAACAAGTTCTCTAATATCAATCTTTTCAATCTCTAATATTCCTTTGATATCATCAAAATCTCTCGAATCTCCCCTTGCCAATTTACTTATGATTATGTCTTCCAAAGGCAAAGTATAAAGCTTGATATTGCCAAAAGATCTTATAAACTTAGATTTGCCTATACAATCCGGAAGCAAGTCAGTTCCCAGGATATTTGATCCATGAAACATATCAAATGCTAATCCTTCCTGACTAATCCAACGGATTCCTTTTTTCTCAAAACCCAAATCATCAAAAATCTTACAAATATATTTATATTCCCCTATAGATTCTATATTAACATCAACATCCCTTGTTGATTTTTTGATATGGAGTATAGTCAATGCAGTACCGCCTAATGCATACATCTTAATTTCTTTCTCTATGAATTTTGAGATAGATCCGATTAACTCGAAGAGTTCTTCAGCATTAATCTCATTTTCATTATGTGCCATATTCATAAGGTATTGTTATTACTATATAAATCTTCCTATTTTTGTATATATATGTACAATTATTGTATAAATAGAGAACTTAACTAGACTTATCTCAAAACCCATTCAAGGATAATAAACAAAACCAAGAAGATCTATTTCTTCTTATAGCCAAATATCTTATTATATCTGTTATGATCCATAAATTCAAGAATAAAAGCAATGATTTTTACTTCATCACCAACTAAAGTATACAAAAGTCTCCAATAACCCACAAGTTCTACCCTCAATATCTTATCTGTTCCATATTTTTGGATAACTCCTTTTGAGATATTCTTTCTAGGGATTAAATCGCCGTAATGAGGATCTGCTTTTAAATTCTTTATTGCTGTATTGATAGAAGTAAGTAATTGATCATAAGTTGGTTTTTTCTTTGATGTTTTACATTCTGTAACAAATTCTTGTAATTCTTCATATTCCTTATAGGCATCTTTATCAAATTGAATCTCAACTTCTTTCTTCATGTTACATTACTGTAACTCCTTTTCTTATTTTAGTTCTAAGCTTAGGGCTGATATCTCTATGATATATCCAGATTATTCCCTCTTTAAGCATAGCAATCTTCCCACTCTCTTCAAGATAATTAAGAATAACATTAAGTGTAGGTCTCATCACTTTCTTAGTTAATCTCCTATCAATCTCATTCTTTGAAAGTGGATCCATAGCTATCCTGATTATCTTTTCAACATTCAATATTGTATCTAACCTGGGATAATGTAATACTTCTGTGTCCATTTGACTCACCTTATATATTTATACTATAGTATAAGTATATACTATATATAAATCTTTTGGTTTTATGGGCTTAGTAGAAAAAGTCCTACTACGCTGACCGGAACGCCACACTAAAGTGTGGCAACCCAGTAAGCTCCGTCCTGGCCATGCCATGAATACCTGCGGTATTAATGGCATTCATGGCACAGACGGACTTTTTCTACTAAGCCGATTTTATGATGTCATTTATTTTATTAATTAAGATATAACCCAATTCCAATAGACATACCAATTTTAAATAACTCATTGAATGGTAATCACAGATTATTGTCCACATTTTATCAGGCATTATTTTTTTGTGGACAATACTAACCCACCACTATAGAAATATATAAGAATACAGATTTGCCTTATCTCAAAGCCCATTCTAAAACAACATCAGCTTGTTTCGCAGCAGCTATATTCACTCTGGGTGATATTGGAGCCATACAATTAGTACTAGTCTTAAGATCAACAACAAAAGACGGTACATCTCGAGCCAGTGCACCCTTAAAATACGCAGGTGGAAAAACAAGAATTACTATCTACAAGAGTGATGAAACAGGCAAAGTAACAAGATTCACTTTCATCAGACATAAGATCAGGGTATAACTCAATCACAAAACTAAGTTTCCCTTATCTTTCATCTAAGAAGTCCAGCTTCAACTGGATTTAATTTGAGATGCTAGTTTATTGATAAATTTTCTACACTCAGCTTCAACGTCGTCTTTTGTTATTATTGCTGAAATAACGGCTGCTGATGTTGCCCCTGCGTTTATTATGCTGTCAATGTTTTCCAGGTTGATGCCGCCTATCGCAACCTGAGGTATTTCGACTGCTTTTTTAATATCTTTGATTAGTTTTAACCCTGCTGCCGGACCAGCATCAAGTTTAGTCTTTGTTTCAAAGATTGGGGAAACTCCGATATAGTCTGCACCAAGTTCTTCTGCTTTAGTTGCTTCTTCAACATTATGTATAGTTAATCCGATTATCTTATCTTTTAATAATTCTCTTGCTTGTTTATAGGATAAGTCTTTAATTCCTAAATGAACACCATCTGCATCTATTGACTTACAAATATCGACATTATCATTGATTATTAATAATACGTTGTTTTTATCGCACAACCCTTTGATTTCTTTTGCTTCTTTAAGCATTACTTTTATAGATTTATCTTTTTCACGATATTGAATTATCTTTACCCCTGCTTTTATTACTGCTTTTACATCATCAAGAATTGTCTTTTTTGTAAGATTACTATCTGTTATGAAATATAAATCGATTTCATTTAGAGTTGGTTTCATTATAATTTTTTATTGTTCATAAAGTTCTATA
>CAZTWQ010000025.1:5655-16905 GCA_964618315.1 uncultured Methanosarcinales archaeon
CTTTATGAATTAGAGAAATTTTGTCTATTCCCATAGATTTACAAAATTTCTTGTTGTTCATAAAGTTCTATACTTTATGAATTAGAGAAATTTTGTCTATTCCCATAGATTTACAAAATTTCTTGTTTTTATTTGCTCTCTGATTTTGCTGTTATTTCCTTTAATTGTTCCATATTATGTATATCTGTCTCATCTAAATTGTAGATTTCATCGTAGAATGATTGTTTATAGCTGCCTGGTCCTGCACTGTTTCTTGATGCAAGTTCGCCTGCGATTCCAAAACATACTAATGCTGATGCAGCAGCCATTGCATAATTTTTTTCAACAGCTGCAAACGCCCCTATTACAGAAGTGACCATACAGCCAGTCCCTACTATAGAACCCATCATATCATGACCATTTTTGCATAAGTAAGTATCAGTCCCATTTGTTATGATATCTTCTTTTCCTGTTATTACAACAGTTACTTTTCTTTCGCTAGCTAATTTTTTTGCTACCAGTATTAGATCAGCTTCGACTTTTGTTGCTTCAACTCCATTTGTATTTACTTTTTCTCCTGCTAATTTGGCTATTTCTGAAGCATTTCCTTTTATTATGTCAATTTTAAGCTCATCTAATAATTCTAATACCTTGTCATCCCTAAATTTTGTTGCACCCACTCCAACTGCATCTAAAACAATCGGAATTCCCTTTTCATTTGCTGATTTACCAGCTATTTTCATTGATTCTATTAGTTCTATTGTTAGAGTTCCTATATTCAGGACTAAAGCAGATGCAATTTTTGACATGTCTGCTGACTCCTCTTTTGCATGAGCCATTACTGGTAATGCACCTATTGCCCTCACTATATTTGCACAATCATATATTGTTACCCAGTTAGTTATATGATGTATTAATGGTTTTTGTACTTTTATATTCTTTAATAGTTCTGCTGTTTCAGTCATGTTATCCACCTAATATGGCTATAAATAAGAAGTTTATAAATATTATGTCTATTAGATAAGTTTAATATCATAATCCCCATACTCTAACTTATTTAATACTAATTAGTAACAACAAAATAAAAAGACTTAAATAAAGATTTATATTCTAAGTATTATATGAATTTTGAAGAAAGAATTAAATCAACACAACCTGATGGTATACATATAAATTGTATAGGAACTGCATTTTATATCACAGAGGTTATTCCAGAAGAAAGATCAGTAAGTCAAATTGAAGCAAATACACTTATAGATAAGCTAGATATTTTGGATGAACCAGAACTGGGTTGTTTGACTATATTCAGAAAGGATGAAGTGATTGCACATGGGGCTGTAGTAAGTAAACTTAGCCCATTAACTGTAACATATAGGGGCGATGAACCAGATATAGAAAGTAATTATAAGGTAATGGATAAGTCAGTAGATGAACTCCTAAAAGAATACGGTGCAAATAGTATAGAATATAGAAAAGCCCCTAATTCACCCAATTAACCTCACAATATTGAATTTAAGACTACGAAAAATAATTTCCAAAAGGTTTATAAACAACCCATCAATTCTACCATATAGGTTATTTCAGTATAACTAATCTAACGCCGCAAGGCGTGATAAAATAAAGAAAACAAAGAATAAAAATGACAATATATGATATCGATCCAAACGAGCTAATAGAAGAATTAGCTAAAGAATTAGCTAAAGTAGAATCTATCAAAGCACCAGAATGGGCTTCTTTTGTAAAGACTGGAGTTCATAAAGAAAGACCTCCTGCAAGAGAGGATTGGTGGGTTGTAAGGGTTGCTGCTGTTCTAAGAAAAGTAAGATTAAAAGGTCCTATTGGCGTTTCTAAACTAAGAACATTATATGGCGGAAGGAAAAACAGAGGTCATCAGCCAGAAATATTCAAAAAAGGTTCAGGTAACATATTAAGAAAAGTTCTACAGCAATTGGAAAAAGCTGAATTAGTAAAACAAGGTGCAAAGGGAGTTCATAAAGGAAGAATTATCACTCCAAAAGGAATCAAGATCATGGATGGTGTTGCTAAGAAAATAGGTGAAAACAAACCAGCAGAGAAACCTAAGGTGGAAGTTAAACCTAAAGTAGTAAAAGCTGAGAAACCAAAGGCAGAAAAGGCTAAGGTAGAAGTAAAAGCTGATAAGCCTAAGGTAGAAGCACCAAAGGCTGAAGCTCCTAAAGCAGAAGTAAAGACTGAAGCACCAAAGGTAGAGAAGCCTAAGGTAGAAGCTAAACCTGAAGTAGTGAAAGCTGAAACACCTAAAGAAGCTCCAAAGGTAGAAACTAAACCAGAAGTAAAAGCTGAAGCTCCAAAATCAGAATAAAATGGATGAGTTAGAAGAACGCAAAATTAAAAATTTTCCTACTTCAAAATGAACGATTTAGAAGAACTTAAAAAGAGAAAAATAGCAGAAATCCAAAAACAACAAGAAGCATTAAATCAACAATCAAACGAACATCAACAACTACAAGCTCAAGTTGAACAACTTGAAGCTGGTGTCAAACAATACCTATCAAAAGAAGCATTAGAGAGGTACGGAAACCTTAAATCTGCTCATCAGGAAATGGCTGTTCAATTGCTGGTCATTTTAGGACAGGCAATACAACAAGGTCAAATAAAAGAAAAAATAAGTGATGAGCAACTAAAAACCGTATTAAAACAATTACAACCTAAGAAAAAAGAATTCAATATCAAGAGAGTATAAAAAAATGTCAAGATATAAACATCCAAGCAGAAAGAAAAGACTGACTAAGTTAAATAGGCAGACAAAGTGGGCTCCATTCTGGACCGTACCTAAAAAGTATGGTAAAGGAAGAAAGGTCCATCCAGGCAGACACACTGTTATAAAGAGAAGCTGGAGAAGGATAAAGACCAAAGCATAAAACTTTCAAGAAAATGGCAAAAAAAGAAGATAAAAAACAAGACAAGATTGTCCTGGAAAGAGTTTATAATGTTCCTCTTAGAAAGAAATATCAAAGAGCACCTAACTGGAAAAGAACAAACAGAGCAGTTAGTGCTTTAAGAGAATTTGCCCTAAAACATATGAAAGGGACTGAAGTTAAGATTGGGAAATATGCTAATCTGGAACTTTGGAAACATGGTCTAAAAAACCCACCACATCATATCAAAGTCAACTGTAAAAAAGATGAAGCAGGAATCGTAACAGTAGAGATACTTGGTGCTCCTGAGGAAAAACCTAAAGAAGAACCAAAGAAAAAACCAGTAAAAAAAGATGAAAAGGAAGTAGAGATTGACGTTAAAGATGCTTTATCAGGTAATGAAGAAAAACCTAAAGAAACTGGAAAAGAAGAAAAAACAAAAGAGATTGAAAAAGCAAAGATAAAAGAGCTAAAAAGAGATCAGCCAAAAACACCTGCTCCAAAACAAGCACCAATTCCAAAAAGAATTGAACCGCATCAAGTAGCACCCATGCAAAAAGGTTAGATAATTCTATTCAACCAATAAATTTAATAATAAATAAAAGATTTCTTCTAAATATGAGTCAATTACCATTTGAAAACATAGAAAGAACTGTATTGGTCAAGAAACAAGCTAGTCCTAACTTTGGAATAGAACCAGAAAACAGAACAACAAAAGAGATAATTAACTATGGCATTGTAAATATAGACAAGCCATCAGGACCTACTTCTCATCAGGTAAGTGATTATGTCAAGAGAATTCTAAAGGTAAAAAAAGCAGGTCATTCAGGAACCTTGGATCCAAGAGTTACGGGTTTACTGGTTGTTGCGGTAGGCAGAGGTACAAGGATAGTCCAGGCATTATTACCTGCAGGAAAAGAATACATCACTGTAATGCATTTACATAAAGAAGTCGATACAGAAAGGATAAAACAAGTACTAAATGAATTTATGGGGAAGATAAGACAAAAACCACCTGTAAAATCAGCAGTAAGAAGAGTAGAAAGAACAAGGGAGATTTACTACCTAGATGTCTTAGAGATTGATGGGCAAGATGTTTTATTTAAGATAGGATGCCAGGCGGGGACATATATCAGAAAAATTTGTCATGATATCGGATTAAAAATAGGTTGTGGAGCCCATATGGCTGAATTAAGAAGAACAAAAGTTGCTTCCTTTGATGAGTCAACAAAATATACACTACAGGATCTGACAGATGCATTCCATTATTACAAAGAAGGGAACAATGATAAGTTCATAAGAAAGATAATACAGCCTATAGAGAATGCAACCAGGCATCTGCCTAAAGTATGGATAATAGACTCAACCATTAAACCACTAACACATGGAAGGGATCTTGCTATTCCAGGGATATGCGAACTAGAATCAGGAATAGAAAAAGAAGAACTGGTTGCGATAATGACATTAAAAGGAGAACTTGTTGCACTAGGTATAGCAAATATGACTTCTGAACAAATAATGAAGAAAAATAAAGGAATTGCTATAAAGACAGATAAAGTGTTTATGCAATTATAAGAATTACTCAGTCTTAGTAATTATATCGTTCTGTATCCTTTTAGACTCGTTAAATACGCTTAAGAACACTTCTTCAACAAAGCTTTCATCAAGACCTTGTTCAGCAGCTATACCCTTAAGCTTCTTCATGATCTCAACTTCTCTTGCTTCGTCAAAAATAGGAATATTATTAGCCATCTTATATTCTGCAACATCTGGCATTAAAGAAAGTCTTTCTGCAAGTGCAGTTATTATAACTGTATCAATCCTGTCAATATGTCTTCTTATTTGTTTTATTTTGTTTTCTTCGCTCATCTTATAATTATTGAACCTTAACTGGTTTATAAATCTTTTGTTACTCAAAAAACAATCAATCAACAGTAAACAAAGTAGAATCATGAACGTCAAATATACCTATTCTTGCACAAGCATCTAACCACCCATGGGCATAGTTCAAAGCAGCAAACGCATTGACAAAATCATCTTTAGATTTAAAATGCAAAGCGTCTGAGAAATAACGATTAATCATATCAAGACAATCTTCCCTTTCTTTGACAAGTTTAGTCCTATTACCGCTCTTAGTAGCAAGTCCAATAGCTTTCTTTGTAACAGAGAAATACTTATCTAGTTTTTCCAATGTTATTTCTTTCATAATATCATGAAAAAACAATTGAGTATTTATTAATATCGGAAAAAACCAGCAACTATGGATAAAAATTGAGTGTAGAGGGAAAATCCGTTACAAAGTTCGGATTTTTCCTTTACGAAGAGGGCGTGCAAAGCACGACCGTGTTTGAATCCGTTATTAAAGTTTTAGAATAAAGATATATATTGTTTGAATCCGTTGTTGTATCAGGATAAAGATACTATTGATATTGATGATTTCCTAAATAACTTAAGAATTAAAAACAAATAAAATAAAAAAAGAATTAAGCTTCTTTAGTTTCCTTAGACTTCTTGGATTCCTTAGCAGATTCATAACTTTCACTAACAGGGAAAGGTCTTTTAACTGTTATAGGGATTACACCTTCTGCAAATTCCATCTTAGCAATCGCTACAGGATTATACTTAATCTCTTCAAGGTCTTTCTCATCTAACTTTATCAAGAAAGGAGCCCCCATAGATATCTGCAAAGACCTTGCTCCAAGTATCCTTGCTGTTTCATACTTATTGTAGGTTTCAACTTCTTCAGCCATTTTTAAGTACCCCTCTAAGTTCTTTTGCTTTTTCAATCCCAATATCGATCATTTTAGTTATGTCTTCCTGAGTCAATGGAGATTCACCGCCTTTTTGCATAGCACATAATGTACCGTCTGCAAGTGAAGCTACAGTTAATCTGGCATCTATTGCTTTTTCTTCTTCTGTTGTAGGATCAATAATAAGATAATCACCAATCTTACAAACAGTGACGGATAAAGGAACATTCTCAAGTTCAAGATGCTTATCAGTCTTGTGCTTATAATCTACTACATCATCCTTAAATCCAGGATATACCGTATTTTGCAAAGCTGCATATGCTGCTAATGAAGAAGCATCGAATAGATTACCTGCATCATTCAAAGAAATGATATCAATCAATACAAGCCATACTTGCTCGCCTTTCTTGACACATAATTTCTTAAAATCTAGACAGCCACTTTCTCTGATTCCCCTATCAATAACTCTTGCTAACTCAATAGCTTGAATGCTAGGTGGACCTGACTCAAATCTAGGATTTGACAAAGGCAATAACTCTGCTCCAACCATGATAGTTCCTTCACCTTCCCTATCTGGATATGGTTTTCCCATCTCTAGTTTTACTCCAACTAAAACTTCCGTATCACCAAGAGTTATTTTTGCAGAACCTTCTGCTGTTTTTGTAAAACCATACTCTAGATTTACAGGTTTTCTGTATTCTAATAGATCTCTTCCATCAAGTCTTTTATTAACTTTAAGAAGTTCTATAATGTGATTCTTTAGGTCTTTATTCATTGTTACCACCTTTTGCGTACTTATCCTTCAACGCTTGTTTCTGAATTTCATAGATCTCTTGACATGACTTTTTGCCCATCTCAATTACTTCCTTCATCTGTTCTTTAGATACTAAACCATCCATCTGAAGCAGAGATATTTTACCAGAACCTGGCATAAAAGCAATAGGTATGTCTGCAACTGGTCCGTCAGGATAAGATTCTTCTGCATAGTCTAAATCAACTACTAACTTATCGTCAACTCTTCCAACAGATACTGAAGCGACTAAATCTTTCATGATTAACCCTGCATCTGCAAGTGCCATAGAAGCTGCATTTATTCCAGCAGTTCTTGAACCTGCTTCTGTCTCTGGAAGTTCGATATAAACATCCACAACAGAATTTGGAAAATCTTCAAGATTAAGCGCAGGTAATAAAGCATGCTTTGTTACCATAGATATCTCTTTTGATCTTCTTGATCCGCCAGGTCTTACCCTGTCTCCAACTGAAGAAAAAGGCATCATATTATAATTACACCTTAAAATTCCTGTTGAAGGATTTTGTAAAAATTTAGGATACAAATTCCGAGGTCCATATACAGCTGCATAAGCCCAGGTATTCCCAAATTTAAAGTAAGCAGAACCATCTGCTTTTTTGATCACTCCTACTTTTGCGACCATTGGTCTTGCCTCGTCAAAGGCCCTATCATTTAATCTTTTCTTATAACCCATCATAATCACCCTAATTTAGCGCTAGGTTCTACCTTAGCACTAGTTCCTAATTTAACTCCTGTTTCTTTTTCAAGGAATTTCTGCATAGCATCAGTAAGCCCAGATAAATGGCTTTCTTTTTCTATCTTTCTTATTGATTGCTCTACCAATAATTCGCCTTCTGGTTTTCCATGTATCCATACTAATCCATTTTGTCCAACTACAACTTGACAGTTGGTTGCCCTCTTGATCATACTGACCATTGAACCTTGTTTTCCTATTACTCTAGGAACCTTATACGGAGAAACTTCAATTATTCTACCGCCAGTAAGCTTATGCAAACCAGGTCCTTTCATTGTTAGGTCAATCAACTTCTGTGATGTGACGTTAACAACCTGAGCAATAATATGTTCGCCAAGATTGAAATATTGTGTTAGGTCAGCGCCTTTCTGAATAAATTCAGAGGTTCCATCTCTCATGGATAACATTGCAGAATAAGCAGAATTTGTATTAACTCTCCATCCGCCGAAGTTTATATCCATAACTTCGCATATAATAACATCTCCTCTTTTTGGATTATATTTGCCTGACATAGGAATCAACTTTATAGTCCTTCCATCAATATGGACCATACCTAGTCTCCCTGCCAGAATCTTATCTCCTTCTCTGTAGGTTCCCATACTTGGAAGATTATCCATACCTTCTGCAAGTACTTCTCCGGGAACTACTATATCTTTTTCTTTTGCTATCAATTTACTCATCTTATATCACCTTATAGTTAAATTCAATCATTTCTTCTTGTTTTTCTTAGCTTTTTCGCCAAGATTTCTCTCAATAGTTTCTTTTGAGAATTTCTTGAATTTCTTTTCGTCTGTTTTTATGTAAGCAGAATCTATCCTTTCCATACTAAAATTATCTCCTAAAACCTTTTGCAAAGCCTTTAAGCAAAGCTTCAGTCCATTTTCAATTGTTATTTCAGGTTTGTACTCTTTATGTAGTATCTCTTCTATCTCCACTTCGCCCTCTCCAATAACACTTGCCCTGTATTCAAAGAATATTCCAGTAGGGTCTGTTTCATACAAAGTTGGTTTATCCCTGTCAATACCACCGACCAAAACAGAAACACCAAATGGTCTTAATCCACCACTTTGAGTACATATCTGTTTTAGATTGCATATATCTTTTACAATTGTTATAACATCAACTGGTGAATCATATGTTACAGTATGTTGTTGAGCCTTAAGCTGTGCTCTTTCGATTAAAACCCTAGCATCAGACAATATACCTGAAGCAGTTGCTCCAATATGGCTGTCTATCTGCCAGATTTTCTCTACACTCTCTGGAACGACTAGTCCATCGACAATCCTTTTATCAGTAACAAACAATACGCCATCTGAACAAGCAAGACCTATAGCAGTACTGCCTTGCCTTACTGTCTTCTTAGCATATTCAACTTGTAATAATCTTCCATCTGGACTAAACATGGTTATGGCCCTATCATAACCCATTAATTGATGTGGCATTGGTTCAACCATTTTTTAATTCACCTCAAACTCATTTTTTAATTTTTAACTTGCAATCTTCAAATATTTATTCTCAGCCTTCTTCAATATCCCACTTACACCGACTGTCTTAACAACATGACCCTTATTAAGACCACTTATTAAGCTTTTCGAATAATCGTTGTTAACTCTGAATATCCCCCTATGAATCCTTGACCTGTATTTGTCTTTTAAAAACCTTATACCTGCTTCAGAATACTTAACACCTAAGATGTTCATAGCAGCACTTCTTATGGATTTGTAAATAGCTGAGTCATCATTTAGTTTATCAGAGACAACTTCAAAAACAATGTATCTTTTCTTCGGTCTCTTACTAGGTTTTAACTTCATTTTACAAATTTGTGAGAAAACAGTATTCTCGCTTTTCTTCTCTCACTTCAACCTATAGAATTGGTTTATTGTTTATAAACCTTTTGAAAATAGGGGGTATTTTCAAAGGTTCATAGAATTTAAGTGGTTTTATGTTGTGTTTGGTTTTGTGGAGAAAAAGCATAAAACCTATTTAACACCCCTAACCCTAAATCCATTATAACTAAAATCTCTTAAATTACCATACATTACAGTAGGTTCAGAATGAGAAACAAAAGATAAACTAGTTGAAGTAAGACGTCTATTTAATACTATGGCTAAACCATCTGGATTCAACTGTTTAAGGATGTAACCTGAGTCACGTTCTGTTAATTCTAGCCCATATGCAGGAACCAACATCAAATCCATGGGATCACAAACTAGTTTTGCTGGATGACTATCTGCTATATGGGATTTACCATCTGATGATGTACCATACAAAGTAGCATCAGTGCAAAGCCTAACTTCAATTGGAGCACTATCAATATCTACCCTAGGAAACCTTTCAAGTGCCTTAGCTCGGGCATAAACATATCTCTTTGCTATTCCAGAACAATGAGTATTTTCCGATATAACCCCCCAATCCCGCCCACACAATACTTCCCCCCTATCAGCAGTTGAAATCTTAAAATAAGAAACAAAGTGTTCCCCATCAGGACAAACAATATAACCAGTGTTAGTGACATACTTATACTTAGTAACCCCCTTCCTTCTTTCTGGTTCTTGCCCCTCAAATAAAGAATAAACTGCATAAACATCCCCCACTTCATTAGCAATTTCATGTAACCTCTCTGCTAAGCTAATACCTTCTGATCTAAGTATAGGTCTACCCCAAAAAATCTCTTCAGGAAACAAAAAAATAGAAGGTCTATCTCTCATATTAGAAGCTAATAATCTAAAATCTGTAACCAAATCATCAGGACCAGTATATTCCCTATCTACTGCGACTATATCAATTTCTTTTCCATTACTACCCATAGTTTTAGAGGAAAATAGTCCTATATTTTTAAACATATCCAAAAAGTATATCAAAAACTTAATCTCTAATTAAATTAAGAACTTCGTCTCTCTTCTCTTCCATTAATTCTTTGCTCTTAGCTTCTAAGTTCAACCTTAACAATGGTTCTGTATTTGAGGGCCTTACGTTAAACCACCAATCTTCAAAATCAATCCTAACACCATCTAACCATGAGATTTTCCCATCTTTATACTTAGAAGCTAGTTCTTTCATCTTTGCTTCTTTATCTTCAACTTTTGAGTTGATCTCACCAGATGCAGAATATTTTTTCAAAGGCTTAATTATATCACTTACTTTTTTGTTTTTTTCAGAGAAAATCTGGATTACCCTTAATGCTGCAATAATTCCAGAATCTGTATTAAAATTATCCTTCATATAAAAATGACATGATACTTCTCCACCTAAGATAGCATCTATCTCCCTCATCTTATCCTTGATAAAAGCATGTCCAACTCTCCACATTATAGGTATCCCTCCTGCTTTCTTGATATACTCGGCAGTCACCCAAGAACTCCTAAGATCATATATTATTTTAGCACCAGGGTTTTTCTCTAACATCTTTTCTGCAATCAAAGCAGTCATAAAATCTCCAGATATCCTTTCTCCGTTTTCATCGAAAAAGAATACTCTATCTGAATCTCCATCAGGAGCTATCCCAAAATCAGCATTTTCTTCTAAGATTTTTTTCTTTATATCAACTACATTTTCATCTAATAAAGGATTAGCTTCATGATTAGGGAAGGTGCCATCTGGTTCAAAATACATCTTAATAACGTCCAAAGGTAATTTGTCTAATACTAATTCTAGTTCTCTACCGCCAGTACCATTTCCAGCATCTATGACAATTTTCATTGGTCTTACTTTTGAAGGCTCAATAAATTTTAATAGATACTTTTTGTAATCATCAGTTACATCTTTTTTTATTATCTTACCCTTACTAGAAACATCTTCAAATTTATTCTCGATTACTAGTTTTTCTATATCCTTTATCCCTGTATCGCCAGATATTGCTATTGCATTATCTCTGGTAAATTTAAAACCATTATATTGCCCTGGATTATGTGATGCTGTAACCATTATAGAAGCAGGTGCCTTTAAAGAGTAAGCTGCAAAGTAATGCTTAGGTGTAGAGCAAAAACCATCTATAGCAATAACATCTGCTCCCTGATCAGTTATTCCTTTGATTAAAGATGCTTTTAATGACTTGCCACTTGTTCTCATATCCTGTGATAC
>CAZTWQ010000026.1:0-7087 GCA_964618315.1 uncultured Methanosarcinales archaeon
TAAGTCGTCACAAGGTAGCCGTAGGGGAACCTGCGGCTGGATCACCTCCTTTTTTATTTTAAAAATCTAATAGAGTTACTAAACCGACTCATTTTCATAATGGGCCTGTAGTTCAGTCGAAGAACGCTGCCCTTGCAAGGCAGAGGTCCTGGGTTCAAAGTCAGTCTCTGCAATTTGCAGGATGGATGAAAGTCCCAGCGGGTCCATTTTATATATTTCATATTCATTTATTCAATAAATGAACGTCAAGACTAATTGAATTATTCTTGATATGGGTTGATATTCATGAAACCATGCATAGAGTGGAGAAGCTATTAGGTGGATGACTCGGCTTAAAATAATGATGAAGGGTGTGACAAGCTACATAATGCCTCGGCTAGACGCACGTAGTCTTTGAACCGAGGGTTCCTGAATGCGACCTCAGCATTAAGTCCGTCAGGATAAGCAACGCAGGGAATTGAAACATCTTAGTACCTGCAGGAAAAAAAATCAATTGAGATGTTGTTAGTAAGAGCGACCGAACGCAACACAAGGCAAACTGAATTCTTTCTTGAAAGAGAAAGAAGATGTGGTGTTATAGACCGTCTTTTATCCTCTCTTGGGAACTCGAAGTCTTCTGGAAAGAAGCACGATAAAGTGTGAAAGTCACGTAGAGGTAACTGAGAAGGATTTTGATGGTATCTTGAGTAGCGTCTATTGGATATTAGGCGCGAATATGGGAGGCATCAACTTCCAACCTTAAATACATTTTAAGTCCGATAGAAAAACAGTACAGCGATGGAAAGTTGAAAAGAACCCTTGACAGGAAGTCAAAAGATCCTGAAACCTAATAGCTATGGATTGATAGGGCGAAAGTTCTATCGTACGTTTTGAATAACGTGCCAGGAAGTATATTTAAGTGGCGAGGTTAAATAAACTGAAGCCAAAGCGAAAGCGATTGTTCGTAATTTATGATGAACGAGATATGAAAGTGTCTTTAGTCACTTGGATATGACCCGAAGCCAAGCGATCTAACCTGAGGTAAGATGAAGCGAAGGTAATACTTCGTGGAGGTCTGCAACTCTGCTATGAGCAAGTGCTTTCCTAACCTCTGGCTAGGGGTAAAAAGCCCATCGAGCTTGGCGATAGCTGGTTCCTACCGAAGTTGGCCGTAGTCAACCCCTAATTGAGGGTGCTAGAATTCTAGAGATACGGATTGAGGATTTAGGGCTCGAAAGGGCTCGGTTCTTTGTCCAACTCCGAATGTTCTAGCCTTGAAGATGTTAGGAGACGGGTGCTCGGGGTAAACTTGAGTACCGAGAGGGGAACAACCCAGACTGCAGTTAAGGTCCCAAAATACTAACTAAGTATTAAAGGGTGAAGGGTGTCTATAATCAGAGACAGCGAGGAGGTTGGCTCAGAAGCAGCCATCCTTTAAAAAGTGCGTAACAGCTTACTTGTCAAGATTATAGGCCCCTAAAATGGACGGGGTTAAGTTAGTTACCGATACTGCAGGTCACGAAAGTGAATGGTAGGTAGGTGTTCTATGAGGGCAAAAGTATTCTTGTGAGAGAATATGAACCTCATAGAAATAAGAATCCTGGTGGTAGTAGGACCTTAGCAGATTGAGAATATCTGTCACCGTAAGGGCCATGGTTCCTTGACAATGTAGATCAGTCAAGGGTTAGTTAGTCCTAACCTAGTTCGTAAATCGAATGATGGGAATGGGAGAAAGGTTAATATTCCTTTACTACTTAAGTATGTGCGGCAACGCAAGTCTTATTTCTGACGCTTGCGAATAGACCAACACATTTTTGTGTGTTAACTACAATAAATCAAGGGAGTATTGTAATGATGAGAACTTGATTAAATGTAGGATGAGTATCTCGTATGAGGTATTTGGTTGATTTCTTGAGTTCTTAAAAATGGAATGAGAATAAATCTTAAGTAACTATACAAAGAACCAACACTGGTGTCCCTAGGTGAGAAGCCTAAGGTGTGAAGAGGAAACGTAGTTAAGGGAATTCGACATATTAGCCCCGTACCTTCGGTATAAGGGGTCCCTGCGATTGTGAATGTATGTTTGCGATTGCAGGGTGCAATTACAGAGAGGGTCCGACTGTTTAACACAAACTTAACCTCCTGCTAGCCTGTAAAGGTGTGTATAGGAGGTGACATCTGCCCAGTGCCTGTACTTCAAACTCCTTTTCAAGGGAGCTAAGAGCAGGTAAACGGCGGGGGTAACTATAACTCTCTTAAGGTGGAATAGCTGCCTTAAGACCTGATGTTAAACATAATCATAAAATAAGAAAGGATATAAATTTAGCTATATGCTGGAACATCCGAGTATCTTATATCGGCAACGAAATAAGTGCGGACAATCAGCAGGGAAGTCGTCATTGACCCCTCAGAGACTACACGCTAAACATCAATATTGATGAAGATATAGTCCGACCCGCTAAGCGATTAGCGGAGGTCATGAAAAATGATTTGTATTTTTCTAGTATAGTAAATTATCATATAATTTCTATATTAACAGAAATGTTGACCCGCCAACATTGTTGGTTAGTAGCTTCGTTGAAGTGAAAGTAACAAACATGAGCGAAATGCCTTGCCGTTTGATTGACGGCCTGCATGAATGATGTAACGAGACCCTCATTGTCCCTAGCTACAACTCTCCGAACTCTCCATTCTGGTGCGAAGGCCAGAGATTTCCAGTGGGAAGTGAAGACCCCGTGAAACTTTACTGTAGGTTGTTGTTGCAATGTGAATTTTGTTGCGTAGCGTAGGTGGGAGTCGCTCAAGCTTGATTTTCGGATTAAGTGTAGACAAAATGTGAAACACCACTCTTCAAAATTTACGTTGCTCACTTCGTAAGAAGGACAGCGACAGTTAGACAGTTTGGCTGGGGTGGCACACTGTTGAAAAAATATCAACAGTGCCCAATGGTTGGCTCAACTCGGTCAGAAATCGAGTGTAGAGTGCAAGAGCAAAAGCCAGCCTGACTGGATTCATAACAAGATTGAATCCAGGATAGAAATATAGGTCTAGCGAACCTCTATGTCCTCCTTGATGGGGGCTAGAGATGACCGAAAAGTTACTCCGGGGATAACAGAGTTGTCTCGCCTGAGAGCTCATAGTTAATAGAGCTTATTCTATAGAATTTTCTCTATTACGAGTTTATCGACGGCGAGGCTTGCTACATCGATGTCGGCTCCTCCTATCCTGGTTGTGCAGAAGCAGCCAAGGGTGTGGGTGTTCACCAATTAAAAGGGGTCGTGAGCTGGGTTCACAACGCTGTGAGGCAGTTGGTTTAATATCTACTGGAAATGTTGATATCTGAAAGGAAGGATCTTCTAGTACGAGAGGAACGAAGACTCGAAGCCTCTGGTTTACCTGTTATCCAAAAGGGTATGCAGGGCAGCTACGCTTTATATGGATAAGTGCTGAAAGCATCTAAGCGCGAAGCCATCCTTGAAACGAGATATCTTAGAACTCCTGTAAAACACAGGTTTGATGGAATCGATGTGTAAGTGCGAAGCTTCGGCGACGTATTCAGCATGCGATTTCCAATCGTTCGTTTAACTCTATGCATGGTTCTTTTTTTTTATTTTTTTTCTAAAAAAAATTTATACACAATTCTTTGATTAGTGTTAGCTATGTCTATGTCATAAATAATATCTTAGAATAGTGTGAACTATATTCTTCTTTAGAATTGAATGATAATTTTTTAGTAGTTAAGGGACTAGAATTTTATTTGAAATTAAATGATTATTTTTAATTAGCGTTAGCTAGATTCGTTAGAATTTTAACAATAATTTTTTAAATAGATAGTTCTTTTTCTTAAAATATGATCTGTTTAGGTATTGAAAGTACTGCACATACGTTTGGTTGCGGTATAATAAATGATAAAGGTAAAATGTTAGCTAATTTAAAAGATAGTTATACGACTAAAAAAGGTGGGATACATCCAACTGAAGCTAAGAATCACCATAAAGAATGTAAAGATCGTGTTGTCGAAGATGCTTTGAATGAAGCTGGCCTTACTATGGATGATATTGATTTAGTTTCGTTTTCTCAATCTCCAGGCATGGCTCCATGTTTAGTTGTTGGGATGGAAAAGGCGAAAGAACTTGCTTTGAAATATAAAAAGCCATTAATTGGCATTAATCATTGTATTGCACATCTTGAAATTGGAAGAGTTCTTACTGATGCTAAAGATCCTGTTATGCTTTATGCTTCTGGAGCCAATACCCAAGTTATAGCTTATGAAGGTGGGAAATATAGAGTATTTGGTGAAACATTAGATAATGGTGTTGGTAATTTCTTAGATGGTTTTGCCAGGTATATGGGCTGGGGCTTTCCAGGTGGACCCAAGATATATGAATCTGCATTAAAAGGAAAGGAATTTATCAAACTGCCGTATGTTGTTAAAGGAATGGATGTAAGTTTTGGTGGTATTCAAACTAATTTAAAACAAAAATATGATTCTGGGAATTATACTATTCCAGATTTGTGTTTCTCTTGTCAAGAAACTGTTTTTGCAATGTTGGTAGAGGTTGCTGAAAGAGCAATGGCACATTGTGAGAAAGAAGAGTTATTGTTAGGTGGGGGTGTTGCTTGTAATAAAAGGTTACAAGAGATGTGTAAAACAATGTGTTCTGAGAGGGGGGCTAAATGTTTTGTTCCACCAAATAGTGTTCTTGTAGATAATGCTTTGATGATTGCATGGGAAGGGATTGTTGAATATAAAAGTCGTGGTTCTGATGATATCAAAAAAATAGATATAAATCCATATGAAAGAACTGATGACGTTAAAGTTACATGGCGTTAAGTTTTATTTAATTCTGAGTTATTGCACCACATTCTCTGCAGACTAATTCATATCTTGTTCTGCTGTAGAAAACACTATTAGAAGAACATTCTGGACATTGTTTTAATTGAGATAAATCTATTTTAACTGTTTTTAGTTTGGGTAATTTTTTTATTGGTTTTTTTACTGCTTTCTTTTTTGTTGGTCTTTTTACCTGATGTTTTTTGGTTTTTGTTTTTACCATAGAAATCAATCTGTTTTCAAGTGTTTATAAATATTATGTTGTTATTTTAACATTAAAAATATTAATCAGTTCTTCATTATTTTCTTCAGAATCTTATCATTACCTTTCCAGACTAGTGCTTCTTTTAAGACGTCTTTTATGTGGTCAACTGGGATTATTTTTATCTTATTTAGTTTGTTATTATCTATTATTATGTCTTTTAAGTTTGATTGAGGTACAATTACCCTACTTATCCCTGCTTCGATAGCAGCTTCTACTTTTGAAGATACTCCCCCTATTGGAAGAACTTCACCCCTGACACTTAGGGAGCCAGTCATTGCAGTATCTTGTCTTAGTGGGATTTTCTTTAATGCTGAGATTACGCTTGTTGCTACTGCTATGCTTGCTGAGTCTCCTTCAACACCTTCATATGTTTGTAAAAACTGAACATAGATGTCATATTTTTCTTTTAAGTCTTCTCCAAAGTATTTCTTGATTATTGCTGAAACGTTCTTTATAGCTTCTTTTGCAATCTCACCTAGTTTTCCTGTTGCGATTATCTCTTTTTCTTTTCCACCTGGAGTTACCTGAGATTCTATCGGCAAAATTATTCCGGAATATGAATCTTCTCCACCTATAACTGCTAAGCCGTTTACTCTGCCAACTTTATTTCCTTCTGTTACAATGACTGCATATTCTTTCTTTCTTTCGATGTATTTATCTGCTATCTGTTTTTCTAAAGTTCTTGCAACTTTTTTTGCTTCTGATATGTGTTTATTTTCAACTAGTTTTGATTTTTGTTCCTTTGCCAGATCGCCAGCAGCCCTGATCAAACCGCCTAATTCCCTTAATCTTAAAGTTAAATGGCCTTTTCTATTTGCCATCTTTCTTGCTTCTTCAATTATCTTATTTACCGCATCTCTAGAAAAGTGGGGTATTTTTTTATCTTTTACAACTTCTTGCGCTACGAATAAAGCTATCTTATTTCTGTTTTCCTCATTATCTATCATCGTATCGTTCATATAAACTTCATAACCATAACCACGGATTCTGGATCTTAATGCAGGATGCATCTTTTTTAAAGTCTCCATGTTTCCAGCTGCAACCAGAATAAAATCACAAGGTACTGGTTCTGTCCTTACCATTGCTCCTGCTGAGCGTTCTGATTGTCCTGTTATCGAGAATTTCTTTTCCTGGATAGCTGACAAAAGTTCTTGTTGAGTATGAGGTTGTAATGTTGCAATTTCATCTACGAATAGAACTCCTTTGTTTGATTTGTGAATCATTCCAGCTACAACTCTTTCATTTGCTGGTGTTCCTAATCCTCCAGACTGGAATGGGTCATGAAGTACATCGCCTAATAGTGCTCCTGCATGTGCTCCGGTGGCGTCATTAAAAGGTGCTTGTTTCTTCTTGAAATTGTCTACAATAATTTTAGGGGCTTTTGATTGTGGAGCAGCCATCCTTTTTCCAACATTTAAGAAAATAACAAATGCTGCTAAGAATATCATGCCACCTAAGAAGAATGCTGTGAACATAATATCTGAATTGTAATGCTTTCTTGCCCACCATGGAGCGATCATCGATATTATCACCATAATGAATAAGAAAACATTTTGATTTCTAAAGAGTCCAACTGATTGCATCTTTGATTTTGCAATGATGTCTCTGCCTTGACCTGCGGGGACGGTTCTTATCAAAGGGGCGTTTTCATCGTTTGGATTTGGGAAACTTAATGTATCTACTAATTTTTCTTTTGGAAGCATCTCTGCTAATCCTAAGCCCAACATAGATTTTCCAGTTCCTGGTTTGCCGATTAAAAGAACATGCCTTCTCTGCTGAGCAGCTTTCTTCATTATCTGAACAGATTCATCCTGACCTATAACCTGGTTTATTAAGGTTTTAGGTACTTTTAATGTTGCTGTTGATTTAAAATTAAGTTTTGGCATTTAGGTAATTGAATACATATGTCTTTTATAAATGTTATGTTTGATTGTTGGGTGGTTATATTGAGGTATGATTTGTTTAGTATAAGATTAAGGTAATTGATTATATATTGTATACGGTGAGGG
>CAZTWQ010000026.1:7187-16448 GCA_964618315.1 uncultured Methanosarcinales archaeon
TAATTGATTATATATTGTATAAGATTAAGGTAATTGATTATATATTGTATAAGATTAAGGTAATTGATTATATATTGTATAAGATAACATCAAAGGATTCATTCACGGCTAAAATTTTGGAACAAAATTTTATCCTATGTCAAAAGGAAAAATCCACACTGCGTATGGATTTTACCTCTTCAGACAGAATTCATCCGAAGGGTTATTTTATAGATTATATTTAAATAAATCTAGTGTTTTCCTTGTATTATGAAAGAGAATACATTGCTTAAGATATCTATTATTGGGGCTTTGATCGGAGTTGTGATACTTTATATTATTTCTGACAATATTAAACTGGATGAAACATCGATTAGTAAGATTGAGGATGATGATATAGGAAGTGATGTAAAAGTAATGGGTGTTGTTTCTGATGTGTTTAATTCTGATAAGGTAAGTATCCTCACTATAACTCAACCTGCTGATATGAAGGTTGTTGTTATGGAGAATATTTCAGTTTCTGTTGGAGATTATATAGAAGTCATTGGTGAGATTGATGAGTATGAGGGTGAAAAAGAAGTTATTGGGAATCGAGTTAGAGTTATAGATTGAGTTAAGGTTTTCTTTTATATCAATTGCTTTAGGATTGGTGGTACGAGCATAGCTGTAATCATGATAACTACTACAACTGCAGAATATATGCTGTTGGTTATCAGACCAGTTGATAATCCAAAAGCTGCAAGTATCAGAGCTACTCCCCCCCTAGGAATCATTCCAATACCTATTGCAAGTTTGTTTGCTTTTGCACCTATAGCACCTATGCCTGCAGATACTTTTCCGATGATCGCTATTATCAGTAAAAAGAATATTAGACTTAATGTTTGTTGGTTGAAGATTGACCAGATGTATAGATTTGCTCCGATCATGACGAAAAATATTGGGACAAATATCTGAGATGTCGGGTGAATCCTGTGTTCTATCTTTTGATGATATTTTGTTTTTTCCAGTATTAATCCTGCTGTGAATGCTCCTAATATGGTAGCTAATCCGATACTTTTTGCTATTAAAGCTAAGGATAAAGCGAGAATGAATTCTCCAATTACAAATGTTCTTGATATTTTTAATGCTGCAACTATTTTATAAAGTGGGGGTATTAAGTGTGTTCCAATTACAATTGCGCATATAAAGAAAAGTAATGAATATAATATGAGTTTAGCTATCCCTACTATAGGTATTGTTCCTTGTTCTACTAAGCTAACTATAATCGATAATATGATCAAACCGACTACGTCGTCCATCACTGCTGCACCTAAGATTATCTCTGATTCTTTTGATCTAATTTTTCCTTGTTCATAGAATACAGCCATTGTAATTCCGATACCAGTTGCGCTTAGTATGGCGCCCATAAGGATTGAACCTGTATTGCTTATACCAATAGCTAATGAGTAAATATAAACTAGAGTAAAAGGTAGGATTATTCCTATAATTGCTACAAATGTTGATGCTCTTCCTGTCTTTAATAAAGCATTTATATCTGATTTTAGACCTACTTCAAATAATAACAAGATTATTCCTATCTCTGCTAAGAACATCAAGACTGGTTCTTTTATAGGTATTATGAAATTGTATAAGCTAGGTCCTAAAAGAATTCCAACTAAGATTTCTCCGATGACAGCAGGGAACTTAAGTTTATTTGCCAAGATACTTGCAAATCTTGCTGCTGCAAGGATAACTATCAGTTTTAAGATCAACTGGCCAATCTGTATTGGTTCCATGGTGTATGAAGTTGGTTATTGGCTTTTAAATATTCCTATTGTGGAGTAGATAATTCAAACCGTTAGGTTTGAAGAATTAGAAATTTCAGAGAGTATAATAGTCTAAAAACAGTTGTGAAATTTCCAATAATTATTTATAATTAGGGGGATTTTAGTATGGAATGTTCATTGATATAATACTTGCTTTGGTCATTGGTTGTTTTTTTGGTTGTATAACTGGCTTGATTCCAGGGATACATGTCAACCTGATATCCATGATGCTTGTTTCTATGTCAGGTTATTTACTTGGTTTTACTTCACCTATTGTGTTGGGTGTTTTTATCATAGCTATGGCGATTACACATACATTTTTAGATTCTATCCCTTCTGTTTTTTTGGGTGCTCCTGATTCTGATATGGCTTTAGGAGTATTGCCTGGGCATAGGCTACTTTTAGAGGGTAAAGGGTATGAAGCTGTGAAGCTTACTGTGATTGGTTCTTTGATTGCTTTGATCGTCACATTGTTTCTTATTCCCATGATGATTCCTTTTGTTCCTTGGATTTATGCTGTTATACAGCCATATATCGGGCATATACTGGTGTTTGTTGTTTTGTATATGATAATCAGTGAGAAGGTTTTTAGCAAGATATCATGGAGTGTTTTTTTGTTTTTTCTTTCTGGTGTTTTGGGAATAATCGTCCTGAACTGGAGCAATATTAGGCAGCCACTTTTCCCAATGCTTTCTGGATTATTTGGCATAAGTACACTAGTTACTTCTTTATCTTCGAATACAAAGGTTCCTAAGCAGTCGATCAGTGAGACGATTGAAGTTAGTTTTGGGGCTAAGGTCAAAGCTATTTTGGCTGCTGTTTTTTCTGGCTCACTTACAGGGCTTATGCCTGGTCTTGGTGCTGCTCAGGCTGCTATAATTGCGATGCAATTAGTCGGAGATATAGGTGCTTATGCTTTTATGATATTATTAGGAGGTATCAATACTGTTAATTTTGCTTTTTCATTGGTTACGTTCTATACTTTAGGCAAGGCCAGGAATGGTGCTGTTGTTGCTATACTTGAGATTCTTCAGGAGATCAGTTTTTTGGAATTGGGTATTTTTCTTTTTTCTGCTCTAGTTGCAGGGTGCATTGCAACTTATCTTGCTTTGTTTTTTGCCAAGGTATTTTCTAAATTGATTGTTAAGGTTGATTATAAGAAATTGTGTATATGGATAATCTCTTTTATTACAATTATGGTTGTTTATTTTTCTGGTGTTGTTGGATTGATGATATTGATTACTTCTACTTTTGTAGGGATGATTCCTTCTTTGGTAGGGGTTAAAAGGTCGCATGCTATGGGTTGTTTGTTGTTGCCCGTTATATTGTTCTTTTTGTTGTGAAGAATCAGCTATAATCTGATGCTATCTTTCATCCCTGGGATATAGGTGTCTATGCCTAGTTTTTTTATCTTATCAGATAGGGAGACTGCACTTTTTTCATCGCCGTGAGTGATAAATACTTTTTTTGGAGAGGGTGTGAAATACTTCAGCCAGTTAAGAAGACCTTTATAATCAGCATGGCCTGAGAAACTATCTATGGACTCTACTTTTGAACGTACCCTGGCTTCTACACCCAATAACTTTATCTTGGATCTTCCTTCTTTTATCCAATACCCCAGTGTGCCCTGAACCTGGTAGCCTACAAAGAGGATGGTATTTTTAGGATCATCTATATACTGCCTAATATGATGTTTTATCCTTCCGCCTGTGCACATGCCGCTTCCTGCGATGATGACACATGGCTCTTTTAAGTGATCCAACCTTTTTGAGTTATCTGTGCTTTCTGAATATGTCAAGCCAGGAAAGGTAAAAGGATTATCCCCACTTTTTAGAAGAGCTTTTATCTCTTGGTCATAACATTCAGGATGTTTCTTGAAAACCTCTGTGGATTTTATGGCCATAGGCGAATCCAGATAGATGTTAATAGGAGGCATGAGGTTCTTTTCAACAAACTCATTGATATCATAAAGCAATTCCTGCGACCTTTCTATCGCAAACGAAGGTATTAGCAGTTTGCCCCCTTTTTTATAAGTCGCACGGATAACCTCTAGAAATTTGTTTTTTCTTTCTTTCACCTGAACATGGAGCCTGTCACCATAAGTAGATTCGATGAATAGATAATCTGCTTTTGTTATTGTTTCAGGGTCCCTTACTATAGGGTTTCCTGTCTGGCCAAGGTCGCCTGAGAATACGATTGTAGTATTCTTAGCTCCTTCGCACATCTCTAACATTATAGATGCAGCACCTAATATATGGCCTGCGTCATAAAATGTTGCAGTGATATTCCTGCTTATCTTAACAGGTCTATTGTAGTTTATTACCTGGAAAAGGCTCATCGCAGCCCTTACATCTTTTTCTGTGTAGATCGGCTCTCTTTTAGGAAGGCCTTCTTTTATCCTCCTCTTATTCTCATATTCAGTATCATGCGCTGCTATCTTTGCAGAATCCATCAAGACTATAAATGCAAGGTCTTTTGTTGCAGCTGTTGAGTATATCTTTCCCTTAAAACCCTCTTTTAATAATTTAGGTATCCTTCCGCAATGATCCAGATGAGCGTGCGACAGAAGAAGTGCTTTGTAATGTTTAGGGGCAAAACTAAATTCTGCATAGTTTAACTTTACCCTGTCTTTTCCCCCCTGAAACATCCCGCAATCGACAAGGATCTTATCTTTATTTGAGGTCAGGCTGTAACATGAGCCTGTTACTGTTTTTGCTGCTCCAAATAGTTTTATTTCCATCCAGATCTAAAAATAAGAAGTGTAATATAAATAAGTTTCTATGGTCAAATCCAAATTGTGCTATCACGTTTTTAATTTACATAATCAGATCATTAAGTAGCAGTCGCAAATAATAACAACAAAGGATTCAAACACAGTCATTTGCTTCGCAAATGCCTTATACCAAAAGGAAAAATCCACACTTTTAAAAATCAAAGATTTTTAAACCATCAAAAAGCTACGCTTTTTGAAGTTCGTATGGATTTTCCCTCTTCAGGTAGTTTTCATCCATTGTTATTATTTACTCCTTTAAAAATGTAAACTAGTTTCGTGATGTAAAGTAGTTTAGGTATAACACAATGTCAAAGTCAAATACCCCTGATAAAGTTTAACTAAGAAGGAGAAAGGACAGCATATAGCTGATTTTCAGTCTGTAATGGCGTTACGAACCATAAGATTTTTAAAGGGAGATAAAATTCTAGTTATATCATGGAAGGAGTTATCAAGAACTTTAAACGAGGAAGGCATACTACTACTGGTAATCAGATGATAGTATATATCAAAGAGATAGACAGTAAAGAAAAGGCTAACGAGCTAGTTGGTAAGAAAGTAGTCTGGAAAAGCCCAGGCAGTAAAGAGATCAATGGTGAAGTTAGAAGTGCGCATGGTAATAGTGGTGCTGTAAGAGTTCTTTTTGAGACAGGCATGCCTGGTCAAGCTATAAGTACTAAAGTAGTTATTTCTTAATTTTTGTGTCAAAAACCATCATGCTAAAGCAGAGTGGCATGTTTTACATGATACTCAATTATTAAATGGTTTTTGACATGCTCAGAATTCTATAATTTGTGGTTTACGCAGTAAACCACCACCCTTAAGAATAGTGGAATTCTTACATTTAAAAAAAGAAAAAAATAATTAAACTGTTGGGCATAGATTTAGATTTATAGGTATTATTCCTTTTGCTATCAGATACATAACTATTAGACCTAGAATAAATGATCCAACAATCATTGTTACTGGATGTGTTATAAATCCTTTTTTGTTCTTAAACATTAGTATCACCTTTTTAGTTTTTAGGTTAGTTTTTAATTAGTTAGTATATAAAATTATCGGAATGGTTTGGTTACCACTCTAAAGTAACCAAAAATCAAAAGGTTTATATATAGATTTGAATCACCTTACCTAATTAGATAGTTATGATCATATAGGTGAAGATAATAATGGGTACAATTGACGATATTGTAAAAACAATTGCTGGGAAAGAAGCTGGTCTAGTGGAGACTGGAAAGACTATAATAGGTGGTCTAGCTGGAATGGCGCTTCCTTATCTTGCTAATACTGCGTGTGTTGCGTTTGGCGCTCCCCCTGTGTTGGATCCAATTACTGTTTTTAATCCAAAAACTGCATTATATACTGGAGGGCTTGCAGCTTCTGCAGTAGGATTTTTTGAATATGATTCATGGTATATGAGCATGTTAACACTTGCTTCTGGTCTTTATTTTGGAACTAGGGTAGCTAGTCTGGCAAGTGAATCGCTTAATCTTGGTTATTTAGGTGCTGGAGCAAGTTCTGCAATAGGTACTGCAGCAAGTTATGGTGGTGCATTGATGTCAACAGTATTAGGTGCTGCTACTCCATTTGTAGGTCTTGGTTTATTGGTCATGGGTGTAGGGTATGTTGGTTGGAAATATGGTAAGGGGGCTTATAATCTATTAACTGGTGCAGAGACACATGAAAAAGAGAAGGCACCAAGCCCAATGGGAATGCCTGGAATGCCAAGGGCTTAATTGATTTTTCTTTTTATAAAAATTTAGGCAGAATACCCACAAATTTATTTGTGGGATGAATGTCGCCAAATCTAGTGGTTGTGCAAGGGGCATGAATAAGGTAAAATATGTTTGTATGTATCTCTTCTTTTTCAATATAAAATCCTTTTAAGGAACAATTTTTAACTATATTTGATTTCTGTTCATTAAAGCGAACAAGGTGAGCAATCAGGAACAAAAATAATAGTGCGAGAAAACAAAAAAAAGCAATATTTATAAGTATGTGCAACTATTTTCTTTTGGTTCGTTATTTATAGTATTACCCTTATCATTATAATTCATATTCAAAAAATAAGTCATAAAAAAGAATAAACACAAAAAATGACCTCAGAAAAATCCCTAATAGTCTTCCAAGACAAAAAAATAAGAAGAATCTGGTATAATGAAGAGTGGCACTACTCAGTTTCTGATATAATAGCAGTATTGACAAACAGCAAAGACGAATTAGCATACTGGAGGAAACTGAAACAGAGAGAGTCTCAACTCGTGACAATTTGTCACGGGTTGAAAATGCCTGCAAAAGACGGAAAGATGAGGTATGCTGACTGTGTAAATACAAAAAATGCGTTTAGGCTTATACAATCGATTCCTTCAAGAAAGGCAGAGCCTTTTAAGCAATGGCTTGCCCAAGTTGGAAAAGAGAGGATTGATGAGATAGAAAACCCAGAATTGGCTCAAGACAGGGTAAAAGAGTATTATAGGCTTAAAGGTTATCCAAAAGATTGGATAGATAAAAGGCTTAGAGGTATAGCAATAAGGCAGGATTTGACAGATGAGTGGGAAAGCAGGGGCATTAAAGAACAAAAAGAGTTTGCCATACTCACAAATGAGATTTCTAAAGCAACTTTTGACAAAACAGTTAAGGAATACAAGAGATTTAAATGCTTAAAAAGAAAAAATCAAAACTTAAGAGACCATATGACTGATTGGGAATTAATCTTGACAATGGTTGGGGAGAAGGCCACCACAGACATTACTATATCCAAAGACTCTGAAGGATTCAAGCAATGCAAGCATTCAGCTATTGAGGGTGGCACAATAGCGAAGAATACAAGAAAGGAGATTGAGCAAAAAACAGGCAAAGCTATTATATCAAAAGATAATTTTCTTAATTTAGAAAGTAAAAAGAAGAAACATTTAGAGAAGAAGGATTAAGATGGATGAAAGCAAACAAACTAAGCTCATTGAATAGTATTGTTAGATGGGTTTTCTCGCACCATTTATACTAAAAATTGTTCCCTAAGGAAAGTTCACTTTGTAAAATCCCATATCTTTAGTTGCCCTTTTGACTTTTCTGGACAACCATAAATATCATATTCAAACACATCTTTTCCTTCTTGCTCAAGAATGTATCTTTTTAATTGTTCTTGAGATATATGTCCTGCAGAACCACAGTAATAATCTCTAGCCCAAATGTGGCTGAATTTCTTATAAAGAAATTTGTAGCCAAGATATTTCAATTGTATGAAACATCTTCTTAGCTGGATTGAGGTATTACCTTTTAGTCTTTTTACGATGTCTGTAGGATGATGGGTCGGTCTTGCTCCCACAAATAAGTGAACATGGTCTGGCATGGTTTCCAATGCCAGCATATTCAATCTGATATCATAGCAGATTCCGTTAATGATAGTCCTTAAAACATCTTTGACCTTTCTTTTAGGATAGGCTTTCTGTACTTGGGTATCCAGTTTTGTGATAATACAATAAATCATCAAAATAAAAAACTTTATATATAAGCTATACCATTTGGACTATATTCATTATGGATTATATACCATATGGACTTAGTTCCCATAGAAAAGTATTTAAATGGTATACTATATGGTATATATACCGATTGGTATAACTTCAAATGTTTGGCCCAGTAAGTTTTGGAAAGAGTATTCTTAGAAAGAGATATTTAGATAGTTTAGCGTCGAAGAAGAATGTTCTTGTTCTGGGTCCTAAGTTCTATGGTAAAACTACGTTGCTTAAGCAATATATTGCTTCTCTTAAAGAAAAATTAGGGGTTTATGTTGATCTCGAGAAAATCAGTATCGCTCCTGAAAGTTTTGCTGTTGAGTTTGTGTCTAAAGCTGCTAGTTCTTTCTTAAATTCTTATCAAAAAGAAGATATTGAGCATTTGTTTTCTATCCGGGCCAAGTTTGGAAAATCAAGTGAGTACGTCGAGAAAATACACAATGAACTGCAAAAGATAAAACCAGACCAAAAGTTATTGGTTGAGTCTGCTTTTAAGTTTGTTGACAATTTAGGTAAGAAAGTTGTGCTTTGTTTGGATGAGTTATCTGAGTTAGGTAAGATGGATAATTTTTCCCAGATAAAGGATTTTTCTAAGCTGTTCTTTAACCTCGATCTTAAGAATGTATCTATCGTTGCTGCTGGATCAGATGTTAATTTATTAATGGAGAAGTACGGCAAAAAGATGGATGTTGTTTTTATTGATGCTTTTTCTTCTGATGAGATTAAGGATATGGTTAACGACGATAAAGTCGCTTCTGAAGTTTACAAATATTCCAAGGGTGTTCCTTATTTTGCTGAAGTGATATTAAACAGATATAATGAAGTTAAAGATGTAAAAAAAGCATTTATTATCGAAACATTATCTTCTGAAGGAAAGATATATTCATCATGTTTATCTTTACTGAATTCTAAGCTTTCAAAAGCTCGAGGCCAAACATTATTAAGGAGTGTATTGAAAGTTTTATCAGTAGAAGACCTTAGATTAAATGAGATTTCTCGACGTGTTTTTAGGAGCTCACCTGTTGCAAAGACTTTGCTTAACAGGTTGATATCTGTAGATCTAGTCGAGAAAAAAGATAACTTGTTTTCATATTCAAATTCTATCTTGAAGTACTGGGCCAAACATTACTTTTCAGGTAGAGAGTTTGATGAAGAGATGTTGAAAAAGATGGAGGAGGAACTGTGAATAAGA
>CAZTWQ010000027.1:0-15715 GCA_964618315.1 uncultured Methanosarcinales archaeon
TGTTTTTTTACTCCTGGGCAACTCCCTGTGCTTACGATGGGGTTAGGGTCTGATTTAATCTTTGCGTTGAATTCGTATTTGATATGCCAGTTTCCTAGTGTTTGATTTAGTATCTCTTTTGTTGTCTGGTTTAAGAAATGGCATGTTGATTGTGGCGAACCGCCTACTTCGCATAATTCTGAACTTGGAAATGGGTAGTGTTTTGCGCAATCCTGGTATATTTCTGTAAAGCTTAACTCATTACATTCTGAGGCTGTTGTTCTTAGTAATGTGCTTAATATGTTAGAAGCAAGTTCTGTTTGAGTGTATTCTTGTTTATATTCTGCTGGTTTTCTCAAAACTACAAAGCTTATTGCAAAAAGCATTGTTATAGATACTAATATTACAATAATTGCCAGACCCATCATTTCCATCTGTGATCTTTTGGTTATTTTCATCTTTTATACACATCTACGATCAGAGTTCCAAAATAGTATTCAGGTATGTCATTAGTTACGTTAAGCAGTGAAATTGGTATAAATGTGGATAATCTATTTGAGAAATTTGAAGGGGTGTTGTTATATAGCTGCCATGTATTGGTCGGTGGGGGCCATATCTTTTCTACTCTTATATTACTAAATTCAAAAATATCAAAATAGTAGATGTGGTTTTGTTGTATAACGTTAGAAGTTGCATCTAGTCTTAATAAATCAATACAGTCTTCTTTTCTAACATTTTCGTCAGAACATTGGAGTTCTGGTAAGAATGATGCTTTTTGTGCGATTCCAATGGCTTTTAATTGGATGTTTTCTTCAATCTCTACTTTTGCTGAGCCTTTTAATATATTCATGTAGAAAACAAAGCCAAATATCATCAATATAAAGAATATAAATAGGATTGCTACTGATTCACCCATCTGTATCTGTGATTTTTTAAGTTTATTTTTCATCTTAATATATCAATGCGCAGGAGTATAGCTGAGCCAGGTTATTTGCATTTCCTGATGAACTCCCTATATTTGTTGCATAGTCTTGCATCGCACCCATTGTTATTGAACTTGTTGGGAATTCCCCTGTTTGTTTTTCAGAAGAATCCCTCAGATTTTCCAGGTTGATTATTGCTGTACTATATGGTGGTGCACAGTTTGTTCCAGCATATGCAGTTTCAAGGGTTTCTGATCTTTCTAGATAGACTTTAGATACTAGATTTAGTTTTTTAAATGCCTTTTTCATCACACAATTGAAAGTATCCCAGTCTTCTGCAAAGATTGCTCCTATCAATGATTCTTTTTTTAGATAATCTGATGTTCCTGTCAATTGCCAGACTAAACCATCTTTTTGGTAGAATTCAATTTTTCCTGTGGGTGGGATTATTGTGCTGCTTGTGAAGTCTTTTATTACTATTGCAGTTACGTCTTCGTCTTTCATATATGTTAGTTTTGTTAGCGGTCCAGCATCATTACTATCAAAAAATATGAATTTTACTTTGAAATTGTTTTTATCTATGAAATTGCCAATGTTTCCTAGCTCAATCAATTCTTTATTTACTTCTTCTGGTAATTCATCAAATAATAATTGACCTGGTCTATCTGCTTTGTTTACAATTATATATCTTAATTCAGGGTCTGTAAGGTAAAGGAAGTTAGTTATTCTATATGGCATGTTCCAGTCCAATGCCCAACTTATCATCTGTGTTCCTTTTAATAGATTTGGGGCGAAAATTACATTGCTTTTTGTCTGTTTGGGTGTGGGACCTATAAAATATCTTTCACATTCAAAACCTATATTCACTTTTGGGAGGTCTATTATGTTTACAGTATCTGTCGATATCTGGGCTCCTGTCAGTATTGATTCCAGGTTTGTTGCAATTGTTCCAGAAGTTCTTATGTCTGAGAATTCACGTTGTTTATTTACTATATTTATGAAGAAAACAAAGATAACTGCTCCTGCTATGAGTATAAATATCCAATTAAAGTGAACCTCTATCATAGCTTTCTTTTTTAACAAATCTATCAACCTCTTTTAGAAATCCTAAAAGGATTTCTAAACCGACAAGAACTAAAAGTTCTTGTAGTTTTTTTAATGCTTAATATAGAAATTGTATTTGGGTGTATTTATATTTATTGTTTTGATTAGTTTGATAAGGTGGTAATTCCAATAATCTGGGTGAAAATACGAGTGCAGAGGGAAAATCTGTTACGAAGTGCTGATTTTTCCTTTGTGAGTAGGGCGTACGAAGTACGACCGTGTTTGAACCCTATATTATTATTGGAATCTTTAGGAATTAGTTTATTGGATTAAATAGGGGTGGTTTTCTTACTTTTGAGTATTATTGGTAGTTTTAATTCAATTCAAAGCTTACGTAAACTATTTATAAAGGCTTGTATAACTTTAATAGTATTGGTTTAATAGGTGAAAATAAATAATAAATAAAAATTAAAAGATCAATAATAAATAATAACAATATGATTAAAAGCCAATAAAAATAAAATCAATAAAATAATCAAAATAAAACTTTAATAATAAATAATAACCATTAAGAATAAATAAAATTTAAAAAACTAATAAATATTAAATCAATAAATAATAATGATTAATAAAAATATAATTAAAAACAATAAATAATGAATTAATAAGGGATAAATAAAAAACAAAAAATAATAAAAAAATAAAAAAAGGTGATGGAAAATGGATGTAAAGAATATGATGATTGTTTTGATGATTGTTGCTTTGTTGGCGTTGATTGGTTGTGTGCAGCAAGGTGAAGGGAATACTATCAATGTTGCTGGGAATTCTGAGCTTAGTGTTGAACCGGATGAGGCTGAAGTCTGGGCAGGAGTTTCTGTTGTAAAAGATAGTGCTGATGAGGCACAAAATGAGGTTAATGCAGCTATTAATGGGATGCTTGGTGGATTTGAGCAGGCAGGGATCAGTGAGGATGATATTGAAACAGAACAGCTTAGTATCTATGAAGAAAGGAAATGGACTCGGGATGAAGGTTCTGTTGTTGTTGGGTGGAGAGCTACACAGACATTAAAAGTGAATACTGCTGAGTTGACTAAAGTTGGAGAAATAGTTGATATTGCTGTAAAGAATGGGGCTAATCAGATAAATAATATCCAGTTTAAGTTAAGTGAAGAAAAGGAACAAGAGTATAAGAAACAAGCAATTTCAGAAGCTACTATAAATGCTAAAGAGAAAGCAGAAGTGATTGCAGACAGTTTAGATGTTAAATTGGGCAAGGTTAAGACTGTTTCAGAAGCAAATTATTATTCAAGGTCTTATCCTGTCATGATGGATGCAAAAGCAGGTGCAGAGGTTATTGAAGAGGCTGCTGCTGTTTTGCCCGGCGATGTGGTGGTTACTGCAAATATTAATATAGTCTATCATGTTAGATAGAATTTAACTAAACTAAATAGGTATAAAATGGGTAAAAAATCTTTTTTATTGGTGAGTTTGAAAGAGAAGAAGGCTAAGGAATTAGCTCAGGTTATATCTAATGATAGTTGCAGAAAGATTTTGGATTATCTGTCTGATATGCAGGATGCGACTGAATCTGATATTTCTGAGAAGTTAAAATTGCCTATCTCTACTGTACATTATAATCTGCAGCATCTGATGAAGGCAGGAATTGTAGATGTAGATGAGTTTCATTATAGTGAAAAGGGCAAGGAAGTAAATCACTATAAACTTGCTAATAAGTATATTATTATTGCTCCTAAAACAACTTATGGGTTAAAAGAGAAATTAAAGGCAATCCTGCCTGTTTCTTTGTTGGCGTTAGTTGGTGCAGGATTTATACAGATGTATACTAAATATTTCAGAGGTCCTGTTTTTAGTAGTGCAAAGATGGCTGCTCCTGCTGTTATGGAACAAGCAGAAGCATCTGTTGCTGAGTTGGTTATGGATACTGCAACTAACGAGGGGGCAAGGGCAGTTGTGGAGAAAGCACCTGAAGTTGTTACAAGTGTTGTGAGTGCAGCACCTAATTATGCATTATGGTTTTTATTTGGGTGTGTTTTTATTATTGTTTTAGTTGTTATTTTTGAATTGATCAAAGCAAAAAGATCAAATTAAAAGAGGTGGTTGGTATGAGAAAGAATATTATGATTATATTATTTCTGGGTTTGTTTTTATTTGGGTGTGAATCAGAAGAAGTTGTTGATAGTTTTTCTAAATGTGTTGATGCAGGTTATGATGTGATGGAAAGCTACCCTAGGCAATGTAATGTTCCAGATGGGGAAACGTTTGTTGAAGTTATAGAAAAAAAGGCAGAATGCACTTTAGATTCTGATTGTGTAACTGGTGGATGTTCTGGAACGATATGTCAAAGCAGAGATTCTGAACCAATGATAACTACATGTGAATGGAGTCCATCTTATGCGTGTTATAAAGAGATAAATTGTGGTTGTATCAATGGAAAATGTTCTTGGGATAGGACAGAAGAGTTTGAGCTATGCTATGCAGAGGCTGGAAAAGAACCTGTTGTAGTTATTGTGTAATCTTGGGTTGTAGGCTTTCTAGGGCTGGAATTTTATAGGTTAGTTTTAAGTTGATTAGAAACTTACTTTTGGGTATTTATATAGTGCTATATTTCTATCTATTGCGTGTTTATGTTAATTAATGGATAAGATTTTAACAACAATAATGGCAGGCAAACACGGACTTATTTCATAAGTCCTAATCGTAAAGGAAAAAACCCCACTGCGTGTGGTCTTTCCCTCTACACTTATGTTTGCCGCCATTGTTGTTAAAATTTTGAAGGTAATCACGTGGAGGAAATAAAATGAATGTAAAAAAACAAGGTTATTGGAAACAAATTTTCCAAGAATCCCGCTGGGATTTTTTAAATTTCCCGCTGGGAAAGATGTTTAGTGTATTGATGGCGATGTTGGTTGTGTTGTCTGCTTTGCCTTTGGCTAGTGCAGATCAACAAATAGTACAAACAGCAGAAAGTTGTGTAGTTGAGCAAAATGATCAGGTGAATTGCATACCTATGCCTAAACCTATGATAGATGTTGTATTTGTTATAGATAGTACTGGCAGTATGGGTGATGAGATAAGAACAGTAAAGACACATTTGATACAGATAATAAAGGAAGTTAAATCTGGACAACCAAGTCCTGATTTAAGAGTTGGTGTAGTTGCTTATAGAGACCATGAATTAGAAGAATCAGGTTATTTGTATAAAAAGCTTGATTTAACTTCTGATATTGATAGGGCAGTTGAATTTATCTATGATATAGAAGCAGCAGGTGGTGGAGATTTGCCTGAAGCAGTAGTTGATGGATTAGATGTAGCGATAAATAGGATGAACTGGAGAGATTATGTCTATACTCAAAATCAGAATCAAAATAGGTACCCTGATGTAAAGAAAATTGTGTTTTTAATTGGAGATGCTGCACCGCATGGAGAAGGAAGTTCTGATAGTCATTATGAACAAGGGTGCCCACATGGACATAACTATAAACAGAATATAGAAGATGCGCAAAAAATGGATATTACTATCTATACTGTTATGGGTTCTGGAATTGATTCTGTAGGTACAAGGATATTTAAGACAATTGCAGACAAGACTGGCGGCGAGTATACTAATCTTCGATATGTAAGGAAAGAAGTTCAGCAATATTACAGTGATGAAGGATTTACAAAAGAAGAAATTGAAGTGTATGCTGCTGAGGCAAAAGAAGATAGAGACTATGATTCTGCAACAAACAGTATATTGACAAATACATTAGGTGTTTTTGCAAAAACAAATATGAAAGCAGAGGCGATGGAAATGGGAGTTGAATATGACAATAAGCCAGTTGAAGATGATAGTTGGATTGATATAGAAGATATTACTGGTGATGTTGTAATTGAGGAAGATGAAGAAGTGATTGATTCGGAAACAAGCTTATCTGGGTTTTTTAAGAAAATCTTTGGTATGGTTGTTTTTTGGAGATAAACTTTTTTATTTTTTTTATTTTTTTCAAATTACTAACATTTTTAAATTATCAGTGTTTCTAAATCTAATATGAAGATAATATGTATTACAGGGACTCCAGGTACGGGTAAAACTACTTTTGCAAAGAATATATCTGATAAATTAGGTTTTCCTGTTTTGGATGTGAAGAGATTTATCGAGGAAAAAAAACTATCTGATGCTTATGATAGGAAAATGAAATGTTATGTTGTTGATATTAAAAAACTTAATAAAGAGATTATTAATGAGATAAATAATATTAAGAAAAGTCAAAATCCTAGTGGGGTGATTGTCGATTCTCATCTTTCACATTATTTACCTATGGGATATGTTGATTTGTGTATTGTCACTAAATGTAATTTGAAGGTTATTGAAAAACGGCTGAAAAAGAGGAAGTATAGCCAGGCTAAGATAAAAGATAATCTTGAATGTGAGATATTTAATGTGTGTTTAGAAGAGGCTAGAGAGAAGAAACACACTATCTTAGTTATAGAGACTACAAAAGCTATAAATATGAGTAAGGTAATTCCAAATATAAAAAAGACGTTAAAATTAAAATAATGGGGTGTTGAAAAATGAATCCACAAGCTGAAGAATTAAATGAGACAATAAAGAATAATAATAGTGCTGTTTATGATCTACTTTCTGAGAAAGGAAAGGCTATATTTTTTCCTAAGAAAGGCATCTTGTCACAGGCTGCTAAAGCAAAAGGCAAGAAGATTAATGCTACTATAGGTATGGCTTTAGAAGAAGATGGTAGCCCTATGAGGCTGAATTCTATAGCTAAGAGGATTGATCTGGATCCAAAAGAGGTTTTTCCATATGCTCCTAGTTTTGGTAAAAAAGAACTTAGGGATAAATGGAAGGAGATGATCTATAAGAAGAATCCTTCTTTGGAAGGCAAGAAAATAAGTTTACCCATATCCACTAATGCGCTTACACATGGTATGAGTATGCTAGGTTATCTATTTGTTGATAATGGTGATAAAATTATCCTTCCTGATTTGTTCTGGGGTAATTATAAATTGATTATGATCAATGGTTATGGCGCAGAATTAGATGCGTTTGAAACCTTTAAGGGAAATGGATTTAATGTTGAGGGATTGAAAGAGAAGTTAAGCAATGGGGTTGGCAAGAAAATTGTTGTGTTGAATTTTCCAAATAATCCTACTGGTTATACGCCAACTGATGAAGAAGTTACTCAGATAATTAGTGTTATCAAGGGGGCTGCTGAATTAGGAAATAAGATAGCTGTAGTGATAGATGATGCTTATTTTGGATTAGTGTATAAAGATGGGGTGTATAAAGAATCTATCTTTTCAGGGTTAGCTGATTTGCATGAGAATGTTTTAGCTATCAAATTAGATGGCGCTACTAAAGAGGATTATGTATGGGGATTAAGAGTTGGGTTTATAACTTATGGTGTTAAGGGTGGAGATGATTCGCTTTATAGTGCTTTAGAGGCTAAGACTTCCGGAGCAGTTAGGGGTAGTATCTCTAATGATTCAAACCTATCTCAATCATTAGTTTATCATGCTTTTAGTGAGCCTACTTATTGGGATGAGAAAAAAGAGAAGTATGATATCTTGAAAGCGAGGTTTGATGAAGTTGAGAAGGTTTTAGCTGAACATCCTGAGTATTCAGGGGAGTTTGAGGCTTTGCCTTTTAATTCAGGCTATTTTATGTGCATCAAATTGAAGAATAAAGATGGTGGGGCAATAGGCGATATCTTATTGGATAAGTATGATACTGGAGTTATAGCTTTGGGTAAGATTTTAAGGTTAGCGTTTTCTGCTGTAAAGAAAGATTCAATAGCAGAGCTTTTTGATAATATATACAAAGCTTGCAAGGATTAAGATGGAAGAAAAAACAAAAGAAAGATTACATAAGATTTTTGGATATATATTGGTAATAATTGCAGTTGCATTAGTTGTTGGTGTTTTTGGTGGGGCTTATTATTTTATTATAGCACCAAATATGGTTTCAAAGCCATTGATAGAAAATCCTGGTTTTGGTGATGATGCGTTGGAGCTTATACAGGCAGGAAATAATGTTGTAACTGCAGAACATCTTAACTATTTAGCAAATGAAATCAGTGCGTATAAGCTGCATACTGAATTAGGCAGTGATTCTTATCCAATTATTGAGTTTGTTCTTACAGATACAGACGATGTGTTTTATGCTTATGTTAAGGATAATGTTCCTGAAACTAAAAAAGGCAATGCTAAGAATGAGGATATTGTATTAAAGGCAGGGCAAGAGATTGTCTATAATATTTTAGAGTCAGATGATATAATCGGTGCTGTTAGGGAATATAATAGTGCTGGGGAGATTCAGATAGAATTGGTAGCTGATATGAAGACTTTGGCTAAGAAGGGTTATCTTTCTTTGTATGATACTATCAAGTGATTGTTGTTGGTTAAGTTTTAACTAAACCTATGTTATTTTTTCAGCTCTTTCTATTCCCATCTTAATAGATGTTTGATATTTTTCTACCAAGCATTTATGTCTATATGCGTGTTTTTCATTATCAATTATTTGTTTAGCTATCTTATGGCCTTCTTCAAAATCAGGTAAATAACTGGGTAAATGTGTTACGAGAGTTTCTCTTACCAATTTATTCGGATCTTTTGCCATTCTTTTATATATTGGCAATGCGTTTTCTCCATCTGTGACCATTAAAATATTTACCGCGTTTGCTCTAACAATAGGGTCATAATCATTAACCAATTCATAAGCTACTTTAGCCATTAATTTATTTTCTTCTGGATTTGCTTGTTCTAATCTAACATGAGCTGCACTCCATCTGTCAGCTAGTTCATGCAATTCTCCAATAGCATTTCTACGCACTGTATAAGTGTGGGTGATTCCACCATATCTTCTAGCTAGATTTGTTATTCCTTCTCGAACAAGTTTAAGTGGTGTATTTCTATCAAAATCTTTTTTTTCTTGGTTTTCTGAATTACTAGGTTCATAAATCTTTAAAGCTTCAGCCATTATATCATCATAATTTGAAATTTCATTTGTATCCAATACTTGATATAACACATTTAATACATCATTCATTGAATGTCTTGTATAATTTTGTTCTTGTAATGCTGATTGACAAAGTGTAGCAGTAGTCATAAACCTTTTTCCGTTCTCTTGGCTAACATGATCTCTAAATGTAACAGAAAATTCCATTACATCCTTAAACCAACATTCTGCTTGTTGTTTTGAAAAAGGACCTTGATATCTTGCACAATTAGCTAATAATGGGACCCTATATTTGTCCATGTGTCTTACTACATATCTTGGTAAAAATGAACTAGCTATACTATCTTCTGGAGATAATAGTCTTTTGTTAATTGTTCTTGCTTGTTGTCTTAATGCTTCATCATTAAAATCAGTTTTTAGTTCTGATTCGGTTGCGAAATTATCTACACCTAATGTTTCACATATTTCTTTATATTTTTCCCATGTAGCAGGATATTCATCTATAGGAGTTCCACCTGTAAGCTGTTGATGAAATGTAACATTTGTATTACCCATTATAGCTGTTTCTAAATCAAAATCTGGAGTTCCTAATCTTGCCATCTCAAATTGTCTGATTAATTCTCGTCTTTCATCTTTGTCAATATTATACTTTTTAGCAGCCCCAACATAATTTTTTAATCTGGTTATTTCTTCTTTTGTTAAACTTAAATCGCCAATATTTTTTACCATTTTTTATCACCTTTAATTTGTTATCAATAAGTAATAACAATAGTAGTAATATAAATCTATGTTGTTAAATTTTAACAACATTTAAATAATAAAAAGAAGACATACTAAATATGGACACAAAAACACTAGAAATGCTTGGTTTAGAGCAAAAACAAGCTAAAATTTACTTGGCTTTACTGCAATTAAAACAGGCAACTGCAACAAAGATATCAGAAGATACAAGAATAGAAAGAACATTGTGTTATTCAATAATAAATAAGCTCATAGATAAAGGATTAATATCATATATAATCCAAAACAATGTAAAATATTTCAAATCTGCGCCTCCTGAGAAATTGATGCAGGACTTAAAAGAAAAACAAGAACAATTAACTAATATAATGCCTCAATTAATAGGTTTAACTAAATTAAATAGGGAAAAAACAAGGGCAGAATTATATCAAGGAAAGGAAGGGATAAAAACTGTTCTAAAAGATATAATTAAGGTGGGCAAAGACCATATTATTTTTGGTGAAGATGGGCTGCAGTTTGAAAAGCTATTCCCAATCTATTCTAAACAATTTGTCAAAAAACTCGAAAAAGAAAACATCAAAGAACGGGTTTTGTTTAAAGCAAAAGGGGATATGGTTAAAGCAAAAGGTTCTGAGTTTAGATACTTGCCAGATGATTATTTTTCTCCAACTTGTACTGTAGTATATGGGAATAAAACAGCCATTATTATCTGGTCAGAACCTTTCTTGACAATATTAATTGAGAATAAAGAAGTTGCAAGGTCATATCGTAATTATTTTGAGATATTATGGGGTATTGCTAAGAAATAGTTTTGTTACTATAATAACACTATACATTTAAATGTCTTCTATGTTTCTTTATATAAAATATAAAGGTGATCCATATGAACATAGACAAAACAATTTTAGATGAACAAAACTTGAAAAAATTAGAGGGGCTTAATAATCCTAAAGTAATGGAAGTTGTTGAGAAATATATAAAACACTGCAAACCTGCTAAGGTTACTGTTATAACTGACAGCCAGGAAGACATTGATTATGTAAGGGATCTTTCTAAGAAAAATGGTGAAGAAAGGGAATTGGCTATTGAAGGGCATACAATTCATTTTGATGGTATGAAAGACCAGGCCAGGGATAAGGCAAATACTAAAGTATTGCTGCCTGAAGGTAAACAGGTAAGTAAGTTTATCAATTCAACTGAAAGAGAATCTGGGTTGAATGAAGTTCTTGGATTTATGGATGGTGTTATGGAAGGAAAAGAGATGTTAGTCTGTTTCTTTTGTTTAGGTCCTAATAATTCAAAGTTTTCAATACCTGCGCTGCAGATGACTGATTCTGCTTATGTAGGTCATAGTGAAACAATATTATTCAGACCAGGATATGAAGATTTTAAGAGGCTAGATGGGTCTAGTGATTTCTTTCATTTTGTCCATTCAGCTGGCAAGGTTGATGATAGGAAGAATACAATTGAAGTTGATAAAAGAAGGATCTATATCGATCTTGAAGAGAATAGGGTATTTACAGTCAATAACCAATATGCAGGGAATTCAGTCGGCTTGAAGAAATTGGCACTTAGGTTAGCTATCAATAAAGCAAATGCAGAAGATTGGTTATGCGAGCACATGTTTGTTATGGGTGTACATCCGCCTGGTAAAAATAGGGTTACTTATTTTACAGGGGCTTTCCCTTCAGCATGCGGCAAGACTGCAACTGCTATGGTTGATGGGCAGACAATAGTCGGTGATGATATAGCTTATCTTAAGATTGGCGATGAAGGTAAGGCTTATGCAGTCAATGTTGAGCAGGGCATCTTTGGAATAATCAAGGATGTAAATCCTGTGGATGATCCTGTGATCTATAATACAATCACAACACCCAGGGAATTGATAGTATCTAATGTACTGATTGTTAATGGTGAGCCATTCTGGTTAGGGATGGGTAATGACCTACCTGAGAAAGGTGAGAACTTTTCAGGGGAGTGGTTTAAGGGAAAGAATGTAGATGGAAATGAAGTTGGTCCAGCGCATAAGAATGCAAGGTATACAATTAGGATTTCTGATCTGAAGAATGCAGACCCAAACAGGGATGATCCAAATGGTGTTCCTGTCGGTGGTGTAATATATGGTGGAAGAGATTCAGATACAACTATTCCTGTTTTTGAAAGTTTAAGCTGGAGTCATGGTGTTTATGTAGGGGCAATTGTTGAGTCAGAAACTACCTCTGCTGCACTTGGTGCTGAAGGTGTTCGAAAACATAATCCAATGGCAAATCTTGATTTTTTGGTTGTTCCTTTGGGGCTTTATATCAAGAACCATATTGCTTTTGGTGATAGACTTGATAGTGTACCTAAGATATTCCATACAAATTATTTCTTAAAAGGTTCAGATGGAAATTATCTGAACTCTAAGCTTGATAAGAAAGTATGGTTAATATGGATGGAATGCAGAGTCAACAATGAGTTTGATGCTATTGAAACTCCAATAGGATATATTCCTAAATATGAAGATCTAAAAGAACTTTTTAGGCAGGTATTTGATAAGGAATATACTAAAGAAGAGTATGAACAGCAGTTTAGCATACGTGTTGTTAAGTCACTTGCTAAATTAGATCGGATGCAGACTGTGTTTGATGCTGAAGAAGGAATTCCTGGAAGTTTCTTTGAGCATATGAACTCTGAAAGGGCAAGATTGGAAAAGGCTAAAGAAAAGGGGGAAGTCATTTCTCCGTTTGATTTTTAGTTTTTATTTTATTTCTTTTTAATTTGTATTCCTTTTCTATTTTCACGTTAGATTTATATATACTGTTTCTTTTTTCTATTTTATGAAGCAAGGTTTAACATCTTTAGAGATACATTATTTGGTCAAGGAATTGCAGTTTTTAGTAGGTGGGAGAGTGGATAATATCTATAATCCTGAAAAGGAAGAGTTTATCCTGCAATTGCATGTTTCTGGAAAGGGAAAGCAGATATTGAGGATGATATCTGGAAAGTTGTTTTATTTAGCTTCATGGAAAAAGCCTGCTGAAGCGCCTTCTGGGTTTTGTATGTTTCTTCGGAAGCATCTTGGTGGTGCTCGATTAAGGGGGATAAATCAGCTAGAGTCTGAGAGGATTGTTGAGCTTTTGTTTGAGAAGAAAGATGGCAAGGAAAGGCTTGTTGTTGAGCTGTTTGGAAAAGGGAATATTTTGTTGTGTGATGAGAATAATATTGTCTTGTCTGCTTTGGTCTACCATAAATGGAAAGACAGGGAGATACGAGCTAAGTTTGATTATTCTTATCCTAAAAGGGAATATAACTTATTTGATATAAAGTTGGATGAGTTAACTTTGTTGTTTAATAAATCTGATAAAAATGTAGTTAAGTGTTTGGCTTCTGATTTGGGGTTGGGGGGGTCTTATGCTGAAGAGGTTTGTTTAATCTCTGATGTTGATAAGGATAAGAAAGCGATAGATGCAGATGAGAAAGAGATAAAGGCTATATTTAAGGTACTGGGTAATATTATTGAGACTAAGATCAAACCTTTAATTGTTTATGATAAAGATGAGGTTAAGGATATAGTTCCTTTTAATCTTAAGGTGTATGATAAGTTAAAGGTTAAGGAATTTAAGGGTTATAGTGAGGCTTTTGATGATTATTTTTTAGTGGAGTTTAAGGAAGAGAAACCTAAGTCAAAACAAGAGAAAGAGATTGAAAGGATTAAAAGGATGTTTGAAACTCAGAAAAAACAGATAGATGGATTGGGTGTAAAGGAAGAAAAAGAGCGGGAGAAGGCAGAGTTGATATATAATAATTACAAATTATTAGGGGATATATTATCTGAACTTAAGAAGGCAGCTGAGAAGCATAGTTGGGATGAGATTAAGGAAAGATTAAAAGGTCATAAGGTCATAAAATCGGTTAATTCTAAGGAAAAGACTATAGAAGTTGAATTTTGAGTGTATTTTTGTGGTTTCTTCAAAACTTTTTTATATTAGTTAGTTTTTAGTTGAGATATGGCTATCGATTTCCATAAAGACATGAATAAGTATCTAGTCAGTAATAGGAGAAAGAAGATTCTTGCTGGTGTAAAGACTAAGATGATGAATAAAGGTTCTATCATATCTAATAAAGCTATCAATAAATTAGGGGGTTTGAGGGATGGGTTAGTTTCTAAAGTTCGGGAGATCAAGGATAAGGGGCAGATTCTAGGGGAACAGAAAATCAAAGATACTGAGAAATCAAAGATTTCTGGTACCACTCATCGTGGTTTTTCTACTTCAAAATCTAACGATTCTGAAGAGCCTATGAAAGAGATAAGTGTCAATGATATCAATAATCTGGTTGAGAGTAATGTGGTTAAGAAAGAAAAGCACAAAGAGATTGTTGAAGATATTAAAGATGAAAGTGAATGGAAAGAATTGAGGATAAACAATCTGGAGAAGAAAGTTGAGAAAAAACCAGTCACATCTTATTTAGAAGAGGAAAAGAAGAAGATTGAACAGGGTCTTGCTAAGATGCAGGAAAAGAAAGCTAGGGAGAAAGAGAGAATACTGAAGTTTAATGAAGAGAATGAAGAGAGAAAAAGAGTAGAGTCAGACTCTGAGAGAGTAAAAAGGCTTGAGTTAGAGGATGAGATAAAGATATTGAAAGAAAAACAGAGGATAGAGGAAGAGAGATTAGCTGAATTGAGGATGGCGAGAAGGCAGGAGCAGATGAATGCTTTAAAGGGTCGGGTTACTGATGCTTTGTTTAAGAAGAGGCACCCTATGAAAAGGGTTATTGAGGGTGTTAAACAAGAGCAAGTTAATGAAGAATCAAAGATTGAGGCTAAAGGGGTAGTTGAGAAACCTCAAATAGAAGAAAATGCGGTAAGTGAAGCGAAGAAAGATGTTAGTGGGGAATCAAAAATAGAAGAAAAAGTAGATATCCAAGAAGAGAAAAATATTGATGATAAAAAAGACGAAATCAAGGAGAAAAATGATGTCAAGGAAAATCCAAAAAAACAAAGAAAGTCATTTTTATCTAGTATAATCCAGATAAAGACTGCTACACAGATAGCAAAAGAGGAAGAAGAAAAGTTGAAGAAGGAGGAAGAGCAGGCGTTAAACGACCATTCTGAGATAAATAGTATGCTTGAGCAAGCTATGGGTAATAAGGAACATAGTGTCCATCTGGGAGAATCTGAAGGTATTGATGCTTCTCATTTATTCCCTCAGGAAATCCAACAGGAAGCTAATGATGGAGAAGAAGCAATACATATTGATGATAATTATAAGATAAAAGTTATCAGAAATTCATAATCATTTATCCTTTGAATTAAAAAAACTATATATCTTAAATGCTTTTTCAATCGTATCTTGTTTCCATCCTATTTCTTCTAGTTTTTTTCTTATCGGTTCCAGATCTATGCCTTTTTTAACCTCTTGTTCTATATATCTGACAAGTTTGTACAATGGATTGTATGATCTTGTAGCGTATATTTCTTCTTCTATAATCACATCTTTCCAGCCTTTTTTGATCAATGCTTTTTTTATCAGATCAGAACTAATGCCTTTGTTTAACTGAGTTTCTATGTATTTATCCAGATTTTCTATGGTGCTTTTCTTTTTCTTTCTTTTATAATAAACAAATAATATGATCATTATCAAGATTATCACATACAGCCATAGGTTATTTCTAGGCGCAAACATTTCCAGGCAATCTTTTGGGCAGTTTAATATTGTTTCGCCTTCACCACAAACACCATTGCCACATAAACACAGATTTTCATCAAATATCTCGTCTTTTGAAATCTTTTTGCCGATTAGGATAAACTTCTCTTCATTATCAACACTCTCAATCAAAAGCTCAAAATTATTAGTATATCCTATTGCAATGTCAAACTCAGTATCGTTTATTATCTCTTTTGCGATAATCCTTTCTATAACTTTTCTTGAGTTATCATCATCAATAAGCTGTGTATGTGTTACAGGGAGATCCCAGAAATTACTACACCTGTCATCAATATACTCTCCGCCTATATTCTGAGCACTAGGTACACTGACTAATCCATCATGGGTTACATTTAGATCCTTAAGTC
>CAZTWQ010000028.1:0-8784 GCA_964618315.1 uncultured Methanosarcinales archaeon
ATCATGACATTGGTATGTGGATTGAAAAAGGAGCTACAAAAGATGATTTCTTTAAGGCAATGAAGAATCTTAAACTTATGGAAGGGGCTATGGAAACTATTATGGCTCTCAAGAAGAAAGGTATAAAGTTAGCGATTGTTTCAGGCAGCTTAGACATAATACTGGAATATATTATACCAGATTATAAAAAATTGTTTGATGACATCTTTCTTAGTCATATGATATTTGATGATAAAGGAAAATTGATCAAAGCAAACGTTACTCAATATGATATGGATAAGAAAGCAGATGCTTTGAAAAAAGTTGCTGAAAGAGAGGGTATTGATCTGAAACATACAGTGCATATTGGGGATCATCATAATGATGTAGGCATTGCCAAAATTGCCGGACTTTCTATAGCTTTCGACTGTAAAGATGATGGATTAAGAAAACTTGCTAATGTTGTTATTGATAAGAAAGATCTAAGGGAAGTTTTGAAGCATATTATTTGATTTTTTTAATCTCTTTAACCAACAAAGGCAATGCTCTTGTTATATTATCTACAATTGTTATTGTTGCTGCTTTTGCTGTTCTTGATTTTGAGTTTAGATCGATTGTAATCACTTTCTTGCCCATCTTTTCAAGAGCCTGACACCTATCCCCATCTTCTAAGGGAACAAAGACAACATCTGCTTTTGCTATTCCTTGCAGGTTGCAGAAACGTCTATTATGGTCTATCCCTTTTATCAAAGGTTTTGTCGGTAATAGAACTTCTTTAGCTCCATGCTTGATAAGCCATTTTTTTATCTTTATCTCCCTTTTTTTTGATGAATGGAATATGTTAACTTCTAATTTTGCTGGAATTGCTTTAGATAATTGGATTATTTCTTTAGGAACTAATGCTGCAACGTTTCCATTGACAGATATTATCGGATGTTTTGCAGATTTTAACAGTTTTGCTGCTTTTTTTATCTGTTGTTTCGCTTTTAATGTTGTTTTTTCACCGATTAAATAATCAAATGCCTCCCCCCTCCCTTGTGCTATAAGACCATGAATAGAAGTTATTCCTTTTCCTACACCTTTGACTATATTATCTCTGGTATTTAAGCTTACATACCTTGGATGTGATTTTGGAATCATATTAAGTGTGCACCTTTTTGCGATATCTTGACTTTTTTACAATCTTTGAATTTAGTGTCAGAGAAAACAGCATTTCCAAGCATTATCATCGATGCATTCCCCCCTTTGTTTTCTATACATTTTATCAGTTCTTTAACTCTTTTGTCTTTTAATAAGTTACTTTCAATAGCAAAGTCTCTTGAAATACGTATTATGTCTTGTAAGTTCTTAACCTTTAATGTTTTTATCCTTTTTAATGCCCTATCTGCAGATTTGTTTATCTTTATCTTTTTTATTTTGCTGTTTATTACTTTTTTTGTGGATAATTTGCTGAAAAATTTATAGTAAATTGTTTTATTTTCTATCCTTAGGCTAGTTCCTGCTAATGGCTTCCCTTTCTTTATCTTCATGTTAAAACCACCGTTGAATTGCCCTGCAACATCGCCTAACCCAGTTCCATTTGTGACTTCTGCAAGATGCGCTACCATAGCCAGTTCTTGTTTTGATTTTTTTAAGTTTAAGAGCTTGTTTATTGCATAAGCTGCCGCTATTGCAGATGCTCCACTAATGCCGAATCCTGCTCCAGATGGAAGTTGGTCTTTGATCCCTACTTTTATTGGTTTTTTTGTCAATGTATTTATCACAAAATCAACAGTAGGAAATCTCATCAATTTCCCATTAACATATATCTTTGTCTTTTCTGCCCTTTCTGCTTTTACAATAACTCCTTTATCAACAGTAAAACCAACACCTAAGCTATGTTTCTTAGTTTTGTCTTTATTATCTATTATCTTAAAGATACAACTTACATTTCCCGGTGCAAATGCGCTTATCATTTTATAATATCAAGAATATTCTTTGCAATTTCTCTTTTAGTGCCTTTAAATTTTTTTATTTTCCCCGATCTGTTTATTACCCTCACATTGTTTGTTTCTGAACCAAAAACATCATTCCCCACATCGTTAGCAACTATAAAATCAGCTTTAGCTTTCTTTAAAAGTCCATATGCCCTTTTAACTAATTCTTTCTCACTAACTTTATATTCTGCCTTGAATCCTACTAATGTTATATCTTTTTTTATTTTTTTTATTTTTTCAAATATCTTTGTTGTTGGAGTCAGCTCTAGATGAAGCTCTTTTCCACTTTTTATTTTTTTATCAATTTTTTCTTTGAGTGAAAAATCGCTTACAGCTGCTGCATGTATGATTATATTATTATTCTTAATCTCTTTCTTTATCTTATTAAAAAGTTCATTTACTGAACCTATCTTTATGTCTTTTATATTTTGATTAGGTTCAATATCAGTTTTTCCTCGGATCAATGTTACATCTGCACCCAGTTTAGCTGCTTCTTCTGCAATATATATGCCCATCTTTCCAGAACTTTTGTTTGTGATAACTCTTACTGGATCAATCGGTTCTTGTGTTGGACCAGCGGTTACTATTATTTTTTTACCTTTCAGTTTATCCTTAGTTTTTATCAGCTCTATCGATTCTTTTGCTACCTTATTGATATTCGCTAATCTCCCTTTTCCTTTATAACCACATGCCAACATACCTTGTTTTGCATCTATAAACTGATATCCCAATTGTTTTAGTTTTTGGATGTTTTGTCTTACTATTGGATTATCCAACATCTTGCAATTCATAGCAGGACAGATTATTACAGGAGCATGAGTTGCCATCACAGACGTAGATAACAGATCATCTGCAATCCCGTTTGCTATCTTCCCTATAATATTAGCCGTTGCAGGTGCAATTAAAAAAAGATCTGCTTTGTCTGCTAAAGAAATATGTTCCATCTGTTCTTCTTTTAGATAATCTTGATAGTTCCAGTCTTTATAGAAAAGTTTTGTGTGAACTTTCTTTTTCAACACATATTCAAACTCTTTTTTATCGATTAATTTCTTTGTGTGTTTTGATAAGATCACTTCTATATTGAACTTACCCTTTAGTTTTCTGATTAGATCGAGTATCTTATAGCAGGATATGCTGCTTGTGATTCCGATAACAATTGTTTTCATATTGTATTGGAATTGTTGTTGTTGTTTATAAAATTAATTATTTTTTGAGCTGTAAAGTAAACGAAACCGAATACCTCTTCTGGAAATAGAAAGTTTTTTAAGAAACTAAAATTTTCTTAATGAATGGATAAGAAAACAGATGTTGATATAATTAACATTAACCATATGGATATGGCTAATCAAATAGACAATAAATGGGAATGGGATACAATTCTAGCTTTTGTAAATAAACAAAAAGATTATGATTTTACTCTTAGATTAAAGAATAAAGATAAAACTATTTTGAAAAAGAAATTTATAAATCCTTTAGAAACTAAAAGCACGAAAAGACATAATAAGAAAGTTGTAAATTTAATTTTTGCTTATATGATTTTTCAAGTTATTCAAGAAATGAAAGTATCAATAACTAAGGTGATTATATGTCCAGACCATAGACCTACAAAAGAAGTACACCATTATATCCAGAAAATAGGTAATTTTTGTGGTAAACATAACATAACAAATGAAATAAATATGTCTTTTATTAATAGAAAAATATATGATTTAAAAAAAAGGACTCCTGCCCATAAAATAGCAAAAAAAGTTTTTAAAGGAAAAAGAAAAGCTAAATCGTTTGTCGATCCTGAACAGATAATTAAAATTATTTCAAAATTATTATAAAAATAAAATAAGTGAGGGTTAACCGTGAAGTTCTAGCTTACACAACGCTATTTCGGGCGAACCTATTAAAGCGAGATTGTAAGTACCCTCAATAGTAGTTTAATACGTTGGAATATTTAAACTTTACGTAACTTTACAACTAATCACCCCTAGAATTCATTTAAAGCTATGCTTAATATCTGGAAATTCCCTGTTTTTTACGTCTTTAGCATATGCCCTTACTGCTTTTCCGATTACACCATCTAAATTAGCATATTTCTTTACGAATTTTGGATTGAATGATTGATCTATCCCTAGTATATCGTTTATTACCAATACTTGACCATCACAATATGGTCCTGCGCCAATTCCAATTGTAGGTACTTTTATTGCGTTGGTTATCCCTTTTGCTAAATCCATAGGTATGCTTTCAAGGACGATTGCAAAACATCCTACGTTGTTTAGTTCTATTGCTTGTTTTATTATTTCGTCTGCTTCTTTTTCATCTTTGCCTGTTACTTTGTATTCTTCTGCTGTTTGAGGTAATAATCCCACATGACCCATAACTGGAACTCCTTTTTCAACTAGCGCTTTGCATATTTCTGGTTTTCCTTCTATTTTTACTGCATCAGCTCCCGCTTCTAGTAAACTATGGGCGTTTTCTATTGCTAGTTCTTTTGTTGTGTCTGATTTATATGGCATATCTGCAACGATAAATGAGGTTATTGCACCCCTCCTTACTGCGCTTGTATGTTTTACCATATCTTCCATTGTAACTTGCTTAGTTGAGTCATAACCATAAACAACATTGCCCAGTGAATCCCCTACAAGGATTATCTCTACCCATTGTTCTAGAATTTTAGCTGTATTGAAGTCATAGCATGTAAGTACAACTATTGGGGCTTGTCCTTTCATTGATTTTATTGTTTCAAGATCCATAGTTAATGTTGAAATGGGTTTTATTTAAAAGCATTATTGTTTTGTATCTAAAGTAGAGGATTATTCTATAATTTCAGTCTCTATTTTCTCTAGGTCGCAGAAATCAGATGTGAAATTATATGCTCCTGCGTTTAGGAATGTTAGTTTATTTCCTACTTTTGGATCTTTTAGGTAAGCTTTGTAGCGGAATAGATCTTGTGAGCAAGGAGTACAACCTTTGATTATATAGGGCTTGCATTCTTCTTTTATTTTTTCTTGTTCTCCTTTTAATTCATCTTCCTTTACCTCATCCTCTATCAACAATTTAACAGGAACGATTATAGCGTCCATATCAGAATTATATACAGAAGCATTCACAAGGATTGTGTTGTCATATATCCCAATTATTTCCGTACTTAGTTTTATTGCTGGAGCTGCTATGAACCTTCCAGGTTCTATGATTAACTCGATACCATTACTACTCAGAAATTCCCTAAATTCTTTTATCTTTTTTATGATAGAATCCAGAACTTTAATGTTTGTGTTTGCATATTCACAAGGCAGCCCCCCACCAATATTGATCATGTCTAATACTTTTATCGTCTCTGAATCCAGAATATTCTCAATCTCATATTTTAAATTCCATTCTGCCATGTTCTGGGTCTTCCTATGGAAATGGACACCCAATTTGCCTATATTCTTATTGTTTCTTAATTCTTTAATCTTTTTATTTGCTGTTTCTGCACCCATACCAAAAACAAAATATTTCTCTGTCCTTATTGTATTTTCTTTTAGTTTTATTCTTAAGAATAAATTGATTTTTGTATTATCTTGATTTATAAATTTCAATAATTCATCCAGATCATATTCATTATCAACGACAAAATTAATTATCCCATCTTGCACTAAACTACTTATCTGTTGTTGATCCCATGCTTGTGCTAAGAAAATCACTCTCGATTTGTCTTGTATATGTTTTAGTTCGTTTATGAAATGTACCGAAAACATCGAATCTGTATCTTTTTCCAGAATTCTGGTTATATCCTGGTTTGTTTTTGAACTATAAGATACATTATCAGCTAATTGCCTTACTTTGTTGTATTGTTCTATCACTATTTTCTTTGATAATATGAATTTAGGCTGTTTCATTTAATCTTACCTCCAACAATCCATCTTCTTTTAACTGTTCTAAAGCATGCACCATAGCCAATGGAAAATTTATTGTTACATCCCCATTAACAGTTGCTATATCCCCTTCATCTTTCACTTTTCCCCATGACTTAGCTTCCGAAGTTGTCGCCCCTGAAACACTACCCGAAGTTTCATGAGAAGTTGTCATGTATAATGCGTAATCTGCCCCACCGTTTAACAATGTACAAAGAATAGCATGATGTTTTGAGATTGAACCACCAAGAGCGATAACACCTTTTTTCTCATCCTGTGAAGTACTCAATAAAATATTTCCAAAATCTTTTACAACATCAACGATAAAATCAGGATGTTTTTTTTGGAATAGATATAGATGGAATCCAAAAGCTCCATCTGTTATTGCTGGGCAAAATATAGGAACATCATTCCTTGCTGCCTGATAAAGTATCGAATTTTCATCACTTAGCATCAATCCAATCTCTTTTAACATTTCAGAAACAGCCCAATGTTTTTGTTTTTGATATAGTTTATCTAAAATAGGTAAGATAGAATCTTCGAATTTCATATAGGATTCGTTCTTAACTAAAAGATTCCCTATCCTGTTTATCCCTTTTTCATGGAGCTCTACATCGTCAGACTTAAATTTTCCAATTGTAAACTTTTCTCCAAATGCTTTCATTATATCTTCTTCTATACCACCAACAGTAGTTACTATGATATTTGCTATCTTTAGTTTTATCAATTGAGCAAAAAAGCCCCTTAATCCAGAAGTTACCATATTAGATGTGAAGGTTAAGAATGTTTTTGCATTGTTTTTCTTCATCCTGACTATCACTTCAGCTGCCCTTCTAAGTTCTATGCTTTGATAGCCCATATTTTGGTATTGGTCTACTAATTCTTTAACTGTTATATTTGGTTTGTATTGAAAATCTTTGACATATTCCATGTTTTTCACCTTTTGGTTATTGATTTTTAATTTATTTTGAAATTTTAACAACAATGATTGGTAATTTGAAAGAAAAACCAACAACACAGGGTTCATACACGGATTTTACTTCGTAAAATCCTTTTCGCAAAGGAAAAATCCACACTTCGTATGGATTTTACCTCTCCACTCAAGTATTCACCAATGTTGGTTTTTCTTGATTATTATAAATGAATCTAACTAGAAAAAGAAATTATGCTCCGCACTTTCTTACTGAATCCATAAGGTAGACAAATTGAGGAACTTTTATAAAACTTATGTTTTATAAACCGTTTACAATTCTTCGAATTATAAAAGTTTATAAATGTTATTAATTCTTAGGCTAGTATGTTAATAGATATACACTGCCATCTGGACAATCCCCAGTTTAATGATATAGATAAAGTTATTTCTAATGCTAAGGCTAATGATGTTAAGGTTATCTTAACAAATGGTGTAGACCATGCTACTAATAAGATCGCTTTAGAATTAGCTTCTAAATATGATATTGTTAAAGTTGCCCTAGGCGTTTATCCTCTTTTTTGTATTGATACTGGCTTAAGAGATGGTGCTTATCCAATGGATAAAGTTGTTCCATTGAATCTTGATAATGAACTGGAGTTTATCAAATCGAATAAGGATAAGATTATTGCCGTTGGTGAAGTTGGTATGGATTATACTGTTAAAGGGCATGATAAACAGCAAAAATCCAATTTTGAGAAGATAATTAAACTAGCTGAAAAGATCAAAAAGCCAGTAATAGTCCATTCCAGAAAAGCAGAATCAGATGTTATTGATATTTTGGAAAGTTCTTCTATCAAGAAAGTTTTAATGCACTGTTTTTGTGGTAAAAAAAGTTTGGTTAAAAAAGCAGCAGATCTGGGTTATTATTTCTCAATACCAACAAATGTAGTTAGAGCAGAAAATATACAGATAGTTGCTAATCTTGTCAATATCAATCAATTGTTTTGTGAGACAGATGCCCCTTATTTGTCGCCAGTTAAAGATAAAAGAAACGAACCTGCTTTTGTTGTCGAATCATATAAGAAGATTGCTTCTATAAAAAAGATGGAATTTGAAGAAGTTGTTAAAAATATTTGGATGAATTATCAAAGATTATTTATTTGATTTTTAATCTTAGAATTTTAACTATCGAAATGTATTCTTTAATCTAAGAAGTAAGTGTTTCATTATTTGGTAATAATTCAAACTGATAACTATCCCCAAACTAAATCTCAAGACTTGATTTAAGAGTTAAGAATTTATTTCTAAGCGGTCAGGGTATTTTCCGTCAGTTTGAATTCTTAGAAATTTCGCACTGAAGTAAAGAGAATTATACCCTCTGAAAATTTCTTAAGAAATTTCCAATAAATCCGTATAAACAAAATCATGTTTTCTTACTAATTCAGCTAAGCTGCATTTACTTTCCACCACACCCCTAGATCTGAGATTAGGTACTGGTGCTCCAGACTGTATTAGGCTAAAAACTAATTCAATAAGATTATCAGATTTTATAACATGAATCATGCCAGGAAAATCATCAAACTCATCCACCCATGGCTGATCCATAGTAACTACCGTTTTCCCCATAGCCATCGCTTCAAGAACAGTTAATGGAAAACCTTCAAAATCACTCGGTTGACAATAGATGTCTAATGCAGCATAGAAATCACGCATATCTTCTCTGCTAAGTGCAGTATGTGGATTAGATATGCCTTCTAAAGAGTTTGATTCTCCAACAAAAAAAACTCTATCCTTTATATCATAATCAACAATCATTTTTTGACATGCATTATAATATTCTTTATCATCAACAGTACCTGCTAAAAACAGTTTGTAATTTTTATGGTCTTTTAACATACCGATAACATCGATTAGTCTTTCCTGCCTCTTATAACCTATGATGCGTGCAGCATAGCCGATCACGACATCACCAGAACTTATTTTGTATTTCTGTCTAAATCTTTCCCTATCTGCCTTCTGAGGATCAAAC
>CAZTWQ010000028.1:8884-15702 GCA_964618315.1 uncultured Methanosarcinales archaeon
TCTTTCCTCTCGCTTAGATGAGATGTTAAGACAGAAGGCACACCATATCTTTTAGCTAACCCCAAAACATACAATCCAAATGGGGTATGGTTAGAATGACAATGGATCAGATTAACAGGGGGCAGATTAGTAAGACCATCAATAGAATGTAAGCCCTCGCCTTTAACAGCTGATCGGATAGCTGATCTTAGACAGGCATAAGTATTTATGCGTAAATATCTGCTAATACCATCTAAATGTTTTTGATACACAGGTAATACATATACACCATCATCACAATGTGGGCGAAGTGATGCATCCCCTGTTATTTCCATATGGATTACATTATAACCTATCTTAACAAGTCCTTTAGAAAGAGCATCAACATAGATTTCTCCGCCGCCTGCCTGGCGGTTCCCATGAGGGATAAATTGCAGGATGGTAGGTTTTACCATTTAAAATAGAAATCAATTGATTTATTTAAACATTAGCATACTATTTTAAATAGTAAAAATACACAGATGATAGATAGACATGAAACAAACACAATATTATTCATACAAAACTGGAAAATTACCAAAAGGCTGTCAACTATGTGTTAAAGGTTCTAAATTAGTCCTTTTCGTTACAGGGTTATGTCCCAGATGTTGTTATTTCTGTCCCATCTCTGACGAAAAATATGGCAAAGACGTTGTTTATGCAGATGAATGGCGTATTAAGAATGTTAATGATATCATTAAAGAAGCAAAACTGATCAGTGCAGCTGGTGCCGGATTCACAGGAGGAGACCCACTTTGCAAATTAAGTCGTACTTTAAACTATATCAAGGTCTTAAAAAAAGAATTTGGAAAGAAATTCCATATTCATTTGTATACTTCACTTGACCTCATAGATAAAAAAACATTAGATAAATTATACAATGCTGGGCTTGATGAAATAAGGTTTCATCTGGACTTTAAAGATCATAAACTATGGAATAAACTAGAACTGGCTTTAGACTACAAATGGGATGTTGGTGTTGAGATTCCTGCAATCCCTAAAAATAAAAACGATATTAAGAAGATAATTCTTAATTTAAATGGATTGAATAAGAAATTTAAGAAAAAATTATTCCTTAACCTGAATGAGCTGGAAATTGCTGATAATAAAGTGAATAAATTATTGAAATTAGGATATAAGCCTAAGAATGAACTTTCCTATGCTGTTAATGGTTCAGAAGAATTGGCACTTAATTTATTGAACTTTGTTGAAAAGAACAGACTAGAGATTAATGTCCATTATTGTACTGCAACTTTAAAGGATAAAGTACAGCTGGCTAACAGGATCAAAAGAAGAGCAAAGAATATCGCCAAAGCATATGATAAGATTACCCAGGATGGCACCCTGATACGGGGAAGTATTTATCTTTCTTCTTTAAAACCAGGATTTAAGTATAGAGAAAAAATAAAGAAAATAGTCAATAATACTAAATTGAAGAATAAATACTTAGCAGAATTAAAGATAATAAAAGACAATATTAAAAAAGATTTTAAAGTAAAAAATATTGAAGTTGATAAGAACAAATTAAGGATATTAACCTCTGTAAAAGAAGTAAAGAAAATAAGAGACATCATCGATAAAAACTTACTAAAGAACATAACTAAAGACAAAAAACTACTAAAAAATAAAGATCTATCCTTAGCAATTGTTGAAGAATATCCTACTTATGACCAGATTGAATTGAATGTTGAGTTTCTATAGTAAGGTAACTTTCCAATATCGCAGGATTATAGAAAACTTTATATTATCTGATGTTCTATAGAGTATTATGAAGATAACTATAGATACAAAAGAGGATTCTCATGAAGAGATAGGCAAAGCGATCAAAATGCTTCAGCAGTTAGTTGAAGGCAAGGTTTATACCAACTCTGCAAATATATTTGAAGACCCTAGTTCATTTGGGGGTTCTGCTAATGATACACCAAGCAATGATTCTTCAAGTAGTGAACCTTCTTCAGGTGGAAATGCTTTTGCTAATATGTTCGGGAGTGTTTCAACTCCAGATCCCACACCAGAAGAGCCAATGAATGAAGAAGAAGAGAAAGAGAGCGCAGATGAAGCTATTCCTCAGATAATAACTTACTAAGATGAAAAAATACAAGTTTCTGGATGATATTACTTCAGATGTTATGTTTGAAGCATATGGAAAAGACCTAAAAGAATTGTTTGAAAATGCAGCTGAAGCTTTATGTTCTGTTATATGTAAGATAGATCAGGTTAAAGCCAAGGACACAGAAGAGTTTGTGATAAAAGCAGATAATCTAGATGATTTGATGATCAACTGGCTTCAGGCTTTGATAGCTATAGTTGATACAGAAGAGAAGTTTTTTTCTAAGTTTGAGGTTCTAGACATAGATGAAAATCATGTTAAAGCTAAGATCTCTGGAGAATCTACAAAACCAGAACTTGGTGAAACTGTAGTTAAAGCAGTTACATTATATAAATATAAATTAGAGCAGAATTCTAAAGGATATAAAGCTACAGTGAGCTTAGATATCTAAGAAACAGATATTGTTTTAGTTTTAGTATCTAATAAAGAATTGTCATTTGCATTATAAAGTTCTATCTTAAAGTATACTTTTTTTGCGCCTTCTTCTAAGTTTAGGTACCTGCCTGTAAGGTCAGATTTCATCTTTGTATCGATCTCTTCATCTAGTTTTTTATTTGTTCTTCCCATAGGTATTATTGAAGGGAATGTATATTTGTATTTTACATTACTTTTAACAGCATCTGGTGAGCTTGATCCATACCAGTATATCTGTACCATTGGAGTGAACAGTTTTTTGTCATTATTTATAGTTATCCAGATATATTCTATCCTTTTTTTGTCTTCATCTAAGCTTAAATCACCTATTGTTAAAGTTACATCACCAGATAGGTCTGTTTCAGGTTCTGGTTCAATTGTTTCTTCTTCCTCTTCTTCAACATCAGGTTCTTCCTCAATCTCTGCTTCCTCTTCTTCAATTGCTGGTTCTGATGCAATCTCATCAAGACCTTTTTCACATTTAACATCACAAAAAGGACCTGTATAGACCATAATAGCCAATGTTATTATTACAATAAGAAATATCGCTCGTTCTAACCATTTCAATATCTTTTTATTGAATCTTATCTTTATCTCAAAAGAGTCTACTTGTTTTTTTTCTTCATCCATCAAGGTGGATAAAATAAAGGGGATATTTAAATTTATCGGAAATCTATGGATTTTCCAGATATTCAGATTATTTTGATAAATCAACCCAATTTGAACATATCACAAATTGAAGTAATATTATATCTATCAGATTAAACAAAAAGTTTATAAGGCGATAATAAATACACAATATCCATTCAACCATGAAAAATAAACTAGAAAAGCTAAATGATTACGAATGGTTGTTGCCAAAAGCAGCTAGGAAAGGAATGAATGTTGCTGGAAAGCTTATTGCGAATAAAGCCATCTATGACGCAATGGAAGATGGTGCAATTGAGCAGTTGAGCAATGTTTGTTGTTTGCCAGGTGTTGTAGAACCTGTATGTGCTTTACCGGATGCCCACTTTGGATATTAGACTAATAATCTAACCAGATATGGGCTTCCAATGGGAGCAGTTGCTGCTTTTGATGCAGAAGATGGAATAATTTCAGCTGGTTTATGTGGTTTTGACATAAACTGTGGTGTGAATTCCATCAGAACAAACCTTTCGTATGAAGAAGTCAAAGATAAGCTAAATGAGTTAGTTCCTGCTTTATTTAATGCAGTTCCTTGTGGTGTTGGTTCTAAAGGTAAATTAAGGTTTGATGATGATCAATTAGATCAGGTTTTAGTAAATGGTTGTGAATGGGCTGTTGAAAACGGGTATGGTGTAAAAAAAGACCTAGAGAATATGGAAGAACATGGAAAGATGGAAGGTGGAGATTCTTCTAAGGTTTCTGATCTTGCTAAAAAGCGAGGTAAACCTCAGTGCGGTACACTAGGTGCTGGCAATCATTTTTTAGAGATCCAAAAGGTTTCAGATATTTTTGATACTGAAACTGCAAAAAAATGGGGTGTTGTTGATAAAAATCAGGTTCTTATAATGCTTCATTGTGGTTCAAGAGGATTTGGACATCAGGTAGCTAGTGATTATCTAAAAGTACAAGAACAAGCTGTTAAGAAATACAATATATCTATACCTGATAAACAATTAGTATGCGCTCCTGCAAATTCTGAAGAAGGCAAAGATTATTTTTCTGCTATGAAATGTGCTGTTAATTATTCCTTTACAAATAGGTTAGTTATGACTCAATGGATTAGAGAAACATTTGAAAAGGTTTTTTCTAAGGATTGGGAAGCTATGGATATGCATACTATATATGGGATATGTCATAATGTTGTTAAATTAGAAGACCATATTGTTGATGGTTCAAAAAGAAAGTTATTTGTCCATAGAAAAGGCGCAACAAGATCATTTCCCAATCAACCAGTCCTCTTAGCAGGCTCAATGGGTACATCATCTTACATCCTAAAAGGAACAGAAACAGCGATGGAAAAAACATTTGGATCTTCAGCCCATGGTGCTGGAAGGGCAATGTCAAGACACGGTGCTTTGAATAAATTCAGAGGAGAAAAAGTAAGTAGTGATCTATTACAAAATAAAGGTATAGTTACCAAATCACCTTCACCAAAAAGCATAGCAGAAGAAGCACCTGGTGCATATAAAGATGTGGAAGAAGTAATCAATTCTGTTCATGAATCTAAAATTTCTTTAAAAGTTATCAGAATGGAACCTATGGGCGTTTTGAAAGGGTAAATATATTTGTTTTATAACCTGATTAGATAAAATCCCGTATCTTATGTTTTACTTCTTCATGCCATAACCATGCAATCAATATTACAGAATCTACTGCCATAGAAAGATTGTGTAACCCCATATTATTTATCAAGTGAATCTTAAACCTTTGTGTGCTTATCGGCCAAAACCACATTATGCCGTATTTATCTCCACCCCCCAACAGATAATCCAGAGATATATGGAAGAATATTCCAAATGTTATTACAAATAAATAAACAGCAGCCTTATGTTTCTTCCTTCTCCACAATATTATTCCAGGTATTAAAAATAAAAGTCCCATAATTGGTGTATGAGTAATACCACCATGTTTTAATAGGTCTGTTGAATAGTTGAAGAAGGTGAATATCCAGTTTAACGGTATATCAATATCAGGCAATAATCCTGCTATTCCTGCTATAATTAACATATGTAATGTTATGAGTTTTTTGTGTAATTTCTTTTTTAAGAAATAATCTCTAAATAAGTCGACAACAATTATTGTTAATAATATATGGGTTACTGCTAAAGGCATTTTATATTAATAAAAATCCTCCGAATTTTTATAACCTAAAAGTCTTTGACTTTTAGATTTCGATGATTTTACCCCTTTTTCCTACATTTATCACTTTGGTTTTTCCTATCTTTTCTTCAATACCTTCTGCTTCGTGTACATGAGAACATAATAATAAATCTGGTTTTAGTTTATCAATAGCTCTTTTTACCCCTTCAGAGCCAGGGAATATGTCTGTGAATTTTTCCATCTTCGATCCTGTCGGATGAACATGAGTTACCATGATTTTCTTTTTTAGATAACTTATTTTGTCATAGCCTTTTTTGAGCAGATCATAGATCTCTTTTTCAGTAGACTGAAAGACGCCTATATTTGCTCCGCCTGCTCCAAATATCCCTACATCCCTATATTTTACAGAATATCCATGTATGTTTTTCATGTCATACAACTCAGCCAAAAAATCAGCTGTTGCAACAGTCTCATGATTTCCAGGTATCAATAGAACTTTTTCGTTTCTTTTTTTGAATGGACCTATTATACGTTCTGTAGAAGCTTCACCCATTGTTAAATCTCCGCATAAGACAACCAGATCTACGTGCTCTTTTTTTGCTTTTTCAGCTAATTTTTCAGCTAGACCTATATCTCCATGGATGTCTCCAGCAGCAAGTATCTTAAGTTTACTATGTCCTTTATCTTCGTTAGGCATACACTTCTAGAAATAGTTTACATATAAAAAACTATTGAAAAAAATTATCTTTCTTTTACTTTTATTTCATTTCCAGATAAGTCTATGATCTTAGAAGGTCTCCCATGTTTTTCACCTTCATAAATCAGAAATTCTATGTCTGGTTTTATTTCATCATCCAGATTATCTAAAGTAGTCATAAAATCACCGCCAGATTTGTTTGCAGATGTTGTTATTACAGGTATATTAAGTTCACTTACAATTTCTGAGAACCAATGATCAGGTATTCTTACTCCAATTGTTTTTAATCCTGGAGCTACATTCTTTGCAATCTGGCCTTTTACTTTTAAAATTAATGTATATGGTCCTGGAAGCTTGCCTATCCATTCTTCTGCTTTTTTATCTATTTCACAATTTGTTCTAATCCATTCTTTGGATGGTGCGATTACTGAAAAAGGTGTGTCTGGTCTTTGCTTTATTTTTCTTATCTCTTCTACACATTTTTCGTCTAGAGCATTACAACTTAGACCATAGATAGTATCGGTTGGATGGATGAAGACTGTTCCATTTTCAATAACTTCCAGAATGACTTCTTTGTTAACATGGACTTCATCTTTTGTAAGTATTTTCATAGAAAAAAGAGTGCCTTTTGTTATTTATATAATTTACGCTTAAAATTTATATATATCTTATTTTTTACTCTGATTAAAAAACAAAGAACAACAACAAATTGTTGTCATTCTTTGTTAGAGGGGGTGTTAGGATTATCATAGTTTTTTGATATTTTGTCTTCTACAATTTTGCTGAAAATAA
>CAZTWQ010000029.1:0-7512 GCA_964618315.1 uncultured Methanosarcinales archaeon
TTGTAAATCCAATTAATGTGGAGATTGAGCCTAGTAGGTGTTTGTTTGGCATAATCTTTCGTGATTACCCAAGTATATAAATATTTTTAAATTACGGGGCATTCTTTTGATTATGGGGGTTTTGATAAAGATTTGGTATGTTTTAGTTTTTGTTCTATTGATTGGACTTTTGCTATATGGGGATAATCATAATCTGCATAGGGTAGAAAGATTCAATTTAGATAAATATTTAGATGGGTCTGGGGTGTATGAAGGGCATAAAGGGCAGCGTTTTGGGAAGATTGTTAATATAAGCCAAGATCATTTTTATTTTGATATTGGCAGCCATACTATTAAGATTATGGGTTCTGGTGTTGAGGGGGCTGTTTATGGGGAAACAGTTTTATTTATTGATTTTAGGGGAGATGGTGTGATGGAATTGATTAATCATCATAATTATGATTATAATTATCTACTCTATATCATTTCATTTTTTGCTTTTTTGGTGTTTCTTTTTATATTTTTTAAAGAATGGAGAATTACAATAAGGGGGTTTGAAAATGCCTGATTGGATGAGCCATATTATTATAGTATTGATATTCTCTGAAGTATTTAATATACGAAAGAAAAGCCTTCTTGTATTTGGGTCACTTCTTCCTGATTTTTTATCAAAATTACATTTATTCTTTTTTTATTTTGGATTAAATGATTTTTTATCTTTTGGTTTTTTTCATACTCCTGTTGTATCTATTCTAGTGGGGGTAATTGTGGCTTCATTGTTTAAATATAATCGAGTTAAGACAACTGTTTTTATTATTTTTGGGGTTATTAGTCATTTTCTTGCAGATTTAACTATGAAACATTTTCATTCAGGAATGTTAATTTATTTTCCTTTTTCTTTTAAGGTTTATACATTTAATTTGATATGGCCAGAACAATCCATATATGTTTTGATTGTTTCTTTTATTGTTTATGTTATTATCAGGATTGTTAAGAAGATTAATTTGGAGAATAGGGGATTATTTAATTTATTGAAATAAATTGATATTGTAGAATAATAAGTGGGGATGCAGGGATTTGAACCCCGATCTCAAGCTGTCTACAAATGGATAATCATCGCATCTCTGCTCATCCCTCCAATTACTGGAGGCTCGCATACTAGCCAGGTTGTACTACATCCCCTTTTATAGCTTTTAGAATTATTACTCTTTATTTAAAATTGTCGGTTTAATTATTTTTAGTTTACTCGACAATTAAAACTTATTATATCTCCTATTTTTGTATTTGTTTCTTTTATTGTATTGTTTTTTAGTTCTATTATGTATTTTGCTTTGTTTTTTGGAGTATAGAATGTAAATGGCTTGAAGTTTTCTTTAATTTCTACAATTATCTTATTTTTGTCTAAGAATATTACATCTATCGGATAAAATACAAAGAACATATGGAGTGAAGTTATTTGTTCTTTATCGAAACAGAAAATCAATGTTTTTCTTTTAGAAAACATAAGGCCTATTGCTTTTGAGATTAGGGTTTTGCAGGTTTTTGTTCTTTTTGCCAGGACTTTATCTCTTGTCTTGTTTTTTAACATTTTTTATCACTTAATCCTACATATATGTTTTGTTACCTTCTAGGAAATCTATAATACTGAAACATTTAAATATTGGTTGTTTCAAAATTAACTTATTATCTTTGTTTTTATAAATTTTGGCTTAATTGCATAAAAAAGAGGTGGAAAGTGTTAGAAAAAGATAAACAGTTTGTTATGTTACCTTGCTTATCGGTAATCCTTTTGGCGTTACTGGTTGTTCCGCTTGTATTTCCAGATGTTTTGGCGTTGGGCTCTTCTTATACTGGAAAGAGCAAGGGCGCTAGGAGAGTTAGTGATGATTCAACTACATATAGATGGTTTGCAATATCCCCTAATGTGAGAGTTAGATTTCATATATTTAATCAGAATATAGATTTTAGGCAGATTGATTTTGTTTCAGAAAAGTTATTGAAACATTTTACACTTGTTGTTGAGAATATTGACGGTGAGCCAGAAGGAATTTCTAGTTTTCCACATGAGTATTATAAATATATTAAAGTAAGTGAAAAAGAACCAGTGGACAGTATACACTCAACAAATATTAAATTTAGAGTTAAGAATTCATGGTTATATTCTAATCATTTGTCTGTAGATGATATTTTGCTTTATAGATATACTGGTATTGAATGGATTGAGTTAGATACAGCATTTTTGAATAGTGGTGGAGCTTATTCTTATTTTGAAGCAAGAGATGCTGGGTTTTCATATTTTGTAATTGGTGTTAAGGGTGATGTTCCTGTTTTTGATAGTGGGGATGAGGCTACTTATGGGATTGAAGTAAGCGGCAATGAATGGGGTGCATCAGTTGTAAACATTCCATTAGCATATAAGATAGATACTTTGACCTTAGTAATACAGAGTTATCTTTTTACTTTATAGATATAGCGCCATAGCCAACAGCAGAGCTGTAATTATTTACTATATCTCCTGAAGTATAATATTTGAGCAATTTAGCTTTTTTAGCCCCTAACAGTTTACATGTTTCTATTGCAGTTGCTATCGGAATTCTGCCGCATATAGTTGCTCCTGTTTTTTCTATGTAATCTATGAATTTTTTTGAATTTAGTTTTTCTATCTCTTTTATTGCTTTATTGTCTAGTTGATATAGGTTTTCTTTAACATTATCTGAGAATGGGATGAATCTATAGTTCATACCATAGTGTGTGAAGTCTGATGAGGCAATGATAATTGCTTTTTTTCCAGTTTGTTTTATTGTTTTAACGATAGCTTCTGCAATTTCTTTATAGTCTCTGTCTCCTGATACTATTATCGGAGCTATTTTTATTTTATTTATGTTTCCTTTATTGATGAATTGGAGGAATGGGAGTTGGACTTCTATTGAGTGTTCTTGGGAGTGTGCTTCTTCATTTTGTTCTATGTTGGCGTTTTCCATTAATCTTTTGTTGAATTCTTTGTCAGTTTTTACTATGCCTAATGGGGTTTCCCAGTCTTCTAATGAGGTGCAACTAGGTAGGCCAGAATGAGATAATCCAAGCATTATATAGATGTCTGGTAATTGGGATTCTGCTAGTTCTTTATATGCCCATGCTGCTCCTGGTCCTGAGAATTGATATCCTGCATGGGGTGAGATAATTCCCCTGGTTTCTTTTGTTCTTTTGTTCTTTGGCAGGGTTTCTGGTCCAAACTTTGAATGGAATGAGTCGTTGATTTGATTGATTAGTTCTTCTGGGTCATTAGGGTAGAACATGCCTGCTACTATGGGTTTTCTTGTCATAAAAAAATATAAAGAAAAAGGATTTTAAAAACCTTCGGTTTTTAAACCGACAAAAATTTTCAATTTTTGTAGTATTAAAAACCCATGGTTTTAGTACCTATAATGTTCTGGTTTGTATGGGCCTTCAACTTTAACCCCTATATATTCTGCTTGTTCTTTAGATAGTTTGGTTAATTTAGCACCTAGTTGTTTAAGGTGTAGTCTAGCAACTTCTTCATCAAGCTCTTTACTTAGCATATAGACTCCGATTGCCCTTTCTGGGTTTTTTGCAATATCAATCTGAGCTATTGTTTGGTTTGTAAATGAGTTACTCATAACAAAGCTTGGGTGGCCAGTAGCACAACCTAAATTGATTAATCTACCTTCTGCTAATATATAGATTGAGTGTCCGTCTTCAAAGGTGTATCTATGGACTGGACATTCTGAACCTTTGATTTCTTCTTTTTTTATTCCTGGCCAAGCTTCTAATTTAGCCATCTGGATTTCGTTGTCAAAATGACCTATATTACAAACTATTGCTTGATCTTTCATCTTGCTCATATGTTCAGCTGTAATGATATCTTTATTTCCTGTTGTTGTTACGTAAATATCTGCTATAGGAAGAGCTTCTTCCATAGTTGTTACTTTTAGGCCTGCCATGCAAGCTTGCAGGGCACAAATCGGGTCAACTTCACTGACCATAACTTGAGCTTTTTCATTGCTTAATGATTCTGAACTCCCTTTTCCTACGTCCCCATAACCGCAGACCATTGCTGTTTTACCTGATATTAGAACATCCATGGCTCTTTTTATGCCATCTACCAATGAGTGTCGGCATCCATAGACATTATCAAATTTAGATTTTGTTACGGAGTCATTTACGTTTATTGCTTGGAATAAAAGTTCGTTCTTTTCTTCCATTTGAATTAATCTATGAACTCCAGTAGTTGTTTCTTCACTGACACCTACAATTGCTTCTTTTGTTTTGTGCCAGTGTTGAGGATCTTTTTCTAATTGTTTTTTTAGTACATTGTTGATTATCTGTAATTCTTTATTATCAGTCGGTTCATCTAATATACTTGCATTGTTTTCAGCTGTATAGCCTCTATGAATGATTAAAGTTGCGTCTCCGCCATCATCTACTATTTGATTTGGGCCTGAGCCGTCTGGCCAAGTTATTGCTTTCATTGTACAATCCCAATAATCTTCTAGTGTTTCGCCTTTCCAGGCAAATACTGGAACTCCAGATTTTGCGATTGCTGCTGCGGCATGATCTTGTGTTGAGAAAATGTTGCATGAACACCATCTTACGTCTGCTCCTAATTCAACTAAAGTTTCAATAAGAACAGCTGTTTGAATTGTCATGTGTAATGAGCCCATGATTTTTATTCCTTTTAATGGTTTATCTGAACCATATTTCTTTCTAGTAGCCATCAATCCAGGCATCTCTTTTTCTGCGATTTCAATTTCTTTTCTTCCGAAATCAGCTAAATTTATGTCTTTTATTTTATAGTCTTCCATGATTATCACCTTGTTTTATTAGTCTGGGACTATTTATATATTTTTCTTAATATTTTATCTAATTTGTCCAGCTTTTTCTTATTTTTATGGACAAACAACGAAAAGTTTATATATAAGTTGGACAATTAGTTATTAATGGATATTGATAAAAAGGACTTTGCTATTATCAATGTTTTAAAAGAAAATTGCAGGTTGTCAATAAGGGATATTGCAAAGTCAACTAAATTAAGGCCAAGTACTGTTCATCAAAGGATCTTAAGATTAAGAGAAAAGAATATTATTGAGAAATTTACGATAAAACTTAACAATAAATTAGTGGGGGATGGGTTTATTGTTTTTATGCTTGTTAAGACTAAGCCTTCAGCTGTTTTGGATAAGTTAGTCAATAATAAACACATAAGGGAGTTTTTTGGGGTAACTGGCGAGTATGATTTGTTGTTGAAGCTGAAGTTTAAGGATGTTGAGGATTTTAATGATTTTGTCATCAAGTTTAGAAAAGAGCAGCAGGTTCAGACAACATTAACGATGGTTGCTACTGCTGACATCAAGGAGGAGATATAATCAATTTTATAGGGCTGGGATGAACTTTTAAAACACCCCCAATGTTTTAAGAAAAAATTCTATTATCCCAGTCTTTTTTATTTTTTTATTGGAAATTTTATTAATATTGTAATTTTTAATAAATAATCCTTTATAGTGCGTTACCTAGAACCAAATATCTTAGTACCAATCCTGACCATATTAGCGCCTTCTTCAATAGCTATTTTATAAGAATGGGACATGCCCATTGATAGAATTTCAAGGTCTATGTTGGGGATGTTTAATGATTTTATTTTGTTAAACAATTGTTTTGTCAGTTTGAAATATGGTCTAAGCTGTTCTGGATCTTTGAAAAATGGTGCCATTGTCATCAATCCTTTAATCTTGATGTTTGTTAGGTTTGATATTTCTTTGATTATTGATTCTGCATTGTTTGGCATTGCTCCGTCTTTGTTTGGTTCTTTTCCAGAATTTATTTCTATTAAAATAGGCATTATCTTGTTTATGTCTTTTGATCTTTTGTCGATTTCTTTTGCTATCTTTATAGAATCTACTGTCTGAATCATGTCAAATATTTCAACTGCTTTTTTTACCTTGTTTGTCTGCAAGTGACCTATACAATGGATCTTAACTTTGCCTTTTAGTTCTTGATATTTTTCTTCTGCTTCTTGTATATAATTTTCTCCGATAACATTTATTCCTTCGGCTATTGTCTGTTTTATTTCGTCTGTAGATCTTGTTTTTGTTGCTGCAACTATAGTTATATTAGAATTAATTTCTTTTCTTATTTTGCTTATATTATCACTTATTGACATCGTTTATTAGCTTGCTTATTTGTTCTGGGTCTATATTATCTAATCTTGCACCTATCTTTTCAACAACCTTAGATGCAAAATAACTTCCGATATGGCCGCATATCTTTAGGTTATGGTCTTTGGATAATCCATATAGGACTCCTGCTGCGAACATATCGCCAGCACCGGTCGTATCAACTGCTTTTGCAGGATATACTGGAATCTCATATATCATGTCTTGTTTTTTGATATAAGATCCTGATTTACCTATTTTGACTATTGCAATATCTGTCACTTTTGCTATTTCATTTAATGCTTCTAATGGTTCTAGGTTTGTTAAGGCTTTTGCTTCATCTTCATTTGCAAAGACAATATCTGCATACTTTTCTACTATCTCTTTTATATCAGCTTTGTTTCTTGATACAATTCCTGGGTCTCCTAAGTCTATGCTAATGATTATATTATTTTTTTTGGCAAATTGTATAGCATGTAATGAGACTTCTCTTAGTTCTTTATCTTCAAGCTGATAACCTTCAATATGCAATATTTTACTGTCTTTTAGGTCTTCAAAAAATATATCTTCCTTTTTTAGGTTCAGTGCTGCTCCCAGATGAACTGCAAATGTTCTTTCACTGTCTGGTGTTATGAATGTTATTGCGTGACCTGTTATCCTTTCTGATCTTGCTAGTGTTGGTTTTACACCACCATTTGCCATCTTTTCTTCATATATATCTCCATGGGGGTCTTTACCTACTTTGCCGCAGAATATAACCTTGCTGCCTAATAATGATGCTCCATATAATGTGTTTGCTGAAGAGCCGCCAGGAGCAGTCTTTACCTTGTATTTTTCTATCTTTTTTAGGAGACTTTTTGATCTTTCTTCGTCTATCAGATGAAATTGCCCTTTGTTTAGATTAAGTTCTAACAGTTCGTTGTTCTCTACTTCTATCAAGAAATCCATCAATGCTGAGCCTATACCAAATACATCGTATTTCATTGTATTTGTTATTTTGGTTAGATATATAAATTTATTCTTTATTTTTTTGAAGATTGTGTGTTATAATAAATGATATCTCTATAAATAAACAATAATCAGTAAAAAACCAATAATGAATAATAAAACAATAAATAAATATAATTAAAGTTAATAAAATAATAAATAAAATTAAAAACAATAAATAAACTAAAAATAAATCATAATTACTAAAAAACCAATAATGAATAAAATAAAACTAAATATAATTAAAAACAATAAATAAACTAGAAATAAACAATAATCAGTAAAAATCCAATAATGAATAAAACAAAATATAATTAAAAACAATAAATAAACTAGAAATAAACAATAATCAGTAAAAATCCAATAATGAATAAAA
>CAZTWQ010000029.1:7612-15446 GCA_964618315.1 uncultured Methanosarcinales archaeon
CAATAAATAAACTAGAAATAAACAATAATCAGTAAAAATCCAATAATGAATAAAATAAAACATAATTAAAAACAATAAATAAACAATAATCAGTAAAAAATTAATAATGAATAAAACAAAATATAATTAAAAACAATAAATAAATATAATTAAAGTTAATAAAATAATAAATAAAAGAAATAGATAATTATCTCAACATATCTTCAATCGGCTTTTTCTTGGCTTTTGCTTTTTTTGGTGCTTCTTTCTGAGCTTCTTTAGCAGCAGCTTCAAGATCAACTCCAAGTTCTTTCAATCCTTTGATATGCATTTGCATCAATTGTTCAACTATCTGGAGCATTCTCATCAATTCTTCTCTTTCTTTAGCTAATGTTGATAAAGAGCCTTTATGAAATCCAATCTGTTCTTCTTCACTTACTGTTTGTGTTTGTTCTTGTGTTTTTTTAGCCATTTTAAAACCTCCAGTTTTGAAATACCCTTAGAAAAGCTTTGCTTTTTTTGGGCAAAAATAACATTGATTGTTTATTATATTGTCAAATGGTGGTTTATTTAAATAATTTATCATTTAAAAAGGGCATTGCTTTAGATATAGTGGTTATGGTTTTAAGGGGGTGCATTATTGGGTGGTGGTGGGTTTGGTCCTGGTGGTGCAGGATTACCTCCAAATTTACCTGCAAACTTAAATATATAATCAGAATCAGTCTTATTTAAGGTAACTATCAGATTATCATTAATATTTTTATATGTTACATTTATTCCATTGAACTGCAAAGGGACTACTCTATCAAAACCTGGCTGCCCCATTTTTTTAGTGATATTTTTAGCAACATCATAATATCCCTTAAACTTAATATTATAATCCATATTAAAACTAGAAAATTCTTTTTTAGCTCCTCTCTTTTTTGCAATTATCGGATAATCTACTTGAATAAAAATATTATTTTCTGCTATGGTCGTGTTTGCATAAGGTTGTTTGTATTCTATATCAAATCCTTCTGAATTAAATACTTCAAAATTAGTACATTTAGTTAGATTAAAATTGATATATTCATCTATTCTGTTTTCAATCATCGATAATGGTGGGTGTACATCCCCATTATTATACCAATAACTAGTGTTTTCTATCTTAAATACATTGTTGGGGATATAAGTATAGCCCCCACTAATACCTACTTTTCTTAAGGCACTATCGCCTACTTCTTTTAGACATAAAGTTATGTAGTTTTTTATTGGTGCGAATAATTTTTCGGTTTTGGACATACCCTCTACTTCGACACCAGTGGTATCTAAAATTGATCTTAAATACAATAAAGAACCAACTAAAACAATGATAATTATGCCTATAATCATAAATATGGTAATTTGCCCTCTTTTTTGCATCATAACTCTTAATATAATTGTAATGATTATTTTTAAAATCTAAAGATTATTATCTTATTAATTGATAAACAAATCCTTTAGATGAATTCTTTCTTCTTCAGACCATCCTGTTTCTTCTAGATTTCCGTTATTATTCTTCCAACCTCGTGTCCATACACCAATACTTGCAAGATTATCATAATTTGCAGTAAAATCTATTGTACGAACTGAGTCAGTAGGATTATAATAGATACTATTGTAGTTTTGGGAATTTGCATTTATGGTACAATCACCACCAAGCCATTTTCCACAATAATTAATCAATACGCCTTCTGATAAATTATAGTATCTCCAATAAAGTTCAACTCCATCTTTTGAAGTGTAAGAATTAGATGAGACAGAACAATGAACATTGTTGTTTCCTAGGTAATCACAGTCAATCAATGGAATCCTATTGATGGTTCTTGATTGGGTACTAGTATGGATGTCAATCCTTTCTTCTTCAGACCATCCTGTTTCTTCTAGATTTCCGTTATTATTCTTCCAACCTCGCGTCCATACACTAATACTTGCAAGGTTATCATAATTTGCAGTAAAATCTATTGTACGAACTGAATCAGTAGGATTATAATATATACTGTCATAACTTTGGGAATTTGCATCTATAGTACAATCACCACCAAGCCATTTTCCACAATAATTGATCAATGTACTTCCTGATGGATTATAATATCTCCAATAAAGTTCAACTCCATCTGTTGAAGTATAAGTTGGGGATGCAACAGAACAATGAACATTGTTGTTTCCTATATGGTCACATGTAATTGATGGAATTATATTATTGGAATTATCTAAATCCTGAACATTTATTCTTTCTTCTTCAGACCATTCAGTTTCAATCCAGTCTTCACCTGTTTTTTTCCAACCTTTAGACCATACACCAATACTTGCAAGATTTTCATAATCAGCAGTAAATTCTATAATATGGATTGGGTTAGTTGGATTATAATAGACTCCTTCATGTAAATCTGCTTCATTGCAATTACCACCATTCTTTCTTCTACAATAATCCTTTAATGTATAACTAGATGAATCATAATATCTCCAATAAAGTTCAACTCTATCGTTTGGGGTATATGAAGATGAAATAACCTTGCAAGTTACCTGCATGTTACCTTGATGACTACATTTAATATATGGGGTTCCATCTTCGTTAGCTGATATATCTTCAGATTGACTAAAACCTTCTGATGCTTGTTCAATATTTGTAATGGTCCATGAGTCAGGTCTTGCGTTCCATTCAGCTGTTTTTTCTTCTATCCATGATTGAGATACTGATGGTAGTGGTGGCATAAAACTTTTACCAGTAGTTGAAAATCGATTAGCAAGTAAGAAAAACAAAGATAAACCTATGATGATCACAACTAATAATACATAATCTCTGCTTGCATTATTGTGTTTTGATGTCTTTTTTTTCATTCTTAATCCAAATATACCAATATTGGTGTTGACATTAATAAATCTTTTGCTTGTTTGTTGCTATTTTTTTCATCTTTAATTCAAATATGTAAAAACAGTTGTTGGCATTAATAAATCTTCCGCTCGATTATATGCATTTCCATTCCAATTCCATGATATGATTGAATCAGGTAACAGTTCTTTGACATTTCCTGTTGGTAGGTAAACTAAGTTCCAGCCATTGTATATTTCCACTTCTGCAGTCATATCGGGGATTGTGTATTCACATTCAGAGACTGCGTAGATGTAGTAGCCTTTGCCAGATTCGAAAGTTGTGATTTCTTTCCAATCGTTGTTGGTATATTCCCATGCTTGGATAACGCCGCAATTGCCCCATAGGTCTTCAATAGTTGTTCCTGTTTCTGCTGAGAACATGTTATAGCCTGGTTTTATGTTGATGGTTGATTGTTGGTATTCAAGTTGTATATTTTTCTCTGCTAGGGTATCATCTGTTAGTTGAATCAGTTCATCTGTTATACAGACAAAGTTGCCTTTTTCTATAGAAGGTATTAACCCAAAACAACATTCTTCATAACTTAAATCAACATTTTTTCCTTCACTCTTACATTTTTTTTCACATATTAGTAAATTTGGATTAATATCTAAGTTGGTTCTTTCTTCATTATGATTTATCATGATTTTATTTATCCTTTCATCATAAGGAATCATAATTTGCATTGTTCCTTGATCAGTTTCCATAACCCCTCCAGGATTATCTATATCCCATGTATCATAATGAATATATCTTGCAGAGCCAATTCCATAACTTTCTAATAAAGAGTTTCCCCTATATGTTTCTAGAATATAATCCTCTCCAAAACCAAATGTTGCCCTATACTGGCCATAAAGAACTTCTTGAGACTCTAACCAGAAATCAACGCCTTCTTCGTAAGTTGTATCTTCTCTAACATGGACTAGTGTATAATCTCCATTTAAACGTTGTTTTACTACATAAAAAGCACGCATTGCTTTTTCTCCTTGCAAAACAACTTCATCAAAATGAACATCAGTTCCTACTGGATGTCCCTTTGCTAAAATACTTTCAATATCTGCAGCTACTTTATCAAAAGGTTGTTCTTGAGAATCGGGTTTTTTAGTAGTCATACTAAAAAATAAAATGGTTTATGAAAGTATAAAAGTATTATTGTTATTTAATCTATATTATTATTAAATATTGTCCAATAATAGTAGTATTTTTAAAGATTAGAGTCTCATTAATTACTTCTTCAATTAGAGTAGGGGAAATATTTTTTAAGAAATGATTTTATGTTGACTTTTTAGAAATTTATTGAATTAACACATTTTTTAGCGCAAAAAGATTCTATATTGCAAATGGTTGTGTCTAGGATTCTGATTAAGGCTTCTTTACTATTAAATGCATTATGGGGTGTGAAGACAACATTATCCATTCTGAATATTTTATGATCTCTGAAAATTGTTTTCCATTTATCTATATTTTTGGTTTCATGTAATAATTGTTTTTCTTCTCTTATTAGCTCTTCTCCTTCTATAACATCTAATCCTGCCCCTCCTAATTCCTCTTTTTCTAGTGCAGATAATAAAGCATTTGTATCAATAATACCTCCTCTTGAAGTATTTATTATAATTGCGTCTTTTTTTAGAAGTTTTATCTTCTTTTTATCAATTAAATGATGAGTGTGTTTGTTATAAGGAACATGTAATGAAATAATATCTGATTTTTTTAAAATATTATTTAAATTTTCATATTTGAATCCTAGTTTTTTTTCTTTTTTTGAATCTCTATGTAGGTCAAAGACCAAAACATTCATTTCAAAACCATTTGCCATTCTTGCAACATGCATTCCAATATGACCTCCTCCAATGATACCTATTGTTTTGTCTTTAAGATCAAAACCTGTTAATCCTTCTATAGAAAAATCATCTCTTAGTGTTCTTACATATGATTTATGTATGTTTCTTGATAATGCTAATATTAAACCAAAGGTGTGTTCTGCTACTGTGTTCTCCCCATAATATGGAACATTGCATACTCTTATTTTTCTTTTTTTACATTCCTTAATGTCTATATGATCAAAACCAGTTGATCTTGTTGTTATTGATTTTAATTTTGATAAATTATCTAATATTTTCTTATTTACATCTGAATAAATAAAAACAGAAATAACTTCAATATCTTTTATTTTTTTAATATCTATGTCATTTATGGATTCTTCAAAAAACTTTAGATTATGTTTTTTTAATTTTCCTTTTAAATAATCTTTTTCCCAGTCTTTTACTCCAAAAAAAGCTATTTTCATATACTTAATTTTGAATTTTGGTTTATTTAAGTTTTGTGTTTATTTAAACTTATTAATAACTATATAAATAGATTCGGGACTCTGATTAATATGGTTGGATTAGATGTTGGATGTGGAAATGATAAAAAACCAGGATGTATTGGATTAGATATGAATCCAGGTCTTAAAGGGGTAGATATAGTTCATGAAATTAAAAGTAGGACACATTTACCTTTCAAATCCAATGTTTTTGATAATGTATATTTGCTTGATGTAGTAGAACATGTGCAGGACATTGCTTGGCTTTTAAGTGAAGTTCATAGAGTAGCAACCCCTAATGCGCAAGTAGACATACAATATCCCCATTTTAGTGGTAGAAATGCATATGGCGATGTTATGCATCACCATTATTTAGGATTAGATGCGTTTAATCATTTTATTCCAGAAACTCAAGAAGGTCAAAAATATCAATATTATTCTCTTTTTGGAAGACATTTTCCATTTGATCTTCAAAACAAAGGTGTGACTTTTAAAATGGGTGAAATGTGTAGACTTCCTTATAATCTTTTTGGAGAAGGGACTTATGAAAGTTCACTTAGTGCACTTCTTCCAATAGCTACAGTAAATCTTGAATTAAAAGTTGTAAAAGATTAGTTTTTTTATTTAAATTTATCAATAACTAATTCTCCACCAACACCCACGTTCTCTTTTTTATTCTCTTTAATTGTAACAACATATGCTTGTCTTGGAAATTTGTAAGCTTTTTCAAGTGCATCTGTTATTTCTTTTACTAAAACTCTTTTTACTTCAATATCTTCTATTATTGATCCATCTATAACTGCATTTGGCATTTTATCATCTCCATTTTTAACAATCTTCTTTGTTTTCAATATCACAAACCGTTGATTCTGGTTCCATACTACATCCTGTTAATGAGGCTAGTTTATATAACTGCTGTTCTCCAGGATAATTGATTCCATCTATATTCCATGTAGGATAACCCTCTATTCTTGCTTTTGAACATTCATCTTTATTTATATCACAATCAACATAATCTATATATTGAAATGAATCTCCAAAGGTTTCTTTTTGGTTTTTACAATGACTACACCACTCTGTTCCATACATTTTAACGCCTTTTTCTGTTAGACATTGTGCAAAAGAATCATATTCTCCTTGTTTTGAAGAACATCCAACTAATGTTATTAAAAGAATTAATAAAAATAAAAAATAAAATTTCATTTTGCTAGCTCTGCTTCAATTACTTTTTTGAAGTTTTCAAAAGGTTGTGCTCCTGATACTAGTTGTCCATTGATAATAAATCCAGGGGTACCTCTTATTCCTGCTGCTTGTCCATCTTGCATATCTTTTGAAACTTCTGAAGCCATTTCTCCTGAATCTAGACATTTATCAAATTTTGATTCACTTAAACCAATGCTTTTTGCAAATTGTTTGAATGAATTAACTCCTCCACTAACACCTTCTTCGAATAGTTTATCATGCATTTCCCAGAATTTTCCTTGTTCACCTGCACACTCTGCTGCTTCTGCTGCTTTTTGTGCATTTTGATGGAATCCTAATGGAAAATCTCTATATACTAATTTAACTTTTCCTGTTTGAATATATTCTTTATCAATTTGTTTATATGCGTCATTATAAAATCTTGTACAAAAAGGACATTCAAAATCACTCCATTCCACAATTGTTACTGGTGCGTTTTTATCTCCTTTAATAGTATCATCTTCAATTAAAGCTACCATATCTACCGAAGGGTTTGCTCCAGAAGGTGCTCTTGGTTGCGCATCTTTAATTTCTACTGAAGGTTGAGCTTGTTTATTATTTGGTGTAAAATCAATTCCAAATCCTCCTGTAAATATTGATAAGATCAGTAAGATTCCTAATAAGCCTGAAACTACTTTCCAGACCGTTTCTTTGTTTAATTCTATTGTATCTGATTTTTTTTCTTTGTGTTCTTCAGAATGATGATTATGTTCACCATGATCTTCTTTGTGTTCTTCTTCTTTATGTTCTTCATGCATTTTTTAATTCCTCCTTTATTTTAATAATATAACCTTTACTTATATAAATATCATAGGGTTTCTAAAAAGATATTAAACAAACCTATTTCTTCCTTGTTTTATATCTGATATTTGAATAATTAAGTTATCTCCTTCTATTTCATGAGGTAAGAAACTAGGCCAACACCCATATCCTTTGTTTTTTGAACCTAATCCATCTATTCTAAAAACTTTTCCACAATTATTGCAAACAATGTCGTTTCCTTGTTGTCTATATCCTTTATAGCCTCCACAAACATCACATGCATCAAAAGCGGTTCTTGCTTTTCCATCTGAACCTAAAACAACGAAATAACTTATTTTAACTCCATTGTCATCATATTCATAAAAATCAACAGTGTTAGATAAACTTGCTAAAGATATTGTTACAGCATCACTAGTATCCACAATAGTATTACCAGTTATATTATCTTTTTTACAACCAATTATTAAAAAAGAGATGATTACTAATATCCCTAAAATTATTATTTTATTTTTTTTCATTTTTAGACCTCACAATCTTCTCAATTTTAATAATAACGAATTAGATACAACTGAAACAGAACTTAATGCCATTGCACTACCAGCTATCATTGGACTAAGTAACCATCCTGTTAAAGGATATAATAATCCTGCTGCAAT
>CAZTWQ010000030.1:0-13193 GCA_964618315.1 uncultured Methanosarcinales archaeon
CAATCATATAAACTTATATGATTATGGCAGTTTTAGAATGTAAAAAAATATTGCACTATCCTCGATTGGATACGGTCCTCATGGTAGAAGAAGCAATAAAAAATAATGATGGTGAATATACTAGAACAGAATTATGGCACAATCTTGATAAAAAAATGATGTATCAAACATTTAAGATAATAGTGGATTACTTAATCAAATCAAGGAAAGTAGTAATCAAGGAGGATAAAGTGGTATGGATCTTTAACCCAGTATTAATGGACAAACTAATTGGGAATAGTGTAGAAGTATAAATAATTTTTTTCTTTAAATTATTGTATTAAAATTGTCCCGTAACTACTTGTTCTTAATGTAACGCTAACGCTTTCTAAAAGGAACTGACCTCCCCTGGTGCTACGCACATATAGTCTCGGCTTTGCCTCGATTTGATTGGAACCCAAATTTTACTTTTCGGACGAAATCCACTAGAACTCCATTCTGCCTTCCGCTCGTAACAAAAAAACTAATTTTACTAAGCCAATTTTTCTTTAAACTTTCCTAAAAAAACCTATTCACTTCCCACTCTCCAACAAAGAATTAAACCCAATTATCCCTGTCCGAATCTGACTTGAAGTTGGTTCTCTTGTGACAAATAATTGAATAATATATCCAGGAGCAAATATGATCTTACTTAAGATTGATTTTTCGTGATTAGACGCAAAAGTCATCAGCTCATAAGCTATTGATATATAGATTAAAACTAACCACCAATTAGTCTCAAAAGGCAAAAAGAACAGCATAAGAAGAATAGCTATAAAACTACTGCCGCATCTTACATTTTCTTTAGGGCTTTTTTTAACATTTTCAACTGTTAGCTCCTTATTATGAGCATATGTATATATTATCTTGTGCTCAGCCCCATGATATTGAAGCAATTGACTGCCAAACAATATGTCATACAATGCTACTGCATATACAATCAATAAAAAAAACATAGATAACTTTGCTAATATGGGCATTGGTATAAATGGGGAAAATGCATCGTAAATAGGTTTTTGTATTACACCAAATCCAACCCAAAAACAGATTAAAATAAAGAATTTAAGGGGGAATTGTATTGACTCTTTAAAAGATCTATTTACCTTTTTTTTAACCCAGAAAATGTTCATGATAATCTGATATGGCAATTCCAAAATGCCAATCAACCCCCTCAAAAAGGGTTTTTGAAATATTTTAAGATTCAATAAAGAATGAACCTTTCTTTTGTTTATTGAGACATTATCATCTTCTTTTCTCACAATCACCATGTGATTACTGGATTTAAACATAATGCCATCTGGTTTAGCCATGCCCCCTATTTTAAGTTTATTAGATTTCATTCATATAGAACAATTATAATACAATATAAATCTTATCATTTTTCCAATTAGACTCCTGACTAAAACTTTACCCCACAAATACTAATATTTTTAAACCCTTATTCATTCTTCCCTATTACAAGATGGCACCGATAGGAACAGTCTATAAAAAGGAGAGACCAGGTAGTTACCTGGCTAGACCAAACGGTGGAGGGAGACTTGTTGCTCTTGAACATTGTAAAAGGGAAGAGCTTGATATAGGTGATGAGGTAGATTATGAAGTAACAGGCACTTTAGGTCGTGTAGATCTATCTGATGATTGGAAACTCGTAGAAGGGCCTTCTCAGACAGGACCTGCTGCTAGGGACTATATTGGACATAGAGGTGATGCAACACAACAAAGACCAGGTGGTGATAGACCTCAAGATCTTGGAAGTCATTTAACCCATTCTAGTAATACAGGTGTTGAATTGGTATTGATGGATACTAGATATGGTGAAGTTTTAATACTAGGTGATGGTGTTGGCAAACAGTATGGAGACAGAGCTTCTCGTACAGGTAGAATATTAGACAGAGATTATGCCTTATCAGATATGAATAAATTTGGTGTAGATTCGGGAAGAAGATTAGCCCAAGAATTAGGAGTAGATTCAGATGTTGTAAAAGCTGATCGTTATCCTAGGGCTGGTGATTTAGATCGTAGTGTACTTAGTTATGCATATGCAGTTCCAGGTAATGCCTATTTAGTTGAATTGGAGAAAGTTCTTAGGCCTCTTTTAGGGATTCCCCCTCCAGCAAAAAGAAATCAATGGCCTAGTTCATGGGGATGAATTTTAAAAACCTTTTTCTAGATTGTAGAACAACTGAAAACACCCACCTCATAGAAATGAAGTAGTTTTCAAGAATTATCTCTGCTTTGCTGCTGATTTAATGTCTATACTCCTATCATACCCATCTTTCAAACCATACCATGCAAACACTTTCAAAGAAAGATCCATCTCTTTAGCAGTAAGGCTTCTGCCTAGTGATTCAAATTTACCCGAATAAAGAGAAATTCTTGTTGGCTGAGGTAAACCATCTTCCATTGTTGTTGTTTCATCTCTCATAAGTTCAATAGCTGGTACATATCTTTGAAGTCCCTCTTTACCTGGAAATAACTTCACGATAGACGTATTAAAACTACAATCCCTCCCCTGTTCATATCTAATGGCGTTTCTTAAACGCTCTTCATCAGTTCTCCAAACAAGACCAGTAGTTGGAACATTAATATAGGCAGGAAAAGCACGACCCCAAAAACTAACAAGATCCCATACAGAATCAGGCATCCTTAACATAACATCATCAAGTATCTGTTCATATGTTTGCCTTACCTGATAGCTTAAGGACTGCTGACAACAGCATTCCTTTCTGTCTGTTCTATTTGAGTACCAGGCACCTGGCTCTTCCATAACCCAATTCATGCGATCCCATTCTTTACCTGCAAAACTTCCCCTTGTATTAACAGCAATCCTAAGTCCATGATATTTTTCCTCGAATGCAGAAATAACAGCTGTAAGTGCCTGCATATCAGAGGGATATCTTCTTTGAGCAGTACTGAAAGCTTGTTTAGTATATTCTCTTTTATACCTATCATGGATTATTCCATTCTGTTCCAAAACAAAAGCAAGATCTAAGAATAACCCTTCTATACCTTGACTATTATCACTGAGCAATCTTGCAAATTCATCATCAAATCCATTTGCAGTGCTTTTATCCAATAATTCTTGTGGCATATGAACACAGTGAAATAGATATTCACTTAAAAACCTTTCTCCATTTCACTCGCTCAGTCGTCACCAATAACCAACTCACAACCCATTATTCCTAACAAACTCTTTTATGTTTTTCTTATAATGTTTTGCTTCTTTTATTATATCGTTAAATAATTTCTTTATATCTTTCTCCTGACCATTAGTTAGATTATCAACATCACATATAGCACATGGATAGTCTGGATCATGAAGGATAACCTTCACCCGCCCATTAGTAAGTTTTATGCACCAGTAAGGATATATCCTGCAGATCTTTGGCCTGATGGAATATATCTCACATTTACCGTTTTGAAGAAAAAAGCATCTACCTCGTTTCTTTTTAATCCTTAAAATCCTATCATCATCAAGAAGAGAATACCTAAGTGCACACTCGAGAACTGGATCATCTGTCTTTAACAGCGTCAGTTCTCGTTTTGATAATTTAGAAAAATCTAAAAAATCCCCATAATCATGACCTATAACTTTCCGTATCTTCTTTGCATCATTTACCCCAACAAAGAAAAATCCATTAACACAACAGTGTAACTCATCACCACATTTCAAGCATTTTTTTAGCATAAAATGTAATATATGAAGTATTATTAATAAAGCTAATCTTTTTTATTCAAAACTTCAATTAAAAATAAAGCATAACATAAACCTAATAAAAAAGGACTATATCATCTAATAATTGGGGTGGTTTTTAAGAATAAGATTCAAAGTCCAAATCCTGGTGTCAAGCTCCACATGACAGATTCAACTGCTTCATCTACTGACTCATACACATTACGCAGAGGTTCAGCTGCCCTGAGACATAGCATAGGAACATGCTGCATAGCAGTTGCTCTTTTATCAAGATGTCTCATGAAATCTACCATAGCCCTGCCTTGGTCGTCTAGCACTTTATCATGAAAAGTGTCATCTGCAACCCAATGCGCAGCTACCCAAGAATAATGAGAACATCCTGGATGCACAGGTATATGTGATGTCCATGCATCTTGGATCCTTCTAATAGTTACTACATATCTTCCTAATGGTCCATTATACTGCAAGAGGGAGTCACCTTGGTCTGACCCCATAAGCTCGTTTGCCATAGATAATAGGGTAGGGTAAGGATCTGCTCCTTGTTCATCAGGGGATGTTCCCCTATCTCTAAATGGGGCTGGGTCAAATAGTCTTACAGTAAGATCATATTTTGCAGGATGTTGCACATCTATACCATTTCTGCACCAGTCATAAATCTGTCCCATAAGCCCACTCTTTTCAGAATCCTGATCAATCAATGCTTGTACATAAGCAGTGAAATATTCACGCATAGCATCAAGATCTCCCTCAGTAATTTTCAACATTTGGCGCTCAAGTCTAGCAACTTCTTTTCTTGCACTCCAGTCCCATGTCAAAAAACTATCTCTCTCTACCTGTTGCCTCCAGAAGTCTACAACAGGATGTGATATAGTATCTGGACTATCCATTGGTACAATAGTGACATAATCTGATATTTCCCCCCTTATTTGAATCCTGTCTGATAGTACCATTATAACAACCTAAATTCGAATTGATTTAATAATTTTTCGTAATCCATTATATAGGGATTGCCAAAACCCCTGAGACTTCTTACATCATAGACTAAAGATGTTAGTTTTCAACCAATGTCTTTTTAAATAAAAAAGAGTTCTTCTCAGTTTATGATTATTGGTTCAGAACCACAATACGCTACTATTACTGAAGTAGAGTCAGGTTCATTTGTTCTAGTTAAAAAACCAAAATTTGCAACATTAATTGAAGATTGGGAACTGGATGTTGTTCCACAAAGAGTGTGCATTGCTGATTTAGCAGCGGAATTATACTGCCATTTAGCTGAAAGATGGGGGATTGGAGACAAGTATCTCATTCCACCAGATTCAAGAGGGGAACACTGGGATTACCATGTAGAACAGTTAATGTTTGTAGGACCAATAGTTAATGCAGAGTTACACGGACATAATAATAGTTTAGATAAAACAACTTATATTCAATGTTCTTTTAGTGAATCTACTGATTATGGTGTCCTTGAGGTAACAGTAACAGACCAAGGACCTGGGTTTGACCATGCTGAGCTTGTTGCTGCTGAGGCAACAGCAAGAGAGTCAGGCATTAGGGAAGGATTTAATTATTTTAGAACAGCACCTAAACCTGAATTCTCTGTAGGATATGCATTATTCAATTGTATTAGATATTGTGATTCTGTAACTTGGAATCAAGCGGGAAATGAAATGAGAATGAAAAAGAGATTATATACTTCTTAATTCATTCTTTTGTTTTCCAAAACCCCTATTCAACCCTTAGAATTCAACCTTTCATTGTCCCAAATTCATCACCTAATAAACCAAGAAAAAAGAAACACCTAACCATAAAGATCATAGCTACTATAACCTTTTTCCCTAAGTCTAACATATACTGGGAGTAGCATCAATGCTATTTCTCGTGATGATTCTGGAGTTTTGTCTTTAGGGAGCATCTCACAAAGTTGTTTTAGTCTAACCCTGTCAGTACCACATTCAATAATAGCATCGTTGATAGTGGAGTAGAATTCATGTGGTGTTTGGTTTGCTAGAAGTAGACTGCCCTTTTCACAAGTCTCTTTCAAATAATTATTGTCTTTATACTTAACATCCCAACCTTCGAACTTTCCCCAATATGGTACTAATTCATCAGGATATTCATCGTTAAAAGGCAGAAACCAGTAAAAATTATTCATAGCATTAAGAATTGAATTAACGTAAAGTTTATCTTGTTTAGTTAGCTCAGGTAACTCACCCATTTTTTTGGGGATATAACCACTATGACGAAAAAATTCACCCAAAACTCTTTCTTCCACAGAGATTTCCTTTAAAAATTCTCCTAATATCCCTTCACTGATTGGTGTTTCAACAATATGTATTCCATCTTCATCAAAGTTGGCTTTCAATTGCTGTAGTGTGGTGGCTGCACCATAAACAGCAACCTTTGACAAAGGCTCTTGCCGTACAACAGCCATTGCAGTTACAACACCAATGTTATGGTAATTAATGTGAATATCAGCACTTTGGCATTCAGGCATCCCCAACATCACAGCATAGTATGGTGTACTTTCCCTTAATCCAGCAAAATGGTCCACATCTGCAGAAACAGCTTCAAAGCCCAAACCACCTAAAGCACTTTCAAGTGAAGGTAAATCATTTGAATCATCTTCAAGCACCAATACAGTCTTACATGTTCCATCAAATGGCATATTGCTTTAGAATGAATTCCAACTTAAAAACATAACGTTTTTTTCGTTTGTTTAACACCCTAACCCTTATTTTGCTATATTAATCCTTCTTAGAATCCAAGGACAATCTATACCAAATTAGTCACCTAATAAACCCATAATAAAGAACTACTGCTTATTTGGTTCAGGGTTTAAAAGACCACGAACATAATCTCTTTCTTTTCCTGTAAACTTAATTCCTTCATCATTTTTGTTCATTAAATCTAAAACACCATTAGGATCATTTACCATAGTCTGATATACCTCTGCTCCCATAAAAATAACCTGGCCAAATAGCTGCCCATAATAACTGCCCAAATCTGGAACCATACTTGCAAATTTAAGTAACCCTACCCGCAGAGGATTTTTTGGAAGCACATAGAAATCAGCTTTGTATGATGTTCCATTTTCTTCCTTTTTAAAATGTACACGTACTGCAGCATCAAACGGCTTTTTTGCTTTTTCCCCATGAAGAAGATAAAAGAAATCCATATCGTTTTCCCCATAAATCCCATGAAGTTCTTCTAGATCGCCTTCCAGGCCATCTTTGTTTTTTACATTATACATGCCAGGTTTCTTCATTGTTACTACATATTGAGATCCTGCACATATTTGTGCAAGTTTAGAAACCAAAACATACCTGGTGTGCATACTCTTGAATAATTCAAATGGTGCATCAGAGTTATCAGAACAGTCAAAATGGCTTCGAAAAAAGCTACTTATTATCCTGTCAGCCATAGGGTGTTGTTCTTGTAGTGTTTTTATTTCTGATCTGGCATCACAAGAACATCTTAAACTAGGCTGGTTTTGATTGTCTGGAGCTATAGCAGGAGTAACTCCTAGAGAATCATATGTAAGAGTCGCCATTAATGCTAAGAATATTCGTCTGTTCATCATAAAAAGAGGTTTCTATTTATTTAAATAATTTCTTCTCTTTGTCACCCCCAAATCCAAGAACCACTTGTCCAAAATCCATTTAATAATAAACAAAAAATATTTCTAATTACGTAATTAATCAATTCTTTCTAAAAATTTAAATAGATAGCCATTATACTATATATCTTATGGGAAAAATGAAATATGCTAATTTGTTGTGGGGAGTGCCTGTTGCAGTTGTAGCTGCATTTATAGGTCGTGAGTTATACCAGGGATCTACCTCTGATAGAGATTCTCCGCTTCCCAAAAGATCATGGACTATTACAGAAAGAGGTCTTCAATTAGCACTAATCCCCGAACAAGACGCTCCACTTGAAAAAGAAGTTGATACTACAGAAGCATTACCCCGTACCAATGTCCAATTAATCTTTTTGAAAGGCACATTAGATGTGTTGACTGAAGATTTAGGGATAGACATAGCCCAGAGGGATGATTACTCTGGATTAATCAGGTCTTTTGCACATTATCTTACAGATGAACAATATAGTTCTGATGCACAGTCAGGATTAAAACATATCATAGACATAGGTGATTCTCAGAACGGTTTTGAAAGAAAACAAGACCCCTGTATTCCTAAACAAAATAGATATCTTGAAGAGATAAGGGCAGTACTTCAAAAAAAATTTTATGAGGAGTTTGAAAGATATGCAGATCGCATTATTCAGGATATGCAAAGTCCAGATAGATGTGCAGATGAAACAAGCACCAGCATTTGTATAGATACAAATGAAATCCATATGCGTAGAAAAGACTTAGGAGATTATCCAGATGGGAATATTCCAGTAGAAGAAATCCCTGTAACTTCGGATTTTGCAAGGGTCTTAGACAGTGATTTTGGCAGTCCACAAGCAGACAGATATGCTAAAGGCCGTTATGGTGCACATTTGGGGGATTTAGCTTCAATTGACAACTACCTCCTGACTCAATTGGGAATTATTATTACACCCCCAGAAATCAGAAAAAGACATAATCCCCTACCTCTTCTTAGCCCTTGAAACAATTAAATTCAAGGACCAGTTGTCTAAAATAATATATCTAATAAACCCATCAAAAAGAGCTGAAATGTAGGGTATTTCAAAAGTTTTAAAAACGAAGTTTTTAATCCGTTTGAAAATTTATGATTTTCAAAAGTTTTTTAAACAAGCTCATATTCTGAAAGTTAATATGCGGTGGTGATCTAGTGGCTATGATAGGACGTTGCCAACGTTCTCACCTGGGTTCAAGTCCCAGCCGCCGCACTCATTATCTCTTTATCATGTAAAAATTTATTAACTTATAGTGATTCTCTATTGATATATGGAGGTAGACATAAGCGATGAACAGATAAGAGAATCTGTTATGGGAAAAAGAAACCATGATTGGCAATATCCAGAAAAGCTTTATGGCGGTAAACTTAGCCTGTCTTTTAGGACTATCTCTCCTTCCAGGACATTGGGGCTTTCTCCAACAACTGAACCTTCTCTTGAAACCCTTACAGTAGTCTGGGAGAATGAAGGCCCTTATAGCTATTCAAAACCATCAAATATATGCTGGCTAGACGCTACACCCAACGGAACTACTGTATATACAAAAGATGATATATCTTGGAGTTCTGTGTTTTTCGCACCATCAGGTGTTACAATAGGTTCAAGCCATAAAGGTGAATATTCTATTAATTATACCGACAATTTTGGCAAGCCACCTCCTGTGCTTAGCAGTAGAACTGTCCAGGGGAGGCATAGCCATCTATTCGGAGAAGGGCTAGGGAACCTTAGCAAGCTTGATCTTGAAGGATTAGTGTTCAGAGAAAAAGATGGCAGTATGTCAGATGAATCTATGGCAAGGCGTGCAATACAAGTATTAAGGAATGTTATGAGGGAACACTCCCTTGAGAATTTTATGTCCAGAAGAGAGGAATTCCTGGATATAGTTGGTGGAGAAGTTCCAGTACTTCCTCCTGATGTAGTTGAACTTGGCTATTTGCTGCTGCCTGTAAGGGTGATGAATGGCTGTGGAGGAGCATGCCCTTACTGTAATTTCTACGATTTGAAGAAAGCAAGACCCTGGGAACTTGGAGACATCATAAATGAGATCGACCGCCTAAAATCATTCATGGGCTTTGATTATAAGATCATAAAGCGCTTTGCCCTCACAGATGGAGATGCACTTATACTCCCTACAGATAACCTGGTCCAGACTTTAAATTATCTGAATAGTACATTTGAAGTGGGATATGAATATTCTCCTGAAAACAAGGGGTTTGTAGCTGCGTTTGCAAATGCATCAACAATAGCTAAGATGAGTGTCGATGACCTAGTAAGGCTGAGGAGGGCTGGCTTAGGTTACCTGAATATGGGGATGGAGTCTGGCTGTCAGGACCTGATCAGGGTCTTTAAGCCGCACCTGAACCTAAGGGACCTTGAAGTTGCAGTTCTTAAGTTAAATGAAGCAGGCATAGAGTATTCTGTAAATCTCATGCCTGAATTAGGTGGAGAGCAATATCTATCTGAAAATCTCGAAGGGACAAGACATTTCTTCAGAACACATCCTGATTTTAAGGGGACAGCATACCTTTCTGAATTGGTGTCAACTCCAGGTTATGAAGCGTTTATGACAAGAAAAGGGCTTCTGCCTGTAACCAGGAGGACTATCCCTTTTGGTTCTGAAATAAATATTGAACTAGATGTTACTTTTGAAACATTGGCAAAACCTTATCTTAATTTTTTACATAATGCTGGCATTAAAGCATCACGATATCAGAATCTAGGGGCATGAACAGCCATATAGCTGATGTTTGGCAGTTTAACAATAAGATTTATAAACTGATTAATTTCTCTGATAGTTTGATGGGCCCATAGCTCAGTCTGGTTAGAGCGCCGGTCTTATATGACCACGTTCTACGCATTCGGCTCTAAGTCAGCCGGAGGTCCGGGGTTCAAATATCTAAGAGGGAGACTACACATCCCTCAGGATTTGAAAGTCCCTGCGGGCCCATTTTATATTCATAAAGAAATTTTAGAAATGTTAATACATTTCTAAACAATTATTATTTTACTGTGTAAAATAATAAAGTTTATAAAAACATCGAGAACATGATACTTACGCCCCCATGGTGTAGTCCGGCCAATCATTCGGCCTTTTCGAGGCCGTGACGTGGGTTCGAATCCCGCTGGGGGCAGTTTACTATCCAGTGGTAACAGTTTAATTATTCTTTAATTTTGTTTAATTAATTCTTTAAACTTATCTTTAATAATTGATAGCGATTCAATGAGCTGATTTTCAACATATATCTTATTAAATAAAGAAATATTCTCGAATCATCATCATCATCCTCCTATTTAATCTTATTCTATCTGAGTTATATTCAGTCCATTATTATTAGGTTTACTAACTTTAATTATTTCAGCACCTTGAGCTACATCTTCAACACGATCCAAATCACCTGGACCCAATGCGTAAATCAGTGGACCCATGCTACTCATGCCAACTCCCTTAAAACCCAATTCATGTAAACTTGCCATTATTTGTAGGATAGTATTTGTTTTTAGCGATTTGCCATATTGTCCAATTTCACGGGCCTTGAATCCAACATCTTGTAAAGCATTTACACCATCACAAAATTGTTCTAAATCAGAAGTTGCAACACCTGGCAAAACTTGAGAAAGGATAATTCGTGCAATTTGTTCTGTTTCTTGTGTAGGTATTGGACAGTTTTCCTCAAAAAATGATACTTCGCGTGCACCATATCCCTGACCTAGGTGGGGCATTACAAGCAGTACATCCCAGTCTGGCATATCATATCTTGCAAGTACTGGTGGTGTTTCTACTCCCACAGTTGCTGATGATGGGGCAAATCCAGGTTTATTTCTCCTATTATGCCCTCCATCAAGGATAAAACCCCCTTGATAAATAGTATTAACTCCAATACCCGATGTACCCCCTCTCCCCAATATGCCTACAATTTCGATTAACTTGAGATCGTTATTGTAAATAGTAGCATATGCATGAGCTGTTGAAACAACGGTTGCTGTTTTTGAACCAAAGCCAGAATGAGCTGGAATCCCTTCAACAAAAGTAAGTATTATACCGCCAAGTCCATATCTGTCCTGCATTTGATTCAAACCCGATTTAACTGCTTCACACAGTTCTGGAGCAAGGTTTGCAGAATTCTGAAGTACAATCTCATCGGATTTAGAAGCAGTAAATTTCAGCTGTGGCGAACTTAAGGAAAATCCTATACCCCCATCTACTCTACCCAATTCACCAGTTAGATCATACAATCCCATATGAATCCTAGATGGAACTTCGTATAGTAATCCGCTCATTCTGTTACTGCAGAATAGTAATTTATTTATAAAACTAGTGATTACTGATGGAAAATAAGGTATTTAACCACGATGAGACTAGATTTACTTGCTATTGCTGAACCATTTGTTGATATTTGTCATGAACCCATTTCTTATGAAAAACTAAGGGGGATTGGATTAGATATAGGTACAGCTAATCGGTACTTAGTAGAAGATGAAGTTAGTGAATCAATAAGGGGAGCTGTTGAAGCTGTGCCTGTAGTTAGCGAAATTCCTGGGAGCTGCCCTGGTAATGTTGCTTTTTCATTAAGAGCATTAGGTCACACTGTGGGTATATCTGCCGCATTTGGGACAGACCGTAGAGGCGAACTGTATAGATCAGAAATTGAAAGATACAGGATGACCCTAGTTGATCAAAGATTTAAGGGAGAGAGAGTTAATCCTTATGCCCATATCCTTTTTACAGATGGCAAGAGGACAATTTTTGCCTATAGGCCAGATGAGCCAAAAATTTCTCTAGACAGTACACTTCCAGAAGCAACATTTGTTTATACTTCAGGTATAGAAGTTTCTGCTCTTGGGAGACCACTTGTAGATTTAGTAATAGGATATTCAGGGAAACTTGCATTCGATATAGCTTCACCAAATGCTGCTAAAGCAAATCGTGAATTATTCAGAGCTCTTGAAAGTTATATTAATGTATTATTTACTTCAGTTGAAGAATATGAAGCGATGTTTGAGAGAGGATTTAATACGGCTGATCCACTACAAACTCACCCCAATATGGAATTTATCGCACTAAAACAAGGAGCCGAAGGATCGATCATTTACTCTCATCATGGCATGGTTAAAGTTCCTGTTGTAGTAATAGATCAAGCTGATTTTATTAATGACTATGGAGCAGGCGATGGATATGCTGCAGGTGTTATTTCCGCCTTGCTAAGAAGAATGGATATGGAACAGGTTGGAGAACTTGGTGCAAGAGTTGCTGCTGATGTAATAAAGCAACAAGGACCTCATCTTGATTTTATTTTCTAACAACAAACCAAAAAATATTAACCTTAACATCTTACTAAAATAACATAAATAATGTGGTTTACATATAAGAGTTGAATCCCCAAAAGGTAACCTAAATGACGTCTCCCGCTGGGGGCATGCTTTTTTTATGTTTTTTATCGTCGACAAGATTTTCTCTCTGAAAAGGGGGGATTCGAACCTTTTGTGTATTTTTAGAGGTTAAATAGTCTTTTTTAAGATAAGTTTTTATACTATAATTCTATTTTAAGAGTATTTGGGATTTTGATAAAGGGCAGGTTATTAGTACTATGAAGACAATAACTGTATTTAACAGGGATGATTTTAGAAAGTGGTTAGTGAGGAATCACGATAAAGAGAATAAGGTTTCTGTTATAGTTTACAAGAAACATACTGGAAAACCATTTCCTTCACATAAGGAATTAATGGAAGAAGCAATTTGTTTTGGTTGGATTGATACAATAATTAGAAAATTAGATGAAAACAGATATATAAGAACATTTTCTAGAAGGAATAAAAATAGTAAATGGAGTAATAACAC
>CAZTWQ010000031.1:0-549 GCA_964618315.1 uncultured Methanosarcinales archaeon
TTGCATTTACTGCTGCATTCTTATCTGCATTTATCATCACTACAACTATAGAGATTGATGCTGAGATACTGAAATGGATTGGGATAGCACTGCTTGCCATCATACTTCTGTTTGGTATATTTGTTGCCCTGATAAAGATGGGTATGGAGAATCATAAGATATGGGCATTTATTATTGCACTTTTACTTACTGCATTGATAATTGGATTGATACTATTGTTTGTGTTGGGTGACGGTCTTGATACTCTTAAGGATTTTTTTGGTGATGTTGGTTCTTTGGATGGAAAAATAGGTGGTGGTGGTAAAAAAGACTTATGTTCAAGGTTTAACGGGATGGAATTTAATTGTAATACAATGTCTGGGCAAGGTTGTGTCTGGAATGCAGAAAACCAAAGATGTACATTAGGCGGTGAAGGTGGAAAAGAGTTTGAAGGTAAGCAGGAATTGACTGAGGAAGAGAAGAAGGCTTTGGAGGCTGCTGCACAACAACCACAGCAACAACCACAGCAACAACCACAGCAACAACCACAGCAACAACCACAGCAACAAC
>CAZTWQ010000031.1:649-12398 GCA_964618315.1 uncultured Methanosarcinales archaeon
CACAGCAACAGGAAGGTATGAATATTGGAAGTATAATCATGCTAATTGTAATAATATTAGTAATAATGGGGGGTGGTTGGTTTGCATACTCTAAAATTAAGGATAGAAATACTCCATCCGTTTCAAACAGTGCTACCGCCAGTGCAAGAACATCAACACCTGGACCACCACCATCCAGGGGGAGTAATCCATAATAGAAAATGACAACTGAACATAATACTCAAGAACAGGGAATTGAATTGTATAGTTGCCAGAATGATATAAAGGCAGTAATAGATCTTGCAGATAGGATGAAAAGGATGCAGCTGTTCTTACAAGAAAGATCAAAAGAACTGCAAAGAGCTTCAAAAGAATATGGTGAACTGCAAAGAGAGATGGTTGAAAATAAGTTAAAGAAAATAAAAGATTCAGCAGGTAAAACAGTTTCCAGAAAGAAAGTTGGAGTAAAACAAGCTATGCTTGCAGATGCTATAAATCATAATGATCTGATGATCCAGAAATATGGTGAGAGTGAAGCCAGATATAATGATATGAGGGTTGTGCTTGAGAGGGAATTAGGGTTCTTAAGAAGGCAAATTGTTCCCAGCGATGAAAGAGATAGACAATTAAAAGAGTATGGTGATGAAATCAATAGATTAAGGGGAGAAATATTCCATTGCTTTGATGAGATCGATAAAGCTGATGGAAGAGTGATCGATATAGAAGATACACTTGGAATACGGCAGGGTGTTCTTGGAAGGAGTGTTGTAAATGTAGAGGTTGAAGAGTTAAGTGCTATGCTGGATAAGGATAGGATAACTGCTGCTATGCTTATAAGCTTAATACGTGAAGGTTTGACTGCAATAAGTGCTATTGTAAGAAGAGCATTGGCTTTAGCCAGAACAAAGGATTATGCAGAATTGTATGGGCAGCATAACCGCAAACTGGTTGATGGTATATTAAAAGATATTGGTAAGGCTAAAGGAGTTAATCAATCTATTGCAGAGCAGCTTAAAGCCCAATTGGCTCTTGATAAGAAGGAGAATGAATTAAGAGTGGTGTTGGTCCAGTCTTTAAGAGAAGATGGGGCTAAAAGTAGAGAAGTTATGAAAATATTGAAAGGGGTTGTTCCTGAGAGATTAAGAAGCCCTTATACTGCTTTTTTGACAAACTTAGATGGAAGAGAAATACAATTACTTACTGATCATTTTGCTCCTGTAGTCACTAAACTGCATCATTTCTATGGGGAGATTGAAAAAAGAATAGATGCACAAAATGCAAGAATTGATGTAGTACATAAAGCTGTAAGTGTAATTGAAGATGGTGCAAAAAAAGGGGGAACATTGCCAAAGAATATAGGTGCTGTTCTTGTTCAACTTAGGGAAAGGGGAAAAGAACTTGCAATACTAGAGAAAGATATAATTGGATTTAAGAACCATGTAGTCGCTTTAGAAGGGGAGATTGATAGGGCTTATAGTGATATACAATCTTTGCAGGAACAGGTAGGAAGATGGGATGAAAGTCTGCTTAAAACATGGAAAGATATGAGAGAAGGCAAGAAAGAGACTGGAATAAAAGGTTGGTTCCAGAAGTTGAAGGGAAAGAAACAAGAGAAAAGACCAGAAAATATAGATAAAAAACCAGAACACAATCCAGATTTAAGATTACATGGTAAACCAAGACATGATTCAGATCTAGAATTAGATGAAAAACCAGAAGATAGGTTAACTGCTTAAACTTGTTTGTACAAACACGAGGTTGATAAAAAGAAAAAATGTAAGTTTCTATACTTTTTGATGAGGGAATTAATGAATAATAGATGGATTTTGGTTATTTTGATTAGTATGCTAGTTTTGCCTAGCGTTAGCGCTAGAGGTTTTTTTGGTGATTCTTTAAATTTGATAATGAATCCTAGCAGAAATGGGGCTGTTGGTTTTGCTAATGCGCATTGGATGGGAATAATTATCATGGTAGTTGTATTGGGTGCTTTAACACGGATAAAACCTTCTATAAGGGGCGTAAAGAAATGGAAAAAAAAGAGAAAAGATAAAAAGGAAGCGATAAAAAAGGAAGAAAAAAGAAAAAAGACACTTGCATATATATTAGAGAATATATTAAATCAGAAGAAAGAGTTAGGTAATGATATAAGAGAATTAGAGAATAAAAAGTATAAGATATCTAAGAGTGAACATTTTGGAGCCCTAATCAATTTCATAAATGAAGATAGATATTCAAAATTCATAAGTGAAATAGTTCCTGAACTTATGAATAAACGTTCTAAAGAATATGATGCATTAAGTAAAGAAGAAGGGTTGTTAAGGGATATTCTTGCCTATAATATCACACTAGCAGAAAGATTAGTAAGACTTGTTAAACTAGAGGAATATGTAATCGGAATTATTGCTAATGAAAATTGGATTACTGGACAAATTAGAGTGATGTATACTAAAGAGAGATTTAGACCTGCTATGGAATTATTTGGTAGACTAACTGACATTGCTACATCTGTTAGAACTAGTGTTTTGATACTATTTAAAGCTAAAGAGCAGGAAGAAAAAGTTGGGGATGAGATCATACACATGCTGGATATGGAAGTTGGAAATAGAGTAAAAGAAGCATGGCTTTCTGAAGAAATTAAAGATGAAAAAACATTTGAAACTGTCATGGCGGAAGATTTTCAAGATTATTATGTTGTTGAGAGGGGACTGAAAGAACAGATCAAAGTTATTGAAGAATTATTAATACTAGCAAATAAAGAGATAACAAGAGAAGAAGTGTATGAAGATATCACAAAACCCGAATTGTTAGAGACTATGAGGGGCGAGTGGGTTAACTTGGAGGTTCCAAGAGATAAAGTTCCAATGGGTGTAGAGATTAATTGGAAGGTAGAAGAATAATGGCAATCAATATTGGAGAAGGACAGAGAATCAAGTTCAAGGTACCTGATGATCTAAAGATGGGCAGAATCAGGATAATTGCTACTCCCGAGGGTTTACCTGAAATACCTAGAGATGTATTTGTTATGCTTGGAAAAAGAGATATAGTAAGCCTAGAGATTAAGAAAGATAATGAACCAGTCAGAGAGATAGTATGTAATTATAGGAAGGCCATCAAATTAGATGCTGATGTAAAGTTTGAAGGGGATGACAAAGGATTTAATGATTTTGAGATTGCGTGGTATCTGTATAAACATGGTGAAGTTGGCAGAGGGAAACCAATAACTATTCTTGGAACAGGAAGTAGTTTAAGTTATTCACCTAATTACCCAAAAGAACATTTTGAAGGTGGCTCTAAACTGAGTATAGTTGCTTTGATGAAAGAACGAAGTGGGGATAAGTGGTTAAAAAATAATGAAGGGAATGTTGTAGGCAATAAAATTGATGTCTTATTGGCACTTAAACCAGGAATAGAGATTATAAAACCAATGGGGCAAGGACCTTATAATATCAGGCAGTTTATCAATGGAGTAAATGTTAGAATCACCAATACAGGTAATGAAAGTGATTATGTAGTTAATCTAGTTTCTTTCTTTATGAATGGAGGGGATGAAGAAACATTATCTATTTTAAGTAGATCTGGTGGTGGTGAGATTAAAGCAGGGTTAGGTGAGTTTAATCTTCATGATTTTAATTTTTTGGAAGATAAACCTGCTTTCATACATATAAGGGCGACATTAATGGATAATATGGATAGGATAATTGAAGATGAAGAAAATAAAAAGCCTATCCAGGATTATATCACCTTAGTAGTCAATAAAGATGAAGCTGAAAAGATCAGTCAAAGGGATCACAGAGATGGAAGGGCCATACAAGTAAATATAAAGAGATATGGGCAATTAGTTAATACTCAAACATTACGTTATCAAGTTAATGATGATGTAGAATTAGAATGTGATGTGGATATTGATAGGTCTATCTTAACTGAGTTGCCTGAAGAATTCAGAATAGTATGGTATATTTATAAGAAAGAGGAGTCTGGCAATTTTGTGCCTACTGTAAGTTTTAAAGGCAAACCAATCGGAGAAGGGAATGCCCTATCTTTTAGTTCATTAACAGAATTGGTTGAAAAAGATGAGGCCAAAGAGTTTATGTTGAGAGTTTATTTAAGACATCATGAAGAAAATAAGTGGTTAGAGAATGATGGTAACTTTGCTGAACAAGCAACTGCTAATTGTGCTCATGGTGAAGTTACTTTGAATATAATTGAGGAAAAAGGAATAGATGAAAGTTTGCTCACTGTGAAAGTGATAAAACCTGAAAAAGGGAAACAGTTTAAGGAAGGTGATGTATTGGGTGAACTGGATGCCGAGATTGTCGGTGCTGATAATGAAAGAGATTATTCTATAAGATGGGGGTTGGTTAGTGTAGGTGGTGATGAAGGAGATAAACACCGAGAAGATATTCATATAGAACAGCCAGAATTAGGATTTTGCAGGCAAGTTCTAGATAAGGTGTTGGTCCAGGATTTAGCTGAAAGGGAAGTTTATGTTGTAGCCCAATTATTCGATAGTTATGGAGAGGCATTACGTAATCAAGAAGGGCATGTTATTGAAGGTTCTAGAAAGATTATATTTGTTAAAGATGAAGAAAATACAGGTCCAAGGATAATAATAAGAAGTCCCCCTATTAGAAGTAAATTTTTTGTTGGACAAAGAATAAGGTTAAAGGCAGATATCGAAGGTGTAAGTAATAAGCGCAACTATGAGGTAAGGTGGTATCTGAGAAATCAAAGGGGGGGAGGAAGAAGGATATCTGATAATGATGTATTGGTGGAAGATGATTTTGGAACAAATAGGGAAGAAGAACTAACATTAAGGGCTGTGCTATGGGATAAGTCAAATGATAGTTATTATGTAGACAGGACTCATGGTTTTTCATATATAGAAGCCAGCAAAACCATAAAGTTAGGGTCAAATATATCTTTGGGTATAATGAATCCAAGAAAGGGTGCTGTTTATTTTAAAGGAAATAGGATAAGGGGGTTAAATGCTACAGTAGGTGGAACACCTGATATAGGGGATTATAGGATAATCTGGTCTATATCAACTAAGAATACATCACAACCAGAAATTGCAAGGAGCAAAAGTGATGAAGAAAAGGATAGCCAAATATTAAATGATAGATTAAGAGCGTGTAATAATGCTAGGATTATTGCTGAGCTGTGTGAATTAATAGATGAAGAATTGTTTACTGTAAAGGATTATCAGGGCAAGCCAATAAAGAAAGAAGTCAGAGTAATATTAGAGGAAAGGCCAAAGATAAGAATAATATCACATTCAGGAGAAGGACCCATAGAAGTTAGTGAAGGAAGCAGCCTCCCAAAATTTGAGGCAGAAGTAGATTATGCAAAGAATAAACATAAGTATAGTGTTGAATGGGGTGTATTTGATTCGGATGAAAGTCTTAATTTAATCAATAATGAACTCGTAAAAGTCAGCAAACTAGAGAAAAAGGGAAGAAAGTTTGTATCTGTTTTAGAAAGCATAAATTTACCAGAAGGGTTAGTACAAGACAATAGTAGAGAATGTATCCTTAAAGCCAGATTAGTGGATAAATCAAAACAGCGTTTAGTTGTTGATGATTCTGAAGAAGTATTAGATGTATCTAGGGATAATTCTGTAAGGGATAGTAGAACTATTATAATAAAAAAAGTGTCTAACGAAGAAGTACAGCAAGTAAAGACTCGAATTGAAGAATCAAGTACAATACCTGATTTTCATGATGCTATAACTGAATATTTGAGGAAAGACAATGCAGATTGAGAAAGTTGATGAAAGGAAATTGGTAGAGTTAGGTAGGATAATAAATGAACTTAATCCGCCTAAGTCATTTAATCTGGATGGATTGAGGGTTACAGTCATGGGTTTTCAGGGGGATAATACTCAGAATAGTCATTTTAAAGTATTGATAGGACCTGATGAAGAACCAGCTGATCTATTCTTAGGTGAGTTTCTGGAAGATATGGACAAAGAAGGTAGTGGGAGTGTATTAAAGGCAAGGTTGTTGAATCAAACAAATAATGATGTTCTTGAGATAAAATACATGGGGATTAATGATAAAAATACAGATGAAGGTGAGATTGAATTTATTAGGGGTTCTAATCTTCCAGTTAATGCTTTAGTTATGGTAAGAGATAAAAAAATTATAGAAATAGAATACCAATTTATGTTTACCCAAGAAAAAGAAGCGACGCCAAAAGATAATAGATGGGAAATTGAAGAGAGTAGTAATAAACAGTTTTTTATTAATAAAACATATATAACTAGGGGTCTTCCAATAGGAAAACGCAATGTTTTCTTGTTTGTTAGAATGGTTGGAGCAAATGAATATGTGGAGAGAAAAGGAAGAATTGAATTAATTGATGGAGAAAAAGTGGAGCCACCAGAAAAACGTCCAAATAAATTGAAATTGAAACTTGAAAAACCAGATTTAAGTGAACCAGTTGTAGAAGAACCAAGTAGAAAAAAGAGACCACCTAGTAATTACCTAACGGCTGATCAAATTATACATCTTAACCCTCCAGTCAAAAAACCTAAACCTGATGATGATGGTGCTATTACAAATATTGTTGGTGGAACTGGGAGTAAAGGTGATGTTGCAAATGTGGGGGATAGGTTAAATGGTGTGCTTGAGAAAGCAAGGGCTACTGCTGAATCAGACCATCCACATCTATCAAAGAGAGATCAAGAAGAACTTAATGTTGAGTTGATTGAAACTGCCAGGGAGGGAACTGCTGATGATATTAGAGCACTTGTTCTCTCAGGAGCAGATGTTAATGCTACTATCCATAATGGGGTAAAAACTGCTATGAATCAAGCTGTTGCAATGGGGAATATAAAAACCATGAGGGCTTTGCATGAGCTTGGAGCGGATGTTAATGGCATAAATAGTTATGGGCAGACCCCCATGCATTGGGCAGCAAATGGAAATGATACTAACCTAATCAGAGTTTTGCATGGGCTTGGAGCGGATGTTAATTTTAAAGATAAAAGAAGAAAAACCCCCCTAGATACTGCAATGCTCCTTAGTGGTGATGAAATTCAAAGTACCCTCAAGGAATTGGGTGCTAAACTTGGTAGAGACCTTAATTAAATGTCAAGAAAATAATTGACGTTTTTTAAGGATCTTAGAATATCTAAAAGTGATGTTTCTAAAAAGAATTATCTTAAGAGATTGAAGCCAATATTAGATAAATTAGGAATGTAATTTATTTTCATCACAAACTAATAGGGAATAATCATAAATTAAATCGTAAAGTTTATATACATTTTAGGTTAATATTGTATTAATTCGAAAAAGGTGATTATGAATGGGATATTTAGAACAAAAATTCTCAACGTTATTCAAGGGACCTTATGCATTATATTGGAAAGAGAAGACAGCCGGTAAAACTGCTATTAGATTAGTTATTCATCTTAGACGGTTTGTTTTTGAGAGTATTCCTGCGAAAGTAAGAAAGGATCATGATATTGAAGGGGCCCTAAAGGACCAAGATAAGCTTGAAGAAGAAGCAAGAGAAGCTGGTGATGGTATATTCAGATTAGGATTTAGTGTTGAGTTAGATGAGGAAAAGGCACTGGAAATTATTCAAGCGGTTGAAAAAGCGTTTATAGAAGCTAGAAAAAAGCATGGGATGGATGCAGAAGTAAGTAGGATAGAAGCAGAGTTCCAAGCTAGGTTATTAAAGGCATTAGAAGAAAGTGAGAGGGAAACAAAAGAAGTTTACTGGAGACAACTGGAGCCTGTAATAAAAGTCGCTGAACAAAAAGGAGATCATGCGGCTTTGATGGCTAAAGTGTCACAATTATTTAAAACAAAAGAAGATGTTTCAAGATTTGCTTCTTTAGCATTTAGATTGGAAGCAAAAGCTGTAAAAAGAAGTGTTGCAGACTTGGGCAAGGATAAAGGTCAGATTGAGAGTTTGCTTAAAATCCTAAGAAGGAAATCAGCTAAAACAAGAGATATTAAAGCCAAATTAAAGGAAGCTACCCTAAAATTAGTTCCACATGCAAGGAAAGAATTTAAAGCAGCATATTTGATGTGGAAAAGAGACTTCTTGTTAAATCTGGTATTGTTAAATCTGCTTGATATGGAAGAAGCAGAAGAACAAAGGTTTGCTAAAGAGCACCTTATGCCATTATCTACACAATTAAAGAATATACAAGATATTGAAGCTATAAAAGCAGTTATTGTAAAGAATGCTCATGTGCTTGCACAAGGATTTAGAAGATTGATAGGTGAAGAAAGGAGCTTGGAGAGTGTAGTTGCGAAGGAAGCAGGTCAAGCAAATAGAGGCACTAGACGTTTAAAATTAGAAGAAAAAGCAGGATCAAGAAGAGCTGCTTGATTTCAAAAAAGAGGTTAGATTAAAATGATGGAAGCTAAAGATTGGATTTCAGGATTAGTTGGGTTTTTGATTCTATGTTTAGGGTTATTGCCTTTGTTAAATGGTATAGGTATTGGTCCTGCATGGTTTGCATTTAGCCTGCCTTTAAAGCTATTGACATGGGTCATTGTCATAGGTGGATTCTATCTTATAATCAATTCATTTATAGAGATTACAAACAGTAATGTTGTTGGGTGGGTTTCCTTTTTTATCGCTGCTGCAATAACTGTAATGGGGATATTACAAGTAATTGGAAAAGTAGCATGGCCAAATGCATTATTCTTTAATATTATATTTATAATATTAGGGTTGTTTTTGATGATTGCGACGTTTGCTATGGAAATGTGATTACTTTCTTATTAGAAAACGAATTTAATAATTGCTAAATTATGTTGTTTTCTAATATAGTAAACAATTGATTTACAATAACTATAATTTGTTTCGCCCACTATATCCATATTTCTTTAATTTCAGGAGTTACTTTTCTGTTAATGTTAACATACTTTTCTGTTATCATTAACATACTTGAATCTTTTTTTAATATAGATTATTTAGTTTGATTAGATGATAAAGAAAGATTTATATATAATAGTGTATAATCATTATACATAGTTATATAAGGTGATAGATATGAGCGAGAATACAACAATATTGATCTCAAAGAAAGCAAGAGAAAATATAAAAGAATTTGGGAAGAAAGGAGAAACATATAATGATATTATCAATAAGATGTATAAGGAATTAAAGTTAAAACAGAGTATTGATGTTTTGATGAATACTGAAGGTTATTTAACAGTTAAAGAAGCAAGGGAATGGACAAAAAATAAGAATAAAATAGATAGCTTGTAAGATGGCTAAAGTATTCATATTACCAGATTTAGTTCGACAGATTCAAAAGATTTTCAAAAAGAAATCTGATAAGATATATGATTTAATTGAGGAATTAGAGCTGTTTCCCAGGAAAGGAAAGGAACTAGGGCATATAGAAAATATAGCTATAAAAGAAATAAGATATGAAGGATTTAGATTCTATTTTATAATTGATGGACATAAACTTAAGTGCCTTACAGATGAAAAATTAAAAGATTTGTTAATAAAATTTGTTAGGATGTCTGATAAAGATACTCAACAAAGAATAATAAATGAGATAAAAATAATTCTTAAAAGAGTAGGTTTTGAAGATTTCAAGTAGAACATTCTAGAATAAGTTAGGCTGGGTTTTAGAAAGTGCAGCTTTCTAAACCGTTTTGGAATCTTTTAGAAAAAAAGAATTTTTTTAAAAGGTTTGAAAACATCGTTTTCAAAACTCTGATTCCAAAAAGTTTATATACAAAGAAAGTTAGAATTTGATTAAGATGTTATGGTTTAGATATAGATGGGTGATGACTTTTTCACATGGATTGTGTGTTAAGATAGTCAGAGGTGGGGAGGCTATAAAACAATTAAGCAATGAGATTGACAGATTTTATAGTGATAGCATGAGTGCTACACAATGCAAGATGGTTCTAAGAAAGACTTCTAAGCTGATAGATGTTCTTGATAGTGTTGCTTTTTCAGCAAGTGCTTTGCTTTATAGGGAAGAAAAAGATCTTATAAAGTTTGCAAGAAAAGCAAGAGGAACTTTTGATCATTTAGTCAAACAACTTGGAAGGGATAAGAAAAGATATGGGAAAGATGAATCAAGATTAAAGAGGGAGTTGGCTAAACTTAAGGATAAAGAGAGAAAAGCAGACAAAAAAACAGGGGCCAGAGTTAAAGCTGAAGGGGAAACTATTGGTGCTGAGGAAGAGGCTAAGAAAGATTTAGCTAATCTGATGCAGAGAATAGCAAATTTAACACACCATGTTGATGCTAAGGTCCATGATGTATATCTTGGGTCTAAAACTCAGATGAGAGAGACCCTTAATTTTAGGAAAGTAAAGGAAAATATAAGCATAAGGTCTAATTACCGGTTTGGAGTCAAGATAAGGCAAGAGGCTATAGAGGCTAGTTCTCTAGTAGAAGGCATTGACAATTGGATAGGTTGGGCTGAAAAAAAGTTAGGTTCATTTAAGGATATTCCTGAGATAAAGGAGGGTAATATAGAAACATTAGAAAAGTATTGTAATCTTGAGGTCAAGGATCTAAAAGAGATAATTGATTTTGTCCTTTCTGTCAATGCCAGGATCGAGGAGAGATTAAAAAAAATCAAGGAAATGAGTTCAAGGGATGCCAAACTGGCTCCAGCCAGAGCTGAATTTAGAACAGCTATGAAAAAATTAAAACATTTAAAGGAAGAGATTTATTACCAGCATGGAAGACAAGATAGAGATGTCAAAAAAGGGGATATTCCTAAAGCTTAAAATTTATAAATCAAGTTTAAAAAAATAAGAGGTCGTCAAAATGGAAATAAAATTATGGAAAAAACCAAAAAATCCTATTTTATTAGAGGGTTTCCCTGGATTTGGGTTAGTAGGAACAATAGCTTCTGAGTATCTTATAGATCATCTAGATACAGAACAGATTGGAAAGATTGTATTTGAGGATATGCCACCTGTTGTTGCAATACATGGCAATAAAGTAGTTGAGCCACTAGGAATATTTTATAATAAGAAATATAATCTTGTTATCTTGCATGTGATTACTGCTGCGACTGGATTTGAGTGGAAATTAGCAGATGCTTTAGTCGACATTGCAAAACAATTAAATGCAAAAGAGGTTATAAGTTTAGAGGGTGTCGGTGGTTCTGGAATGAAGATGAGCTCTGATTCTTTTTACTATACAAATAAGAAAGAGAAAATGCCAATACTGGATAACATAGGATTAAAACCTTTGAAAGAAGGAATAATAATGGGTGTTACTGGTGCTTTGATGTTAAAGATTGAGGATACTCCACTTTGTTGTTTATTTGCAGATACTGCATCTAATTTACCAGACAGCAAAGCTGCTGCAAGGGTAATAGAATCATTGGATAAGTATTTAGGGTTAAAAGTCGATACAAAACCATTGTTGCAGCAGGCAGCTAAGTTCGAAGGCAAGCTAAAAGGAATTTTGGGTTCCAGTCAAAAGGCTTTGCAGATAAGTGATAAGAAAAGGATGAGTTATGTAGGTTAACTCTCACTTTTTATATTTTCTTTTTTATTTATTTCTTAATTATTGTGTTATTTCTTGATTAGATTATTATAGAATTTATTATTGTTAAAGGGCTTAAACGGTCAAATTTTAGGTTTTTAGAGGCTGTGTGGGTTAAATATTAAGAACGTTCATGGTGCCTAAATGGTTATTTGTTGGTTATTAGTAATGTATTTTTAATGTAGTTCTAAAGTATTTTAAGGAAAAACCACCAACAAAGGTACTAAAAAACCCTACGGATTTTTTGTACACCGTTCGGCTTTGCCTCAGGTGC
>CAZTWQ010000032.1:0-1549 GCA_964618315.1 uncultured Methanosarcinales archaeon
AAACATTTAAATACTATTAAATTGAATATTAATAAAGATATTATAAAAATACCATAGAAATACTATAAAAAATAATAGTATTTCTTAACTTAAGAATAAACCAAAATGGTAAAGATACAAAAACTAACATCAGGTCAATTAGTGATTACAATACCAAAAAGGTTAGCAGAATATGAAGGTTTGATAAAAGGTATGGACCTGGAATTCAAGAAACACAAAGTAGGGTTCTTACTGGAGATAAAAAAATGAAATTCATAACAGGATTAGTACCCAAGATACAATCATTGTTCGTCACAAGCCATTCTAATGATATATTCTTTGATATTGGGATGATCATAATATTAGCAACAGTATTTGCTTTTATTGCAAGAAAACTAAAACAGCCGCTTATCCCAGCATATATATTTACAGGACTATTGATAGGTCCTATATATGGGATTATAACAAGTAATGCATTAATAACTACCTTATCTGAGATTGGGCTTGCATTCTTACTTTTTATTGTTGGCCTGGAGATGGATCTCAAAAAACTAAAAGATGTTGCAATAGTTTCAGGATTAGGTGGAACAATAAGGAGCATATCTATGTTCACACTTGGATTTATTATAGCATTGATACTAGGATTTGTAAAGAAAGAAGCAATCTACATCGGAATTATAATAGCATTCAGTTCAACAATGGTAGTGATAAAACTATTATCCGATAAAAGGGAGCTGGATACACTGCATGGAAGAATTATAGTTGGGATATTATTGATGGAAGATTTGCTTGCTATATTTGCATTGTCTATCTTAAGTTCATTAAATGGAAATTCATTTCTGGCAGTGATTTCTACAATACTAAAGGGGGTATTAAGTGTAATTATTATCTATACTCTGACAAAACATGCTTTCCCAAGAATATTCAAAGTATCTGCAGCAAGCCAAGAACTATTATTCCTAAGTTCAATCTCGGTTTGCTTCTTATTCTCAATGATAGCATATTACCTGAATTTCTCAATAGCAATAGGTGCATTCCTGGCAGGATTAAGCTTAGCTAACTTGCCTTATAAAATAGCAATAATAGGGAAAGTAAGGTCATTGAGAGATTTCTTTGCAACAATATTCTTTGTATCACTGGGCATGGAATTGATGATAGATCAAATCAGTACTATAATCAAGCCATTGATAGTACTTTTGATTTTAGTATTATTCATAAAACCCTTGATTACATTATTCTTATGTTCGTTTTTCGGATACAAAAAAAGGATATCTTCTTCAACTGCGCTATCTTTAGCTCAAACATCAGAATTTTCATTGATAATTGTGTCTCAGGGTTTGCTTCTTGGTCATGTATCAAAAAACATATTTACACTGACTGTACTTGTAGCAATCATCACAATGACTGCAAGTTCATATCTGATAAAGTATAGGGACAATGTTTATCAAAAAATAAAGAAATACTTAAAACCTTTTGAGAGATTCACAGAAGGATATGATGATCTTGAATATCTTCCAAAAAGGAAAAAGATAGATGCAATACTATGTGGTCATGATAGGATAGGTTATAG
>CAZTWQ010000032.1:1649-12317 GCA_964618315.1 uncultured Methanosarcinales archaeon
AAACAAACTTAAACATATAAAAGAATTAAGACATAGAAAGAGCATAGGACATGAGGCACCAAGACAAAATGTACATGAAAACTAATGGATATAAGGAGCAGGCAAAACTGCTTGATCCAATCATGAGGATTGGAAAAAATGGATTGACAGACAACACGATTAAAGAGATTGAAAAACAGCTAAAAAAAAGAAGATTGATTAAGATAAAGATGCTAAGAGCATTCTTTGAAGGAAAAAATAAGAAAGAAGTTGCAAAAGAGATTGCTGAAAAAACAAATAGTATCTTGATAGATAGCGTCGGTTTTGTCGTAGTACTGTTAAAGAAAACAAATGCTGATTAAAACATAAATTATATATAAACAAAAAACATAACATACTCAAAAAGAGGTGCGATATATTGTTGGATCCCAAAGAACTGTTAAAAAAAATTGGAGATGGAAAAGAGGATATTGAGTTATCTAGAGATGGAAAAACTAAAACAGCTACTGGTTATCCTAAACCATCAGGTAAATACAGGTTATTTGTAGAGGGATATAATATATCAATAGAAGAACCTTACTTCTGGCTCTTACATTACCTTAGGTGGTTTCATTCATTCATCCACATAGACAAGATAACTGATGTGTTCTCTGCTGCAGAAAACTCTGCTTTTTTTGGAACATCACAACAAAGACTAGGACTTCAACAAGACAAAGTTTCACAATTTTTAGCAACAATAGGCAAGATGGTAAAAGAACTATTCCAGCTAGTTAGAGAACTAAGGGTTCTTGATGAAAGATTAGGTTATTATCGTGATTCATATGACGCAACAAGTCCTAGCAGAGGAAGTGCAGAGATAACCTTAAAAGGGATATGGGTAGATATGGTTGAACAAGGTGCAAAAAACCCTGCATCTGTTTATGGTATGGCTCGTGAAGTGCAATTTACAACACTTCCTGATCTATTCTTTAGCACTCATCCATTAAAACAAGAAGATGTGGATATAACTGTTGAACGAGAAAGGGGAGAATTCAACAGAAAAGTAAGGGAAGTATTGATGAGAAAATTAAGATCATTCCTGACCTGGAAAGAATCGACATTTGAAGAGATAAAAAATAGGAGGATATTTACCCTAAAATACCTGAGGCAGCATTATGAAATAATAAAAATGTACATGGCATGGGTAAAGCCATATCTAAGAAATATACAGAGATTGATGATGGATCAAAGCAAGATGGAAACCCCTGATATGCTGGTTGCTTTTGAAACATCTATGATGGAAGTTGAGATACTGGCTAGAAAACCCGGGAAAAAGGTAAAAATGGGCAATGGAGAACAGACAGTATGGCAGGTCATTGTACTTCATCTATGGTTTAGAACAAGACCTGAAATGAGTTATGTACAAGAAGGCTATCAAAAGGGACCATTACATGTTGGAAGGATACAGATGACTTACAGGGCATATGCATGGACTGACAAAGAGATCGAAACCTACAAAAAGATGAGGGATCAGGAAGATTTTAAGTTATTAGGATTGATAGATTCATCAGTCAAAGCTGCGATGGAAGCATTAGGGGACGAATTGATGAGGTATCTTGCAGAAGCAGGTGAACTAGTAAATAAAAAGACCGAAACCAAGAAAAGACCAACAAACAAATATTCCAGTTTTTTCAGTACATTTGTTTCATATAAAAAAGGCAGCAAAATATCAGCTCCAAAAAGACCAAAAAAAGAAGAATTATTTCAGCTTGAACAAGCAAGAGTCGAAGCAAAAAAAGGTGCAACAGGTTCTATGTGGGGTATATATCATCATTTCAAAAAACATCATGGTATGCTTAATTGGTAAAAAAATAATGAAATAAATTCAATGAAAAATAATTAATAAAAGAAAAAACTAATTAAATAATAAATATTAAATAAATAAGATTAAAAAATAAAAATCAATAAAAAAATAATTAATAAACAAAAGAAAAAACTAATGAAGTAATAAATATTAAAGAAATAAGATTAAATAATAATTAATAATAATCCAATGAAAAATAATTAATAAAAGAAAAAAATAATGAAAACTAATAAAAAATAAAAATCAATAAAAAAATAATTAATAAATAAAATAAAACAAACTAAAATGGAATTCAGATATTATTCACATCATCCAATGGCTGATTTTGCTAATAATATGGATCCGGATATGTATGGTCACGATGCGAAAGAAGCACCGTCTATCAGTATAAAAGATATTGGGATGAGTGTTCCATTAGGGATATCTGCTCAGAATGTGGCTGGGATATATTCAAAAATCAGGATGGGTGCTGGTTCACTTGAAATAGCATTCCCAACAGCTGGCACTGGACAAAGACAGGCACAAACACCTGGGATGTATGGTGAAGATCAAAGACAGGCAATAAGGGAGTTGGCTAACATCAATGAAGTAAAGCTGACAACACATGCAGCATATAATATAATGGGTATGATGGGTCGTGATCCTCGGGATAATTTTTCTCTAAGCAATGCATACATAAATTTAACTGAGATACAGAGGGCAGTAGACTTTGCTGCAGATACTGCAGGCGGCGGCTCTGTTGTAGTCCATACAGGAGAATGGGAGCGGCCTATGACAGATATAACCTTGGATGATCCAACAGGAAATAGAAACCTTTCTTATGATGAAAATGGGAGATTATTGTTCAAAAGAAGGATTCCAGAAGCTCACGATGCTAATTTTGTACTGCTAGATGACAGGACATCCCAGAAGATGGAAACAGTACAAAAAGATCGTTTGGTTTCCGTACCCAAATGGAGAAAGGCAGAAAAAGGGCACTGGGGAAAATACCATGAAAATGTACATATATCTAATCCTAGCGATAAATGGATGGAAGACTACAAAGGAAAAAAAGTTTGGATAGAAGCAGGTGATTATATAGACTATGAGGGAAAAAAGATAATCAATCCTTATAATCCAAAATTCGGAAGAGTTCCTGAATTTGATGAAAGCAGTAATAGATTCGTAGTTGAATATAAAGACTATTGGCAATTTGGAGATGAAGCAAAAGAGATAACTAATTTTAACAAAAAACACTGGAAAGAGATGACTGGAAAAGAATGGAAAGCGGATAAGATGTTCTATTATAATGGTGTAAGGCATGGTGATGAAGCATTCCTCCATGCAACATTAGAGACAAATGAAGGACATTCAAGAGGGTGGGCATTGCAGTATTCAGAAAGGACTAAAACACATCTTGAAGCGATAGAAAAACTAAAGAAAGTAAGGGATTATTATGAAAAATTAGATAAAGATATGCCTGAAGAAGAAAAATGGAAAATAATGAAACAAGATTCAACAATAATGAATTATACTCATGGGTTAGTGCCTCCAGAATCAAAAGATCCATTAAAGATGATTAATGATGCAATATCTGAACAAAGGGTATCATTAGAATTTGCAAGGCAAGCGTCTGCATCACAGCAGCAGCAGGCAGAAGATACTGCAGAGACAAAAAAACATATAGTAACTCCCACTAAACGGTTTAAGAAACAGGTTGCACGTCTATATGCAGAAGCTGGGATGAGGGCATTTCAAAAATCAAAAGATCCAGATAATCCTGTATTCTTAGCACTAGAAAATATATTTCCAGAAAGATTTGGTGGTCATCCAGAGGAATTAAAATATATAATAGATGAATCCAGAAAATGGTTTGTAAACCTATTAACAAAGAAAAAAGTTGTATATGGGGCTGTAACAAAAGATATGGGATATAAAGAAACTTCATCAGAAACTGCAAATGTATATTATAATCCTTCAATTAATCGAGAAAAAGCAGAAAAAATAGCAGAAAAACACATAAAAGCCACATTCGATACTGGACATGCAAATATGTGGAGAAAATTCTGGCAGATACAACCAGGACAAACAGTAGAAGAATCAGATAAGGCATTTAAGAAGTGGTATGTAAATGAATTCGATAAATTAGCTAAAGGCGGCTACATAGGAAATATACATCTTACGGATAATATGGGTTTTCAGGATGATCATCTTGCACCAGGACAAGGAAACGTACCTATAAAAGAAGTCATGGCTATACTAAAAAAGAATGGTTATGATAAAGCGATTACAGTAGAACCAGGGGCAGATGCTTCAACAGATATAAGTGACTTCCATGGATTGATGAAAACATGGCGATATTTAGGCTCTCCAATATATGGTGTTGGGGGTGGGGGTGGAGCTCCTCAAATGCCTCAAACATGGGGTGGTGTTCATTATAGTTACTTTGGCCAGAATCAGCCACCTAATTATATTTTTGGTGCTTATGCTCCTTCAAATGATTGGACATTATGGTCTCAAGTACCGTTAGAATAATAAAGACATACTCATTACCTAGTACATAAGATGGCAAAAATAGATAAAGAAGAGTTAAAAAAACTAACTCCAGATGAAAGAATCAAGAAATTAAAAGAATTAGAAGCAGAAAGCAGAAAAGAGATAGAAGAAGCAGGAAAGATAATCAAAGAAACAGAAGCGACATTAACCAGAGAAAAGATTGCAGAATCTGTAAAAATACCTGAAACTAAACCAATTGACTTAGATAGTTTATTTGAAGAGCAAAAAAGTCTGGAAACTACAGTTAAACAGGAAGCACCAAAAGAAGAAGAAAAAGAAGTTGGACTATACCAGCTTGCACAAGATTATGATGAAGCAAAAGATATCTTATATACTCAAGACTCGTTAGACAAGGGCCAATTAGAATGGATAGACAGACTAGGAGAAAAAGTAGATAAGATGAAATATACATCAAATGTTAAAGAGATGGCTAATTTAGTAGTTGCGACAAGATCTGTAATCTATAAAATAAGAAAATTCCATCAGCAAGACAGTACATTCCTATGAAACCAAAAAAATTTAAGGAAATAAAAGAAGGGTATGATAATTTCTATAAAGATCTATTAAGAAGTGGAAAACTCCCATTATGGTCCACTGAATTGGGTTTTTGGAATGCTGCAATAAGCAATGAAGTTTACGAAGCATTCAAAAGATTAAATCTGCAAAACTCAAGCAGGTTTCTTGATTTGGGTTCAGGGGATGGAAAAGTAGCTTTGCTTGCATCATTATTCTGCAAAGAAGCTCATGGAGTTGAGATTGACAAAAAACTATTCGAGAAATCGATAGAGATGAAATCTTTATTGGATCTGAGGAATACTTCATTCTATAATAAAGACTTCCTGGATCATTCGCTTAATGGTTATGATGTGGTGTTTATCAATCCAGACAAACCGATTAAAAGAGAATTAGAAGCAAAACTATTGGATGAATTGAACGGAACATTGATTGTGCACGGTCATCATTTCCATCCGACTAAATTAAAAAAGAAAGAAAGTTTTCTAGTAGACAACACATTAGTTACATCTTATTCAAAAGAATAACATCTCTTTAGGTAGTGGATAGCCATCAGTTTGAATTATCTCTAACTGCTGAAACCATTGAAGATTTCTAAGAAGAATTTCCAATAAATATTCAAAAATACTTCATGTTTTAGGAACATTTATATATAAGTACATATTAATACGTACTATGGTAAAAAAATTAATAAAAAAAATAAGCAAAGGAAGCAGATTTAATCAGATTTACCTGCAGAAAAATGAAATAGGCTTCGAGCCTGGAAGTAATGTGATAATAACACCATTAGATGAAATTTTAAACAAAGAAATATCTCTTTTTGAATATAATGTTAAGCTAGACACTGTAAAAAAAGAAATCATAAGACAAATCTTTAAAATCATAGATAACAAAGGAACTTACAGTAATATAATAATAACTGGTTCTTTTCTCAATAAAGGATTCAATTTCGAGGATATTGATATAATCATAATCAATCCAACTAATATTGAAAAAACTGAGCTAAAATATTTAATTGAGCAGATAGGTATAACTCCCCACTTAATTTTAATTGATTCTAAAAGTTTCAACAAAGGAATTATGACTGATCCATTATTTAGATTAATGGTAGATAGATATGTTTCAGTAAAAAGAGCTATATTTCGTAAAGATAAGGAAATTAACTATAAGCTGATGGATATTTACTTATTAAAAAACAAAAATCTTATTGATGGGTACGATCTTTTTAATATAAAACAACGGAAAAAGCTATTGAGGGACTTTATAAGTATAAAATTATTTATTGAAAATAAGAAAATTACTCTAAAGAATATCAAAAAAGAAATAGAAAAAATATTTGGCAAGGAAATAATATGCAGATTATTTTATTACGGGGATGAAAAGACAAAACAGAAATTTATAAAAAAACTAAAAGAACAATTTAATAAGATTCAAGATAAGGTATTAGACAATGTCTCAAAATAGACCTGATTTAATAAAAAGATTTGTTGGTGTAGCCAGCAATACAATTGTGCATAAAATTTTGGTTAAAACAGAGCTTGAAGAGGAAATAAGGCAGTATTATACTAAAGAAATAGGCAGGGATGTAGAAATAGCGCTTAAATACAGGAATAAGATAAATCCCATCGATAAAACACTCCCTCAAAAAGATATCGAAGAAATCAGAATTAAGATATTATCAAAAGTAAACTCTGAATTATCTAAAAGAAAGGAAAAAGGATATAATATTGACTTTTCTTTAGCAAGAGGTGAGATTGATAGTTTTCTAAAAGATTCTAAAGTTAGTTAACTCAAAAGAAACCTACACCCCATTCTAAGAAAATTAGGGACTACACAATAAAACCAAATCCATGTTTAGGGACTACATCAACCTGTTATTAGGGATTAGCTAGTGTCAATAATCCTAAGAAAACAACATAATCCCTAGATTTTTTATCTCTTTCTCACCAATAATAATCTTATCATTGCCCAAAATCTCAATATAATCGGCATCTTTTATCAAGTCATAGAATTGATTATTTTTTGAAGCCATGATCCCATCATATAATAATCTATTATGGTCCATTTTAGAATGTCTTAACAAAAACGCACCATTGCTTTCTGTATAAATTACAGCCCCCTTCAACATGCCTTGTACAATATCTGCAGATTCTTCATCATATTTTTTAATGATTTCTAGATGGTTCTTAGCAAGTGCAATAGACTTTTCACAACAAAAATTACATGGAAAATGGCTCAATAGATTAATGTCAAAATGTCTTGCAGCTACATTTGTATGGAATGGAAATCTAAAACCTTCTGAATCTCTTAGTGCAGCTAGTGTATAATCATTACTTTTCTTTGATTCCAGCTCAAAATTCTTCTCAAAAAACTCTGAGCAGCAAGAAGGGTATCCTAGGGCTAGTCCTAATTCCTTATGTTTTCCAGAATTCTCTAACTTTTTGGCCTCTTCAGCCTTTTTCTTATCCTTGGAGATGTAGACAAAGAAATGTCCTTTTTTATCAGAATTAATTGGGGCAGTAACTCCTTTATCAGAATAGCCTTTTTCACTATCTTGTTTTACAACTTTAAAATCAGATAATGTATAGTTAAGGTTTTTTTCATCAAAAAAACCAAGAACCTTATCTTTGTCTTCTTCCTTGACCATAAGCCTTACTGCTGGTTTGATTCCTTCTAATAAGTAGAGAATCTCAAATGCCTTGATGTTTGATCCAAGAATATCCCTTAGTTTCTGAAGCATAGGATAAGGGTTTACAACCTAGTATAAATAACTTATTTTTTTATTAAATTCTTTAAATTATATTTAATCAAGTTTTATTCTTTAATGAATTTAAATCATTATATCCCTATTATCAGGTTATACCATTCAAAAATAGTACTAAACCTTTATATAACTATATTACAAAATACTAGGTTAAGGGGAATAGTATGAAGGTTCAAATAAAGAGAAAAATAAATCCAAATCTAGAATTGTATAAAAAACAAGATTTAGATCTTGCTTATGAATTTACGAAAGACCTAAATAAAGAGTTAGGAACATTTCTCAAAGCTGTTGTTCTTTTCGGAAGCTCTGCAAGAAAAAAGAAGCAACCAGAATCTGATCTAGATATTTTGATTATAGTTGATGATTTATCACTAAATTTTTCTGCAGAATTAGTGGAAGCATATAGGATAATAGTGCAAAAATTGATAGTAAAGCACTCAACAAGATTACATATAACCTCATTAAGATTCAGCTCATTCTGGGAATATATCAGAAACGGCGACCCAATAGCAATAAATATACTAAGGGATGCTGTTCCATTGATAGATACTGGATTTTTTGAGCCATTACAAGTACTATTAAGAAGGGGGAGGATAAGACCTACTGATGAAAGTATATGGAACTATTATATCAGAGCACCAAACACATTGCATAATTCTAAATGGCATATTTCGCAAGCAACAATCGACTTATATTGGGCAGTTATAGATTCAGCCCATGCAGCATTGATGAAGCATGGTGAAATCCCTCCATCCCCTGATCATGTAGCTGATCTATTGGATCGAAAGCTGGTAAAAGCCAAGTTATTGGAGAAAAAATATGTTACTATAATGAGGAATTTCTACAAATTAAGCAAGATGATAAGCCATCAACAAGTTGGTGAGATTAAAGGTGAAGAATACGATCGTTATTATAAGCATGCAGAAGAGTTTGTAAACAGGATGAGAAAGTTTATCGATTGGAAATAGGTAATTGGTTATATTCTAATGGTTTTAAGAAAAATGTTGATTGATAAAATATATTCTAAATCTAATAAAAAAATAAAAAAGAAATAATTATCTCTTATTGATCAGTATAATTGTTGCACCAATCAAAAAGATAACTCCGCCAGCAAGCAATACAAATAATATTACAAGCAAAGTCAGATACTCTGATGTTTCTGTAAATGATATTGTAGTTGACGCTGGTTTGACTGGCTGTGTTGAAGCAGTTGTAGTGATCAGATCAACAATATCAAGTTCATCTGATTCAAGTGGGGTGACTATCTCTACACAATCTTCTATAACCAGATCAAGTGTTTTTTCGTCCCCGCTCTTCCCATCATATTCTACATTTATAGTGATTGGATAAGTTCCTGCGTCTACACTATTATCAATCTTGAATCTATATGTTTTCTCAAATATTGAATCATCATCGTCTCCTTCTTCAAGCTCAATATCTCTCTGTTCTACATCGATACCTAGTTCATCACTGGTAATCTCTATTGAAACATCATCTTCATCCTCAGTTCCGATGTTAACAACATCTATACTCAAAGCAGGATTTCTATTGCATCTTATAAGAGATGGAGTCAAATCTGCATCATCTATGATTAGATCATGCTTTTCTTTTTCAACAGTCAGTTTTAATTCCCATCTGACATCATGATCAACACCATTATCATCTTCTCCTGTAACTTCAATAACAACATCGTAATCTTCTTCTTCAACTAAGATAGGAATATCGAATTCAAGAATAATTGAATCCTCATCACCTGCATCAAGGTCATCGATAGTCTCTTCTTCCTCTAAGTCATCATCTCCACCATCATCAATGTCTTTGATTGTAACTGTAATTTCTATATCTTCCATATCAATATCAGATGATTTTGGGAAAAGGTTACTTACTTCAATATCAAATTTAACCTTATCTCCAGGTTTTGCGTCTCTTCCGATTGTTTCTCCGTTTCTTACATCCTTTTCTGATTTGTCGCCTACTTTGATATCTAGATCGCTTATTGTTAAGTTTCCTGAAGCTCCACTTGTTGCACCATCATTTACTGTTATAACAACACTATCACTGCTTGAACCATATGAATTGCTTGCAGTCAATGTAAATGTATAGGTTCCAACAGTTGTTGGAGTGAATGTTGGGTTAGCTATGCTTGTGCTTGACAAGGTTATTCCAGAAGGTGCTGTCCAGCTATAACTCAAAGGAGCATCTCCTGTTGAAGCACTGCCAGATAAAGTAACTAATGTGTTAACAGCAACATTCTGATTAGATCCAGCATTAGCAACAGCTGAATTTGTAGGTATTACAGTATCAACCTTATAGCTGCTGAATCCATAGGCAGCAGTAAATATTACTACTCCATCACTAGGGCTTGTAGGATTACATGTGGTACATGCGATATTAACATAGTTTGCATCTTTTGTAAATGTTCCTTTGTATTTTATTCTAGGGTTTCCAGTAAGTGTTAACCCTTTTAATGTAACTAGGACATTTTCTTCATCAAGAGCAGGACATGCCGCACTATCGATTGCAATAATCCCTCTATCCATATAAAATACACTATCCAAATCAACACATCCGCTTAGATCAAGCGGTCCTTTGAACTGAACACTACCATAACCATTTCTAGCTATTGTAAAATCAGTAACATTTTGTATTGTAGTTTCATTAAATGTTGATAAAGCAGGTGTAGTTGTATATGTTGTAGTGTATGGTATTTTAGTAACTGTAATTAGCCATGTATTAGTTAAGCTAAATCCATTATCATCATTAATTTCTACACCAATATCATAACTTCTTTCATTTCCAGTAAAACTTGCTGGTGTAAATGGATAACTAACCTCTGTTAATTGGCTTCCATCCTCTTTAGTCCATACAACGACAGGGTTGGCTGCTAGATTGCTTAATCCATCAATACTGAATAATTTAGTTTCATCTTCTCCAATAACAATGTTGTTGCTTGAAGGACTTAGTGTAACGGCACAATCACTTACTATAAGATTAACTGTAACTGGATCTGAAACAGTTCCTCTTTCAGATGTAG
>CAZTWQ010000033.1:0-12229 GCA_964618315.1 uncultured Methanosarcinales archaeon
CTAGGGTATGATCCTAATATTTTTAAGAAAAAATCTTTTTCTATCGATTTGAATGCTTGTTGAATATCTTCATCTTCTTTATTCCCTTGCATATCTATAAAAAAAATATAGTCGCCTAATTTGCCTTTTGATGGTCTGGATTCTATCTTAGTGAGATTAATTTTTCTTTTCGCAAATTCACCTAATAATGAGTAAAGCAAACCAGGTTTGTCAACTTGAGGGTATATAGCAATAGATGTCCTATCTCTGCTAGTTTTCTTGTTTTCTTTTTTACTTATAGCGATAAATCTAGTAATGTTAAATTTATTATCCTGAATATCTTTCTTGATGATCTTTAAATTATAGATATCTACTGCTTGTTTTGGGACGACTGCTGCTTTTGTTTCATCTTTTTGATTAGATATCATCTTTGCAGAGGCTGCATTTGAACTTGTCATTATTATTCTTGCATCTGGAATGTTTTTTCTTATAAATTTCCCACATTGTTCATAAGCAGCCGGATGGATATAAAGTGTTTTTATCTTGTTTATTCCATTTGGACCAACTAAATTGTGTTTTATCTGCAAGGTTATTTCTGCAACTATGTTAAGGTCGAATTCCATCAAAGCATCTGCTGTTAAACCGATTGTGCCTGATACTGAATTTTCTATAGGGACTACACCTTCATCTACTTTGCCCTTGGAAACTGATTCAAATACATCCCATACAGTGTTTTTGAAGATAATCTCTGATCTATTATCCCTTTTTATGGTTGCTTCATGACTGAATGTTCCGGCTGGTCCTAGTGTTGCTATTTTCATTTTAGTCTATTAATTACCTCAAGCTTCCTTTTTTAACTAATTGTTCGATGATATAATCTGAGTATTCTGTCGCTTCTTTCTTGAAATCCCCTAAGAAATCAGAGCCTTCTTTGAAGAACTTGATGAATTCTTCTTTATCTTTCCTTTTTACTATTCCAAGTAATTCTCTAGTAGATCTAATGTATTCTTCCATCGCTTTTTTGTTCTCTGGATTTTGCATCTCTATGTCTGCATATAATTTAGGGTCTTGATTAAGAAGCCTTCCAACAACATCCATCCTTAATTTATAGATAGGGGAAGTGTAGTGCAGGCTTTCTTCAACACTTATACCTAATTTCATCAATGTATGCGCTAAAGAAATGGTAGAGAAATGAGTTATTCCCTGAATAATAGACATCATTTTGTCGTGTTTTTCTGGAGTTGTGATCCTAATCAATGCTTTATTCTTTTCGAGTATCTCTTTTAACCATGGCAGCCATTTCTTAGGCCTAGCGGGACATAAAACAACTGTCTGATTCTTTATTGAACTGACAGAAGGACCAAAAACAGGATGAGTACCTATTACGGCTGCCTTGCTGTGCTTCAACATCGCTTCAACCTGTTCTGATTTTAATGAAGTCAAGTCCATCAATAAAGCATCTTCTCTAACAAGTGGGCCAATCTCTTTAATTACATTGAGTGTGGCGCTTATTGGAACTGTTATTATAACTATATCACAATTTGGAGTAATCTCTTTTGGCTTAAGTTTAGTCTTTCTACTAGCTATAAGAACTTCACAGTGGTTTTTTTCAAAAAAGTTTTTGAACCACTGGCCCATCTGGCCTGTTCCTCCAATAATCCCAATTGTTAGTTTATCTTTCATCTTTAAAATCTATTTTTTGTTTTCTTTTAGTTTAAGCCACTTGTCGTCAAGTTTTGTAATCCCATCATAAGCCCTGGCCATGTATAATGAATCTAGTACTGCACAAGCTGCCATTGCTTCAGCCACAACATAGATTCTTGCTAATAATGTTGGATCCCTTCTTGTTACGGGATCTAGTTCTTCTTCTTTCATAGTTTTCATATTCACTGTGGTTTGTTTTACGGATACTGTTGGTGTTGGTTTAACTGCGATTCTCATCACAATATCCTCTCCAAATGTCATCCCACCTAATGTGCCACCGCAATTATTTGTTTTAAATTTTACTTTTCCGTTTTCTGTTAGATAGGGTTGATCATTAAATTCGGATCCCTTCATATTTCCACATTTGAATCCTACTCCAAATTCAACTCCCTTAACAGCACCAATCCCCATTATTGCTGAGCTTAATGTTGCAGAGATTTTATCAAAAACAGGTTCACCCAATCCGCCTGGAAGATTATGTATTCTTAGCTCAATGATTCCTCCTGCAGTGTCTCCTTCTTTTTTGATCTCTAATACTCTTTCTTCCATCTTTTCTGCAGCTTCTAGGTCTGGACAATTAATTTCTGTTTTTCTATAGTTGTTCTTTGCTTCTTCATAGGTAATATTTTCTTTAGCTTTTATGTCCATACATTGTACAGTGTATGCAAGTACATCTATTCCTTCCCTAGCTAATATGAATTTTGCTACTGCTCCACCAGCAACTCTTGTGACTGATTCCCTTCCAGAAGCTCTTCCAGCACCGCACCAATCTTGCGCATCACCATATTTTAAGAAAAATGGAAATGTTGCGTGACCTGGTCTGAATAGGTCTTTGTATTGTGCATATTGATCTATGTGAACTTTTTGTGTGTCAACATTATAGATCATTATACCCAAAGGTGAGCCTGTTGTAACTCCATCCTGACCAAATCCTGAAAATATTTCGCATTGGTCTAACTCTTTTCTTGGACTATTAAGTTTTCCAACCCCTGGTTTTCTTTTGTCTAGTTCCTTTTGAATATCTTCACTAGTAATATTTAATCCTGATGGAACTCCATCGATGATTACAGATAATCCTGATCCCTTACCTTTTCCGTAAGATTCACCACATGTAGTGATCCTAAATAGCCTTCCAAATGTATTTCCCATCATTTAAATTACCTCCATCTTTGCACCAAGTGCTTTCATTGATTTTATATATGTAGGGTATGTTACGTCTATTGACTCTGCTGTTGTGATTTCTGTTTTACCCCCTGATATCAAGCCTGCCAGGCTTAAAGCCATAACAATCCTATGATCGTTTCTACCCCTAACTTTATTTCCTTTTAATTCGCTTTTGTGTATAATTAAGCCTTCTTCTCTTTCTTTTATATCTGCACCTATTTTACTTAATTCCTCTGCCATCACTTTTATCCTGTCTGTTTCTTTTATTCTTGCCTGAGCAACATTAATCAGAGTTGTTGTGCCTTCTGCAAAACAACCCAGAACGGATAATGCAGGAAGGGCATCTGGTGTATTATTTATATCCAGTTCCTGTCCTTGTAATTGTTTTCCTTTAATTCTTATGCCATTTTCTTCAATTGTTATATCTGCCTGCATTTTCTTTAAATAATCAATGATTGCTTTGTCTCCCTGAACATCATTAATATCTAAGCCTTTTATTAAAATATTTGATTGTGTGATTGCTGCACCGACTAAAGGGAATGCAGCTGAGCTCCAATCTGCAGGTATTTCTTTTTCAAATGATTTATATTTTTGATTTCCTGAAATCTTAAATTTTGTTAAATCTTCTGTGGCTTCATATTTTATTTCTTGTTCGTCTAGCCATTTTAATGTCATTTTTATGTAATCTATCTCGTTTGGACTTACTAATGTAATTGTTGTATCTTCTTCTAATAATGGACATGCAATCAGAAGACTTGAAATATATTGAGAAGTTATTCCCAATACTTCTGTAGAGCCCCCAATCATTTTTCCTTTGATTTTTATTGGACAATAGCCATTATTGTTTATGGATAATGCTTCAGCACCTAATTCGTTTAATGATTTTAGTAATGGTTGTATAGGTCTTGATTGCAAAGATTCGTCACCGTCAAGAGTTACTTCAAAATCGCAAAGTGCTGCTATTATTCCAGTTATTAATCTTAATGATGTTCCTGAATTTGCCATATTAATTATATCTTCTGGATTATGAGGGGTGTGATTAAATCCATCTATTATCCATTCTTTATCATTATCTGTATTGATTTTTGCACCTAAAGATCTGCAAGCTTTTACTGCTGCTAATGTGTCTGCTGATTTTAAAGGATTTATCAATTTAGATGTGCCTTCTGCCAATGAAGCTATTATAACTGCCCGTATAGTATGTGATTTTGAACCTGGAATGGTTATCTCACCTTCTAGTTTTTCGGTCTTTTCTACAACTAATTTCATTTTGTCTTTCTACCTGTAAAAATCTTTAATTGCTCTTTAGCTTGATTGATAAACATAATATCCCCCCCAACTATACGACAATTAAGGGCTTTGGATTCTTTTAAAAGTTTTGTATTTTTTGGGGTGTATACTGAATCGAATACTACTGCATTTTTGTTAATTATTTTCTTTAGTATTTGTTTTTTTATTGGTGTTTTGTTTATATTAGGAACCATACCGATTGAAGTTGCATTTATTATGATGTCTATGTCTTTTAAGATATTTAGTTTTTTTAGGCTGCCAGATTTGCATTTTAGCTCTTTTGCTAATTTCCTAGCTTTTTCCACTGTTCTGTTTAGGATTGTTAGGTTACCTTTTTTTTGTATTATGCCATATCCTATTGCCCTAGCTACACCGCCCGCACCAATCATCAGCACTTTTTTGTTTTTTATCTTTGTTTTTGATTCTATTGCTTTGATTGCACCAGTAACGTCTGTGTTGTACCCTATGAGTTTATTGTTTTTCTTAATTACTGTGTTGACTGCACCTATGTTTTTTGCTGTTTTATCTACTTTATCTAGGTGAGGGATTATTTGTGTTTTGAAAGGGATTGTTATACTCAGTCCGCTGATTATTTGTTTGTAGTTTTTTATGAATAATGCTATGTTGTCTACTAAAAAGTTTATGTAGATCTTATTTGATTTAGTGTTCTTGAAATTCTGATTATGTATGATGAATCCTTTACTATGGGAAACTGGATTTCCAACTAAACCAAAGACTTTTGGTCTGTTTAGTTTATGTATCCTGTAGATATTTTTTAGTGTATCAATATCTAGCTGACCTGGTGCTGATCCATTGCCTTGTTTTGCAAATGTCAAGTAACTGCCCATCAATGGACCCAAGATTCTGCTAATTTGGCCCATTTCTCCCATGCACAAAGCGATTATCTTTTTGTTTTCTTTTTTTGCTTTGTCTATTAAATTGAATATAGTTATGTTGTCGTCTATTGAGTTTGCTTTTGCAGCTATCTTGATTATATCTGGGTTTAATTTATTTATTTGGTTGTATTTTTTTGTTAATTCTTTTTTGTTGGTTTTTTTGAAATTGTGAAATGAAACAATTATTTTTGTTTGTTTTTTATTCTGGATGATTTTTTTAATTGTCTTTTCTCCTGTTGAGATATCTAAATCTATTAAATTTGCTTTTAATTCTATTGCTCTATTGATTAAATTAAGACGATTTTTTCTATCTGTTACTATTGTCTTCTTTTTAGTGCTTCTTATTAATTTTTCAAGATTTTTTTCATTGATATCTTTAATAAAATCTAGTCTTAATTCTATTAAATCTGCTTGTCTAGCTTTTTCAATATCCTTTATAGCTTCTTTTACTGAAGATGCTACTATTGGTATAGCAATCATTTCTATTTGCTCTCTTCTATTGCTTGTTTTATTATTTTATTTGATGTGTGTATGCTGTGTTTTGCTTTGCCTATTCTCTCTAATAAAACAAATTCTATCTTACCGCCCACAACTTTTTTGTCTTTTTTTAATTCATTTGTTAGCTTGTTAGAGTTAATATTTGGGACTTTGACAGGGAGGCCAATTTTCTTGATTAATTTGTTTTGTTTTGTCAAATCTTTTTTTGGCAATAAGCCTATTTTATTTGCTATTAAAGCTTCAACTGCCATCCCAATTGCAATAGCTTCACCGTGTGAATATTTTTTGTAATTAGTCAATGTTTCTATTGCATGACCCATTGTATGGCCATAATTGACGAGTTTTCTAATTCCTGATTCTTTTTCATCTTGTTCCACTATTCTTGCTTTTATCTCACAGTTTCTTTTGATTAGTTTGATCAATATGTTGGAGTCTTTGTTTTTTATTTTGTCTAGATTATTATCTATGAAACTGAATAATGATTGATCTTTTATCAGGGCGTGTTTTATTATCTCTGCTAATCCATTATTCATCTCTTTTTTTGGGAGATTTTTTAATAATGAAATATCTATGTAAACTTTCTTGGGTTGATGGAAATGTCCAACAATATTCTTGCCAGTAGGTAAATCGACAGCAACTTTTCCCCCTATGCTTGAGTCAACCATTGCAAGCAAAGTTGTAGGTATTTGTATGTAATCTATCCCTCGCATGTAGGTCGATGCTACAAGCCCTGCTATATCTCCGACAACCCCCCCACCTAAAGCTAAGATAGTTGATTTTCTATCTAAGCCAAGCTTATGGGCTTTTTGGATCAACTGAGTGAATGTTTTTAGGTTCTTGCTCTGCTCACCTGCTTTGAATGAGATCAAATCTGTTTTTAGACCTGTTTTTTTCATCAAGGCCAATAGTTTTTTTCCGAACAGTTTTTCTATGTTCGAATCTGTAATGATCAGATAACTATTACCTATTTTGTTTTGTTTCAGGTCTTTTGGAATCTTGCCCAATAGGTCTCTATCTATTACGATGTTATAAGACTGGTCTATTCTGTTTTTCAGGTTTAGTTTTATTTTTTCCATTTTTTATTTTGTCATAATTTCCTTCCAACTGCTTTTGCTATTGGTTCTACTTCTTTCATCAAGTCGTCAAATTTATTAGGCAGTAAAGATTGGTCGCCATCTGAGACTGCTTCTTCAGGATTGGGGTGAACTTCTATCATAAGACCATCTGCACCACAAGCTACTGCTGCCTTGCTCAATGGAATAACGAAATCGTGTTTTCCAGTACCATGAGAAGGATCTACAATAACAGGCAAGTGTGTTGCTTGTTTGAGTCCAGGAACTATATTTAGGTCTAAGGTGTTACGAGTATGGGTACAAAATGTTCTTATTCCCCTTTCACATAATATTACATTATGATTGCCCTCTGACATGATATATTCTGCAGACATCAAAAATTCTTTTAGTGTTGCTGAAGGTCCTCTCTTTAACATAACTGGTTTTTTACTTCTTCCAACTGTTTTTAGTAGGTTGAAATTTTGCATATTTCTTGCACCAATCTGCAGGATATCTACATATTTTTCCAATAAAGGCAGTTGACTTGCTTCCATAATCTCAGAGATAGTTATAAGGCCTGTTTCTTTTTCTACTTCCTGCATAATTTTTAGACCTTCTTCGCCCATACCCTGGAATGCATAAGGGGATGTTCTGGGTTTGAATGCTCCGCCCCTCAAGATTGTAGCACCTGATTTTTTTATCGCTTTTGCAGTCTTTAGTAATTGTTCTTTTGATTCTATTGAACACGGACCAGCCATCATAACAATCTGCTTGCCGCCGATGGATACGTCACCTATCTCGATTATAGTATCTTCTTTTTTGAATTCTCTGCTTACCAATTTGTAAGGCTTTAGAATTGGCATTACTTTATCTACTGAGGGTATTGCTTTTAATTGGTCCTCACGAATCAAGCTTTCATCTCCAATTGCACCTATTACTGTTCTTTCTACTCCCTTAGATATGTGGGCTTTTAATCCCATCTTTTCAACTTTATCTACTACATGCTTTATATCTTTTTCACTTGTCTTTGGTTTTAATACAATTATCATTTTTTCCTCCTAAGTCATTTAATTGACCTTATTGTTTTTTGTTTTTTTAAATTTTGTTATTATGGGAAAATATTAATTAATATATTATGAATAAACGATGCGGCCTCGAGCTTTAAGAATAAGCTGGAGACCTACCAAAAATAAAAATAGAATGTATTTTCATCTAGTGAGAACTTGTTCAATTTTGTGTTTGATCTTTCTAGATTACTCATTTTGTTATATGGTAGTAGCTACTAGTTTATAAATTTTTGCCTGTTTTGAAAAAAAAGAAAAAAACAAAGCCTTATTTGATAGGCTTCATACCTTTCCAAGCAACATCAAATAAACTATCTAATGCATTTGCAAAGAATGGTGTGTTTACCCATACACCTACATCGTATGTTGGATGTACTTCGTTATCGTCTAATACCATAAATACAAGTTCTTTGCCATCAACTATACAGAATCTTGCTTTGCTATCTGTATGTCTTACTTCTGCTAACCCTTTTAGGTCTTTTACAGATGACATCGAATCTTTTGTTATAGGTGCTGCAATTCTTATTTTTACGCCCCTTTTCTTAATCTTTTCAAATGTCGGTTTTAGACCTTCAACTTTCCTGATAAATCCCTGAGTTGTTGTCATTAGAGTTACATTATTTTCTGCGTTTCTGATTGTTAATTCTAAATGATTATACAGGTTATGTCTGCCCCTTAAGCTACCACTTAAATCTGCAGGCTCTACCAATTCAACGCCTTGTGTATGCAATGTATTTAATTCTGTAATCACTTCTGTCCCTTTTAATTCTTCTAATCTACCAATCCTGTCTTTAGCATCTTCTTTAACATTTTTCTTTACTCTCTCAAGAACTTCCTGAGGAGGAACTGCTAAATATTTTATTGGTTTGCCTAGTTTCATTATTACGAAGCCTTTCTTTTCCAGGCTTTCTAGAACATCGTAACTTCTGCTCCTAGGAACATCTGCTATGTCTGAAAGTTCACCTGCTGTTGAAACTCCCCTGCTTAACAATGCTGTCCAAATCTTAACCTCATATAGGTTTAATGAGAAAAATCTCCTTAGCTTGCTTAAAAACTCTTCTTTTACAATCATTTAAATACACCCCCTTTTTAAAGAAGTTTTTACTTCTTATCCGGGTAAAAAAGTAGTACTACTTAATATATGTTACGTTTTTTTACCTCGTTGTAGTACTTTTACTGGTCATGAGTTATATAATATTTTTACTCCTGAGTTAAAACAATTAATAATACTTAAGTGTAACTTATATTTAAATATTGTGTAAAAAGAAAATATAGTTTATGAAAATATTTGTTTTAATCTCTAAGTTAGATGAAAAAAGTATGGTCTTTTTAAAAAAGAAAAAATTAAGATAGATTTATTTTCTATCTTTCAATAATTGATCTACAACAGAAGGATCTGCTAATGTTGTTGTGTTTCCAACATCGTCTTTTCCAGCTGCAATCGCTTTTAATATCCTTCTCATAATCTTTCCAGATCTAGTCTTTGGTAGAGAATCTGCGAATTGCAATTTGTCTGGTTTTGCAATCGGACCTATCTCTTTTCCAACATGTGCTCTTAATTCCTGCAACAATTCGTCGGTTTTTTCAACGCCTTTGTTTACAGTAATAAAGCAGTACAATGCCTGACCCTTTACATCATGAGGGAATGGAACAACCGCTGCTTCTGCAACTGTTTTGTGGGAAACTAAAGCTGATTCTATCTCTGCTGTTCCCAATCTATGACCAGATACATTTACAATGTCGTCTATCCTCCCCATAAGCCAGATATCTCCATCTCCATCTATCCTTGCCCCATCTCCTGCAAAATACATACCCGGGAATCTGCTCCAATATGTATCAACAAATCTTTGATGGTCTCCGAAAACAGTTCTCATCTGTCCTGGCCAAGGCTTTTTCAAAACTAAATATCCCCCTTCGTTAATATCTGCTTTTGAACCGTCTTCTCTGATAACATCTGGTTCTATACCAAAGAAAGGTCTACCTGCGCAGCTTGGTTTCATGGTTATAGCTCCAGGGAGTGTTGTAATTAATATACCTCCTGTCTCTGTCTGCCACCAGGTATCTACAATAGGGCAGTTTTTATTTCCGATATTATCATAATACCACATCCATGCTTCTGGATTGATTGGTTCACCAACAGTACCCAATAATTTTAAGCTGCTTAGGTCATGTTTCTTTACAGGGTCCAGACCAAACCTTGCAATTGCCCTTATTGCAGTTGGTGCTGTATAAAATTGTGTCACTTTAAATTTTTCACAAACTTGCCAAAATCTACCATTATCTGGGTATGTAGGTGTGCCTTCAAACATCAAAGTTGTTGCCCCATTGCTGAGTGGACCATATACAATATATGAATGTCCTGTAATCCAACCAATATCTGCTGTGCACCAGTATATGTCCCCATCCTGATAATCAAAAACATACTTGAATGTTTGAGTTACGTAGGTTAAATAACCGCCTGTTGTGTGAAGAACACCTTTTGGTTTTCCTGTTGTTCCTGAAGTATATAATATGAATAATGGATCTTCAGCATCCATTTCTTCTGCAGGACACTCATCGGATATGTCTTCTGCGCTTACTTCGTCTTCCCAATAAGAGTCTCTCCCATCCTTCATATTTATATCAAGTTCTGCTCTTTTTGCAACTATTACTGATTCTATACAGTCAACTCCTTCTAAAGCATTATCTGCAATCTCTTTTAATGCTATTTTCTTTCCAGCCCTTAGTCCGCCGTCTGCTGTAAGCAAAACCTTGCAGGTTGAATCTAAGATCCTGTCTTTTAGAGATTCTGCACTAAATCCTGCAAATACAACTGAATGCATTGCACCTATCCTTGCACATGCTAAGACTGCTACAGCTGCTTCTGGTATCATCGGAAGATATATGCATATCCTATCTCCTTTTTTTACTCCTTTTTTCTTTAGAACATTTGCAAATCTACAAACTCTTTTGTGTAAATCCTTGTAGGTAATTTTTTGAACGTCTTCTTCTGGTTCTCCTTGCCAAATAATTGCTATTTGGTCTCCACGTTTTTCCAGATGCCTGTCTAAACAATTGTATGCAACGTTGGTTTTTCCACCTGCAAACCAAGTGTATTCAACTTTATCTTTATCCCATGTAAAAACAGTATCCCATTTTTTGAACCAATGTAATTCTTCTGCTTTTTTTGACCAGAATGATTCTGGATCTTTAATAGATTCTTCATAAATCTTTTTGTATTCTTCTTCGCTTTTTACATAAGCTTTTTCTGAGAATTCTGTTGGTGGTGAAATTTTTCTGTTTTCCTGACTTACTGATTGTATTGTTTTTTCTTCTGACATCTTAATACCTCCACGCATTAATTTATTTTAATTTTGTCTAGAAATAGAAAAAACACTGGTTTTTTAAAGTTTTACTATTTACAATTGTAAACTTAGATGAATAAGTTAATAGTTTAGTTTATATCTTAGAATTGATCCTATGCCACCTAAGCCGTCTAATTTTTTTCCACCTTCATGTTCTGAAGATATTATATTTACTGAGCCTTTTGCTGAATCAACTATTTTCATGATATTTTCAATTTTCTTGTATTTTTCCTGCGCCCTTAATTTCAGAATCATAGAATCAGTTATCATCAATGATTTGATTGCTCCTGCGTTTGCTGCATTTTCTGTGTCTTTTAGACCATATGCTGCTAAAGCGTTTTTTGAAATTTCTGTCAGTAATTCTTCCACTAATGTGATCTCTTTAGATATACGATCTTCATGTAATGCTGCTTTTGTCTCTGGTCTTTTTAATACTTCATCAATGCCGTTTTTTCCTGTTGCATTGCATGTTGCCAATATTATCTTTTTCTTTAGGTCTTGATCTTTTAATTCCTTTAGTAAATCTTCTTTCCAGAATGCTGGACTTGCTACAATAACCTTTACTATTTTGTATCTTTTTACATATTCATCAAGTTTATTTATAATTTCAGGATAGAATTTCCCTTCTGATCTAGTTTCTATATCTTTTTTCTTAACATTACCTTTGATAGTAGTTAATAGATCATAGCCATATTTTTTTAGTAATGCAAAATAAGCTTCTTCCCTATCCATTACAATAATTAGAATTTTAGATATGTTTTCTTTGCATGCTTGTTTTAAGCGATCTATCTGATATTTTAGCCAATTGTTTTTTATTAATGTAAATGTTGTATTTTCTTCTAATGTAAATGAATGGTGTTCTCCTTTTTGTATGTCTTCTGGACCTTCTGTGATTATACCTAATAATCTTAATGTGTTTTGAGTTTTACTGAATTCTATCTTTTCAATTTGAATTTTTATGAATACTGGTTTTTTGATTATTGATTGTTTTCTGTCTGAATCTTGGCCTATCTTTATTTTTCTTATAGTCTTCCCTTTAACATGATCACCTATGTCTATGATTTGGGATAAGTACCATAAGTCATCCAGGTTTTCTACTTTTAATTTTGCTTCTCCTTTCTTAATGTCAAAGTTTATTTGTTTCATAAGGGTCTAAAACAATAACTTTTAGAAATTTAAATAAATTTCTAAACCGTATTATTTTATCACAAGGGGGTAAAACAATAAGTTTATATATA
>CAZTWQ010000034.1:0-7262 GCA_964618315.1 uncultured Methanosarcinales archaeon
GTGGAGTTTATTGATTTTAAGAAAGGAAAAAGTTATTTGTATAAAGAAGCTATATTGATGAAACATTTTACATTGGCAGATGTTATTGAAGATGTTGATTATATTGTAAATGTTCCTAAATTGAAGACTCATGTCATGATGGGTGTAACATTGGCAATAAAGAATACATTTGGATTTATCATAGGTCTTGAGAAAAGTAAGTTGCATTTCAAGTTAAAAGAGAAAGATCAGTTTGCTTCAATGCTTGTTGATCTAAACAATTTTGTCAAGCCTGTCATAAATATAATGGATGGTATAGTCGGTATGGAAGGGAATGGTCCTGGAAATGGCGATCCTGTAAATGTTGGGATAATATCTGCTTCCCATAATAGCTTAGCGATGGATATTACAATGTGTAAACTTATTGGAGTTGATCCATTGAGTATATGGACAAATAAAGTTGCTTTGTCAAAAGAAAAAGGTAGTTTTGTGGATCGTATTAATGTGGTGGGGGAGAAACTTGATGATGTTAAGGTTAGATTCAAGGTAAGTAAAGAACAGCCATTAAGGTTTGTTATCCCAAAAGGGGTAGCTAAGGTGCTTGGCAATCTAATAACTGCTAAACCTAAGATAAATATAAAGAGATGCAAGGCTTGTTCTGAATGCATAAAGATATGTCCTGCTAAGACAATTCATATGAAAGAGTATAATGGTAAGAAAGCAGCATGGATCGATAAAAATGATTGTATCAGATGTTTTTGTTGTCATGAGATCTGCCCTTATGATGCTATTGATATCAAGAGGAGCATTTTTGGGGATATGCTGGAAAGAATAAGGAAAATGTTAACTTGATTACAATAAACTTTTAGAAATGCTTACATTTTAGAAAACATTCGTTTTCTAAACCATTGAGCAAAGCTCAGGGTTTCTAAACCGTTATTATTTTCTTTTAGAAAATAATAAGGTTTATATATCTTTTATAGATAGTTATTCTTAGGTGATTTCGAAGTGGATTTTTTAACATTAAAAGATATGGATTTAAGGGATAAAAAAGTAATAGTCAGAGTTGGATTTGATCTTCCTGTTGATGATGATGGTAATATCACTGATGATAAAAGAATAAAGATTTCTGTACCTACAATAAAATATATATTAGGTCAAGAACCCAAACAAATCATCTTAATGTGTCATATGGGGAGACCTAAAGGTCAAGCAGTAGAAAAGTTAAAAACAAACAAGGCAGCAGAGAAAACAGCAGAACTTTTAGGGGAAGAAGTAACAAAAATTGATGATTGGGGCGAGAATGGACTTCCAGATTCAAAGATTGTTTTTCTGGAAAACTTAAGATTCAACAAGGCAGAAAAAAGCAAGGATGCTGATGAAAGGGATAATTTTGGAAAGCAATTAGCAAGTTTAGCAGATGTATATGTGAATGATGCTTTCTCAAACTGTCATAGGGCTCACGCTTCAATGACTTCTGTACCTCAATTTATATCTGGTTGTGTCGGATTAAGTGTAGAAAAAGAAGTTACTACAATTGAGAATACAATAGAAAATCCAGAAAAACCTGTAGTTGCTATAATTGGTGGGCTAAAAGCAGATAAATTAAACACCATAAGTAATCTTTTACCTAAGGTCGATAAAATCCTTATCGGGGGGGCATTGGCTTTTGCTTTATTAAAAGAACAAGGGATTGATGTAGGAAAAACAAAACTAGATAGTGAAGGGATGAAATCTTCTAAAGAGCTTGTTGCCAATATAAAAGAAAATCTTAAGGTTATCCTTCCAATTGATGCGATTATTGCAGATCAGTTTGATGAAAATGCAAAAATAGAAATCGTTTCAGTTGATCAAATAAAGCCAGAATGGATGGCCCTTGATATCGGACCTGAAACAATTAAAACTTATAAAGAAGAACTTGAGAAAGCAAGAACCATCCTTTGGTTTGGTCCAATGGGTGTTTTTGAGATGGAAAAATTCTCAGATGGAACAAAAGAAATTGCAAGGATATTAGAAAAAAGTTCAGCAACAACCATAATCGGCGGGGGAGATTCTGCAAATGCTGTTGAAAAGTTTAGCTCTACTGATAATATGAGTCTTGTCTCAACTGGTGGGGGGGCATCATTAACTTTGATAGAAGGAAAATTATTAGTAGCTATAGATGTTTTAGAAGGAAACAAGAATAAGTTCAACCAATAACAACGTCAATTTTAAGAACATCATTTATTTCGTTTTGCAGCATTTCTTTTATTGTGTGAATATTAGTTTTTTCAATCTCTTTTTTTATTAATCCTATTTCTTTTTCTGTTTTTTCTATGTTTTCATCTATATTACTTAGTTCGTATCTTAGTTTTTCTTCTGTTTTCAATGATTGGTTTTCTTCAATATCTTTTTCTATGTTTTTCAGATTTTCTTCTAATTCATTATGTTTATTTATGAATTCTCTTAGAAATTCTTCTGTAGTCCCTTTTATTGTCTCTAATACTCTGTCTCTTTTCTTGTCTTTTAGATCTAATGTATAATTATTTATGTTTCTTTCAAGTTTATGCAGGATTTTTGTTATCTTTAATTCATTGTCAGATACCAATGTTTCAACAGGGTTTTCCAGATATTTATTTAATAGTTCATGGTCTTCCATTATAACTCTTAGTAGTTTTTTTAATGGCCGTTCCATCACAGAGAATGCATGAACTATTTTTGCATTATGTTCTCTTATATTTGTCAATGATATCTCTTTGTTGGCTTTTAGTTCTAACAGATGTTTGTATTCTTTGCTTTTAATCAGATTTTCAATCTCTTTTTCAGTATCTATCTTGTTTTTTGATGAGCTATCTTCTAATTTTTCTTTGTTTTTTAATGAAATATCCAATTCAGTTCTTTGTTTTATCTTGTTGTTTAGTTCATCTATCCTTTGTTTTATATCCTGTATTTTTTTTGTTTTTGCTTGTTTTATAGTATTTTCCAGTTCTGATACATGACTTCCTAGTCTTCTTATGTTTATTGCTATGGTTTTACTTTCGTTTGAGAAAAATTCTTGTAATATATGGTATGATCTTACTGTACTTTTTCCAAAGTTTTCTATGCGTTTGTTAAAATTATTGCAGAATTCTAATAATTTAGATGGGTCTTCTTTTTCTATCTCAAGACCTCTTAGGAATGTGTTTACGCTTAGGATATATGCCCTTCTGTTTCCTTCCATGAATTGTTTTTCCCTGACGCTTATTTTAGGGTTATGGAGGTTTGCAGCATTTAATATTGCTAAATTTTCTTTTGTTTTTGTTGTTTCTTCTTTTATCTTGTTTTTTATGTCATCCAGCTTGATATTTAGCTCTGTAAATATCTTATTGGATTCTTCATTAAACCATTTACCTAGTTCTTCTGGTTTTAGTTCTTCTGGTTTTAGTTCTTCTTTTTTTGGTTCGGTGAATAATTTTTTTAGAAATTTAAACATTGTAAGAAAAGGTAATTGAATTCACTTTAAAAGCTTTTATTGTCTGCTGTAAATAGGTCCTCGATTTTGCAGTTGAATAGTTTTGCTAGTTTGAATGCTAATTTTAGGGATGGATCTTGTTTTCCTGCTTCTATTAGGATTATTGTCTGCCTTGTTGTTTGTATGCTTTCAGCCAGGTCTTGCTGCCTTAGTTTTAGGATTTTCCTGTATTTCTTTATGTTATTTCTCATTGTAATGTTTATATTACATTTACTATTTAATATTTTCTATTTTGTAACTTAATTATTACATTATTAAATGGAAAACTTAATATAAAGTCTGTTAAACTATACTTTTTATGAGAAAAAGGATTGCTAAGAAGATTAAGGCTAAGAATGAAGCGATGGCTTTAATTCCTGAATTGCTTGAAAAAGCCAAGAAATCATATAAAGAAGGGAATAATCGGTTGTATAGGGTTTATTCTAATAAGATCAATTATCTGTATATGAAACATAAGATTAGGCTGCCTAAAGAGATTAAAAGGCAGATCTGTAAGCATTGTTATGGTGTTTTGTTGCCTTCTTTGAATGCTAGGATCAGGACGAAAGAAGGCAAATTGATAATATATTGTATGGGTTGTAAGAAATATACTAGGATTCTCTTGAAGTGATTCACCACTTTAAAATAACAACAAAAACGAAAGATTTATATATAAGCTATTTCTCACTGTTTAGTGTTGAAAATGAGTCTTTTAGATAAACTTGATAGGAAAGAAGGCGAAAAAGAGTTGAGAGACGAAGTTAGAAAAGAGGTAGATGAAGAAGTAAGCAAGCTTCGTGAATATGAGAAGCTTGGTTTTATAGGTGAATAAAAAATGGAAGAATTTGAATCTTTAACTGAAAAAGACGATTTTGAGTTTGATGAAGTTAGGGGAGCACATGGAAGAAAACCTAAGATGGCAGTCCTTAATAAGAAGAAGTTAAGCTCTTATGAGATGGATGAACTGTTCTTGGATTTCTAATGTTTTTAGGATAAAAGTCTTATCTTACCCTACTTAATATACTAGATATTGTTTTATGTTTTCATGATTTTTTGGTCTTAGAAATCCCGAAAGTTTATAAATAAATTTGAATTTACGATAAAAATGGTTCAGAATACAGTGGATATTGGTACTCTTTTATTACAGGAGTCTCTTGATGATGGTGTTGATGGATTAGAGAGGGCAAGAAGGGAGAGAGAAGACTTAGTTAATATAATGAAAGCCCTTGCAGTGGCTGGTGTGATGGTTACTGGTTGTTTGACTCTTGATTATGGTAGCGATTTATCTGAGAGTTATTTAGAACGGTGTCCTGCATCTGATATTGTTGCTTCTAGTAGTGGTCATGTTTCTGCTTTATATGACCATGAAGATCGTAGTGGTGTTCCTCTTTCTGCAAGATTTCTTTTAAGAAAAGCTTATGTAGATCAGTTTATCGCTAGGTATGGTACAGATATGGTTGTAAAAGGGGGATATTATACAGTTCCAAATATAGATGGAATTGATTATCCAGATCCATTTATCCCAGATAGTGGGATTAGAATCCCTGATCCTCTTGATGAAGATGAGGGCATATCATTACTTAGAGCAAAGGAACAACTTCCGGATAATTATGCAAGTAGGAATAATCCAGGTCAGCTTATGGGATGGAAACATCAATCTAATCCTGCAGGTAATAATGCTCAAAGAGCACAAAAAGCATCACATAATAGATAACTTTTTATTCTAATTACTAAATTCTTATGGTTATGTATAATCTAGAACATTCAAAAGCAATAGCTGAGATAAAGAAAGCTAAGGCGAAGACTGTGTGTATCCAATTACCTGATGGTCTAAAGCCAAGGGCAAAAGAGATTGCTGATAAGATTTCTTCAGAGACTGATTCTAGTGTTTTTATCTGGTCTGGTTCTTGTTTTGGAGCTTGTGATGTTCCTGATCTTGAAAATATAGATCTGTTGATCCAATGGGGACATAGTGAGTGGGTATGAACTGGATTTTAATAGCTTTAATTGCTCCTTTTTTATGGGCGATAGGGAATATAGTCACTAAGATAGTCAGGGCAAAACACATCAAAAGTCCAATTGCTTATCTGACAATCGCTATAACTGTCAGCAGCTTATTGTTGTTAGGGATTTTAATAAAACCGATTGATTTTAGATTTGAGTTTATCTATATTGCTGCTATATTGTTAGGGGTGTTTACTACTTTTCAATTTTATCTTTATGTTGATGCTCTTGAATATGAAGATGTCTCTACATTGATTCCTTTTTTTAGTTTTGATCCTGTGATGGTATTATTGATATCAACTGTATTTTTGGGTGAGATTCTTTCTGTTAATCATTATATTGCATTTTTATTTTTGTTTATTGGAGGGGTATTGATGTCAATCAAGAAAAAAAGATTTCATATATCCAAAGGGGTTAGGTTAGTGCTTTTATCTGGGTTTTTGTATTCTATCTATGCTGTTATAATAAAATATTTGTCTGGTTTTATAGACAGTTGGAGCATCTATATGCTGGTAAGGATTGGTATTCTTATATCTGCTATTTTCTTGTTTATGATAAAAAAGGTAAGGGTTGATGTAGTTAAGGCATGGAAAGGTTTGAATAATAAAACCAGGTGGATAATAAGTTTTGTGGAGATTATCGGTGCTTTTGGAATACTATCTACTATCTATGCAATAGATCTTGCTTCTGCTTCATTAGTTACTGCTATGATGGGGTTTCAACCTTTGTTTGTATTGGTGATTGCTGTTGTATTGTCTTTTAAATTCTCGCATATATTTAAAGAAGAATTAAACAAGAAGATCATATTGCAGAAGCTTGTTGCTATATGTTTGATGATTATTGGTTTGATGTTTTTGTAGTGGTTTTCTATTTATCAATTTTGTAAGTCTAATTTAGTAAATATATTAAGTTGGAGTTCAGTTCTATTTATTGAGCGAGCAGTACATCAAGAACAGAAATGGGATGATGTAAACACAATATTTATATAGTTGAACAGTTTAACAGTTAAACTAGGTGATAATTATGGCAAGTAGTGATATAGAATTGGTAAAGATGTCTGGAAAAGGGCAATTAGTCGTTCCGCAAGACATTAGGGAAATGGCTAGATTGAATCCTGGAGAAAGATTTGTAGCTTTTCCTGTACAAGAGGGTGTATTATTCAAGAAAGTAGCAATACCTAAAGTTAAGCTAGACTTTAAATCCCTAGGTAAGGAAATCGAAGGGCAGTTTAAGAAAAACAATATCAAAAAAAGTGATATTGGGGAAGCTATTAAATGGGCAAGAAAAAGATAGTTATTGATACCAATATCTTAATCTCTGCTTTTGGGTGGGGGGGTAACTCAAGAGATTTAATTGATGCAGTAATGGATAAAGAATACGAATTCATTATTTCTATTGATATTCTTGAAGAATTAAAAAGAGTTTTGGATTATCCTAAATTTAAGTTTAGTGAGGAACAAAAAAGAAAATTTCTAGAGATTATCTTTAAGATTTCTACAGTAATTGATACTAAACTGAAATTAAATGTTTGTGATGATGAAAATGATAATATCTTTCTCGAATGTGCTATTGAAGGAAAAGCAGATTATATCATTTCTGGCGATGATGATTTATTGAGGATGAAGAAATTTAGAGATATTAAGATTATTTCTGTGAAGGAATTTCTTGTTTGAGAACAGAAAGATAATCAAAGAAAAGCATACTTTTCTGAGCCTTGAAAATCTTCGATTTTCAAAACAACAGAAAAACAAACATTTTTCTGAGCCTTGAAATTACTGCGTAATTTCAAAACAACAGAAAACTCTTAAAC
>CAZTWQ010000034.1:7362-12216 GCA_964618315.1 uncultured Methanosarcinales archaeon
AAAATCTTCGATTTTCAAAACAACAGAAAAACAAACATTTTTCTGAGCCTTGAAAATCTTCGATTTTCAAAACAACAGAAAAACAAACATTTTTCTGAGCCTTGAAATTACTGTGTAATTTCAAAACATTTAAAAAGATTTAATCTAAAGAATAGTATTATGAACAGAAAAAAAAGAGGTTCGCTACAGCTTTCTGTGAGTGCTATTGTTGTGTTGATCTTAGCTTTGACTATGTTGAGCATTGGCCTTGTTTTTGTCAAAGGGATGCTTGGAAAGATGTTCTTGAAATTTGATGAACAGATCTCTGAGGAGCCAGAACCCCCTAATCCTTCTTTGTCTCACCCCGTCACATTATCCAGAAATCCAGTCATATCTCAGAAAGATACTATTGAGGTGATTAAAGTAAGTGTGTTGAATCCTGCCTATAGTGAGATCTCTAAAAGAAATTATGTCAAAAAAGAAGGTATTTGCGGTGAGGTTGATGGTATCTGTTTTATAGATGTAGATGATACAACCGGTATGTGCAATACTGTGGAGAGTGCTAAAAGAAATGATCCTGATTGTAATACTGGTTTTCTTACTGGGATGGATTGTGAACAGAATAGTGACAAATCTCCATGCCTTATAAGCAATGTATATGCTGATGGTGAGGCTGGCGGTGGGATTATGTATTGCCCTTATGAACCTGGGGAGCCAAGAGATCCTAATTGTGAGCCTAGCGAGGGGATTGAGATATACATCTCTTGTGATACTAGATTGATGGAAAAACCATTTAAGAGAAATATAGGCAAGATCAATGGTGGTGCTTCTAAAACTAATATCGTATTGTTAAAGTTAAGAAGTACTGTTGCTGATGATCATTATCTTTGCAAGGTAAATGTATTTGCAGAAGATAAAGATTATCTTGAGGATCTAGTTGTGAAAATTGAAAATGAATAAAAATATTATAATCGGATCAGATCATGCTGGTTTTGAGCTTAAGGGCAAGATAATAAGTTATCTGAAAGATTTAGGTTATAGTGTTGATGATTTGGGTACTAATTCTGAGGGGTCTGTTGATTATCCTGTTTATGGTAAGAAGGTTGCAGATAAGGTAGCTAAAACTAAGGGAATTGGGGTACTAGTTTGTGGTTCGGGTATTGGTGTTAGTATGACTGCGAATAAAGTTAAGGGTGTTCGTGCTGCATTGTGTTATGATAAGTATACTGCAAAATCTGCTAGAGAACATAATAATGCCAATGTTCTTTGTATGGGCGAAAGGACAGATTCTGCAAAAAATTATAAGATGATTGTAAATACTTTTTTAAATACTAAGTTCTCAAAAGAAGAAAGGCATCATAGAAGAGTTAAGGAAATGGATGTATTATGAACTTTTTGAACTATTCTTTAACTGCTGTAGTTTCTTATCTGGGGTTGTTTGTAGGGTTAGCACTTGCTTTTATTGCAAAAGAAGAGTTAAAAGATGGTAAGAAATATTTTATATTTATGCAAAAGGTGATACTTTCTATAGTTTTTGTCTTTCTTTTTGTTTTTGATGGGTTGAGTTATATTTTAGTTTTGTTGTTAATTGGTTGTATTGTTGTTTATTATCTAAAAAATTATCTGAAGAAGAAGTTTGATGATGTATTTTATAATTATATCATATTAGCTGGTGTGTTTTTATTCTCTTTAAAGGAATTGAATCTGTTTATAATAGAATCTTCACTTATTTTCTTATATGGATTGCCAACTGGAAGTTTATATTTTCAAAAGGATAAGAAAAAGGTTGCTTTTAATATGCTTAAGAACATTATATTTGTTTTGGTTGCTGTTGTTTTGTTTTTTGTTCTCTAAATTTTCTTGAATTTTAATGGGCTAACCATAAGTATTGCTAATAATAAATAAATATAGGGGTAGAACCTAGTTGGAACTCCTATTATGTAAACAATGGGGATAAGTACTCCGTTTACTGTTATTGGCATACCTGCAAATTCTCCACTAAAATCCATTATATTATACCTTGCTAGTCTTAGGACTCCTGCAAATATGAATAAGGCAAAGACAATCAGCGCAAAGTTTGTCTGGATCAGACTAAATCCAAATATTGCAGGTGCAAGGCCAAAGCTTATTGTGTCTGCAAGGCTGTCAAGCTGTTTTCCAAATTCACCCTCTCTTTTTATCCATCTTGCTACTTTTCCATCAAGATAATCAAAAAGCACAGCAAGTAAAAAAGCAATAATAGCTAAATCATATCTGTTGTTTATTGTAAATAATATTGCAGCAAAACCCATGAGTATATTTAATAATGTAAGAAAATCTGGCAGCTTTACTATTTTTGTAAACCTTATCTCTTCCAGATCTGTTTTATGTTTTACTACTTTAATGCCTGATCTAGCTAATGTTGAGATAAGCGATATTGTTATCAGGACTATTGATGTCCAGATTAATATGTAATCCAGTCTTCCCATCAGTACTGTTAAAAGGGTCAATAACTGTATGAATACTGCTATTTTGTCTATTGCATTTGTTTTGAATGTTGTTTTTATGTTTTTAATCAATATGGATAGACCTCCAATTGTAACTATGAGGTCTTTTGTTAAATAGGCAATCATAACCCCATAAGGGAATTGACCTTTGAGGAATAATGATATTGCCACTATGTTGATAAGGAGTTTGTCTGCAAAAGGATCTAATATAGATCTTAAATGGCTTTTTATCTTGTTCTTTTTTACAAGAAGACCTTCCATGAATGATATGGCTGCTGCAAGAACAAAAAGGTATAATGCTATGTTTTGTTTATTGAAATATATTATAGATGAAATAATTACAGCTAATATGATTCTAAAAAGTGTAATAGTCAGAATATTTTTTATTTTGAATCTTTTTTTTACCATTCTCAATACTTTGCAATTATTGTTTCACCAGCTTTGACTTTATCTCCAATCTTGATTATTGGTTTGATTTTATCCTGAAAAATTAGACTTACCTGGCTCCCTATTATTATTCTACCTATCCTTTGTCCTTTATTAATTTTTTGATTCTTTTTTACAAAGCATTCTATTCTTCTTGCCAGGAATCCTGCTATCTGTATCACTTTTATTTTTCCGATAGATTTGTTTTCAATGATTATCTCGTTTTTTTCGTTTTCTATCCCGTTTTCAAGCCTGTTTCCGTAAACTACATTTTTAAGTTTGCCTTTTATGTGCTTTGTGCTTATTATCTTTCCTTTGATTGGTGCTCTTTGTACATGTACATTAGTTACATCCATCATTATATTGATCAGGTATCCTTTTTTGCATATGTCTGATACTGATGTTTTTATCTTGCCTAATAATCCTTTTCTTATCTTTATCTTATCTAGGTTTTCTATCTTTATTATATTGATTATTTTTCCATCGGCTGGAGAAATAAGGTTATCTCCTTTTGGAATTCTTCTTTTAGGGTCTCTTAGAAAGACGAATTTGTAGAAAGCTGATAGTGATATTATTATAAATACAATTATCACTAATATTACAAGAGCTACCATTTTTCTTTTCTTATCTTTAGATAAAATGCAGAATGGTTTACTAATATATGACCAATCACGCTTATTATAGCTATATATATTATCATCTTCCATGTTATTGTTGTTGCTAAGCTAGCGAATACTAGTGATCCTATGACAAAATCAAGCTGATCCCATGGAAAGAACCTCTGTCCAGGTTTTATCTTTAGTCTTCTTTTTATGAAGCTTTCAGCTGAATCTCCAAATAATGCACCAAATCCAAATAAGAATCCTAATAATGACCAGTTTGAATAGTTAATAAAGCTAAAGTTATGGAATATGGTTGTTTTGTATAGTAAGAATTGTATGTATGTTATGATTGTTGCAAAAATTATGCCAAAGATAAGACCTCTAAATGTCTTGTTTTTGCCTAATATGCTTTCTCCTTTTATCTTTTTGTTAAGGTCGAGAGGTATTGCTAGTTTTTTGAATCTTTTTTTGATTATGACTGGAGCCATGTTTGCAAAATAAGCAGGCAGCATAAAATAAAAACATTGTAATATGAAAGATACCATTCATACCCCCTTGATTAGTCTTTTATGAAGAAAACTAAGTGCAGACCCTACAACCCCAGTTATATTGCTTCCTGAAGCAGTTGTCTTTCTTTTTTTTATTGCAGTTCTTAAGTCTCCTTCGAATGAGGTTGTACTTCTTCCTATCTCAAATGGGAAATGGGCATCTGAACCGCCTGTTTTTGCTAATTGGAATCTGTTTGCAATCTTTTGTGCCTGTTTGTTGCTGTAGTTTGATGTTCTTGCATTATAGCATTCAACAGCATCCAGACATTTTTTTATATCAATCCCTTTTAATTTTGATCTTAAAGTTGGGAGTATCCTGAATGGGTGGGCTATGATAGCGATGCCCCCTTGTGCTTTTATCTGATCGGTAACGTCAAAGAATTTTTTTGATCTTATCCCTTCATTTACATATAATCCTAGGACATGGCCCCTGTCAGTGTCTACTTCTATTGAGGGAATCACTTCAAAATCTTTGTCTTTGTTTAGTTTTTTGGTCTCTATCCCACCTTTTAATGAGTTGTGGTCTGCAACTGCAATGCCATCTAGTTCTATCTTCTTGGCTATTCTTAATATTGTTTTAGGTTTTAGAATAGCACATGCTGAATGGTAACTATGTACATGTAGATCATATTTCATGAAAACACCTGAACATTTAAATGGGTATTTAGTTTAAAAATGTTTGCATTGAAAAATCTTTAGGTTTATATCTTAATAACTTCTTTTTGGAAAAGATTTCTAAAACCCTTGAGCTTAGCTTAAGGAAATCATAAATTATATAAAGTAATATCAAATATCTGTACTATGATGAAAGTA
>CAZTWQ010000035.1:0-2698 GCA_964618315.1 uncultured Methanosarcinales archaeon
AAGCAACATTAAATATGGTGTTAGATAACTAATAAACATTATTTCTAATGCTTTGCATAAATTAAAAATTACATTATCTCAATCCATGTTTGTAATATTATCCCAGGTTATTGGTCATTTAATAATTTCAAGAAATCATTTGGAGAAAAAATCTTAATATTCTCAAACATTTTTAATTTTTGTAAGTGTTGATCGCCAGAAATTACATAATTTGCTTTAGCTTCTAATGCACATTCAATCACCATGTTATCATCAGGATCATCTTTAATAATATCAAGTTTCTTTTTTGGTTCAACAATCTCACATAGATTCATTAAATTGATTAAGAATTCTCTCTTATCTTCTTCAGAAATAAAGTCAAATTTTGGTCTTTGGATAACTTCAAGAAACTCTCTAAGTAAATCTATACTTTCCACTAAGCCCCATTTTCCAGATAAGCAGCCATCTAACACCTTTCTTGGATTGCTATCTTTCCAACCCATGGCAGAAATTAACGTGTTAGTATCAATAACTATCTTAATCATCTTTTTGCTCTTGCTCTTTTAATCTCCTCTTTTATATCATCAGTAGTTATTCCAGCTTCTTGAAATTGTTGGGAGAATTTATCTAATAACTCCAGCATTTTTTTATTTGCCTCCTGCCTTTTAATCTTTTTCAACAAAATACTATCTTTGTCATGCACTACAACAAACTTATCCTGTTTTTCTATTCCCATGTCTTCCCTAATATCTCTAGGTACCACAAATTGCCCTTTGCTGGACATAGTTATAACATCAATCATATATATCACCTTTTGTAAGTTCTACCTTACTGTAAGTTGAGACTTATTTATAAATCTTTTGTTTTTTAGATAGGATATTATCCTCTTCAACCATCAAAACCTAAAAAGAAATCAATCTTATATAACCTATGAATTAGTTAAAACAACACATTCCGAAAACAAATAATCAATAATTTTATATATCATCTTACTTTATTTCTTATTATGGGAAAATGTCCTTTTTGTAAGGGAGACGTCACTTTGGATAATGTAGAGACTGAAAAGAAAGGGCTGGGATTTTTAAAACAGGAAATTATGTATATTTGCCCTAACTGTAAAAGCATCTTAGGTATAAGCAGGGGTAAGTGGTCAGGTTAAAATGCTTAAAGTAATAATCATATTGATCATAGCAATTGTTATAGCTTCTATTCTTTTCACTTTAATAAAAAAGACATTAAAGTTAGTCCTCTTTGTGGGATTAGTGGTCATAGTCTTTATATTAATCACAAATATATTATCTAACAGCGAATCAAGTATAATAGAAAAAGGAAAGAATTATATATTAGGAAAATCAGAGAGCTTAATAGATACAGGTAAGGACAAAGTTACCTCATATGTGATATTAGAGACTAATGAAACAGTGAACAAAGCTAAAGAAAAGTTCCTTGATAGTATAAGTGATTAATATTTTAAAAAATTTTAAAAAAGAGGTTGTAGATTATGGGTATTTTAGATAAGATTCCATTCTTAAAGAAAAAAGATGATTTTGATTTAGGTTCTGATTTTGGATCAGATTTGGGTCTACCTCCAAGCAGCCAAAATTCTAATTTCGGTCCACCTGGGCTACCCCCACAACATAACGCACATAATCCGCCACCTTTAGGCATGGGAAATGACATTGGATTGCCTTCTAGGGATTTAGGTGGTATGCCAGACGATACAGGTTTTGGAAATATGGGTCAATCGCCAATACCTTCATCAGTACCACCCGGACCTCAAGCACCACCCGGACCTCCAGGGCAATTATCACCTATGCAACAGCCATTTGGATCTCCAGTACAAACACAAGCCCCTAAACATCCAGAACCATCATATGGAAACACTCAATTAGAAGTTGTTTCTGCAAAACTTGATTCTATCAGATATACTTTAGAAAGCATCAACCAAAGATTATCAAGCATAGAAAGGGTTGCTTATGGCGAACATGAGAAAAAGAGATGGTAACATTTATATATTTACATTGATTAATTCTTATTATGAAAAATAATAATCTCAAATTTATATTATCTATAAGTTTATCTATAGTATTATTGGACCAGATAATAAAATACTTAGTCTCTAAATATATGGGATTACATCAATCCATACCCATAATAAATAATGTTTTCCATCTGACTTCTATTCACAACACTGGGGCTGGTTTTGGTATCTTGCAGAATGGCAACACATTCTTGATATTTACAACATTGATAATTCTAGGATTAGTCTTTTTCTACTTTGACAAAATCCTTGAAGAAAAACCATCACATATACCAGTAGCTCTAATTATAGGTGGGGCAGTTGGAAATCTGATTGATAGAATCTTATTAGGTCATGTCGTAGATTTTATTGATTTTAGGATATGGCCTGCTTTTAACATAGCAGATTCAGCAATCACTATCGGAGTTATGTGGCTTATTGTAGTTTATTGGAATAAATGATTTATTGGACTAATCCTAATAACTTCTTTTTCTTTAATCTTAATTCAGCTAGTTTATTTCTCCATTCTTCTTTTTCTTTTCTATTCCTGATCAATTCATCATATAGTTCTTTATTCTTATTTATCGATTCCCTATACTTGAGATTAACTTCTTTGATCTCTGCCTTTACCTGATCAACTTCATTATGGTCAATAGACCTAACAGGATGTATCTTTCTATGCTCTTCAATCTTATTTAC
>CAZTWQ010000035.1:2798-7611 GCA_964618315.1 uncultured Methanosarcinales archaeon
CGAAATGGATTAGAAATCTCTGATTTGTAATAAATTTTTATTTCAAACAAGAATGCTTTTTATAACCTTTCTTCTTAGCTTCTTTATCATCATCAAACCAAACTTGGTTTGCTTCTTTTATCTTCTTTCCCCATTCACATGTTGGAGCATGATATGTTGAACCAGTTGTACTTCCAACATATTTTCCAGGTTCAAAGTTAGTATAAACTTCTTCTTTCTTATCTTCTTCGATTGGTTCATACATCTCTTCTTTCTTGATGTTTGCGATAGATATGACAAAACCCAAAGCTGCAAACAACATTGTCAACAAAAATGTCTTTCCACCTAGATTCAGTCTTATGAATATAACTAGTAAGTTTAGTAATATCAATAGGAAAACACCACTTAAAAAACCCCATCCACCTCTTGAACCAGAATAAGCTGGAATCAAAGCAATAAATGAGATTAATAATAAAACAACTATTGTCAGCAATTCTAATAGGAATTGGATTCCATCAAACTTGAATATGATCAATATCATGCCTAGAAATACGATTAACAATATTATGTCTGTAACAAAGAAACTGAATCTTGAATCCCCCATCTTATGTATATTGAATATCAGCTGATATTTAAAGATTTCTATTCTGAAGTAGTGATAAATTTAACCCAAACAATTAATCTTTTCTTCAGGCATATCTAATTTAACAAACTCTATTCCAACTTCGCTAAGCAGCTTCCTTGCTTCTTCATCAGGATATTCTCCGTATGTAACATACCTTTTGATTTTAGCATTAGCTAGCATCTTAGCGCATAATATACAAGGCGGATGTGTACAGTATATAGTTGAACCATCTATATTTACTCCATGTAGACCAGCCTGGATTATGGCATTCTGCTCAGCATGTATTGCTCTGCAAATTTCATGCCTTTCTCCAGAGGGAATATTATTTGCATCCCTTAAACAACCTAGTTCTAGACAATCTTTAACACCTGCTGCAGCACCATTATAACCTGTAGTTAGAATTTGCTTGCTCTTGACAATAACAGCACCCACGTGGTGTCTTCTGCATGTGCTTCTTTCAGCTACTAACATAGATATCTTCATAAAATACTCATCCCATGATGGTCTTTTTATCCCAGAGGGATACTTAGAATCTTCGATTCTATTTACTTCGCTCATTTTAAACACGCTGGTAGTCCACCATTGTCCCTATGGTATGAAACACATTCACAACATATGCCTTTTTTATCGCAGGGATAATCACATGAACAATTTTCTAAGTTAGATTCTTTTTTACATTCCATATTTTTCCCCATATATAGGTAAAGTTCAAAGATTTTTAAAGGTTTTTATTCCCTGACTTCAACTTCATCAATATACTTCATTAATATCTCTTTAAACTTCATCAAATTTTCTCTGGAAAACCCATTTATTCCTTTATACTTATCATCAATCACATTATTATTAGCCCGGAAATTCTGTATGACAAATCTCTTAGATCCTTTTAACCATGAACCTATCTTATCAACATCTTCTTTTGAATGCAATCTTGGCACTAAAGTTGACCTAAATTCATATCCTATGTCTGAATTCTTTATCAGATCAATACTATCTTTAATCTTATCGATATCTACTGAAACGCAGCATGTCTCTGAATATCTTTGCATGGAGTTTTTTATATCCATAGCAATATAATCAATCAATCTAGAATCGATCAATTCTTTTAGGATTAAAGGATTACTTCCGTTAGTATCTAATTTTACCTTAAACCCTTTTTCTTTTATCTTAGAGATAACTCCTTTAATATCTGGATAAAGTGTTGGCTCACCACCTGTGATACAAACTCCGTCTAATATTTTCTTACGTAGATCTAAAAATTCAAGAATCTCACTTTCTTTAATCTCTTTTAACTCTGGAGAATCATCAACTAGGTCCTTATTATGGCAAAATCCACACCTAAAATTGCAGCAGCTAATAAAAACAGTACAAGAAATATATGGTGGAAAATCTACCAATGATGTCTTTTGTAATCCTTTAATCATTGCCATAAAAATAAAAAAAATTAAGATAAGAAGCTTTTGGTTTCTTCTATGGTTTGAGCTGTAGAAACAACATTCCCTTTCCGCATAAACATCACAATCGGAAGCTTCAAAGTACCATCTTCTCCTCTTTTGATATTTTGTTTTATAGTAGCATCTGAATAATGGCTTCTAAATTCCTTATTTCCTTCTGGTGATTTAAGGTCGATAACTGCTCCAGAATAAGGCATAGCGCCATTCAGAAAAGTCTTTACTGTTTCACACTTATCGCAATTTGGAAAAGTAAATATTTTATATGCATCAACTGTCATTGCTCCGCCGCCAACTAATGGCATAACTTTTGCTTCTTGTGAAACATCATCTTTAGCTCCGACTATCTCTTCTTTTGTGTCCATTATTCCTGTAGTTTGATTTAATGAAACTCTTTCGGAAAATTCAACTCTTTCCTTAAACTCTTGTTGTTTTCCTTGATTCCAATTATGTACAGGTCTGAAATAACCTACAATTCTTGAATAAACTTCGCATGGTATTTTTTTCATTTTACTTCACCTCAATTTTTAAACTTTAGCTTCTTTTAATTCTTTGACTAACTCTTCTTCAACACCATATTTCTTAAGATCTTCTTCAGTATGCTCATTCGGACATGAAGAGTGTTCTCCAGATATATATCCATGTACTGGACATATACTAAATGTTGGAGTTATTGAGAAATAAGGTAATTTATAGTTAGTCATTACTTTCCTTATCATCTCTCTTGCAACTTTCCAATCAGATATCTTTTCTCCAATAAATCCATGAAGCACTGTTCCACCTGTATATTTGCATTGTAATATATCTTGATGGTCTAAAGCTTCAAAAACATCTCTTGTATGGTCCACTGGCAATTGACTGCTATTTGTATAATATGGTGCGTCTTTTGTTCCAGCAGTTATTATATCTGGAAATTCTGCTAAATCATGTTTAGCAAATCTATATGCTGTCCCTTCCGCAGGAGTTGCTTCTAGATTAAAGATATGTCCTGTAGCTTCCTGGAATTCCTTTAGTTTATCTCTCATAAAATCTAAGATTTCAACTGCAAATTCCTTCCCTTCAGCACTGGTAATATCTTTATCTTTTCCTAAAAAGTTCATACAGCATTCATTCATACCATTAACCCCTATGGTTGAGAAATGTTGATCCAGTGTTCCCAAATATTCTAGAGTATAAGGTAAAAGACCCCCTTTCATATTCTTTGTAACCTCTTTCCTCTTTATCTCTAAAGATTCTGTAGCAAGCCCCATTAGACGCCCTACATGATCTAGCAACTCACTTTTATCTTTAGAAATATAACCTAATCTTGGAAGATTGATAGTAATTACTCCAACAGATCCTGTCTTTTCACCAGATCCAAATAACCCACCAGTTTTGCTCTTAAGCTGTCTAACATCTAATTGCAGTCTGCAGCACATGCTTCTGACATCAGATGGTTTTAATGATGAGTTGATGAAATTCTGGAAATATGGTGTACCATATTTAGCAGTCATTCCAAATAATAATTGGGCATTTTCAGAATCCCAATCAAAATCCTTTGTGATATTGTATGTTGGAATTGGGAATGTAAATATTCTTCCATCCATATCCCCTTTAGTCATTATCTCTATGAAAGCTTTGTTTATCATATCCATCTCTTTTTGATAATCACCGTATTTGCTCTCTAATTTTTGTCCGCCGATAATCACATTTTCCTTAGCCATATCTTCAGGAACGATCCAATCAAAAGTCAGATTTGTAAATGGTACTTGGTTCCCCCATCTTGATGTTTGATTTATAGAGAAGATAAACTCCTGCATCCTTTGTTTAATATCATCATAAGTTAGATTATCATGTCTTACAAAAGGCGCTAAGTATGTATCAAATGAATTAAATGCCTGAGCACCAGCCCATTCATTCTGTAAGGTTCCTAAAAAATTAACTAATTGACCGAGTAAAGCATTCATATGTCTTGCAGGTCCAGCTGCAACTCGCCCTCTAACCCCATTAAATCCTTTAAGTAATATATCTTTTATTGACCAACCTGCGCAATAACCTGCAAAAACACCCATACTTAGGTCATGTATATGCATTTCTGAATTTCTATGTGCTTCAGCAATCTCTTTAGGATATATATTATTTAATGTATATTCAGCAATAACAGCACCTGAAATATGTGCCTGAAGGCCTGAAATAGCATAAGATGTATTTGAATTCTCTTTAACTCTCCAATCACCCTTTCCAACATAACCATCAATTATACCTGATACTTTGTTTAAGAAAGCACCAGCTTGCCTCATCTCAGCTCTTTGCTGTCTATAGATTATATATGCTTTAGCGGTCTTTGCATGTCCACTTTTAATCAAGACTCTTTCAACTATATCTTGTATATCTTCAACAGTTGGCACTTCATGAAGGTCATATTTATATTCTAGAACCGTAATAACCTTTCTTGCTAAATCAACTGCAGTATTGTCGTCTGTCCCACCTATTGATTTTGCTGCTTTGTATATAGCTTTAGTTACTCTTTCAGGTACAAATTCAACTACCCTACCATCCCTTTTCTTTATTTTAGTGATTATACTGTTATGAAAATGTATTTTATTCTCTTCTTCCATTTAAATCAACCTCATTTTCCTTTTAAAGACTTTAATTCTTTTTCAAAAGACCTGATATCTGCAAAATCCCTATATACAGATGCAAATCTTATATAAGCAACATGATCAATTTCTTTTAGTTTATCCATAATCATTTCCCCAATCTCGTTAGTTGGGATCTCTAT
>CAZTWQ010000035.1:7711-8956 GCA_964618315.1 uncultured Methanosarcinales archaeon
AAATTACAATATGGGCATCTCATTTTCCTACATCTAGTGTTTATAATTTATATAAACTCTACATCTAGTTTCATGGGCGATATTTAAACCTTAACCATAAAAACACTATATATGGGGTTACAAACCCTGAAATCAACTAGATATAGCTTATTTTATGGACATACCCATATTTAAATATTTCGGTACTGAAATGTATATGATTCAGGTATTGAAAAGAATTTATCGTCGATAAACACTGAAAACCTATTACTACTTTCTAGGAAAAATATTACAAAACGGCTTAGTAGAAAAAGTCCTACTACACTGGCTAGAACACCACACTAAAGTGTGGCAACCTAGTCAGTTCCGTCCTGGCCATGCCATCATTGCCTTTGGCAATAATGACATTGATGGCACAGACGGACTTTTTCTACTAAGCCTTACAAAACGGAATATTTAAATCCTATCAAAATAAAAACAATAAAATGCTCAAGAATTTCAAATGCAAAAAATGTGGTTCATGTTGTAGAACTCCTAGATTATACAAGGCAGATGTAGAACGAATAAAAAAACTAGGCTATAAAGAAGAAGACTTCGTGTACACAGATAATTTCGGGAATACATACCCTAAAGAGAAAAAAGGATGGTGTATGTTTCTAGATAAACCATTAAGGGGAAAAACCAGAACAAATAAATGCAAGACAGCAGAATGCAAAATCTATTCTGCGAGACCTAAGATATGCAGGCAATACCCTTCTGAATTGATAGATGGTGATTGCAAGCCAGTGGAATTGGCGTTCGACAAATTTCTAGAAAAAAAATCTAACCCATAGCTTGATCAGCTATATCCTTTGCTATACTAGATGGAATAGCAAATCCTATACCTTCTGTATCTAATATCTTGACTGTGTTTATCCCTACTATCTTTTTATTTGAGTTTACCAATGGTCCTCCTGAGTTTCCAGGATTTATAGGGACATCTGTTTGAACATAAGGAACACCAGTATCATCAATTACCCTATTTACTGCGCTGATAATTCCTTCTGTAACGCTAAAAGATAGTCCTAATGGATTTCCAACAGCAATAACTCTTTCACCTATCTTAATATCAGAACTGTCTGCAAAATTAAGATAATCAAAAGTATTATCAGAGATAATCTTAAGCACAGCCAGATCAATATTTGATGCAGCTCCAACCAAGTCTACATTGTAATTATTTGAATTGTAGTCAACAACATATACACTGCTTGCACCATCTATAACATG
>CAZTWQ010000035.1:9056-10713 GCA_964618315.1 uncultured Methanosarcinales archaeon
TTTCCTAATATTGTAAGCAGATCATTGAAGTTTGTTAAAGTTCTATTCTCAAGCGATTCTCTTTCTTTTATACTGAATGCTTTTTCTTTCTGGATTTCAGACGTAAGTCCAGATTTAAGTATATCAACCCTTTGATCGGCTTCATCAAATTTAGTATCATAGTCTTGTTTTAATCTTTTGTAAATGATAATATTAGATGCAACAATCAGTATAACGATAACAAATAATGTGGCTATAATCCACTTGTATCTATTGTCCTCTGTCATTATCTTATTTTATATATGGTTATTAATAAATGTTTCTTTATCTATAAAAAAATAATCTCAAGTTATTGTTTTATCTTCTATTTTTCTTAATATTTCTTCTATTACATCAAGCCTTTCCAAAATCCGTTCATGTGGCGGTCTTTCATGTTGTTCTTTATGTGGATGTATCATCTTTTTCATCTCCTATCTTTCAATTTGCACCATATACCCTATTGTGAGGGTTCCCATCCAGATTGGTGCACTTGATGGGAGTATTACATTTATAGGAATATTAAAAAATTTTAACAATAGGGCAAATGTTACTGTGAATAATCCAGAGAACAAAAAACTAATCAAAAGAAACTTCATTTTGTTCTTGTTTCTTATTGGCAGTGCGTGCGGTGGTATATGCAAATGATGCGGCGGCAGATGCTTATGGTGTGGATGGATATGTTCATGGTGTGGTGGCATTTTCTTCCTCCAGAAAACCAATTTCGGGTTTTCTAGTAATATGGAAATATAACTAATTATATAAACCTTTCGGTTTTTCTAGAAAAATGGAATGGAAAAGTATTTATATGAAACTCGAAGTAATCTTTATATGCATATTCCACCACATTTATTTGATGAAATTGTTCATAAGGCTTTATCTAGTGATATAAGGCGGGGTGTATTGATTAGCATATCCCAAAAACCAAAATATCTCTCTGAAATTGCTAAGGAAATTAAGAAAAAACCACAGACTGTTGATTTTCATTTGAAGGTATTAGAAGAAATTGGTTTAATTGAAAGTGATTGGAAAGAAGGAAAAAAATACTATGCACTTAAAGATAAGAAAATATTGCACTTCTTGAGAGAAAGAAAACCAATTCCTGCTAATCTAAGGCCTAAGCCTCCGCATGAGATTGTTTTAGATGCATGGAATGACTTAGGAAAGAAATTAAATAGGATAGAGAAGAAATTAGATCAACTATTGGAAAAATAAATGGGAGTTCTATTAAGATGACAAAAAAACACGACGTAGGCGGACAAGCAGTAATAGAAGGCGTCATGATGCGCTCAAAACGTGATGTAGTTACAGCAGTAAGAAAAAATGGGAAAATAATATGCAAGCATGACAGGTTGAAAAAGAAGTCTAAGTTTTCTCAGGCTTTTTTCATAAGGGGGATAGTAAACCTTTTTGAGATGTTAGTTCTTGGGATAAAAACATTAAACTGGTCAGCTTCAAAACAAACAGATGATGATGAAGAATTAAGTGATTGGGCAATTGTATTGACAATGATAGTCTCTTTTGCTTTTGCTATACTTTTATTCGTTTTCTTACCTTATGCTTTAACATATCTTACAGGGGTAAAAGAAACAAACAACCCAATTTGGTTTAATCTTATAGATGGAATCATAAAAGTTGGAAT
>CAZTWQ010000036.1:0-10055 GCA_964618315.1 uncultured Methanosarcinales archaeon
ATCATCTTGTAATTTTACGCAAATATTTCTCCCCATCTTTAAGTAGCCCAAATAGTTTGAACTGGTTATGTTTAAAACAGACTTCAACAAAATCCTGACCCTTAAGAAGTATTAACTGGTGTTTTACGACGTTAAAATGTAATTTTGTCCTTTTTGCTAATTCATAAACAGTGAGATTACCTTTTTTAAGAGATTTCAAAATAAGTATTTGCAGTTCCAGATATGTCCTTTTCCTTTCTCCAAACATGTTTTAATCATCTTTAGGCATTTTCACTTATAAATCTTTCTTTTTTATGCATTTTTAGTGTATAATATAAATAATAAAGATATATAATATATACAATAATAGTTCATATAATCATATATTATAGACTAAAACATTGGTAAAAAATCTAAAAGAAATATCAAAAAACCAATTTTGTATTAAATCATCATTTAAAAGAAAAAAATCAAATAACACAAACAATAATCACAGATTCTAAGAAAATTACAAAATATGTACTAATATCAAAACAGCTTAAACCCTTTACCTTCTTTAGTCCCGATTACCCCTTCTTCAACTATCTTAAATATGATACTTTTCTCTTGCTCTATCGCCCTATGCTTCCTTAATATGACCTTTCGGTTCTTAGCAGGAGTCATCTGAAGCTCGATTAAACATTTAGAGCTATACTTCAACAAATCCCCTCCAACCATTTTAATATTGCATTTATTCTCAAAATCAGCATATACTTGATTTGTTATCAACACAGGAATATGTTTCTTTCTAGCTATCTCATTTAGATAAGCAATCTGCCTCCCCAATTCCCTGTTTACATTATAGACCTTATCGCTCTTGCCCAACTCTAACCTATAAAGCATAGAAATAGTATCAACAACAATCAACCCCACCTTATTATCTACTGCACCCCTAAACTTATCAAAAGCATTCATCTGCTCTTCAAAAGAAACAGGTTTAAAAAACACAATCCCATCTAAGATCTTATTATAATCAAACCTTGCTACCTGCTTTAACCTCTCAACAGAAAAGCTGTTCTCAGTATCCACATAAATGACCTTTTTCCCATTTCTGATTACATTAACAGCACAAAGCATGCACAACACAGTCTTCCCAGTCCCCGCAGGACCATAGATAGTGGTGATTATATCATCATCATACCCACCATTCAACATCCTATCTAATATCTTACTCCCAGAGGGTATCTTCCCTTCCATAACAAGAAGGTAATGTAACAAATATTATAAACCTTATGTGAAAGTGGGCAGATAAGAAGAAAAATGGATAAGAAGTTCGTTTGATGGATGTTATGTTCAATCAGAAATCAACTCTAATTGTGAGGTGGGGCGGAATTTTCTATTTTTTACACACATAAAAACTGGGAGGAAATTCTTGTTTATCATTAGATGATATAATATCACTCATTTCTGTTAAAATCAAATCAAATCCGGCTTCTTTAATTTGATTTTTAACTTCTTTAAATGAAGGTATATGTATAAATTGTTTATTTTGATTTGTTTTTTCATTAACAAGAGATTCTCTTGGAAAAAATATATCTCCAAAATCAATTTCATCTATTTTAAATCCAATAGGCTTCATAAGATAATACTTAACCCATTCTTTTATCCAAACTAATGTCCATCCATTTAATTTTCTTAAGTGGGTTGTAAAGATAAAATATCCCCTTGGTTTCAATACCCTATAAATCTCATTAAGAGCATTTATTCGATTATCCTTCCCAGGAATTTGAGTCCAACCATTAAATGAGAATAAAGCATTATCAAAACTTTCATCTTTAAATTTTAAATTAGTTACATCACCTTCTTGATAATTAATTTTAAGTTTTTTTGATTTCGCTATTTTATTAGCACTTGCTATCATTGCTGGAACCAAATCTAAACCTAGAACTTTATACCCTAGTTTATACAAAGGAATGGTTGTTCTGCCTGTACCACACCCAATATCAAGAACTAATGATTTAGCTTTAAAATATTTTTTAACAAGAATTTCCTCACTAGGCCAAAGACCCTTCTCTGCTTGTTTAACATAAATTGCTTGTGTTTCTTTAGATGTAAACTCATTTATTACATGTTCTTTAATATTTTCCATTAATAAAAAATAAATATTATTACTATATAAAATTATACTAAAATTCCCCCCAATTGCATTAACTAATGTACCACTACACTCAGCAATACACACCCACCCAAAAAAAATCATAAAACCACACCCTCAATAAAACATATAACATTTCCAAAATATTTATAATCGAGAATTCGAAGAATTTCCGAATATGAATAGATTGGAAACTCGTAAAGTTTCCAAAACATTTAAAAACAAAATAATCAACCTATAACTTAAGATAGTGGTAAGACTATACCCCATCAAGAACATCGAGGAAAAGAATGGAAGACATTATAATGAGCATTTGCGGAGTATTATTCATGGTACTATTCTCATTTCTGATGTTCATATTCATAGTTTTCTTGTTATCAATATTTAAGAAAAAAGAATACTTACATTTCGAACCAAAGATCAGCATAATCATCCCTGCTTTTAATGAAGAAAAAAACATAAAAGCATGTCTTGAATCCATAGAAAACTCAGATTATCCAAAAGAAAAGATAGAAACAATCGTAGTTGATGATGGCTCAAAAGATAACACTATAGATATTGTAAAAACATTCAAGAATATAATCCTATTAAAACAAAACCATCAAGGCAAATCAGAAGCCCTAAACTTAGGAACACTAGAATCAAACCATGATTTTGTATTGACCATAGATGCAGACACAACAATAGAAAAATCATGTATAAAAAATATGGTAAAACCACTGATAAATAAAAAAGTAGGTGCTACAACAGGAATAAGTACAGTAAAGAACAAAAAGACAATCATAGGCAGCTTCCAGAACATAGAATACCACTACAACAACCTGATAAGGAACAGCTTTTCAAAACTTTTCAACAACGGAATTTGGTTTTTCGGAGCTCTAGCCTGCTACAGAAAAACAACATTAAAAGAAATAGGCATGTTCAAGAAAGATACACTAACTGAAGATATGGATATAGCTTTAGAGATAAGAAAAGCAAACTACACTACAATAAATGTCCATAATGCAATGGGTCATACACAAGCACCATCAACATTAAAAGAACTATACCATCAAAGATCAAGATGGTGGATCGGTGTTCTGCAGTCATTAATCAAAAACAGAAAACTTTTCTCACATAAAGCATCCCCTGCAATATTATTCTTGTTCATAAATCAATTCTGGTGGACATTTTACTCATTTCTGTCGCTTCCAGCAATAATATATCAGGTTAATTATTGGCTGCCTTACAACACAAGCAGCATATTTACATTATCAGCTTATTTATTTAGATGGTTTAGCCTATTGGGTCCAATTTATGTAATCTATAAGATACCAATATGGGGTATTTCATATTATAGCTTTTTTGGTGTACTTTCAGGCATTATCAGCGCAATATTAATCATAACATCAATAAAAATGTTCAAAGATAAGCTCCATTTTAAGAACATTTTAGCAATATTCTTCTACTTCCCCTATACGATAGTTTTAAATATAATCATATTAATCAGCCTATTGAGATTTAATTTTTGGAAAAACAAATTTTTCATAAAATAAAATGAACTTTATAATAACAAAAGAAGAATTCGCAATAATAGTAAGATCTACCCTAGATTTCTTAAATATAATATTTGACAATTTCTTTAATTTTCTCCTATTTATCACAATAATCATATCATTAAGCTATTTACTGATAGCCATATATACATTATCAACTAATAAAAAGAAAAACAAGATCAAATACAAATTCGAAGAAAAAAAAGCGCCATTTGTAACAATACAAATACCGACATATAATGAGCTTGCTGCAATACAATGCGCTAAAAAGTGCCTGGATATGGACTATCCAAAAGATAAATACGAGATAATAATAGGGGATGACAGCAAAGATAAATCAATATCTCAAAAAATTGATGTATTTGCAAAATCAGAAAACCTGATAAAAGTAACAAGAAGAGGTAATAACAAAGGATTCAAAGCAGGAAATCTAAATCATATGTTAAAATTCTCAAAAGGAGATATAATAGTTTTATTTGACTCAGACTTTACCCCAAAATCTGATTTCCTAAAAAGAATAGTGGCGCCATTTATACATGACAAGAACATACCTGCAGTGCAAGCAAGATGGAACTCAATCAATGCAAAACAAAACATAATATCATTATTAGGATCTACAATAATTGCTGTTTGTCACAAGATTATCCTACCATATATATACAAAAGAAGAAATTTCGGTTTCCTTTGCGGTTCTGCAGAAGCAGTAAGAAAAAGCCTATTGATAAAACTAGGTGGATGGAAAACAGGCAGCTTAACAGAAGACATAGAATATTCATTAAGGCTCCTAAAAAACAATCATCGTGTTGTATACCTGGAAAATCTTGAATGTGATGGGGAAGTACCATATAAACCTAAAGACCTGTATAAGCAGCAGATGAGATGGGCTTATGGTGTAATAATGGCATTTAAAGAGCATGGAAAAGATATCACATTTAACAAAAAATTAAACGTTGAGGATAAAATATATGCCTACTTAGACCTTAGCGGTTATATGATATCTATGCTGCTGCTGGGCCTGACATTAACAGGGTTACTAAGCTTTATAACACATACACCAGAACCAATCAACCTGATTAAATTCTTTTCAGAACTAGGCAGAAATATAATTCTAACAAGCGGCTTAGTAATAACTGCAGTAATTGCGCAAGGCATGAGCAAGAACACAAAAAGCCCACTCAAAGTCATAGGCTCATTCTTTAGCTATGGTCTTATAGTTGTCTATTATGTGAATATTGGAATAATAAAAGCAATATTCAATAAACCAATGCAATGGTTTATGTTAGAAAAAAACAGCAATAAAACAATAGCTGAGTAAAAAAACTTTTAAACCCGATTACATTCTAATTCTCTGTGAAAAAAGAACATAATTCAAACCAAAGAATTAGTCTAAACCTCAAACTATATCTTATAATTATATTATTCTTATCAATAAAATTATTCCATCTATTTATTCAAAAAGGAATCACATGGGATGGTGCAGTATATATCGCAATGGGCAAATACATCTTCTCTTTAGGAAAAATAGGCTTATGGGAGCCAGCAAGACCCATAATCTGGCCATTATTACTTGGCTTGATAAGCAAAACAGGACTAAACATAATCATATTAACTAGACTAGCAGAATTATTATTCAGCTTAGGCTGTATAATCCTCACATACACCATAACAAAAGAAGTATTCGAAGAAAAGATAGCAACCATAGCTACATTATTCTTAGCATTAAGCCCTACTTTTTTATTATATAGTTCAAGCACATTAACAGGAATCCCCTCAACATTCTTTGCCTTAGCCTCGATTTATTATCTGATAAACAAAAAGTATTACTTGACAGGACTATTCATAGGATTAAGCACTATGACAAGGTTCTTACAACTATTGATCACCATCCCAATTACAATCACAATATTATTACAAATTAAAAATAATAAACATAAACTAAAAAAGATAATAAAACAAATTAGAAATCTGGCATATGGTTTCCTAACAATAACAATACCTTACCTGATACTCAACATAAGATTATACAAAAATCCAATTTATCCTTTCTTGATGCAGTCTTTTATGACAAAATACACTGGATGGATATATCATCAACCATTTCAATTCTACATACTAAACTTAATCAAAGAAAACCCTTTAATTTTATTCTCAATAATAGGCATTATTATCATAATAAGACAAACAATAAATAAAAAAGACATTAAAAAAACAACAATCCTAGGTCCACTAATCATATTCTTCATATTCTTCAGCTCAATTGCTCACAAAGAAACGAGATTCATAATAACTTTCCTGCCTTACTTATACATGATAACTGCTTATGGAATTATCAAGACATTAAACACCCTAAAAAACAAAAAAATACTCTACACAATAATGATATTTCTAACTTTAATATGGGTAATATCAGAAATAACCCAAATAAAAATCCCCAACTACAAAGAATATGATGAATTTCAAGATTATATCGAAAAAATACCCCAAAACGAGAATATCTGGATAACTAACCCTATTTTTATCGTTAATTCTAACAAAAAACCAGAAGAATTGATCTATTACCCAATCTATAACTCAAAAAAGATAGACAAACTAAAAGAAAACATAGAAAAAGCAAACCATATATTGATAGACACATGTGATATTCTTCCATGTCAAGCTTATGACGAAAAATGTAATGAAAAAAACAAAGAATTGTTCAAAATATTAAAAGAAAAACTCTCAACATCCTACAAAGAGGAAAAATATGGTTGTAAGCAACTCATTTTTTCTTCTTAACAAAATCCCCCAAAGTAAATCCTTCTGACTTCAGTTTTGTAAACTCACCAGATTCAATCTCCCGTTGCTCTACTAATCTAATATGTAAAAACTTCTCAATCTTTCTCGCTAATGTGATTGTTGGTTCAAGTGAATTAACTTCCATTTTATGAAGCAAAGAAGCCCTCTCACTTATGTTTTTAGCTAAGTCTTCTTGCTTAATGCCCAGTTCCTCCCTTTTCTTCTTTATAATCTGACCATAGTTAGAAACAATCCCCAATATGGTTTCAGTCTTCTTCACTTCTGCTTTTTGAACAAATTCTTCCTTTTGTTTTTGTTTTACCTTAGGTTCAACCCTGACAGCAGAAATAACCTTCCCAAACTTAGAACATCCATCACACAAATTAAGCATAGATCCTTCAACATTTGTCTTAAACAACCTAGATTCCTTACCACACATATCACAATTCATGATCTCACCCCAACACAATGCCTTAAAAACTAATATGTAGATATAAAAGCATGGTCTCCACGACCCCCAAACTGTATCTTAACCTTACCATTCAAAACAGGAGCGCAAATATAACCACCACTCATATTTATTGGTCCAACATCAAAAGATTCCTGTAAAGTATTAGTTATCAAAAACACATTTTTATCAGTCCCTGCCTGAAAACTATCTTCAATCAAAGCATTATAATCAGGAGATGTACTTATACCATTTAATATGACTGCAGTATTTTCTTGCTGCTTATAACTCTGAACAAAACAAACATCCTGATAAACCCCACCTATAAACAACTCTTCCCTCTTCAAAGTGCCATAATCAGGAGCCACCCTTTTGATAGTAGACGTCAAATCAGTCTTAAACTTGATAAAATTTATTTGTTCTGACTTCTCCTTAAACCCCCTTATTGCATTATAACCATAAAGCATAATAAAAGAGAATAAAACAATTGCAACAACATAAATAAATATTTGTGCATGAATTTGCGCTTTCTTAGAAAAACCAACCTCCCCAAAAAATGATCTGGAAAAAAGACTAGAACTTCCCCCATGTTTTAATGTCATTTTATTGTCTTTACTTTCAATTCTTTCTTTAATTTATCGATTCTTACCTTAAGATCATTATCTGTAAGCTTTAATGATTTAATTTGTGATTCTACCTGACTTTCTTTTTCTGTTTTGGTTATCTTAGCTAGTTTACTAAATATATCTTTCTTAACAACAGCCCTTTTAACAACCTTCTTTTTTGGTTTTGATTCTTCTTTGGGTTTTGGTTTTGGTTTTGGTTTAGTTGCAACTGGCTTTTTCAAAACAGGAACAGCCCTATGGATTGGACCCTTAGGTATTGGACCTTTAGGTATTGGACCTTTAGAGTTAGGAACAGGCATACGCATCCCAGGTCTAGGTGGCATTGGCCTACGCATACGCATTTGAGGTCTTACTGGGGGCCTACCTTGAAGTGGAGGCATACCTCTCGGAGGAGATGGACCTTTTGGCTTCTTCATAAACATAGTATAAGCATAATAACCCCCAACACCAAGCCCAATCAAAAATAATATTATCATCAAATACAACCAAAAACTACTTCCAGGCTTAGAATTAGGATCAAGAGGATCTGTCCTTTTGATTATCTCCACCCCATCATTATGCCCATCCCCATCAGTATCCCCACTCATAGGATTAGTATTATGGCTATACTCTTCAAGATTAGTCAATTTATCTTTATCAGAATCATCACCAGCATTTGCACATGTTATACAATCAAACCACTGCTGCTCAAAAGAATCAGGTAATCCATCATTATCTGAATCAGAATCACAACTATCACCAATATTATCATTATCAACATCTGCCTGATCAGCATTTGAAACATCAGGACAATTATCATCACCATCAAGGATACCGTCACCATCTGAATCTGCCTGCTTCAATTGACATAATCCAGATAAACACTCTGCCGAAGTAATACAATCACCATCATTATCACACCCTTCACCCAGACCACATCCTGCAGAACAAACTCCACCACAATCTGTATCAGTCTCTCCAACATCAAGTAAGTTATTTGCACATCTATCAACAACAGCCTTACACTTCCCATTGCTTGAATCACAATCATTAGTCTTACAATCAGAGTCAGAATCACAATACTGCCCAACTTCGCAATCTCTGCAATTACCACCGCAATCTATATCTGTCTCCCTACCATTCCTTACATCATCATTACATTTAGGTAAAGCACAGTTATCATCCTCATTACAATAGTTACTTGCACAATCCAGATCAACAGTGCAATTCTTCCTTAATTCACAATCTCTGCAACTGCCTCCGCAATCTATATCTGTCTCACTGCCATCCATATCACCATTGTTACACCCTGCAGGAGTCAGACTAGTATCCACTATAATCCTATTGCTAGTTATATTATTTCCCCACAACCCTACTGAATTTTTAGATTGCACTTTAATATAATATTTTTGAGAATTATTCAGATTAACATCAAAACAATATTCATCATCACCTTCAGGACTCTCTGTACCATAATCTATCATCTGGTCTGTACTCTTGTCCCAGAAAACAAAATACCTATATGACGATATAGAACTTTCATTATCCTGTGCAAACCATTCAGCACACATCTCTTCATCATCATACTGTTTTCCAGTATCATTATAATCTAAGATAGTCACATTCTGCATTACAGGTGCAGTATTATCTATGACAAAACCAGTACTTGAAGTTACATACCATGTAGAAGAATCATTATGGAACTTACACCTTACATAATAAGTATAACTCCCAGGATCCAGTTCCATGCTTGAACTTATATGAGTCTTTCCTCCACCAAAAGTATAACTCCATCCTACATCCCCTGATTCATTGTTAAACTGACAATTATCAGCATTCTTATTTGTTGTAACATTAAACCTGAATCTAGGATCAGAAAGCGAACCAGAAGGATCATGTATATCAACTGAAGTAGATTGAGAAGTGTCTACAACAATATTCTTAGTTACTAGATTAGATTCCCTTCCAGACTTATCGACGCATAAAACATAAAATCTATTTGTTTGATGGTCTATAAAATCACCAGCAAGTAAATCATGAGTTTTTATTGTAGAATAAGAAGACTCATTATCTCCATCATAATCATCAAACTCAGTCATATCAGAAAAAACAGCAGTCTCATTATCATACTTACAAACAACACCCTCACTGGAACTGACCATCAATACAGTCTCCAAGGGTTCCTCATATATATTATCAGCAGTAACACTTATAGTGGGATTAGTTGTATCGACGGTCAATGGAGTAGTTTTATGATAGATTTTATCATATCCATCAACACACTCGATAAAAAGATCAGTAGTGACTATAGAAAGCCCTTCTTTTCTATGGGTCTGACCCTCAGGAGTATCAAAATCGACCAGACTGCTAAAACCATTGAAACTATACTTACAAGTAGCATCCCTGCTTGTATCCAGACTGAGATTGATAGCATTAACAGAAGTCACACTAAATCTTGGTTCAACTACACTTACCACAAGATTAGGTATGTGAATCGGAAAATCAACTTCAAGCAGATTACCTATATTCCCATATATATCCTCAGCAATTATGCTAAATGTATATAACCCTTCTTCAAG
>CAZTWQ010000037.1:0-5773 GCA_964618315.1 uncultured Methanosarcinales archaeon
TTCTGTTGATAATGTGTGCATCAGTTCTTTTATCATTGTTTTTTCTTTTTCTGCGCCAATTCCTTCAATCTTTATCTGACCTATGTGTTCTTTTATTATTCTTTCTTCAACATCGTCAACATTGCTTGCATCTATTTTTATCTCTTCAAATTCTTTTGTTTTTAAGGCATTTGTGTTTTTCATCACAAAATATGCGCTTTTTTCATATAGTCTTTCGAATATATCTTTGAAGTCAATGTCAGATGGTTTTCCTGCTTCTAAAGTTCCTGCTACCCTTATTGTTACTATTGTTTTTGTGAATTCTTTGTCTCTTATCTGTTCTAATATCTCTTCTTTTATCTGTTCTGGTGTTTTGTGGTTAGCTTCAACTTTTATGCTTATAGTATTGTATATCTGGATAGGTTCAAATTTTAGATTGTTGTCTTCTACAATATAGAATCCGCCGTTTTTTAGTTCTTCTAGTTCTTTGAAATTGTTTGGAAACAATGGTCCTGGGTAAACTATTGTGCCGTAGCCATCTATTTTTGAGTCTTTTACGATATGGGGGTGGCCTCCTGCATAGTAATCAAAGTTTTTTGGTAGCAGACTTAATGGTTGAGAATCGACTTTTTCCAGCTCTTTTGGTTTTAGTTCTGATAATAATGAATGGAACAGAAATATTTTGTAGCCTGGTTCGTTTTCCAGGTTTTCTTTTAGCAGGGATTCATAATATGTTCTTTCCAGGCCACCTTTTTTCCCTAGAAGTCCTGTGATCTTAGCTCCTGTCTTTGGATCTATTGTGAAGTTTAGTTTTAATTTTCCATCGATATCCTGTCCTTTTGCAACATTTATGAACAATCCTGCTTTTTCAAGGACATCCAGCATTGTTTTTCCAGATGGTGAGAAATCATGGGAGCCTGCAATCAGATAAACAGGGATGTTTTTGTCTTTTAATTCTTTTAGTTTGATTGTTACATCTTTTAATTTATCAATTCCTGGTAAAGAAGTGTTAAATAAGTCTCCTGCAATTATTATGAAATCTACTTTATTTTCTATTGACAGGTCTATGGCTTTGATGAAAGCTTCTGTGCTTATATTGTTTAGTCTAGGGTCTCGCCATGAGCCTATGTGACAATCTGCTAAATGAGCGAATTTCATCTTAATCTAGACCTATTCCAGAGAAATCTTTTTTGGTTTTTTCTGTTTCTGTTTTTTTTGCAAAATCTTCAAATAATGGAATTTTTACAGGTGTTGCAAATTTTGCAAAGTTACTTGATATTATCGCTTCTCCTTTGTCTAAGCTTGCTATGTTTCTGTCGTCATCTGATAAATCCTGGGCAGCACTTTGTATTATAGCATCACGCTCTGGCTGCATCTCTATGCCTAATATTATTTTTGTGTTCATGTTTGCTAAGATTTGTCTGGGAATCAATGATGGGAGTTGTGTTATTGCGAACAATCCTACTTTGAACTTTCTTCCTTCTCTTGCTATTGTTGAGAATATATTTGGGCCTTTTTCTAAGACTTCTTTTCCAAGGACTCTTGGTGCTTCTTCAAGAATAATTGAGATTACTGGTTTATCTTTTAATTGACCTTTTGTCTTGTATCTTTTGTATTTTCCGAATACTTCTGTTGTTATAAGGCTGCCGATCAAAATTTCAACAGCCCCTGAAAAATCAGACGTATCTACAATAACAATCTTGCTTTCTTCTAATTCCTGTGAAATGTCTTTTATCGTTGTTTCACCTGCTTTTAGGTCAAATATTCCATTTGAATGTAATTGTGAGCCATCAAAACTTAGATTTAGTAATGACATTATCCTTCTTTTCACTACAGCTAATGTCCCTTCATGGAAGTTTGCTTTTAATGGCTTGTCTAAAACAATTTCCTGTATCCACTTTATCCCATATTCTTTGTAGTATTGGTTTAGGGCCTGAATCTGTGGATCTGACCATGCTGAAACACCATTGAAATGCATTGGCTTTATCACTTCTAGATTTATCTTTAGTGTTTTACATCCAGGTGGTGGGTCATTTGGAGTATAGTAAGATACTTTGTTTTTTGAAGGGTGATCTTTTAAGCCTAGTTTGTTTCTTCCATAGTATTCATCGTGAGGGTCTAGGACAAGGATTCCACAATAATCTTTGTCTAATGTATCCCATAATATTGTGGAGGTTAAATTAGATTTTCCTCTTCCAGTAGTTGCTGGAACTAATATGTGGTGGGATAAGACTTCTACACCATCAAGATATATTGGAAAATCCATCGTGTGACTGCCGCTTCTTAGATTGCCTATGAAGAATGGGTTTTTGGGTTGTGTTAAGAATTTTAAGTCTTCTTTTGTCAATTCTCTTACAGATGAGAAGAAAGATGGCAGTTTTTTGCATGAGACTGCTTTGTTGTTTGATATGGTGATCAGGTTTTTTAAAGTTGCTAAGTTGTAGTTTCTTAGGTTGGCATCCATAAATGTAGTTTCTTCATTGTCTTCTAGGTTCATGCCTGAAATCAATTCCAGGTTTTGCTGTGAGATTTGGGAACCATACATCAAGTTTACAGCTTGTAATAAAATCTTAGAATCTTTTGTATCTCCGACCAGGATTTCGCCAATCTCTATTTTTTGGTCTGCTTTCTGCCTGATTAATATTTTTCCATATTCCCCAGAAATTACTTGTCCTTTTATCACGATGAAAGTTAATGCTGGAAATTATATAAGGTTTTTGATTTGAGCTAATTGGTAATTATAGGCTTCTAGAAATTTGTCTTTAACTATTTTTGATCTGGTTATTGGGTATTATATGGAATCAATTTCAATTATCATTTAATCTCCATCTTAACTATCTCTTTTATCTCTCTTTCAGAAACAGATGCTCCATTTAATTTTACACCCCATAAGACTCCTTCTAATAGGGCTTTTCTTGGGTTTTTAATGTTTACAATATATTTATCCAGCAATCCTAGCTCGTAAGCAATTGTGACTAGTTCAACAGAACGTATCAGTTTTATGTTTTTGGTTAAGTTTCTGAATTCGTCTAGGCTTTTTTTGTTTACTGTTATTTGAGTGTGCAGTCTTTTGCCTAAGATTTTTTTTAATCTTATAGGGTCTTCAATAAGTAATCTAGTATTTCTTTCATCAACTGCAAATGCGTCGGATTTATTTATTATTGCAGCAGCAATCCCTTCTATCTCTGCAAAATGGACTATTTGCATATATTTTTCTCTTGCTTTGAATGAGGTATTTGCCAGGTTTAGGAGGTTGAGTGTAGTTTTTCTTAGTTCTTTGCTGTTAAAGACTTTAACAAGACCCGCATTGATACATCTTAAGACCTGTAAAGCTTCGAATTTGAATTTTTTTGTTGCTAATGGTCTTTCAATTAGCTCATTTTTTATGGCTTTTGTTATGTAGAAATTTCCATTATAGTGTTCTTTTAGTTTGTTTAGCAATCCTAATAGGTTATTTGTAGTTAAGCTTATTATTGGGCCTGTGTCAAATACAATTGATTTCATTTGAATAAGCCCCTTGCATAATTTAATCGTTGCCTTACACTTACTCCACCCATCACATCTGTAAGCTGAGTTTTACCTATATATGATACTAATTCCCATTGTGAAATTCCTAATATCTCAGCAGCCCTTGCTGAAGAAATACCATGGGCATATAGTTTGCTGCCTTTTTTGATTTGGGCTTGTTTTATCACTTCAACTATATATAATTTTAATTTAGAATCTATTGATGATATAAAATCAAATATATTTTTTACCTTGTTTCTGTATTTATCAAAATTGTTTTTATCTATAAATTCCTTTGCTTCTTTTATGAGTTTTATTATTGGATTACAATCTATTTCATTTTCTCTTCTTTCGATTATTTTAGATAATGCATAGATAAGAATTGCAATGCTTATACTATCTTCGTCTTGGAAGATTGAAGCATTGTGCATCGTGTGGTTGCTTAGCTCTTTAATCTCTGCAGCGTCTCTTTCTTCTTTTACCCTTAATATTTCTATTAATTTAGATAGAATAACTAATATATCTTTTTTTACTACTTCATCCATATTAGTAAACTTTAAATTTGATTTATTTAAATATTCCTATATTAAAAACGTAAAATATATAAACTACACAACTTATATTTTTTTTAGATATTGAGTGAGGGACATGAATGGTAATTGGAATTATTAAACAATTTATAAACAAAGTTCTTAGAAATATTTTTAAGAATAAGAAAAAGGTCAAATTAGGGTTATATGGACCTCCAAATGGGGGGAAAACTACTCTTGCTAACAGGATTTGCCAGGATTGGTTAGGGGAAGAGATGGGCAGTGTTTCTAATGTTGCTCATGAAACTCGGGAAATTCAGATAAAAGAGCAGATAATAATCAAGTCTAAGGGCAAGGAGCTTGCATTTAATCTTGTCGATACGCCTGGAATAGCTACAAGGATAGATTATGAAGATTTTATAAAAGCAGGGATGAAAGAGAAGGAAGCTAAGAAGCGGGCAAAGGAGGCTACAAAGGGGGTTATTGATTCTATCAAGTGGCTTGATGAGATGGATACTGTAGTTGTAGTGTTGGATTCAACAAAAGATCCTTATTCTCAGGTTAATATCACTATCATTGGTAATCTACAGGCAAGGAATATCCCTGTTTTGATTATCGCTAATAAGGTTGATTTGAAAAAATCAAAGATAAAGAAAGTTCAGGCAGCATTCCCTCAATATGATGTTATAGGCATTTCAGGGAAGTATGGAACTAATATAGATAAGTTTTATGAAGGGCTGTTTACGTTAGTTAAGTAAAAAATGGGTTTTTCAAAGAGAGGTGTAAAATGGGATTAGTATTACAATTTGTTCCTTATTCAGAGATAGAGGATTTGGGACCTGCTAGGAGAGTCAATAAGTTACTTGATATGGCTAAAGAGAATAAGATAGTTTTATTGGGCGGCAGGCTTAAACAGGAAGAGGAAGCAGACCTTATTGCTATTACTATGGAAGAGATCAGCAGTGATTTTAAGGGAATTGAGTTAGCTGTTATTAATCCCAAGAAAAAAGAGAATGGATTTTTTGATGGGATCAAGAGTGCGATGATCAATAAATTATTAGGTGATAGACAAGGATTCACTATCATAGGTCCTGCTACTATTGTAAAGCAGATTAAGAAAGATCCTGATAAGATAGAACTTTTTACAAAGGAGATTTCTGTTAAGCCTAAGAAAAAGAAAAAGAAGAGTTAAACAAGATGCCACACCAATGCGTAAGATGCAATACATTTTATGATGATGGAGCTACAGAGATAATCAAAGGCTGTAAATGTGGCGGTAAGCTATTTTTCTATGTAAAGAAACAAAAATTAGAAGAAGCTAAGAAGATAGCTGATGATATAAAACTTACACCTAAGGAAAAGGTGCAGATAGAGAAAGATGTCTTTGATATGGTTGGTTCTGATATAGACAGAGATGAACCAGTAGTTTTAGATTTGGAGGCTATCCGTATCTTAAAGCCAGGGAAGTATGAGTTAGACCTTGTCCATCTGTTCAAGGGTGAGCCATTGATATTTAAGCTTGAAGAAGGGAAGTATATGATTGATTTAGTGGAGAGTTTTAAGAAGTTAGGTAAGGGAAAGTAATAATTTCTTAAACCGTTTAGAGAAAATCTAAAAGTTTTAAGAAGTTAGGTAAGGGAAAATAATAATTTCTTAAACCGTTTAGAGAAAATCTAAAAGTTTTAAGAAATTAGGTAAAGGGAAGTAATAATTTCTTAAACCGTTTAGAGAAAATCTAAAAGTTTTAAGAAGTTAGG
>CAZTWQ010000037.1:5873-8937 GCA_964618315.1 uncultured Methanosarcinales archaeon
AAGGGAAAATAATAATTTCTTAAACCGTTTAGAGAAAATCTAAAAGTTTTAAGAAGTTAGGTAAGGGAAAATAATAATTTCTTAAACCGTTTAGAGAAAATCTAAAAGTTTTAAGAAATTAGGTAAGGAAAAGTAATTAAATAACAACTATTTCTTTAGGAGCATGGTTAAGAAAATAGAGTTATTGGCTCCTGCAGGGGGCATGGCTAATCTTAAAGGTGCTGTTGCAAAGGGTGCTGATGCTGTTTATCTTGGGATGAATAGATTTAGTGCAAGGGATTTTGCAACTAATTTTGATGAAAGATATTTGAAGAAAGCAGTTAATATATGCAAGTCAAATGATGTAAAGTTATATCTTGCTATGAATACTTTAGTTCTGAATTCCGAGATTGATGATTTTTTCAATCAATTGTCCTATGCTTATTCTTGCGGTATAGATTCTGTTATAATCCAGGAGGTCTCTTTTTTGGATATAATCAAGAAGAATTATCCTGATTTGAATGTGCATGTATCGACACAGGCAGGAGTTATGAATTCTAAGCATGTTAATCTATTGGATAAAGCAGATAGGATAACTCTTGCAAGGGAACTTTTAAAGGATGAGATAAAAAACATAAGGGATACTTTTTCTAAGGAGTTAGAGATGTTTTGTCATGGTGCTTTGTGTGTTTCTATGTCTGGGCAGTGTCTGTTTTCCAGCTTACTTGGCGGGAGAAGCGGGAATAGGGGGAAATGTGCTCAGCCTTGTAGGAAAAAATATGATGGCCGATATTATCTGTCAACTAAGGAACTTTGTTTGATTGAGAAGCTTCCCGATATGATTGATATTGGTGTTAATGCAGTTAAGATAGAAGGCAGGATGAGAACCCCTTATTATGTTGCTACAGTTACTTCAGTCTATAGGGAAGCTATTGATAGTTTTTATGATGGTAATTTTTCTGTGTCTAAACAGATGTTAAGTAAGCTGCAAGGTGCTTTTAGCAGGGAGTTCACAAAAGGCTGGTTTAATAATTCAAAAGATATATTTAATCGAGCTAAAGGAACTGGGGAGTCGTATAAAGGTAAAAAGGAGTTTTATGAGGTTAAGGCAGAGGGGTTTTCATCTGATAGGTGTAAAGTTAATTTTCAGCTGCCTAATATTGTTAGTGAAAAATCAAAGTCTAGAAACCTTTTGGTAAAGGTGGGTAATTTTGAGGATGGGATCTCTGCATGTGAGAATGGGGCTGATGTTGTTTATCTTGATATCTTTAATAGTGAGTTTAGTAATTTGAAGAAGAAAATAGACTGTAAATTATTTGGCGTTACTCCAAGGATAATGCTGGATTCTGATGTTAAGGAATTGGTTGATGTTATAGGGGATAAGAAACCAGATGGGTTATTTGCTGGTAATATGGGTGTAGCTAATTTAGGATTGAAGATTCCTTTACATTTTGATTATAATGTTAATTGTTTTAATGATATCGATGTTAATTATTTTCTTAAGAATAATATGTTTCCAATAATCTCTCCAGAGTTATCTTTTGATGATTTGATGAATTTTAGAAATAAGAATTTTGGGGTGTTTGTACATGGGGATATCAGATTAATGACTTTGAGGCATGAACTTAAGAATGGTGTGATTAAAGATGAACGGGGCGGGCTGTTTAGGGTTAATAAGATTAGGAATGGAAGCGAAGTTCTTAATAATAAAGAGATGGGTTTGTTTAGTAGATGTCATGAATTAATGGATTCTGGAATAAATAATTTTTTTATCGACCATTCAAAGAATGTTTCTGAGATTGTTGGTATTTATAGGAAGATATTAGATGGGCAAAAGGTTAATGATAATAAGATAAAGAAGAATTATGTTTTAGGTTGGAGTTTTAAGGGGGTTATTTGATCTCAAACAAAAAATTGATGTAATAACTTAAGAATGGTAATATTTATATAATCGCCGTTGTTCTGAATATTTTATGATTAATATTTATGATGAGAGTTTTAGGAAACAAGCTGTTCATTCTATGATCGATATTGTTGATGATCATGAAATGGCACTCTTTAGGGAGTTTCATGCTCAGTTGACTCAGGTGGCTAGAGATATTCAATCAGAAGTTGATATGTTAGCTAAGGATGAGGGCAAATGGTATAGGCCCAGCCATAATCTGGTTGTAAATTCATCAATGTGTGCAATGATCCAGGGGGGAGAAGCACAAGATGATATGTTTTATGTTGCTCAATTACATGATGCTGGTTATGAGGGTCAACATATAGCTATGGGCGGACCTGGGTGGGAAGATATAGGTGTGCGTGATAGGCATATGATTGTCGGTTCTGATTATTGTAGAACTATATTAACTAATGATGCTTATATTCTTGGATTAAATGGGGATCGGATTGAGGAATTGGCTCAGATGGTGGGAGTGCATGATAATCCTTATCTGGGAATACCTATAGTTGGTGAAGCAAGAGCTTTAAGATCAGCTGATAGATGTTTTGTTCCATCTGTAATTAGTTGGTATAAGGATATGCTTGCTTATGTTGTTTCTGAAGCTTATATGCAGAAAGTACATGATCTTGGTGGTGAATATAGTCCTGAGATGTTTTTAGATGCAAGGATTGCTTTCTTTTTTGATGATGGCAGTCCATTTGATAGATCTTTTCGTCCTGAGCTAGCATCTTTTAATGAGGGTGGGGGATGTGAGCCATGTTATACTCAAACAGAAAAAGGGATTGTAACAAGAATGATCCAATCTCGAATAGGAGAATTGGGCAAGTTGGGGGATATGTCTGATGCGTCTGATTTTAAGGGATTGATTAATGAAGCATATCTAAGTGAGATGAAGTGGCTGATGGCTCTTGCCTTTGAATAGTTGTTATAATACTATGTGGATAAGTTCTATTGTTATCTTTTTTAGTTATCTGAGAAAAATAGGATAAAAAGATTATTTATCAGCAACAATCTCTAAAATGTCACCATGTTTTAGCTTGTGTTCTTTTCCTACTGTCATCTTTGTTTTTACGTCTATAGCCCTTATGAACTTGTCTCCGAAATCTGTGTGTAATCTATATGCAAAATCCAATGCAG
>CAZTWQ010000038.1:0-8718 GCA_964618315.1 uncultured Methanosarcinales archaeon
CTTGTAATCGTGTTGGATTAAAAGGTGGTCTAAAAGATATTGAAAAAGAATTTGGGATTAAACGAAATAAGGTGATTGAAAAGATGTATGGTGGCGATGTGCTTTTGTTATGGAAGATGTTTAGAGCTTCAGGAGATGATTATTATCTTCGTTTATTGGTAGAGTATAATGAAGATGATGTTTTTAACCTAAAAAAGATAGCTGATTATGTTTATGATAAGTTAAAGGATAAAACATTAGGTGATGATAAAAATGAACACATTACAAAAAATTAAAATTTTAGGAGAATCTGCTAAGTATGATACTTGTGCTAGTTCTGCATCTAACAGAAAAGTCAAAGGTGATGATAGGATAGGCAATGCTGCTGGATGTGGCATATGTCATAGTTTTACAGAAGATGGGCAGTGCATCTCTCTTTGGAAGACACTTTATTCAAATGCTTGTTCTTTTGACTGTAAGTACTGTGCAAATGCTTCTGGCTGCAACAAAAACCCTGCAAGATTTGAACCTGAAGAGTTTGCTAAGACATTCATGTCCCTTTATGTAAGAAATTATGTTGAAGGATTATTCATAAGCTCAGGTGTAGAAAAAGACCCTGATACAACAACTGAGAGGATGATAGAAGCAGTAAACCTAATCCGCAATAAGTATAAGTTTCAGGGTTATATCCATTTTAAGGTTTTACCTGGAACGTCCTATGACCTCATAAAGCATTGTTCAGAATTTGCAGATAGGATGTCAATCAACCTTGAAGCCCCAAACAAAAGCCGCATGGCTGAAATCAGCTCTGTCAAAGATTATAAGATTGATATTTTAAGGCGGCAAGCTTGGCTGAAAAGGATGAAACTACATTCTGGCCAGACCACTCAATTAGTTGTAGGTGGAGCTGGTGAATCTGATATGGAAATATTAAAGATGATCGATTGGGAATATAAAAACCTAAATCTAAAAAGAGGGTATTACTCTGCTTTCATCCCAGTCCCAAAAACTCCACTTGAAGATAAAAAAAGGATTCAACTCTCAAGAGAGCACCATTTATACAACGTAGATTTTATGTTGAGAAAATACAATATACCATTTAAAGAATTTAAGGAAATAATGTACAAAGGCATGCTCCCTAAAGTAGATCCAAAGATTGCCTTGGCAAGAAACTATTTTGATTCTGGTGTTGATCTAAATGAAGTCAAATGGGATGATCTAATCAGAGTTCCTGGAATTGGTCCACTTTCTGCCCACAGGATTTTAGAGTTGCAGAAAAACAATGTTAAGATTGATAAGAAAATTCAACTTAAGAATATGGGTGTTGTTTTGAAACGTGCTTTGCCATTTATTAAATTAGATGGGAAAAGACAAAAAATGTTGTGGGAGTTTAATAAAGATGAGTATGCAGCAGTTTAATCTTGCAGAAAGGCATAAAGATTTTGATATTAAGGTAATGGAAAAGTTAAAACATTTGAGTCTTGCAGAGATTAAAAACTTAGCTTCTCCTGAAGCCAGGACTATCTACAATTGGAACAGGCAAGTTGCTGGTTGTTATCAAAGAAGCAGAGCTTTTTCCAGGTTAGAGATAAATAAACATTCCATGATTCATTGTTTTATTGAACCAGAACATTATGTTGAAGATCTTGTTGCTAAATGGTTTCTTTCAAGATTTCCCATATTTACTGTTATAGTCGGCAGTCAACGTGGAACGTTTGTTATCAGTAAAAGAAAACAATTAGAGGTTTATGATAAAAGCATAGAAGATTTGATCCCAGAGTTTGAAAAGAAATTGCCCAAAAATGAGATACTTACAGAATTAGGAAACTTTAATGAAGATGTTGTCTGGGAACAATATTATAATTCACAGATGATCAAAGAAAGGAAGAATAAAAGATATTTTCTTCATAATATGCCTAAGAAATTTCTTAGATGGAAAAGTTTAGGTATTGAGAATGGAATAATTGATAAAAACATGAAGTTAAACAAATGGAGGTGAAAAATATGGAAATGGAAATAAAAGAAAAAGCAGGTTTTAAGGTTGTTGGAATTGGAATAGACACTTCAGTACAAGAGTGTATAAAAAATAACAAGATACCTGCATTATGGAAGAAGTTTATAGATGAATTGTGGATGATAAATAATAGAGTAGATGGCAAGAATTTTTATGGTCTATCTTTAACAACAGGTGAATGCAGCTTTAACCATATTGCTTGTGTTGAAGTTTCTAATATAGATGAAGTTCCAAAAGATATGGTAGCTAAAGAGATTCCAGGATCAAGGTATGCGGTATGGACTTACAAAGGAAAGATGCCTGGACTTACAGAAGCTTATAGATGGTTATATGAAGAAGGTATGCCTAAATCAGGACTGAAGCAAAAAAAGGATCTCTGGTTAGAGAAGTATGATGAAAGATACAAAGATGATTCAGATGAATCAATAATGGAAATATGGATTCCGATTGAGGATTAATTATTCAATAACTTTAAATACAACTGATAACAATTCTAAACAAATGACCTCGTGTGAAGACTGTGATGGAGACTGCTGCAAGTACATAACATGCATTGTAAAAGCACCAAAAGGCCCAGAGGACTGGGATGAGCTTAAATGGATGTTGTTGCATAAAGGCGTTACAATCTATGTAGATGAAGATGGAGACTGGAATGTTGAAGTTATGACAACATGCAAAAAATTAGGAAAAGATAATAGATGCACAATATACGACAAAAGACCTGACGTATGCAAAGATCATGGAACACATGAATGTGAATCAAACGAAGATTCTTTTGAACCTAACATCCATTTTGAGAAACCAGAAGATGTTGATAATTATCTAAAGAAGAAATGATGATCATCTACTCTTAACTACATTAATTCTAGGACAATACTTAATTATCATGCATTTAGAACAGGTTGGAGTTATTGGATTGCAGATTGTCTTTCCATGATTGACCAAAACATCATTAACTAAAAACCATTGTTTTTTAGGCACTAATTTTAGAAGTTCTAGTTCTGTTTTCTCTGGATTAGTTGTTTTTACCAAACCTAATCTATTTGATATTCTATGAACATGCGTATCCACAGGTATTGCTGCTATACCAAAAGCATACACTAAAACACAACCAGCAACTTTTCTTCCAACACCAGGGCATTGCATCAATGTTTCGTATGTTTTAGGAACTTTGCCTTTGAATTCTTTTAAGACTAGTTTAGATGTTTCTATTATATATTTTGTTTTTTGATGGTAGAAACCAATTTTCTTAATTATTCTCTCTACATCTTTTGTTTTTGCACTAGCTAATTGTTTTGCGTTTTTGTATTTCCTGAATAAATCTTTTGCAATAAGTGCTGTCTGTTCATCCTTAGAACGAGCTGATAAAATAGTTGCTATCAGAATCTTCCAAGCGTCTAAGTCAGAAAATGAAGCTAACATCGTATTGCCATAGTTCTTTTTTAAGATAGAAATTATCTTTTGTATTCTTTGTTTATTGTTCATTTTTTTAGATAAAATTGCCGTTTCTTTTCATCAAACCTTTCAATAGCATATCTTAACATCGTCCTTGGCATTTTTTTATAATGTTTTCTCAGAAATTCTTCTTCTTTTTGTTGTGAAACTCTCTTGCCAACTTCCCTTAGCATCCATCCAACGCCCTTATGGATCAGATCATGTTCATCATCTAAAAGTATCTCCGCTATCTTCAATGTGTCTTTTGATTCTTTGTTTTTATTGATAAAAGCAAATGTTGCCAAAATTGCGATTCTTTTTTCCCATAGATTTTTAGATTTGGCTAGGTCATATAGAATCTTTCTATCTTTATCCAAAAGAAACATTCCAACAATCCCAGGAGTAGTCACATCTACTAGATCCCAGTTGTTTATCCACTTAGTATTTCTTAGATAAGCTTTGTAAATTTTTTCTCGGGTTTTATTATCTGCTTTTTCAAATTGATATGTCCAGATGACTAAAGCAACCATCCGATGTTCATGGATCTTAGAATGAAGCAATTGTTCTACTTCTTTGATGGATAGATGAATATATTTTTTAGCAATCTTTCTTACATCTGGCATTGTTAAGCCAATAAAAACATCCCCTTCACCATATTCGCCTTTGCCAGTCTTAAAAAACCATTGATTTACTTTAGCCCTCTTAGGATTAGCAAATTTCTTTAAATCTTTTTTAAGATTATTTAATATCATTTGAACACCTTTCCAGTCTCGATAGACCAAAACAAAAGATCCAGTTCATCCATAGGAATCTTTATCTTTTTTGAAAAATTATAAAATTTATCTTCTATTGATAAATATTGTTTTTTATTTAATGTTTTTGGGATTTTATTAATAACCTTAAATTTTTCAAGATTTCTTAATATATGCCTATCCAGTATTGCCAGGTTTTTATATCCTATATTTCTTAGAAAATGTGAAGATTCTTTATAGCCAATTCCCTTTACATTTTTTATCAGCCATTCCCGAGTTCTCTTATTTTTTTCTATATCTTTCTTAGATTTATTAATAATCATCTTTTTTATATAACTATAGTTCTTTTTATTATAAATTAAATAATGAGATTTGTTTTTATAGAATCTTGTCTTTTTCTTTAGAATAGGTTTAAGATTAAATGATTTTCTTATAAAATCTTTATTTTTTAATATAAGGACGCATTCATTGCATTTTATAGCGTTAGATTGGGGAGTTAATGTACAAAAGCAAAGTTCATAGAACAAATCATTACCACCTACCCTTTCGAATTCTTTTAATCTTTGTTTAATCTCTATTTTCCTTTTTTTGTAATGTTGTTTTAGTTCCTTGAATTCCATGACAGATATAAGTTATTTTTGTCTATTTAAATGTGATGTTTAATAAATTATCTCATAATTTAACCACTACATTTATCGTCTAATTAGTATTAGTAATAATTAAATTTAACCACTACACCCAATCAGTTTTTTAGAAGGGTTTTTGTTGAAATAGTACAAGTGAGAATTGCATCTGCAATCAGAACAGCCAAATTTAAGTATGTGGGTATCTGAAAGTTTGTTTACTTTTTTACTTAGTTTGCATTCGATCTTTTTTGTTGTCTTTATTTCGATTGTACCTATTATTTTCCCATATTTTAAGAAATAATCAATATGCCATCTTATTTTTTTGTTTTTTCTTTTGTGTCTTGCTATCCTTTTTTCAAGATTGTTTAAAGCAGAACCTACATAGCAGTAATATCCTTTTTTGAATAAAATATTGCCTAATTTTCCAATTTTAATAGTTTTATCTTTAGGTAAATTGATTATTAAACAATAAACCCCTTTTGACATAAACTATTAGAAATAATGAATGTATATAAAATTAATTGATAATTAGAAAAAAATCAATAAAAAAATAAAAATTTAATAAAGAAATAATCAGGCTTCTTTTTCTTCTTTTACAGATTCTTTTTCTACTGCTTCATTCATCTCTTTGAGCATTTTATTCAGATCTTCTTCTTTCATCCCATGACCCATACAGCCTTGCTCTATTGTTTCAAACGCAGCTGCGTGACAACCTATGCAATGAAGTCCTGCATTCATCATTATTGGAGCAACCTGAGGATATTTCCGCAATACTTCTGCAAAAGGCATATCCTTAGTTATTTTGTCAGCCATTCTTATTCCATTGCTTCAATTGTTATTGCCTGAACAGGGCATGATTCAGCACCTTTTTTATAATCTTCAACATCTGCTTCATCAACCTCAGAAGCTGCTGGTTCTGCTTTTGTTGCTTCTAACTTAAATTTATCGCTAGATGCAGGTACGCAAGCACCGCATGCAATGCATGCATCTGTTACTCCTATTTTATATTTTGCCATTTATACCACCTTTGTTTTTAGAATTCTTCGAATTCTTCCATTTTTTTTAAATATCCTTTTTTTCTAAGGAATGAAACTTGAGCTTTTGTGTATTTATATAAAACATCCCCCCTTTTATCTCCACTGAACTCCCATGGTTCAACTATCACCAAATCTGCTGCCCTTACCCATAACCGTCTTTTCAATCTTCCAGGAATCCTACAGATTCTTGTTTTAGCATCAAAGCATTTGATCTCCATCCTTGAACCGCCCAATCTTCTTTGTACAACACCAAAAGTCTGAGGTTCTCTAGGTAGATGGATCCTTGTAATTTGTTGTTGTAAAGCATCCTGCTTTGCTTGTTCTTCTTTCTTTTTACTCATTTATAGAGGGATAAACAAGGGGCATTTAAAAACCTTCGTTTTTTAGGCTCCATTGAAAAAGTCAAATAATATAAAGAGAGAATAAATTAGACACCAATCAAATAATAAGATTTTTATATAGCACAGATTATATTCAATTATTATGACAAGAAAAGGATTAAATCTCCCTAAAGAAAGGACATTTAAAGGGCCTGCACTGATATGGAAAAGGGTCTTGGCGTTTCTAGCTGACATATTAGTCCTGAATTTGGTGGTTTTCTTTCCATTCAAAAAGATATTAAGCAAGATGATACCTGATCTTAAATCTTATTCAGAAGCTTATAATTTTATCCTTGCTAATCAGAGCTATTCTAAGGTCATAGTACTAGTTTCTGTGGTAATGGCGTTATTTGCTATATTATATTTTGTTTTGCTCCAATATAAGCTAAAGCAAACAATAGGGATGATGCTGTTCAATATATCTGTAATAAGTGAAATAAAGAAACTAAGTGTATTGCAATGCATAATCAGGAGTATATTCCTAATCCCCATATTCCCATTCTTCCTACTCTGGATCATCGATCCTTTGTTTATGATATTTACAAAAACAAATCAAAGATTAAGTGAAGTTTTAAGCAAGACAAAAACTGTTGAAACTTACATCATATAGGTGATAATATGAAAAAAAATAATGTAAAAAGCAAATGGTATTCAGCTATTATAATAATTGCACTATTGGCTTTACTAAGTTTTATTGTTTCTGGGTTTATATCATTATTCATAGGTGAAGATATCCAAGATGGGAATGTCGCCCTAATCACAGTAAAAGGGATTATTTCATCAGAAGATGCTGCTGGTTTTGGATCTACAGTTGCTGCTTCACAGACTATTGTTGATTTTATAGAAGATGCTGATAAAAGCCCAAAGATAAAAGCGATTATCTTTGAGATAAATAGTCCAGGTGGTTCACCAGTAGCATCAGAAGAGATAGCTAATGCTATAAAGATGACAAATAAGACAACAATTGCATGGATACGAGAAATGGGAACTTCTGGAGCTTATTGGATTGCATCCAGCTGTGATAAGATTGTTGCAAGCAGAGCATCATTTACAGGATCTATTGGAGTTATAGCATCTTACTTAGAAGTTTCAGGATTCTTAGAGGATCATAATGTAACTTATGAAAGGATGATTGCTGGAAAATACAAAGATATAGGTAGTCCGTTTAAACCTTTAAGTGTTGAAGAAAAAAGATTATTCCAAAATCAACTGGACAACCTGCATAATTATTTTATAGAAACTGTTGCAGAAAATAGAAATTTACCTAAAAGTAAAGTTAAAGAGATAGCTACTGGAATGTTTTACTTAGGTGAAGAAGCAAAGAGGCTAGGATTAGTAGATGTACTAGGTGGAAAAGAAGAAGCTAAAACGATAATTAAAAATAAACTGAATATTACAGTAGAGCTAGTTGAGTATAGGGAAGAAACTGGATTATTAGACATATTAGGTGAGTTATCAGCTAAGCAGAGTTTCTTTGTAGGTAAGGGCATAGGTGATTCTTTGCTGGATACTAAAAATTCAAAATTAGAAATCTGGACCTAAACAATAATGTAAACTTTATCATTTTCCCTTACTAGTTTTTTTGTTTTTAGGGCTATTCTTGACTTCTTTTTTGCTTTTTTTATCTCTTTATGATCTTTTTGCATAGAATCTATCTTTTGTTGTATAACCCCTGTTGTTGGACCCTGAAACATTAATTGATCGTTTATTTTTAATTCATGTGATTCTATCAGAATTTCTGCTACACCCAGGTTCTTATAAAAATTTTTTACCTTACCTATGTATACCTTCTTTTTTGTCGCTTTTGAACCATATACTTTAGTCCATCCATCTAATGGTTTCCCCAAATAAAAGCCTGTTGAGAAACCCCTATTATAAACTGTTTTTAGTTTTTGCCTTAGTTTTGTTTTTAGTCCTTTATCATATTTGCTTTTTTGCATTAAGTCAATTGCTTCCCTGTAGCATTCAGTCGCCACTTTAACATATTCAGGAGACCTATTTCTGCCTTCTATCTTGAATGTGTTGATACCTGCCTTGAATAATCTATCAATAATATCTATTGCACAAAGATCTTTTGGACTAGTTATATAATCTTCCCCTAATTCTAATTCATGTTTTTCTTCAACATCTTTGATTAAATATTTTCTTCTACAAGGTTGTAAGCATTCCCCTCGATTTGCTGACTTATTAAAGAGTTCTTGAGATAAAAAACATCTTCCAGAAACTGAAACACACATTGCTCCGTGGATAAATGTTTCAATCTCTATCTTGTTCAGTTTTTTGTTTTTATTATTATTTTTTATTTGTTTTATAATCTCCATTATTTGTTCTAAACTTAATTCTCTTGCTAAGTTTACTCTTTTTATGTTTTTGAATTTAGTTGTTATGGTCTTTAGTGATTCAAAATTGCTGATTGATGCCTGAGTTGATAGATGAATTGGAATATTTAGCTTATCTGCCTCAGCTATTACTGAAAAATCCCAACATATTATTGCA
>CAZTWQ010000039.1:0-8510 GCA_964618315.1 uncultured Methanosarcinales archaeon
TGGTGGGTTTCCCACTTTCAGGCCAAGTTTGGCACGTTTTTTAATTCATAGAATGGAGCAATCATGAGTGGAGCTACAATATTTGAAAAATACCGGCGTAGGATGGGTAGTGCTGGTGAAGATATCAAGGCCGGTGTCCAAAATACGGACAAAGATCAAGCAGCTTCTGCAATCGCAGCTCAAGAGTTAATGAGGCAACGGCTAATCGAAGCCCTGGACCGTGGCGATTGGGTAAAAGGTTTACAAGAGGCAGGACATGAGAAATGGGCCAGAAACATGGTCGATAAAGGCATTGGCAAAATTACCACTGGTATAGACGCCAATAAAACCGAAATCATCGCCAAGTTTGAAAAAGTCGATCAAGTCGGAAAAGAGGTGCGCTCAGCTACAAAAAACATGCCCAAAGGATCAATTGATGACAGCCTGGGCAGAGTTCGTAAATCGATGGAGATCCAAAAGGATCGTTGGGGTAAAACATAGGCCGTTGGTCTAAACCCAGAAACCTCAATTCTTAATACAGGAAAATACCATGTTTACAACCGCAGCTTATTACGAAGCATCTGACGGGGCAGCCGTTTTACATAATATTGCAGCCGTCAACGATCCGCATCTGACAACCAATGGCGATGATATCAGAGTCCCAAACGGTATGAACAACCTAGTTGGCCATGCCATTTTGAGTGCTGCTGATGCTGCATTGACTGATGCACGTCTTTTGGCTCCATCATTACGCCGAATCTGCAACATCCAGATCGGTGTACTTGTCAACGCTATTGTGTTTGGTAATCCTCCGGAAGGGATAATGCATCCCATGCTACCAACCCCGTTAATTGTTGATGAATCTTTACAACTTCAAATCAACTCTGATGAAGCAGCCGACACGGCCGTTGAAATCGGTCTGGTTTGGTTTTCAGACGGTCAACTTGCTCCAGTATACGGTGACGTTTACACCGTGAGGGCAACTGCAGCAATTACCGAAAGTGCTGGGGTTTGGGTTAATGGCAACCTGACATTTGATCAAACATTGGCCGTTGGTGAATATGAAATAATCGGTATGCGCGCTCAATCTTCAAACGGTGTCTGTGCTCGTTTGGTTTTTGTTGGCTCGCCATGGCGTCCAGGTGTGCCAATGGTAAATGCCAAAGGCGATATTGATTGCCGGTGGTTCAGATATGGCCGATTAGGTTCTTTAGGCCGTTTTCATTCAACCAACCCTCCGACTCTTGACGTTTTAGGGGTTACGTCCACCGCTCAGGTTATTTGGCTTGACTTGCTGAAAGTAGGTTAATCCAAAGGGGGTAATATGACCAACGAATCAACAGGGGCAGATCAACGCCATTTGCCCCGTACACCCCTTTCTAACATAGCGTATAATGAATATAAACGATCTACGTTTGTTAGAATGACCCAGGTTCAAGCAGGGCTACTTGCAGAAATTTTAGTCCCTGCTAATCCAAACAGAGTCAGTTTGATACTTGTGAATAATTCACCAACCCCTGTTTATATCGGCTTTAATCCCGATACTTCAGCAACTTTTGGAATTCTGGTTGCTGCAAACGGCGGTAATTTTTCAATGACATTGAGACATGAGGGCGAAGCGGTGACAACGGAAGTTTACGGTATGTCAACAGTAGCAGCCCGAAATTGTACAATGATCGAATCTATTTTACAGGAGCAATAAATGGATGTTTCCAGTGTTTCAGGAGTCCGTGCTGCTCCTTACGATAGGACACCTGTTACTGGGGCTTTAGCATATGTAAATGCAAGTACAGCTCCTGCTGGTTGGGGTGAAGTAATAGCCGTAACTGTACCAGTAAATAGAAAAATGTTAATTGCCTCAATGTCATTACAGGTATTAAGACAATCCGCCGCGGCTCCAATGGGGATGGCATCATTGGATGTTTTAATTACTCCGTCTGGCCTTGCTCAAGTGAGGGTTTTACATTGTCCCTTATTTGATAATGCAGTAAACGCCAGTAATGAAATCCAGTTACTTCCTGATTTTGTTTTAGGGGCTGGTGATGAATTGCATATTTATAAGGTTGACGCTTCATCAGGGGGTACATTACTTTTTGCTGCCAGTATCCCTTACGTTTTATTCGACGCTTAACAAAAACCATTCTAAAGGAGTCATGATATGGCCGAAGTAGAATTACCAGCCGACACGCTACCAAAGCTGAAAACGGCAAACGAACAGATCAAAGTACTACAAACCTTCATCAATAAAGCCAAAATTGCTAAGATTGATGTTTCAGACGCCGAAACAAGGCTGAAAACCCTGAAAAGTCAACTTAACGATGTTCGGACGGGGTTTTTTCCGAATGAATCGTTGTAATGGCTTCCGGTGAGTATTGGAGTGAATGGTTTGAAGAATCCCAGACAACCGGTTATCAAGGTTGTATAAAAATCATTGAGAAACGTTATCGTTACGATAAATATGATTCTGTGTTGTATTCAGAAACGGCTGAATATTTAGATCCACCCAATTGAATATTTGACGCCCCTGCGGACGCAGGAAACGATGACGATGATGATAACGCCGATTCAACCGACGATACAACAGAAACACCAACCGACGATGATGACGATTTCACAGGTGTTTTTGGTGAAATCAAATCATTAATCCAAAATTGGGTTGATTCTGCTGTTGGCCCTGTTTTGGATTCATTAACCGCTTTTATCAATAACATTGGTAAAAACATTTCTGACGCTGTCGAGTCTGGCATCACTAAAATGATTGATGCCGTATCCGCTTTTATCTCTCCAATTGTCAAGGCAATCAAAGACGAATTAGTTTCTGTTCTTAATGGAGTAACTACCTTCATTACTGAACAGATGAGCGATATTAAGGAATTCTTTGAGGGTATTCTTGACGATGTTGAAACTTTCATAACTGGCGTTTTAGGTGATATTTACTCCCTGGCCGAATCCGCTTTGAATTCTGTAGCTGAAGTAGTGACAGATATCAGGGAGTGGATCGGTAAAACATTTGATACCTTTTTGGATTATGCCCAGGGGGTAATTGATGATGTTACCTATTACATTGATGATGCCTTCAGCACTTTTTCCGGTCTAATCGAATCAGCCTATGATGAATTATCAGGTTGGATCGATGAGACTTTTGGCGAATCGCTCGAAAACTTAGAATCCATTTTCACTGATGTTGCCCAGGGCATTACAACTGTATTAGATGATTCAGTTGACTTTTTAAAGTCGGGCTTTGATGGGATTACATCAGGAGTTGAGGCTATTGTAACTGAAGTTGTTGACTCTGCTGAATCAACAATTAAGTCAGTTGGCATTTTTGCTAAAGACCTTTCAGCCAGCGTAGGCGATCTCACAGAATCAATAAAAGTTGATATCCAACCCATTGTCAAATCACTGGCAGAATCTTTTTTATCATCGGCTGTTGGTATTCCAGCAGATGAGGTAAAGGAAAAAGCAAAGGATATGTCAACGGCCTGGGGGCGAACCTTTGACACTATGATTCATTCAGAAGTAGGTGAAAAAGGCTGGTGGTCAACTGTATTTGGTTCGGAGCATACCACTACAATTGGTGGGGCTGCCCTATCGGCTTTTATTATCATTTTCGCTCAAGCAACCCTGGCTGCTCAGGTCGGCCAGTTGTCAATGGCTCCAAAGGTTGAAGAGTTCTCACAGAAGGTTTGGGAGTCTAAACCTATAATGAAGTTATCGGTTGCTGAAGCAGCCACGTTACAAGCTAGGGGATTTTTAGACCTTTCAACAGCCGTTTCTGATGCTCAGAAGCACGGTTATGATGAAAAACGAATTACTGCTGTTATGGGAGCAAGTGAAACACCTTTGGATGTTGAAAGGGGTATGCGGGCCTTGTGGAGGGGTCTAATTGATGAAACTACTTTTGAAAATCATTTACAACGGCAAGGCTACAATGAAACAGATCGTCAAACTCTCGCTGGTATGTCTGATATTATACCTCCTGTGCAAGATATTATCAGTATGGCCGTTAGGGATGTCTTTAGCCCAGAAATTGCTGACAAGTTTACCCTCTTTTCTAATGTCCCTGATGAACTAAAGTATTGGGCTAAAAAGCAGGGGTTATCAGAACAATGGGCTACTTATTATTGGGGTGCGCATTGGCGGTTACCAAGCACTAATCAGGGCTTTGAGATGTTTCACAGGGGGGTGATCGACTATGAGACAATGCAGCTATTGTTAAGGGCTGTCGATATAGCTCCCTTTTGGAGAGATAAGCTAACAAAAATAGCTTATAATCCGGTTACTCGTGTTGATATTCGTAGGATGTATAAATTGGGTATCATCGACGAAAAGGAAGTGATCAGGAGGCATTTAGACCTGGGTTATTCACCAGAGGACGCCTTATCAATGACAGAATTCGTCAAGGTGTATTCAGGCGATGACGGGGAAGACCCAGAAGTTGATCTAAAGAACCTTACAACATCCCAGGTGAAAACCTTAGCAGAGCTTGGTACAATCTCAACTGAATATGCTGTTGACCGGTTGGTTGATGTTGGATATTCCAGGGAATATGCTCAACTGATTGTCGATAGTTGGGAAACTTCCAGGGAAATCAACTACCGTCAGGATTTAATCAACAGGGCAACCCGAAAGGCTATTCGTGAGGGGATGACAACTTCAGAACTGGAGCAATCTATTTATCAGTTGGACTTAACCCCTTTGGAAAGGTTGCGAATTGAGCAAGTATTAGCATTAGAGGCCAAAGAAACTGATTCGCTCCCTTCAAAATCAGAATTGAAAAAGATGTATGAAGGTCAAGTAATCAGTTTTGATGTTTGGTTTTCGTCAATGTCCTTAATGGGATATTCTGACAAGTGGATTGATCGTTATTCTAAACTTTACGGATTTACAGGAGCTTAAAAACATGGCCGATCGTTTGGATCTTGAAACTAAATTACGCCAGCAATCAGAAAGGGCTGGAAAATTCCGTAAAGCCCTACTGGAAAAGCGAGCAATCAAAAAGGAGGTTGATCAATTGGGGGTCGGTGATAACTCGCCATCGACCAGATTAAAAGGTTTTACACCCCCAGACGAATCAACATGACCTTTCATGTAAACCCGCTTTAGCTGTTTGTGAATATGTTTAATAATAGGGGAGTCGATTTGATTAGAACGAATTACACCTCGAAGTGAGCTAAAGTGAATTTGTCTGTAAAGCCCTTTTTCGAGTCGCTCAGCATCGGGTCGAATCCCTTTTATCCTTTCCTTATCTCCCATAATATAATCTTTACAGCCTCTTATTTCTATATCCTCAAAAGTGCCATCCAGTGACCATTGACCTAAGTTGTAATCGTGTAAATTGCCTTTTACTTTTTCGTATCCCTCCTGGTTGATCAACAGGGAATCAGTGTCACAATACCAGACGTTTTTCAATCCTATATAATCGATCATTTTCTGTATTAGTAAACGCCCCCCGGCTGTAACATGAGCAGCAATTGCCGGAAATGAATCCCTGGATTCACCTTCTCTGGTGGCTTCATAGACAACCCCGTTTAACTCCATCATGTAGATTCGTTCTTCTGTTACGGCGTCATATTCAAAGAAAGTGCGCGGGAAACCTTTGGGGGTATATTCTGTTTTCTCCCATTTCTTTGCTACTTGCCCGAATTTTCCATAAAGGGTGTTTAGAAAATATTTGGCTAAACTTGACCACATCTGATTGCCCTGGCGTTTGTAATCGGCTTTTTGCTGATAGAAAAAGTCAACGTAATCTTTAAAGATGTAGTCTTGCTCATAAATTACATAAGAATGGAGCTTCGTTATTAAATCATATTCCAGGCAATAGCGGATTTCAGGGGTTGTAAGGTATGTTGTAAACGATCCGGTAGGAAAGCAAGTGCGCGAATTGATTTTGCGGGGTAGGGCGGGGATCCGCGTCTTGACGTCCACTTTGGCAATCAGGCAGTGATCAGTTAATAATTGCTCCAGCTCCCAGATATTTACGTCTTTATAATGCCCGACTGTGGACACTGGAAAGGGGTTGTGCTTCATTACAAAGGGATATTGAGAATTAATGTCTATTAAGTAAAACGGGCCTTTATATTTGCCAATCCTAAAACATTCAGTACGCCCTCCAAAGTACGAATTACGGGCGTATGTTGATCTTTTCTCCTTTCCGTCTATAAATATCGGCCTGGGCTGAAACTTTCGATTGAAAGCGTTGAGTGCAAGGCTGCTTATTGTTTGAGACAACCGGCAAAGGTCATTTTCCTTTAGGTAGGTAATGAGCGATAAAACGGACTTGCGTAATATTTCAACGTCCCTTTTGCAGTATTCTATCAATTTAGCATCTACAAGGCCGTTGAATTCAATATCATACTTATTTAACCCCAATGCATCACCCATCTGTTTGAGTGATGATTTGAAGTAGTTGAGCGAGTCGATTACCTGTATTTCAAACTTTTCAGATTGAAATCTCAAGATAACAGGAGGGCAAGCATCTACTATTGAAGTAAGCGTAAACCCCAGCCTATCAAAATAAGTAAAGCCATCGATAACAGGGAAATCAAACCCCCAATTGTGAGCAAACATGTATAGAGTATCTTTTTGAGTAATTTTATCATAAAGCCAAACCCAGAAGTCATCCACGTTGGTAAAAATAAATCGATGCTGATTGCTGGCATTTAGGTCATTGTCCAACTCTAAATATTCTGCAATCCCTAAAATTAAAGTTGGTCGATGAATTTCATCAGCATCTTTTATAGTGGTTGTCTCAGTATCTAAAAAGATCAACCGCTTTGGATAGTCGAGCCTTTTTGCTAATGCCAGTCTATGATCTTTCCTCAAATCGGACGTAACCTGGGGGCTGGATCAATGTTGTATTCAGCCAGGAATGCCATCTCGCCAATGACTTTTGATATCTCAGGATAAATCCCTGCGATTTCATTGGCCCTTAATATGGCTTCAGCTTCGCTGATTGGAAAGTCTGTAGCTACTGTGATAGGCATTACATCGTAATTGCCTGTCATGGTATTGAGGACTGTTGTTTCTACAACTGCATTGAATCCCCGGCGTTGGTGCATCATTGATGGGGGCAACATCCAGGTTGGGACCTGTTGGTTGGGGTTGGTTGGTAAAACAGTCCTGAGATCATCTTTGGCTGTTTTCATTATCCGGTGTATGGCTAATACGTCTTTTCTCCTGGCGCCAATCCCTGAATCAGATAGGGCTTTGACGGTTTTATTGGCTGATATGCCTTCATAAACAGCGGATTTAATAAAGGCTGATGCTTCTCTGGCTGATTTTGTATAAAGATCAAGACTTAACCTATCACCTGGGCGTAAGGCCATTTATTTTCTCCTTTTTCGATGTTGAATCAAATAGGCCGCAAACTATCAAGTCGTGTTTGTGCCAAGTGGACTGAGAATTATCAGGCAACCTTTCACAATAATCTCTTATAGCAGCTTTGGCATTATCTTGAATATTGGCTTTGACTAAATCAACATCAGTATTGGTTTTCACTCTGGTGGTTACTTTGGGGAGCCAGTGTTTGAGCATCCCTGATAACCATTTAGAATCGTAACCAGCTTCATAATGATCACCTACTGTATTTATTACGCTGACGTAATATGTTAGGGGGTCTTTTACTTTTTTGCGTCTGGCCATTGGGTTGTATAACTCCTTTGAGGGGGGCTGGAAACTGTTTATTTTTTCCAGCCCTGGGTTTTTGGTTAGAAGGGGGGTGCTTGATTTTGATATTGATCACCTGGGGGTTGATCGTTTGAGGCTGGTTTTTCCTCCTTTGGTTTGGGGTCTAAAAGTTGGATATTCCAGCCGATCACTTCAACAGATGTTCTTTTTTCGCCTTGCTTGGTTTCCCATTCACGGTAGGATAATTGACCTTCAACGTGGATCATAGATCCTTTGTGGCAATATTTAGCAACCAAATCAGCCTGTTTATTCCAGAAAACGATCTGATGCCAATCTGCTATCTTAATTGGTTTATCGTTAGGGTGTTTAGTGAACTTATCGGTTGCTAAGGAAATATTGACAACGCGGTTGCCATTGTTGAGCGTTTCAAGTTGGGGGTCGCTACCTAAGCGACCCAGGAGGAAAACTTTATTGACTGTTGTCATTTGGCTGCTCCTTTCTTTGGGTTTGGAGATCCTTTTCAATATCACCAGCTATAGCAATCATTATGTTGTCTAGCAGAGCTAAAAACTGGTTAAACATCTCTGAGACTTGCCTGCGCCGTTTTTCAACGGTTTGATAAAGGATTATGTTAGGATTCATCATTCTCCTTTTCGGGGTTTACATCAGTTGTCACCTTAACCGAATCAAGTATTAGTTCGGTAATGGCTGTGAGCGTGTCAATTTGGAGTTGTTTATCTACATTTCTTACGTCGTTACTCTTTTCCATCCAGGTAAACAGGGTTTCTACGGGGTCTGACATGGGTTTTCTCCTGTGAGAATTAACAGATTAAATAAAAAGATTGTGGAGGGTAGGGGTAGGGGTTGTATACAAGGCATTAAGCATGCCAAGTGCTGCGGAG
>CAZTWQ010000040.1:0-8269 GCA_964618315.1 uncultured Methanosarcinales archaeon
CTATAGAGGGTAAGGTTAAGTTTAGCAAGGATGAAGGGAAGCAATGTTTGGTTGTAAGGCTTTATGATAAGAATAGCCAGCCATTCCAATCAGGAAAAGCATCTGAGATGGAGGTTATATCTTTAGATGAAACTGGTGAGGGGCTAGTCACTTCTTTTAGGACTAGCTATACTGTTGAGGCTGATGATATACTGATACCTACTGGAAGTATTGAAGTTGTTCCTGAAGAGGGATTTAGTGGAAATCCAGGTATGATAAAGTTTACAAATAAATATAGATCACAATTATTAGGTGCTGATTTTTCTGTTAGGTTTAAGGATACTGATAATGATGATGAAGGGGAAGAGTATTATGTAGTCCAAACTGGGGATGAGGGTATGGTCAAGGATTTAAATGAAAATAATCCTCTTTATTTAGGTGGGTTTGCTGTTCAATTTATTAGGCCATGGGTGGGTACTGAGGGTACTCATACCTATACTATCCGTACTAGGGTAGATGAATCTTCTACTGTAAATACAGGGCTTACAGAATGGTTATTGCATGTTGATGTAAGGACTCCAAAAGGCAATGATGATTGCAATGATGTAAGTGGTTTTGAGTATGATGGTTCTCAGGTAGTGGTTGTTGATGGTACAAAACAGTCATTTGATATTCCTATATTGCTTAATCCAAATAGCAGAAGGAGTGAGGAGACTTGTGCTGATAAGTATTCTATAGAAGAAATAACAAAAGAAAAGGATTGTATATGTGGCAGGAGTACAACTGAGAATTGTGCTGAAGGGTCTTATAAGTATTGTGTTGATGATATGTGCAGAAGATATCCTGCATGTGTTTCAGGTGAGAATAATGAGCCTTGTGTATGCTCTGGTTCAGGTATAAACCTTAATGAGTATGACTGTGCTTATCGTAATGATGAATCCAGTGCTGATTTCTATGAAAGAGGGGATAAAGAAGCAAAGTATTGTGTTGATAAAAGATGTGTCAAGGAAGTAGGGTCTGATTTTGTTCCATCACCTACTATCTTGTTAGGGGAATCCAGGATTGAAGAAACAGTACAGGGTGCTAGTAGAATGGTCTTTTTCAGGGCTGATTCTATAGTTTCTGTTCAATCTAAATTTAATGTGGAGATTGTAGTAGATGGTAATGGGCATGATGTTGGTAAGGTTGAAGTGATTATCGGTGAGAGAGAATCAGTTGAACTAGAATTACAGCCTCCTGCAGATAAGAAGAAGGGTATATGGACAAAAGAAGTTGATCTACATAATGTTAATAATATGGAAGAGCTTAGATTTAGTGTCAGGGCTACAACAGGCAGCAAGGTGACTAATTCAGATATAGTTGGGATAAAGATTGTTGGGATTGCAGAATGATCAAGGATTTTTTAAAGAAAACTGCTGATGTTATTCTAGGGAATAAACGTAAGATATTGGTTATATTCTTTGTTCAGGTATTGTTCTTCGGTGTTTTGAGTTTTGTTTTTTTTAATACAGTAGTTCCTTCTATGGGTCATGCTAAGGCTGCTGTTGATTATTATTCCTCGATAAATGTTACTTCAGATTCTGGCATGTTTGGGTTTTTGGGGGATGATCCTTCTATTGTCTTTGATAATTATAGGGAGATGATGTCTTATCTGAAGTATCTTGGTCTATTTTCTTTTTTGGCGTTTGTCATTATCAATGGTTTTTTGTGGGTCTTGACTGATAATCTTTTTAGAAATATGAAACTTAAATTGGTAATGGAATATATGTTTAATTTTCTTGTCTTGACATTGGGTTTTGTATTCTTGTTTTATGCATTTATATTTAGTCTTCTGAAGGGTGCTTTGATTGAACTGGATTTTAATCTTTTGCCTTTATTTTGGGTTTTGATATTATCTTTTGTCCTTTTTTATTTTTTATATATCGGTTATAGCCTAATTGGTAAAAATAAACTGAAAGAAATACCTAAGTTGATGTTTAGATTAGGGGTTTTTAGGTTTAAGGGTATTATTTTGGTCTATTTGATTAATTTGTTGATAATTTCTTTATTGTTTTATCTGACTTATCTGGTAGTTGAGTTTAATATTGTGTTATTGTTTGTTGTTATTTTGTTGTTTGTAATCGGAGTTATCTTTACGAGAATATTTTTAATTGTGGGTGTTGGTAAGTTAGTCAAGAAATTGTAGTTTGATTATATTATTGATTTTCTTTATATTTTCTTAATAACTGGGATGTAATCCAGAGCAAAAGGCAAAATTTATTAATAAGCAGGTATTATCATGTGTTATTATGGCAGGTACTATATGTGTAAGGAAAGATGCAATTCTAGATTTAGTTAGAGTTAAGGATCAATTTGATTCTATAGTTGAATCTTTAGAGTTAATGTCTGATAGCGAATTTATGGATTCTTATAGGGAATCTAAAGAACAAATTAAGAAAAAAGAGTTTGTAGATTGGAATGAGCTATAAGATTTTTCCCACTAATGAATTTTCTAAAGATTTTAAGAAGTTAGATTCTCAAATGCAGAAAAGGGTAAAGCAGAAGATTGAGGAACTATCTGAAGATCCCACGAGATATAAATTCTTACATTATGATTTAAGTGGCAGCTGTAGAGTTTGGATTGGAAAATCAAGAGTTATTTTTTCTTATGATGAAAGTAAAATGGAATTATATCTGGAAAAAGTTGTTTTGGGTCATAAGTATAGAAATAAATAAATTTGATTTTTATAGTTTTTAGTATTTTTTCTCGATTAAGAAAAAAAAGTTTTATTCTCCACCTTCTCCACTGCCTTCACTTCCTTCTCCGTCTCCACTTTCTCCGTCGCTATCACTATCTGTAGATTCTCCTTTACCATCTTCGCTTGCTTCTGGGTTTTCTTGTCCTTTTGATGTTATTAAGTATCTTGTAGTTTTTCCTGTGTATCTGCTTTTTTTATTACCTGATGTGTTTTTACCTTCTTTTCCAGATTCTTTTAGTTCAGATATCCTTTTGGATACATATTCTGTTATTCCTTGTAGTGAGTTTATCCCATGTTCACTTACAGCTTCTGCTGCTAGTGTTTGTTCTAGTTCACTTATAGATGTATCTTTTGATTTTGTTAATCTATTGGAGTATGCTTTTGAGTAACGTTCTCTTACTGTTGTAAGATCTTGTTTTAGGCTTTTTACTAATCTTGAATATGTTTCTTTTGTTTTTGGGTTAGTTGCATTATCTGCTAGTTCTGAGTATGCTTCTATCAATTGATTTCTTACTTGAACTTCTTTTGCTACAGATGCTTTTCCATCTTGTAATAGGTGCAGTACTTCTTCTCCTATGCCCCTTCTTGTCATCTCTTTTACATCTATGCCTTCTCTTTCTGCCCAGGTTTGCATTATTTCACGAGAATTTTGGTTTGCAACTAGGATAGCACTATGTTCACATATTTTTGCAACGCCATATATCATGTCTGAATCTGTGGTAATTGCAATATAACCAATATCTGGGGCATCTTCTAAATCTTCAGAATGGTGTTTTTTTAGTTTGTATCCTACTGCACTTTTTGTAAAATCGTCAACATCTCTTTCTAAGTCATGCGCTTCGGTTACTAGTTTTCCTGTATCTCTGAAGTCAAATTCACCTTCTACATCTGCCATCTTTATTCCTGCTATATTAGTACATCTCTTTTCTCTTCCTTTTGCAGGGATAATCATGTATTCAGTAGATTTTGTTCTAACATATTCTGTAGTGTGGTCTTCGCTGCATGCATTTTTCCAATCTAAATGCTTTGACCAAATATTTTCTCTTAGATGAGGTCCTCTGTCATATGCACTAGGGTGATCTTTAGGGGGGCGTGTTGCTATAGCTATAGCTTTCTCTGCTGTATCTTGCTGCATCATGTCATGTCTGCCTATGTTATCTAGGCCTTCGGCTACTGTTGCGTCGTGTATTTTTACAGCATTTTGTGGAAAATATGGGTGATGTACCATTATACTACTGGTTAGTGGTTAATATGTATTTAAATGTTTCGGTTTTTAGGGGTAGAACTAGGGTTGGTTGAGATTAAAAAATTTAAGAAAAAATAAAATAATTATTTATTTTTTAGCAGGTGCTTTGTATGCTAAGTAATCTCTGTGGGTTTTCTTATCGAGGAATTCACCTTTTTCATGTTTGTCAGCAACTCTAGTGTATGATTCTTGATGATATTCTCTTGCTTTACTAGCTATGTCTTCTTGTGTTTCAAGTCCATCTATGTCTGTAAGGTCAGAATCTCTACCTAATAAGTCTTTTACTACTGTGCCAAGAGATTCTTTAGCTTCACCTGCACTCATTTGTTGTAGTTCAACTGAATAATCTTGTGAAGATTGTTGATAAGCTTTTTGCCAATATACATTTTGAGCTATATCTTTAGCTAATTTTTTACTAATTCTACCCCCTCTTAATCTACGAGGGTTTGCTTTTAAGAAATTTCGTAATTCGGCTGCAACTATATGGTAATCTTTATTACCTGCATAATGTTCGTGTAATGGGGATCCTGATTGACCCATTTGTGATACTATTTCGTCAACAATTTCGTTTATATCCCTTTTTTTACCACTTTTGTCCTTAAGAGAAACTCCTTTTAGAAGATCTTCTACATCATCCCTGTATAGGTCTGCTGAACTTAGATTATGTAAATATTTAACATGTGCTGCTGGTCCTACCATATTCAATCACCTTTTATATTTGTATATCATAATATTAATTATATCCATTTAGAATAAGCTGAAATATAAACCTTTCGGTTTTACTATGTTTAAATGGATATAGATTAACTACTCTTGACAAACAAATTTTCTTGGAAATATATCCATATTTTGTATTGTACCCAATACCTCAAGCATAGCTTAAGGTACCCAAAACTTAGTGTAAAGCTTGAGGTTTTTTACCAAAAACATTAAGCAAAGCATAATGTTTCTAAACCATTTTGTAAGCTTCACTTCCAAAAGGTTTATATATCCTATACCTAACTACAATAGTAAAAATAATCAAGGGTGTTAACTATGGCTAAGAAAAATAAATCTAGTGCTAAAAAACAAGATAATTCTAATAAAGATTATGCAAAACCAAGTACTCCTGTAATTCCTCAAGGGATGGGGGCTAAGCTGCCACCTATGCCTGCTGGACAAGGGGTACCTCTCGGAATGCCACCTGGCGGACCAGGTAATTTACTCCCTAATGGGAAAGGGGGAATGCCCCCATTGCCAAAGCTTACTAAAGAGCAAGAGGATAAGTTAAAAGAGATAAAATCAAAATTAGAGAAGTTTCAGAAGAAGATAACTGAAAAATTTGATAAATATATCATGGGTGTAGCTTTAATGCCTCCGCCAAAGCCTAAAGAAGGGCAGAAGGTAGATAAAGACAGAATAAATGTTTTAGTTCTTATTGACGATTCAGATTCTAAAAAGATGGCTAAGATGGATCTAAAAAATAAGCTATTAACAATCATGGATAAACAGGCACAGGATATTGATAAAAATATATACCCTGATGTTTTGTTGTTGAGTGAATTGTGGCAGAATTGTTATGATGCAAAGTATGATCTATTGCAGTTAGTTGCAATGTCAGCACCTATATATGATATGGGTATGCTGCAGGCAATAAAGATAGCTGAAGTTCATAAAAATATGGTTCTTAAGAAGTTTGAGAAATATATTGTCAGCTATGTTCTTGCTGGTTCTTTGGTTCAGGGAAGGGCAACAAAGACTTCTGATATAGATGTTTGGATAGTGATAGATGATACTGATGTTAAGAGGATGACTCGGGCTGAGTTGAAAGATAAGCTTCGTGCTATCATTATAGGTATGGGTATTGAAGCTGGAGAGATAACTGGTGTAAAGAATAAGATTAATATCCAGGTGTATATATTAACTGATTTCTGGGATTCACTGAAAGAAGCAAATCCAATAATCTTTACTTTGCTTAGAGATGGTGTTCCATTCTATGATAGGGGAATATTCATGCCATGGAAACAGCTTTTGAAGATGGGCAAGATTAAGCCTTCGGCAGAGGCTATTGATATGTTTATGGGCAGTGGAGAACAGATGTTAAAGAGAGTTAAGAATGAACTTAAGAATATCGGGATGGAAGATATCTATTATTCTATATTAACACCATCACAGGCTGCGTTGATGCTGCATGGTGTTCCACCTCCAGCTCCAAAAGAGACTGCAGAGCTTATGAGGGAAATATTTGTCAAGAAAGAAAAGCTTTTTGAGGATAAATATGTTGATATTCTTGATAAGGTCATCAAGAACAGAAAAGATGTAGAGCATGGATTAAAGAAAGAGACAACTGGAAAAGAAGTGGATGAACTATTGGCAGATGCTGATAAATATCTTAAAAGGATAAAAAGATTATTTACTCAGATAGAGAAGATCAAAGAAGAGAAGGATATGCTTAACATCTATGATACTGTTGTTACAATAATCAGGGATGTTTTGAGATTAGAAGGTGTAGAGAGAGTAGCTGATGAGGAAGTTGTTAAGCTGTTTGAAGATGAATTGATCTCTGAAGGTAAGATTCCTGCTAAGTTTTTGAGAATACTGAATGAGATAATCCAGGCAAAGAAGGATTATGATGGTAAGAAACTTACAAAACAAGAAGTTGAGAAAGTTAAGAAGGATTCTACTATTCTTATCAAGTTTCTGGTTGAGTATATGCAGAGAAAGAGAGGAAAAGAGCTTGAACGGGCTAAGATCAGGGTTAAACATGGAAATAGATATGGTGAAGTGTTGTTATTGAACGATCAGGCGTTTATAATCCATGATATTGACAAAGAAGAGAAAGAGATAAGCAAGGCAAAGATAGACAAGAGTGGTGGATTAGGGACTGTAGCCAGAAGTTCTTTGGAAGATCTTGAAAAGCATCTAGCTAAGGTTGAGATTCCTCCAAAAGTGTTTATCAAAGAGAAGATCTTTGAGGATCTTAAGACTGTCTTTGGGAAAGATGTTGAAGTTTTGGTCAATTATTGATTTCTTTTTTTATTCTTATTTTATTAAGTGGACAGGTGTATATTTAATCATTTAATTTTTTAGAAATTCTATTAACAATTATCTATCAGTTTAGGGAATTAAAATGCATCCAACAAAAGAATAAAGAAACGTAGCTAATTATTTAAGAAAATAGAAACATTTAAATATAACATTCCTATTTATAGGATAGATTAAACCTAAAAACAGGAAAATGTTAAAAAAATCATATAGAATATTGGACGTATTTGTTAAGAACCCCACAATTACTTACTTATTTGGCGAGGTAAAAGATTATATCAATAGTAAGTCTGAGAGCTATACCTATAATTCCCTCAAATCTTTTGTTAAAGAAGGTATTTTAACTAAAGAGAAGAAAAGGGGATTAAGAATCTATAAAATAGCAAATACCCCTAAGGCAATCTCTTTCTTGTCAATGGTTGCTGAGTACAAAGCGTGGAATAAGAAAGATTTTCCAATTGATAGTATCTATGATTTATTCAAAAAAGCGAACATTAACTTTTTAACATTATTAGTTACTGGAAGTTATGCTAAAGAAAAACAAACACTAAAATCAGATTTAGATGTAATATTAATAGTACCAAACGATGCTAAAAAGGTTAGTTCGAGATTAAGGCATTTCTGTGAAATGAGTATCCCATCGATACATTTATATGTTTTTACAGATGAAGAATTTAAACAGATGTTATTAAGTGAGAAACATAATTATGGCAAGGAAACTGTAAAAAATAATCTGATCTTCTATGGGGCAGAAGCATATTATAAAATATTATTTGAGGCGATGAAAAATGGGTTCTCTTATTGAAATATATCTTGATAGGGCAAATAATGAGCTAATGGTGGCAGAATCTTTGAAAAGATTAAGTGAACAGGAAAATGATAAAGTGAGTTTTGACCTACCTGACGATATTAGTTTTTATAGTTCTGTCATCTCACATTCATATTATGCTATCTTTTATGCAGCAAAAGCAATACTCTTGACAAAAGATATAGAAACAAAATCTCCAGAAGTACATAAAAAAACGTTTGATGAGTTTAATAAACATTTTGTTGATACAAATGAGTTGGATGTAAGTTTCCTTAAAATATATAAGAAGATGATTGTTCGCGCAGATACGCTTTTGGAAATTTTTAAGGATGAAAAGTGGAAAAGGGGTCATTTTACTTATCAGACTATTCCTCAAGCAAATAAAGAACCTGCTGAAGACTCATTAAATAATTCAAAATTTTTTGTTTCTAATATTATGAAAGTCATAAAAGAGAAATAGGTTTAAAATATAAA
>CAZTWQ010000041.1:0-7632 GCA_964618315.1 uncultured Methanosarcinales archaeon
AACCTACTGTTTTCCAAAACCGTTTAGGCTACACCCCTAAAAGTTTTTGGAAAACCTACTGTTTTCCAAAACCGTTTAGGCTACACCCCTAAAAGTTTTTGGAAAACATTTGGTTTTATGCTATAACGTTTTTAGTTAACCTAATGGGGTTATTAAGTAGCAGTCGCAAATAATAACAACAAGGGATTCATTCACGGCCATTTTGCTTTTAGAAATCAGATATTTCTAAACCTTCACATTGCTTCGCAAGTTGAAGTACGCAAAATGTCATATGCCAAAAGGAAATTTCCTCTTCAGGCAAGAATTTATCATTGTTATTATTTGCTCATTTGAAAATGTAAACTAGTTTTGGGACAACAGAGAAAACATTTGGTTTTTCAAAACAGTTTAGGAATCATAGATTTCTAAAAGTTTTTGATTTGTAGGGTTTAGTAGAAAAATCATGGATTATTTATTTTATTCAGCAAATTACAAACTTTATCGATCGTATCATCAACTGTTTTCTTTCCAAATTCATCTTTTTCAAATGGTGCTGCTATTGTTCCACCAAAATGGTTATTGTCACCTACTACGATCATCCCATGTATATGCATCCATGAGTGGATTGTTTGAATAGTCAGTTCCTGACCACCATTTCTTGACCTGCCTATTGCAATTGCTGCTCCAATCTTGTCTTTTAGCTTAAAGTTATCCCTTCTTAATGGGAGGGATCTGTCGAATAAGGATTTTGTTTGTGCTGATAGTGAGCCAAAGTAGACAGGACTTGATACTATGATCGCATCAGCATCTTCCATCTTAGGTCTGATGTCTTCCATGACATCTTTTATTGAGCATGTTCCTTTTTGTTTCTTACATTGATTGCAGGCAATACATCCTGTTAAGTCTTTTTTTGCTAGGGTAATCTTTTCTGTATCAAATCCTAGTTTTTTTGCTTTTTTTAGTGCATAGTCTATTGCTTTTTCATTACTTCCATCTTTGACTGGAGAACCGCTTATACCTAATATTTTCATCTTATTTTCCTCTTTTTTATATTTAGGTCTTCTTTTTTAATGATCTTTAATGCTTCTTTGTAGTTTAGTAGTTTGTTTTTTGCTCCATGGTGTTGTATGACTGATTCTGAGTTTGCTGAAGCTAGTCTCATAGCGAATTCTATATTATTCTTTTTTATCATGCCAGATAAGAATGATGCTGCAAATGCATCACCTGCTCCCGTTGTTTCTATGATCTTTGTTTTTGTCGGTCTGGCAGAATATATAAATTCACCATCAAAAACAAAGAATTCATTTTTTCCATCGGTGATAATTACTGTTCTTGGTCCTAGCTTGTGTATTGCTTTTAGGATGTTGTCTATTTTTTCTTTTTTAACTAATAATTTAGCTTCATCTTTGTTTAAGACAAATATGTCTGTTTTTTCAAGGATATTTTTTAGGAATCTTGATCCTTTTTTTACTAAGTATTCTGAGGCATTGAAAGCAATCTTGATTTTGTTCTTTTCTGCAAATTTAGCTAGTTTTTCTAATGTTTTGAATGATTCACCTAGCATTGTTGAGAAATAGAACCATTTTGTGTTTAATTTTTTCCTGTTTATCTCACTAAATTTTAGGTTATTGTTAGATCCTTTGAATGCTAGTATTGATCTGTCATGTTTTAGGCTGTCTAGTATTATAGAATAACCTGTTCTGCTATTTTTGCTGCAAACTATCAGGTTAGAGTCTATATTTTCTCTTTTAAGGTGGTTTATTATCTTAGATGCGTTAGAACCGCTGCCTGTTTTTGAGATACAAGAGACTTTTTGACCTAGCCTTGCTAAGCATACTGCTGTGTTTGTTGCTCCTCCACCTGTTGTAAAGTTTAATTCTTCTATTAATATTTTAGATCCAGTTGGATATGCCAGAAAGTCTTTTTTTGTGTTATTGCTCATAATCTTTATAAGTTCAGAAAATTTAGTCTTAGCAAAAACATCTACTGTTGATGATCCTACTGTTATTACGTCGTACATAATATAGATTTAGTTTATCTTGTATATATAGTTTACTGAAAATAAAAAATAAAAAAGAAATTTGATCAGCAGTTTTCACATAACCTATATATGTCTTTTAATGCGACAACAATTGTTGCAGGCACTAAAAATGCTAATACTTGGGCAAAGATTCCTTGTAGGTATGGACCGACGATTTCTGTTCCACCTAATGTTGCTCCTGCTCCACCAAGTCCTGCTGTTATTACCAATACAGTAGCTACAAGCAAAAATTCTTTTGTTTGTTTGCCTGTTACGTTTAAGAGACCTACAACTAATCCTAGTATTACCAGCAAAGATGCCAGCCACGGAGTTGCTGCTCCTAAAGAAACAATACCTAAAACTATAGCTATAATCACTCCAATTATGAATGAGTAATTACCTATTCTTTCATCCATTGTATTCACCTCTTTTTTAGGCTTTTAAGCCATATATGCATATTTTGAGAATGGAATATATAAAACTTATGGTCAATAGCTTATAGATTTGCTATTTTTCTTTTGGTTTACATAATCATATTTAGAATGTAGTAGTCACAAATAATAACAACAGAGGATTCAAACAAGGTCATTTGCTCCGCAAATGCCCTATGTCAAAAGGAAAAATCCATACTTTTAGAAATCAATGATTTCTAAACCGTCAAAAAGCTACGCTTTTTGAAGTTTGTATGGATTTTCCCTCTTCAGGCAGTTTTCATCAATTGTTATTATTTGTTCATTTAAAAATTTGAATTAGTTTCGGGACAACACAGTCAATAGCTTATAGAATCTAGTATAGAATGGGTGTTTAAGGTATTTAGATATTGTGCTATTTTTTCATTATTTTGACCTAGTTTTGATAGGAAAATGGTTTTTAGGTAATCTTTTTCTTTGTTGCTTACTCTGGCAAATTGGTCTGCTTCTATTAATCCATAAGGGTAGCCTAAGAAAACAGGATCAATGGAATTATCTTTTAATAAAGATAATATCTGTTTTATGTTATAATCTGTGTTGTTTGATACTTCGAATTTGAATATGTATCTGGATGATCTATTTAGTTTGATAATGTACATGTCTATCTTGTGGTTTTTGTTTTCAATTTTAACTAATGGATAATAAGACCATGCTGTTTTTGGGGCAAGCTCACTTAATACGGGAATCAAGGCGTTGCCTGTTTCTGTAAAAAGTTCAGATGTTTTTGATAAAGCAGCGATTATTATGTTTTTTTCTTTTGCTTTTTTATACAGGTCTTCTAAATAATCTGATTCATCAGTGATTGATGCTTTTAGGTCACCATCAATAATGATTATATCATTGCTGTTTAGCTCATCTGTTAGGTCTTTTGCTGTTTCTAGTTCTGTGAATCTTCTTATGACATTTCCTATTGTCGAAATTGAGATTCTATGGGTTCCTTGTCTTATTGTTTCATCAAATGAGTTGAATTCTAGTTTGCTTTTGTTTGAAGATTTCTCTAACCCAAAGAATTCTGTTTTGTAGATTATGTTGTTTTTCTGGTTTATTGCGTTGATTAATATGTAGAACTCTTTTTTGTTTGAACTTATCTTTTTGTTGTTTTGATATATGTTGTAATATATCCTTATTAGTTGTAATGAGAAGTTTGGTGCTTTTAGTATCTCTATATTTCCTCCATCGATAAAAGCTAATTTGTTTGATGATTCTTCTTTGTTTATTTTATCAAACTTGTTTGATAAACTTTTAGAAGTCTCTTGACTTCTAAACGGTTTAGAAGCTTCGATTCTAAAACTGTTAGAAAAACTTTGTTTTTCTAAAATTTCATGGAAGTTTGATTTGTCTATCTTTATCGGTTTGTAAGATGGATCATTGAATTGTGCATATTCTCCTTTTTCCATCAGTGTATTGTTCAATGAATTTATTATACTGTTTACAATCTGTCTATCCATAGAAAACCAATAACTTTTTAAGATATATAAAGAATTCTATTATGTTATGGAACAACAAAAATTGATAGAAAAGATAAATGCATTGAAGAAAGAGAAGAATGCTGTAATATTGGTTCATAATTATCAGAGGCCTGAGATCTATGAAGTAGCTGATGCTTTAGGGGATTCTTTAGGTCTTGCCAGGGAAGCTGCTAAGACAGATGCTAAAATCATTGTTTTTTGCGGTGTTGATTTTATGGCAGAGTCTGCTAAGATTTTGAATCCTGATAAACTGGTTTTGCATCCTGAAGAGTTATCTGAATGTCCTATGGCTAATATGGTTACTGTTGAAATGATTTTGGAGATGAAGAAAAAATATCCTAAAGCTGCGGTTTGCAGTTATGTGAATTCTACAGCTTCAGTTAAGGCTGTTTCAGATATTTGTTGTACTTCTGCAAATGCTGTTAAGGTTGTTAGTTCTTTATCTAATGATAAGGTTATATTTGTTCCTGACAAAAATTTGGGAAACTATGTTCAGAGTAAGTTACCTAATAAGAAGATAATATCAGTTGAAGGATATTGTTATGTCCATGATAAGATTGGTGTTGAAGATGTTGAGAAAGCCAAGGAGAATTATCTAACTGCTAAGGTTATGGTTCATCCTGAGTGTAGGATGGAAGTTATTAAATTAGGAGATGCTGTTTGTAGTACTTCACAGATGATTTCGTATGCAAAATCGAATAGTGCTAATGAGTTTATTGTGGTTACTGAATGTGGGATGGTAAATAGGTTGAAGAAAGAGATCCCTTCAAAAGAGTTTTATTCTTTAGGTGGAACTTGTCTTCAGATGAAGAAGATTACTTTAGAAAAGGTTTATGATTGTTTATTGAATGAAACTGGGGAGGTTGAGATTTCTGAAGAAGTTGTTTCTAAGGCGAAGATAGCTTTGGAAAGGATGCTTTCTATTTCTTGATTTATTTGAAATTTCACAAGAAATTTTTATAGGGATATAATGTTCTGCATACTAAGAAATGCTAGCATTTCTTGTATCCTGTTCGGCTTTGCCTCAGGGACGTCAGTGTGAAATTTCTAAGAATTCAAACCGATTGTAAATACTTTGATGTAGGTTAGGGGATAGCCATCAGTTTGAATTATTCTCCCAAATATTTAAACAACAGAAAAATATTTACATTTTTCTGAGCTTAAATGTATTTAAATTTATTTTAAAAACATTTAAACGAAAAAAATTGCATAACAATTTTTAGGCTTAAATCTCTTGAAAAAAAGTTTTCAAAAGATTTAAATATATTCATCTAATTGTTTCTTATCATGAATAGAAAAGAATTGATAAATAAAGCATATCAAAGGGGAGAATTACTTAATCTTAAGAATAGTATGTATAAGAAATGGATAGATAATTTTGTTTTTGATGAGATTAAAGCAGATATAGGTACGGGCGATATCACCAGTGAATCAGTTATTAAGAAAGCTGAAAATGCGAAGGCAATTGTTGCTACAAGAGAAGATGGGATAATAGCCGGGGTTGAAGAAGCAACTTATTTGTATGAGAAATATGGTATAGGTGTTGTTGCTAAGAAAAAAGATGGGGATAAGATCCAGAAAAGAGACATCATATTTGAATTAACAGGCAATGCTCAAAAACTTCTTGAAGTTGAAAGGAGTGCTGTTGATTTACTGCAAAGAATGAGTGGGATTGCGACTTTAACTCATGAATTGATTAATAAAGTTGATGGGAAAATAAAAATTGCACCAACTAGAAAAACACATTGGCGTTATTTAGATAAGAAAGCAGTATTTGTTGGTTGCGGGTTAACACATAGGTTAGCGTTGTGGGAATCTATTCTAATAAAGGATAATCATTTGACAGCTTTGAAGAACCGGGGGGTTTCTGATTATGTCAATGAAGCTTTGAACCTTGCATGGGAGAAAAAAGAAAAGGCTAATTTTATAGAGATAGAGACTTTTAATGAATGGGAGGCTATTTCTGCAGCTAAAACTTTTAAAGATTTGCAGCAAGGTAAAATTGATTGTCCATGTATAATAATGTTAGATAATATTTGGCCTAAAGATGTTAAAGTTATAATTGATAAATTAAAAAGTCAAGGATTATATGATCATGTTCTTTTGGAGGCCTCCGGGGGGATAAATCCAGATAATATAATAGAATATTCTACAACAGGTATTGATGTTGTTTCTATAGGGTATCTTACTCATTCTTCAAGAATAATAAATATAGGTCAGAAGTTTGTTTAATATGGAAACAGATATTTTAGTTATTGGTTCAGGAATAGCAGGACTTGCTTTTGCTATAAAGGCTTCTAAGTTTGCTAATGTTGTTATAGTTACCAAGGGGAAGATCAATGAATCTAATACTGAAAAGGCCCAGGGGGGGTTAGCAGGGGTATTTGGTAATAATGATTCTTATAAACTTCATATTAATGATACATTAAGGGCTGGTGATGGTCTATGTAATAAGAAATCTGTTGAGTTAGTTGTAAAAAATGCTCCAAAACAGATCATTTGGTTAAAAAATTTAGGTGTAAAGTTTGATAAGCAATTAAGCAAAGAAGCGGTTCATTCTGCTGCAAGGATAGTCCATTCTGGCGATATTACTGGGGAAATGATTGAGGCAGCACTAATAAAACAGATAAAACAGAACAATAAGATAAAATGTCTAGAAAATAGTCTGGCAATTGAATTGATAAAACAAGATAAAAAATGCAGTGGTGCAGTAATATTAAAAGCGAATAAAACAATAACAATCTCTGCAAAAGCTGTTGTTCTTGCTACTGGCGGTTTAGGTAGATTGTTTAAGAATACTTGTAATCCTTCTGTAGCTACGGGGGATGGTTTTGCTCTTGCATATGGTGTTGGTGCTGAGTTACAAGATATGGAATTTGTGCAGTTTCATCCAACTGGGCTTTATGGAACTGAGTTTTTGATCTCTGAAACTTTACGTGGTGAGGGTGGACATCTAATTAATAATACTGGTGAGATATATATGCTTAAGTATCACAGGGATGGTGAACTTGCTCCAAGGGATGTTGTTTCTAAGTTTACTGTTGATGAAATGAAGAAGACTAATGCTGATTATGTTGAGTTAGATGTTACACATTTAGGGGGTTCTTATCTTAAGAAAAGATTTCCTAAAATATATAAAAAATGTTTAGAGCAAGGGATTGATTTGACTAAAGAACCCATACCTGTAACGCCAACTGCGCATTATAGCTGTGGTGGTGTGAAGGTAAATTTGAAAGCTGAGACCAATGTGGTTGATCTTTATGCTATTGGTGAAACTTCTTGTTCTGGATTGCATGGTGCTGATAGGTTGGCATCGAATTCTTTAACAGATTGTTTGGTTTTTGGTGATATTCTGGCTAAAAATCTTAAAAATAAAATAAAGAAAATAAAAAAGATTGAAACAATAAAGAATAAAGAACTTAATTATGAAATTGTTAAGAAAAATAAAGAAATAGCTAAAATTAAAAAAATAATCCAAAAATTAATGTGGGATAAAGTGGGAATAATAAGAAATAGAAATGGATTGATCTTAGCGTTGAAGGAATTGAATAAAATAAATGGTAAGGTTAAGAAAATAATGAAAAATGGAATTAATAAAGATATAATCGAGTTAAGGAATATGGTTATTGTTTCTAAATTAATTGCTAAATCTGCTTTGGCTAGAAAGGAAAGCAGGGGGACTCATTTCTTAGAA
>CAZTWQ010000042.1:0-7191 GCA_964618315.1 uncultured Methanosarcinales archaeon
TCAGGATTACATTGTTTAAATCTGCCAAACTTATCAAGAACTTCGTTTAAAGGGGCAGCAATTTTTCTTGACCTTAAATCTTCATAATGTTTCTTTGTTAACGGAAACCAATTTTGATGTGTTAAGACAATCTCACCAGTTTCTCTAACTTGCACCAAGTCACCTTCAAAACAAGGTACAGAAGTTCTACCATTAAGATGTTTTTCTAACTTAGAAATGTCCTCAACAGACCTAGCGATATCATAATCTTTATTGTTAAGATAACTGTGTTTTACAATCATGAATTCATCTGATTTTATTTGTTTCATTTCTAATATCTTCTCTTTGAGGTAATTTCTTTCTCAAAAGCTTCAGCAATTGCAGTATCAATGGTTACTTTATCTTCTTCTCCAATTCTTGATAGACGATACAATTTAGGTCCTTCTTTATGTGGTAAAGAAATTATTTCAGGAATATGTTCTGGCTTACCATAACTAACTCCTAACACACCATTCGCACAAAAAGTTCTAGTTAACATATCACCAACTTTAGTACCTAAATACCAAGGTTTATCAAACACTGATTCAGAATGGATCTTAAGCCCAACACCAAGTTCAAATTTTTCTAACATAACATAAACTGAACTTTTCTCGTCATCAGAAGTTTCCGCTTTACTTGTATCAAATAAAGATGCTTCTAACAAAAATAATGTTCCTAAATTTTTATACTGCTCATCCATTTTAAAATCAGGATGTTGTAGATCTTCATATTCTTCCATTTTATTTCTCCATAATTATAGTACCATCATAACAGACGCACTATTTAGTTTTCTTCCTCAACCATTCCTCAATCCCGGATTCTTCTTGAACTTTGTCAAGAAATCCTAACTGTAAAAATTCATTATATATTAACACTAAATCATCACGATACTTTTCATCAGAATCTACTCTGTTGGGAGTTACAGAAATTCTACTCACTCCAACTTCCGGATTAAACATAACATCTGTGATTAAACCATCACTATCAGTAGTTTTTAGTATTCCCGGTCTGCCTTGACCAAAAGCAGAATGATCTGCGTATTGTGTTTGTACTAAAGCATCAATCTGAGAATAAACTAAATGTGTTCTTAACCAATCTGGAAAAGTTAATACTTTTTCAACAACAGACAAGTAATCAGTAGCACCAAAAGTAAAAGAATTTTTTACTATTCCTGATTTATCAGGACAAACGGCCAAACTAAAACCAGTTTCTCGAATACATTCTCCAGGATATGTTCTTCTTCTAATTCTGCTTAATGGCCGAACAGAAAAGTTATGTACAATCCCATAATTGTCCATTGTTTTATTATAAACTCCTTTTTGATCAAAAACGTTCCATTTAGCTTCTTCCCTATTTACGCCAAGAGTTTGCATAAACTTTTCAAAATAATCATTGCCAAGAACACTTCTCATTGCTATGGTTGTATCCGAGAATGGTTCGTTTGTTTCTTCTAAAACAATCTCATCTTGCGTTACAGTAAGATAATCTGCCAAACCAGTTTGTTCCATGAACGGATTGTAAAGAACATCATCTAAGTTGTTCAATAAAATTTGTGCTACTCCTGCTGCGGTTGAATGTTTCATTTTCTATGTAAACAATCATAATCGGGAGAATCCTTTTCAAGGATACAAGTTCGATCGAATTTGCCGTCACAATCATCATCTTGAATGACTGTTGTTTTGTTTGTCTTTTTGTCAAAAGTCCAGACTTGGTTGAGTTTCCGATTAGCATAATGATTGCAGGAACCAATATGTCCGCCACCATCAATTTCTATTCTAGTAGTCTCATTATCCTTATCATAAATTGTTCTTTCAATTTTAGCAGGAGCTCGGGTACCATACATGAATTGGGTACAAATTTTCTCGCCATCTTTATATTCAGTAATATTTTCAGCAGTGAGATTGCCATCTAAAATCCAAGTAGATTTAATTTCTCTTTTTTTGTCATCATAAGAATATTTCCAAACTTCATCAAGTTCTGTGTCTTCAACTTTTACTACAAGTCCATCAGCACGATAAGACTCCTTTCTTTCTTTTCCTTTCCCTAAATTAGTTACATAAACATCAAGTCCATTTTCTTTTGTCCAAGTTCCTGCAGTTTTGCAAGGTCCCCGATTAGAATCACGATGATTTCCATACTTCCAAGAATGACATTCTTCTAAACAATTTTGATCATAAAAATCTTTAACTTCTGGCGTTACAAACGTATCAGCAAGATCTTTATCTGCCATTGCTTTTTCAATTGCAACACATTTCTTTGGCCTTTCTTCTGCACTAACTAAACTGGAAATTCCGCCAGTAGCAACCGCCACTCCACCCCAAAATAGTCCTTTCAAAACAGTTCTTCTAGTTAATTCATCTTCAGTTTTATTTTCTAATGTCATTTTATTTTCTCCGATACAATTTGTCAATATCATTTTGAAACGGTTCCCAATCATCCTCTGTAACATGGTTACGAGATACAGATAATATCTCTTCCATTGTTGGAGTAATTATTTCCTTTCTTTCTTTAGGAGTTGATACAATTATTTCTTTTTCAGTATCTACTACTGCTTTACGTACCCCACGCAAAGCGATATAATCGTATATAATATGACCATCAGCACTAAAATTAGAAAAATAATCAAAATCATTCAACCAAGAAGCCCGCCCAAGAAATTCTTTATCGTTTTCTTTTAATGTTTTCTGCACATAACTAGGTGTTAAAACATAAATAAGAGGTGTTAAGCAAGCTTTTGCAAACATTTCCATATTTAAACCAAAGTTTTCTTCATCAGGACCAAAAATTCTTTGAGCAACTAATTTTTTTTGAGAATTAAGTTTATTTGTTTTTTTAGGATTAATTACAAAATGACCATACTTTGAATTCTCCTTTTCTAACTCCAATCTTTCAATCTCAGCAACAACAGTATCATCGTGTTCAAGAGCAGATTGTCCAGCTTTTGCATCAGGAAAATAGTTTCCTGTCTGAACTAACTGAGGATAAGCTTCATCAATATTTTGTAAAACCAAATTCTCTGGTTCACGAGTAATTGCCCACAAACTTTTTCCTTTTTGAACAGTATAAAGTGACCCATCAGCAGTATAAAACCGTAGATTTCTTAAGTCCTGGCCATCTTCTGTAATTGGATTAGTTCTCCTCTCAGTAGTAAGCTGGTCAGAATGTTGAAATGTTCCAAGCTCTAATTCTTTGTATTTTAATAAATTTCCTTGGATATTATCTAATGTCATTTTATTTCATCACTTCCCAACCTAATTTTTTACATTCTTCATAACCATTAGCATATCCTATATTCCCCGGAACAAGCATAGCCCTGCACCAAGTGGGAGCATCACCAAAAAATAAAGCTGATAATCTATCTTTCTCAAAATTAATCCTTGTGTGTAGATATGACTCATGAACTCGAATATTAATTGGAAAATATTCAGCAAAGGTAAGATCTTCTTTTCTGTCCACATTATCATGATAAACAGTTTCCAAATGTTCTTTTACTTCATCGGGAATAAATAATTCATACGTTTTAGAAGGAAAAGTTCTTTTTTCTGTTTCAGGGTTATACTCAAACCCACCACAAACTTGTGCAACTCTGCTTGCTAAAACTAAACTAGCCGTCCTACTATCTAAATTAACTTTAGTTTTTTTAATTGCTGCTAGAGACTGTTTCATGTCATTAAGATTAGCTTTTGAATAAGCATCTTCAGGTTTGATTCTCATCGCTAAAGCAATGGCAGCAAAAGAATAATTTCTAGTTCTTTGACTTTCATCAGTACTTTTAGCTGCTTCAGAATTGTAAAAAGAACATAGTTTAAGATAGTCACTATCATTACCACGATTAAACATTTCAATTTGTTCTTCCTCAGATAATTTAGGAGAATGTTTTTCTTCAGCATTAACTAAACTAGAAATCCCTTCAGTAGCAACTACTAAAGCACCAATTCCTAATGCTTTCAAGAATCCTCTGCGATTAATTTTATTTTCCAATATCATTTTTTATTCCTAGTTTCTCCTCAAACACTATTTGGTTTCTCTCTTTTTGCTCTTATCGTTGCCCAATCAGACAATCGTTGTGTCAGTTGTTCTTCTGGTCCTTTTTGTTCCAAATCATACCGTCTTTGCTGCGCTCTTTCTTCTTGAATTCTTCGTTCGAAATCATACCGTCTTTGTATTCTTTCTTTCGATTTTATGAAACCTTCCTCGTTGGTGTTCATTTCTTCTTCAGTTAAATTAAAATAAGTTTTACCAATATGTTTCCATAATGCAACCACATGAGTTTGGTCACGACAAAAAGACTCATCTGCACCCAAATAAACCATTAGAGAATTAAGATAATTATCTCTAAAATCAAAATAACCAACAATAGGAGTTTCCTTATTTTCTCCTTCAGAACGTAATTTTTCAGTTAAATGCTCTACAACTTTATATGCAGAAATAATCTTCCCTTCCTGATCATATAAACCGCTCACCAAAGGACTTTCTACTAACATTAAATCAAATTTCTCTTTAAGCATTCCATCCAGAGTTTCTGGAGTAGCACCTGGAAAATAAGTCATCTTTTCGAGATCTAAATCTAAACATTCTAACGCTCTCCGACAATCTGTGATAAATTTAGGGAAAAAACCATCTCCAACAATAGCTATTTTTTTTTCTAATGCCATTTTCTTATTCCTTCTCTAAAACATAACAAGCAGGTTCAATCGCGTGATTAAAAGAAGCATCATATCTACAAACAACTTGATTGTTCTTAGAATCTTTACAATAAATAATTGGAATGGCAAATCTTCCTTCCAATTCCAATTTAGGATTTGAATCACATAATTCTGGTAATTGAAGGTTAACAATAGGATAACCTTTTGTTTCAACATTTTTTACATCAGAATTACAAGCAGCAACGCTTCCAAAAGTTAAATACAATGCTGCTGCTAATGTTGCTAATTTTTTATTCATCATTTTTAGATGCCTAACTTTGCAAGAAACTTACTTGCTTTATACCCAAAAGTTTTTTCTTCAGCTTTTTTTGCATCATAAGCAGGAAGAATCCTGTTCACAAACTGATCATAATCTAAACGGGTAATTGAATCATTTCTTTGTCTTTGTGTTTCAACATCCTGTTCATTGAATGCTCCACCACAAAAAGGGACACGATTACTACATAATTTATCTATGCTTACTTCCACACCATTAATTTTTACACTTACAGGAAGTTTACCTTGATATACCCTACCTTTTAATAGTTGATCCAACTCATAGCTTTTTCCAACAAAAGGTCTAAATCCATTCATGCCATCTTTAAGTTCTCTAGCAGGGACGGTCGCTTTGTGCATTCCCGTATAAAATAAAAAAGGTTTCCCTCTTTGTCTGGGATCATCAAATTGTAACATTTTTGGATTAACAACATAAACAGCAACCGTTTGGTTACTCTTTACAACATGGAAATCTTTAATATCTTCATTATTTTCAGGTAATCCTAATATATTCTCAATAGTTTTATGTTTTGATTTCATTTTTATTTTCCTCTTAGTTATTACTATCAAGTGGGCAGTGTTTCACTTATTAAACATTTTTACTATTAATAATAGTATTACTATTATTTTGGAAAAGTTTAAGTAAAAAGTTAAAAAAATAATTCAATTTATTTCATCAATGAAGCAACATAATATCCAGCACCATAACATCCCACTGTAAATGCCCCACCAATACCCATCCCCATAACGACAGAAAATCCACCAATTTCATTCGCAAGAGTATCAAGTGGATCACAATCAGCGATTGCACACCCAAATAAAGCACCATATATAGTAGGGCCTATTACCATTGAGGCCATTTGTGGTAACATATCCCCACGTAAACCCATGCCGTCCATAAATCCTTTATATAAACCCAATGCGGGAGTCGCTAACCCCACATAAAATAACCCGGATTTTACTTTATCAATTTTTTCTTCCAAATTTGTTTTTTTCATTATTTTAGTCACCTTTTTATTAGTTATTACTATTAAGTAGTTATAATTGGCCTAAATATATAATTATTTTTACTATTAATGATAGTATTACTATTATTTCCAAAAGATTTAAATAAAAAGTTAACTTTAACCACAGTATGAAAAGAAAATTAATCAAGCAAGGAGAAGCTTATACTTTAACTTTACCCATTAAATGGATTCGCTCACTAAATCTTAGTCCCAGCGAAGAAGTGGACATTTCCGAAATTGAGGGGAATTTGTTAATCTCCACTAAACCACATCAGATTAAGAAAGAGATTTCTGTAGATTTAACTTCAGATCAAGAATTTTATGTCCGGCCTTTCCTTAATGCGTTGTATTGGTCTGGATATGATAAATTAAAAATTAAATATAAAACGATTAAACAGAAAAAAGTAATTCATCCCATCATTGACAATTACTTTTGGGGATTTGAAGTTGTAGAAGATAAAGATAACACTTTAGTCGCAGAAAGTGTCTCTGAGCCTGTTGAAGAAAAAATAGAGATTATTTTCAATAGAATTTTTTTTATGATTAAAGAAACATTTAATTTAATTAAAGAAGATTTATCTAGTAACAATTATGAAAACATCAATCAAGTGATCAATTTTACCAAAAAAGTAAATCAATATAATAATTTTTGTCGTCGAGCATATGTAAAGCAAAGAATATCCGATAATAAGTTAATTTATAGATGGGAATTCCTGGTTAAAATTCTTTATATCCAATACAGCCTGTTACATTTGTACGAAACACTAGATAAAGATAAACCTCAGAAAATCTCGAAAAAAACTACAAAAACATTTGCTTTAATACAAGAATTGTTTGATAAACTTTACTCTGCTTTTTCAAAGAATGAGATTAAAATAATCCAGGAAATTAATACCGGGGCAATTGATTGCCTTTACAATGACATCCATAAACAGATGAGGACATCTCAGGGAACTGAAACCCTAATTTTATATTATTTTGGGGAATTAACCAGATTAATTAATCTTATAAACACTCCCCTAATTGCTTTGATCCATAAATAAATATCGCTAATTATTTCAAAACATTTTTATAGTAATTCTGTAATTGTAATCGTAATTAAAAGAGGCTCGATGGAAAACAAAAATTCATTAAAAGAATGGATCACTAACTTTCTTAAACAGAGAGATTTGTACGAAAATAAGATTATTTCTATTAACGAAGAA
>CAZTWQ010000043.1:0-1324 GCA_964618315.1 uncultured Methanosarcinales archaeon
ATGTCTATCTTAGGTTTTGGTAACCCTCTTTTTTGCATGGCTTTTTGCATCCTTTGTATACCTGTGCCTGCTTTCTCTACATAACCTACTCTATGCAACAAATCTGCTATCAATGGATTCCTCCTTATGCCTTTCTTTCCAAAATCAGATTTACCAAGACCTTTTGGAAGCCCACCGGGATTGTATACCTCTAATTTATCATCAAATATATTGATAAATACATTAGCACCTTTCTCAAAATAATCCCTATGCAGGATTGCATTGATTATTGCTTCCCTTATAGCTTCAATAGGATATTCAGGAATTTCCTTCCTTTTGATATCCTTGATCTCATAGCTTATGCGGGTATTTCTTCTTACAAATTTTATAGCATCTTCAATATTGGATATAACATCCCCTTTTAAGTCCACTTTATCTATTATATCTACTCTTTCTGTACCACTAAACCTTATACAGGTCACATAAGCTTGTCTTATTACATCACAAGGACTTCTGGCAAAGAACAATACACCAGTATTGTTGAACATAATCTTTTCTTTTATTCTTTTAGTCAATCCTAAATTGGATAATACATCTTCAGTTCTTATCGTCTTTGTTATATCTGCTTTTTTTAAGAAATCATCTAGCTTATCTTTGTCAAAATCTTTATTAAAATCAAAATCTTTGTTTATCTTTTCATCAAATCTGATCTTCCCTTCTCCAATCGCAATATCCAATATCTGGCCTCGATCCATCTTTTGCGAATTAGGACCTATCCGTATAAAGAATCCTTCTTTGCATCTATGCGGCTTATTGCTGCCTTCATCAACATCTATGATCAATATATTTTCAAATTCTTTTATATCCATATTAACAGCAGGATCACAATTATTAGCAATATCCTGTACCTGAGACTTTAACTTATTATCTACCTTAACCCCCTTGACCTTATTATTATCACTTACCCCTAAAAATATCTTCCCACCTTCAGAATTAGCAAATGCAACAATCTCCTTATCAATATTCTTTAGAGATTCCTTAAACTCCACCTTCAAGCCTTCCCCTTTTTGCAGTATAAATTCCAGTTCTTTTTTGTTCAAATCAGTTCACCTTTATTAATCCTAAAATTGTTTTTTTAATCATACTATTTTGTAATTACAGTTTTGTTCAATCTAATTATCTTTTTTATATTTTCCCTATTGGTTTTTATTTATCCTTTTTTATTGGTTTTTTATTAATCCTTTATCAGTTATTCCCTATCAGTTTTTATTTATCCTTTCTTATTAGTTTTTTATTTTATTATTTTTCTATTAGTTATTTTATCAGTTATTCTCTATTGGTTTTT
>CAZTWQ010000043.1:1424-6875 GCA_964618315.1 uncultured Methanosarcinales archaeon
TTTTTATTTATCATTTTTTATGGGTTTTTTATTTTATTAGTTTTTCATTGATTTTTATTTATCCTTTCCTATTGATTTTTCATATCTCTTAAATCTACCACTTAACACCAATTTAATCATATATACCATCATTATTTAAGTCAATGAATGCTATGTCTACATAATCTTCCTGTAAACTTTCTCTCAGCTCATCAAAGCCAAGATCCTCACAAGTAGGCTCGTCAAATGTTCTTCCAACATATTCATAAGCAGCATTTACCCCATCTATAACTCCAGGAATCTTAGATAGTTTGAATACTGCATAAGCACACATCAAAAACCCACTTAGTTTTGGACTTTTGATTAGTGTACCAGATATTTTTCTTATTATCATACCTGACACCAGACCAACAATCACTTTTGCAACAGAAGAATAAAGCGATCCCTCATAGAACATGCATGTAGCTTCACTAAACTGGGCTTCACATTGTTCTGTCCCCATATCATTTAAGACTGATTGTTGGATACAACAATCATATACTTGATATATTGTTTTTAACTTCCTTAGATTAAATAGTATAGCTATTGGACAAACGCAACCGATTGCAAAATAAATGTTATCATATGGGCTCCACCCTAATTGACCAATACCTGCACCCTGACCAATAGGCCCACCAAATCCAAGCCCACCTCCAGCTGGCACTTCATCACTTAGAGCACCACCTGCACCTTCAAAACCCTGAGAAAGACCCAGATTAGGCACTAGTTCACCCATATTAAAATCATCTAACCAATTCGCACCCCAGCATGAATTATCATCATCAGTATCTGAACCAGAACACCACCCACAATTTACAAAACAGCATAATGGCTTAATCTTTGAATATACCTTAGACCATGCATTATAGACTTTTGCCATAGCAGTACATCTAACCGCAGCAGTAGGACCTGGTGCACAGCACTTATCACCTGTTATCATCCCAACAACCAATGAAACAGAACCCAATGTTGATTCAACTGCACTCATTGTTGTGCATATTGCATATAGTACAGAAGCAATCTGCTCAAGTGTTGATATTATCCCATTATCAAGTAAATCAACATAAGATGATGTTTTTTCAAGCCCAATAACAGTTGCTGCTGCAGCATCTGGCAAGTTATCTCTTTCATATGGATTTAGTTCCAGGTTTGATGTTGCCTCACCATTTCCAGTCTCACCATTTCCTGTCTCACCACTACCAGTCTCACCATTTCCTGTAGCTTGTGGTGCACTTAAAGTTGTAGTAAATACTTGTGATTCAGTGGCTGATTCACCAGCTTCATTTTGTACTGTTATATCAACCCTATAAGTTGTTGATGGTGATAAGTAGGGCATAGAAGTTTCATGCCGTTCACTGAACTGAATACCAGATTTAGTGCCTATAATTCCTGAGTCAATATACCAGGAAAAAGAATAAATACATCTTTGACTGCATCTCCATTTTATTCTTGCACTTATATCTCCAGGGGTTATTTCTAGATTATTTATACTTAAACTCGAAGAACCCCCCGCATATAAAGGAGTGAATTGTTCTTTTGTCTGTATAGTATCATAATTATCTAGCTCTTTTGCTATAGCAACAGGTATTAAAACTATCAGCAAACTGATAAAAATAGCTGATAAAAATGCAGATTTCCTTCCTAATTTTGTCTTTTTCATCTTAGATCACTTTTGGTTTCATAAATGATATATACTCACTCCTCGGAATATCAACACGAAATCTTTTTTGACAAATACCTAATGGAATATCCTCTTCGTTTCTTCCATCTATAGCCACAAATGTTATAAATGGCTGACACCCCACAATACTACCATAACTATCAAATATGGGATCTCCCTTGTACACTAGCTCTGCTTTTATATCTCCATCCTGGACTAACGGATCATCGATAGCAAACCAATTTGATGGACTTAGCTCTAAAGATGTAAATTCTACAAAAGAATAGAAAGTTACAGTCTCCTTACCGCTAAGACTGCCCGTATCCCATGTATAATCCAGATCAGGACTTAAAATATAAATATCTTTAAGACTCTCTGTAAATTGACCTACTGGTTGAATATCTGCATTACCAATTACAGCAATACTTAGATCATATTCACCCTCACCTAAGCGAACAAGTGCATCTGTCGGATCAGGATATACATAATTTAACAGACCACCTGCAGAGTCTGTTCCACTTATTGTTATAAGATCGCCTGAATCTAGGCTTATCTCCCCCTTTAATGCAGACACCATACTTTTGAATTGACTTGAATCTTTTAGTTCCTGTACTTTCTCTGCAGGCCCAGAATTAACATCCCTTAGATTTAATCCAAGGTCTTGTACTTTTTGTATTATACTTATTGTACTGTGCCCATAACCTGATTTTGGTGCTAAAACAATCATCTTAGATATGTTAGTAAATTTATCTGTTTCATACCATGACCTGACAAAGGTTTTTAGGTTCATATATCTTACATTAACATGTAAGTTTGCATAAGGATTTAATGTTATATCCACAGCTTTATCTGCATCGTCTAAAACATTTAATCCTACTTTTTTTATAGGGTATTCTGGTTTTATCAGTTGGATAGAACACCCTGAACAGGATGGAAATTTATTTGTGACAATCCCTTGATCGTCTGTCTTTCCGATAAAACAGTTTTGCATTGAGTTTGCACCCAAGTAATATATATTTACTCCATCTAAAGGTATTGAATCTGCTAATACTTTTATTGTGATATCACCGCTTTTCCGCTGAGATTCATCACAAAAAGCAGTATCTTCATGAGTTGTATCAGTAACCTCATATGTCATCTCTGTTCCAGTACATAATCTTTTTTGGTTGCCGCACACCCAAACCCATAAAGGAACATGAAATTCATAACCTGCGCCTGTTTCAAATGTGTTGCTTACTACATCTATCTTTGCAGAATTCTGATCATTGATCTTAAGCAATACAGGAAAATCATAGAAATATTTGAATTTGTACTTGATGTTGCAAAAAGCACTTAAGATTGGAATTTGTGTGCTCATTGTAGTGTCTGGTCTTAATGTATTCCCTGATTTTGGCAGTATATCAAGATTAAAAAACCAGTCTGTATCATAAACATAATCTATCTTTAAGGTTGACTCATCTCCTGAAAGAAGATCCATTATATATGAATCATAAACCCCTTGTTCCATAGGGTTTACACTTGTGAATGGAATAAAGTCAGTCCCTTTTATCTTTAGAAGATCTAAATTTTGATTAAAGTTTGCTTTTAGATAATTCCTTACTTCAGGTTCTATCTCCCATGATTCTTCATCACAATCTAATGTATCTGTAAATCTTATAGGGGGCAAGAATGCTCCAAGTTCTTTAGAACCCCCCTTCCACTTGTATTTATATACCAAATCCTGTGTAAAATGCTCAAGATAAGCAAAAGCAACCTGGTTTATAGCTAAATTGACTGCTGTATCATATATCAGTTCCATATCTATAGGAATCTCTATGTTAAATTTTTCTATATCATAACTTACATCCCCTTTCTCTATATGTAGGGGTAATGTTACAAATACCCATGAACTTTGCGCAAAAGAAACATTTGTTTTTATTTCACCTTTATCTATAGTAAATCCAATATCCTCAAATTGTGTAAAGTCGCCCACACATTTATCAAGTTCCTTTTTAACATATCTTTCCAGTTCTGCTTCTATATATCGTTTACTGGGGATTGCTTTCCCATATTTTGTTACCCAGAATGGATTTTCATTTCCATATCCAGATGGATCGATGGAGACCATCATACTCCCACCTTCAAATTTTATCTGTTGATTTTCTGTCTTTTCTTTTATTGTCAATTTATCCCAATTAGGAATATCTATATACCCCCCCTGCAATCTCTGAATCTCCATCCCCTGCAGAACAATAGGTTTTAAGCATGAATCAACAAAACTTCTTATCTCTTGTTCACCCTCATGCCTTACTTCTCTTGCAATGGGAGTTTCATCTAACAATCTTTTGTTTGTAGTATTTCTTGTATATACGATTGTACCTGCACTTATCAGTATAACTATCCCTATGATTATGAATAATGTAACTTGTGCACGTTTATTTCTCATTTTTTAGACCTACCCTTATAAGTTTTTCAATATAATTAGAGACCTTCATAAGCCCATCTTCACATTTCTTGTTTATCTGATTGAAGATATCTTGATCTATAGTGATAGAAATTCTAGTTTTGGTTCCTGATCCCTTTTTCATATTAACCGATATTCAATATTTCTAGTAATTTATTTTGTTCTAATTTTGTGAACATCTGTTCTAATTTTGTGAACAAAAATTTCTGCTTGTTTTATTGCCTCTTTTGCCATCTCTTCTGACACTGTTTCTGCAATATCATAAACTGCTATGTGCCTTGTTTTTCTTATGCCATCAAAATAATCTATCAATGATTCTTCTATATCTGTTTGGCTTAAGAATTCAAATACAGTTCTATGTTGATTTTTCCCTGCAGGTCTATAACCTAAACTGAACATCAAGGCTCTTGCTGCCTGCAAAACAGAGTTATAAGCTATGGATAATGCCCAATCATAATCTTTTGATTCAAAGCTATGTTTAGCAGAGTTTAAATCTCGGTCTGTTAATGAAAGGTCTAGTTTCTTTTCAGTAACTTTTTTTATCTTATCTTCTTCAAATAATCTTTCTAAGTTCATTTTCTTTCCCTATTATCATCAATATCTTCTTTTTAGCTATGTCCCTTATAAAACTTTTATCCTTGCTATCTTTTAGTTTATCTATAGACCATACAATCGGATTTATCTCCCTACCTAATCTCTGCTCAATAGACTTTAAAGACTGGATAATCTTAGACATACTTATTTTTCCAATGATAAATAAATCTATATCACTTTCAGCATTATAATCATTATTTGCAAAGCTTCCAAATACAAATACAAAATTCGCATTTAATCCTTTAAGTGATTCTTCAAGCTCAAATTTAAATGAATCAGTTTTAATGAATATATCTATCAATGAATCTATAAATGTGCACCTTTCATTTACTTTGTATTTGTTATTCTCTTTTTTTAATATTGAAATATTATTTAAGTTATCTATCTCCCTTTTTACAGCACTTACTGGAATTTTTAGTTTTCTTTCTACTTCCCTCATATTATATTCTTTTTTTGAGAACAAGAATAACTCTAGTATCTTTGTTCTTGTTTTTGATGTGAAAAGTTTTTCAATCATTTTAGTCTAATGTCCTAAAAATTTATCCTATTTAATCAAAGCTATAATACATTTTAATCTAATCACTAATCCCTTTTTCATATTAATACTACTTATAATATTACTACTACGGATAATATTACTATTACTGATATTATTCATCATACTTATATATAAACCTTTCGTTCTTTAAGGCTTAGTAGAAAAAGTCCGCCTGTGTCATGAATGCCATTAATACCG
>CAZTWQ010000044.1:0-5224 GCA_964618315.1 uncultured Methanosarcinales archaeon
TCTGGCTTCTTTTAGGGATAAGGATATTTTCTTAGTTTCAGCTTTAAATGGGCTGATGGTGTTGATCTTTGCTATAATGATCAAGATAATAAACCTTATCGGTAAGCAGAGGATATCTCAGGTAAATACAGTTGATCTTACTAATATTGCTTTTAGGACAGAAGAATATATATCTTCTATGACTTCAGAATTAAAGGGGTTTGTGATGTTTATGCTTTTTGCTGCTATTGCTTTTTGTGTGCTGTTTATCCTGAACTGGTCTTTTTTCCAGGGTGTGATATATAGTAATCTATCGAAAGCTAAGTTTAATATCAAGTTTTTTGGAAAGTTTCTTTTGCTTAATGTATTGTGGTTAATACCTTGGTTTGTACTATTATTCATTGTATTATTCGGATCGCAAGTAGGTTCGTTTGTATTATTCTTTTATCTTGTGGTATTATTGTTCCTGCATTTTTCATCTATACTAAATATACTGTTTGTAAAGAATAATAAGCTAAAGTGTATAAAGAACGCTTTAAAGATAGGTATTGTGGAGATAAAGAACTTTTTGTTTCCATATTTTTTGGTCTTTGTTACATATTACATCATATCCAGGTTTTTGTATTTTAAGCCTATTCCAGTATTAACAGTTGTTGTTTTTGTAATATTTTTTAGCTGGGTCCAGGTTTATATCAGCGGCGTGATAAGTGAAGTTAAGTTTTAAGATGGCAATAAAAAAAAGAGGTCAGATTACTGTATTTATAATAGTTGGACTGATAGTATTGATGACTTATTTTTTATTATCACAATATAGGAAAGAAAGTATAGAAGAGACGGAAGTAATAATACCTGAGCTTATCCCTGTACAGCAGTATGTGATGACATGTACTAAGACAATAGGGCAGGAGGCATTGGATATAATCGGTCTTAATGGGGGTTATATCTATTTTCCCATAAGGATAGAGAATGATGCAAGCACTTACCTTCAGTCAAGCCCTATAGGTGATCTAAAAAATCCTTATTGGTGGTATAATAATATACAATCAGTACCTGAAATTTCATTTATGGAGTCACAAATATCTGATTATGTAAAGCAGTATATTGGTAATTGTATAGATAATTTCTCAGCTTTTTATAATCAGTATGAGGTTATTGGTCTTGGTCAGTTTGATGTTGTTACTGAGATAGGTGAAGAAGATGTTACTATCAAAACAATCTATCCAATCGAAGTAAAGGATAAATTCAATAAAACTCTTGCTGAACTTCAGAAGTTTCCAGTGGTTATACCTGTTAGGTTAAAGCAGGTGCATGATTTTGCCAAACAGATATTAGAAGGTGAAGGGAGAGATGCTTTTATCGAGAGGAAGATAATAGATCTTATAAGCTTAGATGATAGCGGGATACCTACAACAGGAATTGATGTCAGCTGTGGGAGCAAAAGGTGGGAGATAGCAGATGTTAAGGATAGGTTAAAGGAACTGATGCAGGCAAATCTGCCTTATGTTAAGGTCAAGGGGACAAATTTTAATGAGAATTTCAGGATCACATCTGATTTTTCTCCGATTCCCAGCTATACGCCTGTTGATGGCACTGATCCTGTTCAGTATAACCTGGAGTTTGTGGACCCAATATATGAAAATTCATATTATCATTATCATTATATCTGGGATATATCGGATATAACTTATCCTAATATGAAGGTGGCATTTAATTATGATCAGAGCTGGCCTATTGATTTCTATGTCAGACCTAACCATGGACGTTATATGCAGTCAAATTCACATAGTGCTGGTGGGATCATGTCTTTGTTTTGTCTTCATATCTGGCATTTTACTTATGATGTTATCACCCCTATCAAGGTTACTATTGTTGATGAAAAGACAAAGGATAATGATGAGTATGCTTTTAATTTTGCTTTTAAGACGCAGATAAACCATAACCAACCTGACAGGTCTAATTTTGTTATTGAAAGTTTTGATGCAAGGGATACTTATCTGGAAGAAGAGTATTGTGCTGATGTTGATAATGAGATAATTATCACTGCTATGGAGACTGTTAAAGATACCAAGACGGAGATAAGGTATGTTAATATAACTTTTATCTGCGGGAGCTATTATTGTGATATGGGCAGTACAAAAAGTTATTTGGAAGACGCTACAGGGATACCTAAACTTAAAAAAAGATTCCCATATTGTTCAAATGGGATTATCAGGGCTAATCGGGAAGGTTATCAAGAAGGCGAGGTTTTCATACAAACAGGGAGAAGATTAGACAGGGATCCTGAAGACCAAATAGGTGGTAGTTTTATTGTTGGATTAAAACCTATAAAAGAATTTAATGTATCTGTTGTTAAACATAAGCTCGTTGGAGAAGTTGTCGGGGGAGAGACGCAATTAGGGGATGAAGAACAAGCTACGATTGTTGTAAGGAACAAAGATGAGAAATTTGAGTCTTATGCTGTCTATCCTATAGAATGGCCATTGAAATTATTGAACAAGGATTTTTTTACTTATGATGTTGAAGTTTATATGATGGATAATGATACTATAACTGGCGGCTATTCGGGTGAGTGGACTCCTGATAAGAACCTGATGAGGGTCAGTGATGAGGCTGTATTTCATGTTGTTACAAAAGATTTTTCAGATGAAGAAGAGATGTTTTTATTTTTTGCAAGTCTGGAAGACAATTCAAAAAAAGTACCAGTACCTGAGTTAAAATGAACTATAGAAAGATAATATCATTGTTTTTGATTGAATTGATCATCTTATTACCTATAGCTATAGCTGAATCTCTTGATGATGATTCTGCAGATACTTTGTTTGTGGATACTAATATCCCTGATTCTTATACTAGCAATATTTTGGATGTTAGGGGTATGACTTTTGCTTCTGCTAGGGTGAGTTTGTATGTAAATGATGCAGTTCCCAGAGAATTAACTGCAGCAGATGGCGGGAGTTTTGTATTTCCAGATGTTGTATTAGATGAAGGGAGCAATACAATCAGGGTTGTTGTTAAATCAGGGCTAGATATTGTTGAAGAGTCATATTCTGTAATGGTCGATACTGTACTTCCTATAGTGGTTCTTACTGAGATCTCTGATGTTGTAATGTCAGAAATGGTCTTGATAAATGGGAGTGTGAACAAGTTTGTGAATATATCTATATTTGTCGAGCCAGGGGATGTGGATGAAGTACCGCCATCAAAGGTTGAGGATTTAACTGTCCATTCGATAGAGGCAAATCTTATCGAGTTGAGATGGACAGAATTGGATTTAGATGATTTTAAGGGATATATCATATATCGGGATGGAAGTCCTTTTGCAACGATTGAAGATATAAATTATGATACTTATCCAGATATACTTGTTAACTCTAATATAGAATATACTTACGAGGTTGCTGCAATGGATACTGCAGGGAATATAGGTCCTAGATCAGATATGGTATCTGCTACAACCCTAGAAGGGGGTTTGACAAACAGACCAGCACCAGAAGTGATAGATCCACTTTCTGAACTGAACAAGCCAATGCTCATAATTGAGACTGATAATCTTTTTAGTGAAGAAGTAGATATTGGGGCAGAGGATGGTTTTTACAGGATAAAGATTGAGGTAGTTGATAATGTTGGAAACCAGTGGGTTTATAGTGATGGTGGGGAAGAGGGTAAGTTGGTGCTGTTGGATACAGAAGATCCTGAGATAGAGATAATTTCTCCTGAAAGCAATGCAGAGATCTTTGAGAACTATGCTGATGCTGTTACGATAAGGGGGAGGACTGAGCCTGGAGCCAGGGTTTATCTATATATTAAAAGAACACCATTTGGGGTAATAGATGATGTTTTTGATGTTTCTGGTCTTGCTGATGGTTTGCTTGAGATCTCTGAGTCAGATATAAGGGCAAACTGTAGGTTTGATATCGAAGGAAAGGAGCAATGCAGTACACATGCTGATTACGAGGCTATAGCTGATGCTGAGGGTTATTTTGAGTTAGAGGATGTTGATTTTACTTCTATGTATGCTGGTGCTTATAGGATAACACTTTATGATACAGGCGATGCTTATTATGATCTTGCAGATCATGAATCATTGAGAGATTTTATCGAGACTAATTTGTTTTTCTTAGCAGTAGATGCTGCTGGCAGGAAAGGTTATGAACAAGTTGATTATGAGATAGCTACCTGCTGGTCGACTGATTATACTTGGAGTTCAAGGCCTTTGCCTGAATATCAGAGCCCTACATGGCTTAATATTGAGAGATTAAAAGACGGGACAGAAGCAATCTATTTTTACTTTAATTTTACTTATTTGGGGGGTGCTGATGATGCTGTGATTACTAATTTAGATGTATCTAAGGCGTGTGGTTCTGGTTATCTTGAAGATCAGGATAATTATGGATATAGTTGTGATATACTTGGGAGCTGCACTGAGAAGATGAGCCCTACAGGGAAAACAGCATATGTCGCATGCCCTTTGAGGGCTATCGATGGGATAGAAGAATGGACAGAAGATGATTGGGATTCTTTTATAGGTGCAATAGAACATGAGATGTCTTTCCCATTTAAATTAAATATAAATTATGATGAGTATAATAATGGTGTGGTTGCGGAAAGTGGAAAGGTGCATAGTCTATGTACTGAGGTTACTTATATTGTAGATGCTACTCATATCAATCCACAGGATATCCTTCCTGATTGGTTATTGTATGATTTTGTCGATGATCTTAATGCAACTGTTGCGCATCTAAATGACTGGATAGTCAAGGTCAAGAAGGTGCTGGAGTTTGCTGCTTTTGGATGTATGGTATCTTTTATCACAAAACTTGCTGTTCAGGTATATAGGAGAATAACTTGTACTTATGATGAGTTCTGGAAAAAGATCGAGAGATTAGGTATGGGTTCAGATGAAGAGGATTTATGCAGGCAATGTATAGTTGATAAGGAAGATGTTGATGTACTTAAGAAATTTGATGATAAAAAGGATGTTCAGGATGAGATAAGCGATACATGCTTAAAAGAATGTTATCCAAGCTGTTCTGGGGCGTGGGATTCTGAGTCTTCTTTGTACAGCGCTTTTAGGTGGAGTTGTGACAGGGTTTTTGGCCATGCATCTCCTTCTGGCTGGACAGAAAGTGCTACTGACTCTGAACTGTTCCAGAAAGTAAGCCAGGGTAAGGGGTGTGCTGATGACCAAAGCGTAAGGGGGAGACCGTTTAGGGCTGTAAAATGCAGGAGTTTAGAGGATAAATAT
>CAZTWQ010000044.1:5324-6807 GCA_964618315.1 uncultured Methanosarcinales archaeon
ATCCTGATGAAAGAGTTGAATGTTGCTGCATAAATTCTAAACAAGGGGGTTTTTCTCAATTTTATCAGCCAGGCGAAGTTGAACCTTTTGATACTAGCAGACATGAGGAAATGGAATGGAGTTATAGGTACAGCAAGATCAAATATAAAAATAAAGAATATAATAAAGACAGGTATATAAGTGGGAGAGACCAGATGGCTTGCTTTGGTCAGAATCATTGGATATATGATTTTGGGACTTCTACTGTGACTGGTAATCTATTGATAATGGACCCTATGAAGGATCATCTAGCTGCATTCCAGTGCATAGCTATAAGTCAGATCCTTAATAGGCTGGCACGTTTTAAGACTATGTTGTCTGCTTTAAAGAACTGTCTTTTGAGCATAAGGACTACAGGCAATGCTGATACTGGTGTTTGTAAGGAATTATTTACACAGTTTGTATGTTCTTTTATCTGGAAAATAATAACATGGATAAGGAGCGGGTGTCTGCCTTTTGGCAAGGGTGTTGATTTTTCTAAGAGTGAGAGTAGTGTGCTTAGGGCTGTCAGTGTTGGGTTAAGTGGTGTATGGGATAGTGTTGGTGATTCACAGGTAGAGCTTGCTAATGAATATGGAAATGCTAAGTTGAACAATCTATTAGGGGGGACGGAAGAAGAAGTATTTAGAAAAATCTGTCTGTCTGCATTTGGTTATGATTGGGAGATAGATTTTGAGAACCTATTAGATATTGCTTATACTGCTCCTTTTGCTACTTTAGTGCGGCCTGTATTACAAAGCCGTGAATTCTTAACAATTGATCCTGTGAGTTTTAATTCTATATATGATTACAGGGCTTCATGGATGATAAGTCCTGGCTGTGATCTTGATAATTATGATGTTTATCTTACTTGCGTAACTAGATCAGATATGCAGGATAATGGGGATATAAACTGTGCAAAACAGAATGACCCTTATGGCAGAAATTGTGATTGTCTTGATCTAAGTTCAAGCCAGGCACCTCAGCCAGAGTTCTTTTATCAAAGCGAGAGCAATATTAAGCAGAATGAACTTATACAGGTCGATTCAACTATGATAGATGGCAGGATAAAGACATCCCCTTATAGGTATGATCATCTGATGTTTAGGCTAAGGGTTGATAGAAATATGGATGATCTTGGAGATCCATCTCAATGCTTCTCTGAAGGGCATGATGATGGAATATTTTATTTTCCAATAATTGATTTTACAGGAATGGAATTTGCAGGGTGCAGTCTAGATGTTCCTTCAGGTGTTTTCTCATGCAGAAAAGGTGCATCTTTCTTTTATGGTGGGGGTACTATAACTATCGACGGTATTGAATTAGGTGATAATGGGGGAGATGGATCTTTTAATGATGAAGTTATTACTAGTTCACATACTTATGGAACAACTTATTATGCTGGTGAGGCTATAGAGGGTAAGGTTAAGTTTAGCAAGGATGAAGGGAAGCAATGTTTGGTTGT
>CAZTWQ010000045.1:0-6651 GCA_964618315.1 uncultured Methanosarcinales archaeon
CCTTAAATGTCAAGAATAAAATCTCTAGTTTAAAATCAAGATAAATAAATCAAAACAACATCAATAGGTTTTTATAGTTATAAATTTCTGATAAATATTATGAAAAAGATTTATTTAATCACATCAATATGGATATTGTTTATAATCCCCACATTATTATACGGATGTAATAATAAAGAAGATATATGCCCTTCAGGTAATATCACAGTTAAACCTTTTACAATTAAGATAAATAACTCAGATATCTCTATTGAAGAAGTCAATACAGATAAAGGCATGAAACAATATATACAAATCGATACAAAGGATTCCAGAACAAGATATGAAGATAACTATCCCCCATTACCAATAATAATCACTGAATATCGTTTCTTCCAATCAGAATCAAAGATAATTGATGTTGAATTTTCTGAAATTGAGGAATTCGACAATATTAATCCCCCTGCTGTCAGGAATGTTCCAAAATCCTCTAATTTAAACCCATTCATCTCAAAAAGATTCCGTTTTAATAGATTTCCAAAAGTGATGTATGTTGACAGGGAGATGGAATTTATCAGAATTTACCCTGTAATTTATGATATTAAAGATAAAAAAGCATTTGTTGCAAAAGAGATATCTTATTCTATTGTAAATTGTAATACAATACATTAGATAAGGTTTAAACTTATTAAATCAAAACATTTAAATTAAGATTATTCTTTTTCTCTGATTATGACAAAGATAGTGGTTATAGGATTAGGAGCAGCAGGTTTTGGAGCAGCTTTAGCTGCTAAAAAAAACGATAGAAAAGCAGAGATAACTATAATCGATGAAAAAGATTTTGATCTGATGCACCAATGCGGACTGCCATTCTTTTTAGAAGGTAAGATAAAGACAATTGATGATCTGAAGGATAAGATCAATATAGGTGTTGATATTATCTTAAATGCGCCAGTTACTTCTGTTGATACTAAAGGAAAAAAAATAGTTTATTCTAAAGATGGTAAAAAAGAAGAGATTGATTATGACAAACTGATAATCACTCCAGGAACAAAGCCTTTTACCCCCCTAATAAAAACAGACAATAAGATATACACAGTCCATAACATTGATGACACAATAGAAGTATACAAAGATATCAAAAAAGGAAATAAAGCAATAATTATCGGTGCAGGAGCTGTCGGTCTTGAAGTAGCAATCGCATTAAACAAAAAAGCAATGGACATTACAATAATGGATATGGCCAAATCAACATTCCCTAAATCTTTAGATAAAGATATGTCAGAGATAGTTGAAGAAAAACTAAAAGAAAAAGGAATAAAACTAGAACTAGGCAAGAAAATAGAAGAAATAAAAGAAAAAGCAATGGTCATTATGGCTACAGGTGTTAAACCAAAAGTAGATTTTCTCAAAGATATAAAGATTGGAAAATTTGGGATTGAAGTTAATGAAAAGCAAGAAACATCAATAAAAGATGTTTATGCAGCAGGTGATTCTGTTTGTGTTAATTCATATATCAATAATGAAAAATGGCCATCAGCCCTTGCAAATAATGCTTATAGAGAAGGATCTATCGCAGGAGTAAATGCAGCAGGCGGGAATAAAAAATATCCGGGCATCCTTGGAACCTTTGTCTCCTTGATAGATGATATAGAAATAGCAGCAGTAGGATTTAATTCATATTTTGCTGAGCTTTATGATATAAAAACAATAACCAGCAAAGTAAAAGGAAAAAATGGTCCTTCATGGTATGGACCGGCAAAAGACCTTGCCATAAAACTTATAGCTGATGAAAAAGGAAAATTGATAGGGGGCCAAGCTATAGGAAATGGAGCAAAAGAAAGAATAAACATCTTATCGACTGCAATTAAAGCAGGAATGACATTAAAAGACATTTCTGAACTTGAACTGGCTTATTGCCCTGCTGTATCTGATTATTATGATGTTCTTGTCATGGCTGCTGAATTGGGTTTGAGAAAGTTAAAATAATTCAAACTGACGGCTATCCCCGACCTAAATCTCAAGCTTGATTTAGGGGTTAGAAATTTATTTCTAAGCAATCTGGGTATTTGCCGTCGGCTTGAATTCTTGGAAATTTCGCACTGAAATATGAGGTATTATGCCTTGAGGGGATTTCTTACGAAATTTCCAATAAACTAAGTTTATCCTGATTTTAATAGTATTAACCGAAAAGTTTAAATATGTCTTATATGTTAATAGTATTATCATGGAAGAAGAGATAATTGAAAAGAATTTCCAAGAATACCTCGAAGTCGCTGAATATTCATTTAATAATAAAAAGTTTAATTCTGCTGTTACTTTGTATTATAAGGCATTGGTTGAACTTTGTGATCTAGAATTAATAAGAAAAATAAATAGAATTGGCGCTAATCACACTGAGAGGTTTAAATTATTAGAGAAGAACTCCCCTGAACTTTATAGTATTTCTTCTAAGATGTTCAAATTCTATAGGGATTCATATAATAAACAAATCTCTGAAACAATTGCAGGGCTTGTAAAAGAGAAGGTGGAAAATGCAAAAAGAATTGTCATTGATAAAAAAATGGATAAATAAGAATAATGTTTTAGATGTTATATTATTTGGATCCTCAACCAGGGGAAAATACAAATCCAAGGATATTGACCTGTGTATATTGATAAAGGATGAATATGAAGAAAAAAGTATCGATCTTGTTGATTCGTTAAGTAAACTGATATCCAATACCCATGTAAGCATATTGACATTGAGTGATATAACTAAGGGTAACACATTAACTAAAACATTAATGCAAGAAGGATATAGTATAAAGAAAGAAAGAACTTTCTCGTCTCTATTTGGTTTTTCTAATAATAGCTTATTTATCTATAGTTTAAAGAACTTTTCTTCCTCTAAAAGAGTGCAGTTTCATTATATGCTTAAAGGAAGAGGGAGCAAAGGAATCCTTAAAGAGGTTGAAGGCGAATTTATAGGAACTGGAAGCATATTAGTTCCAACTGTTAAGGAAGATATTCTTAAAGAAGTTTTTGAACAATGGAATGTTAGCTATACTGTAAAAAGAGTATTATTTAGTTAATTCTATTAACAAAGGATAGATAATAACCTTTTTTTGTTAATGATATTAACAAGGTTTTTATGATGGTAGGTAACATTAATAAATATAATTAGAATTCTTAAAGTCATGCTAAGAAAACCAGACTGGCTAAAGGTAAAACTAGGCGGAGGAGATGAGTTCAACAAAGTAAAGAATATTCTTTCTTCTAAAGGATTGCATACTGTATGTGAAGAGGCTAACTGCCCTAATCTAGGAGAATGTTTCTGTAAAGGTACCGCTACGTTTATGATCTTAGGTGATATCTGCACCAGAAACTGTAAATACTGCAATGTTAAGAACGGCATACCATCCCATGTAAATCCACATGAACCAAAAAATATTGCAGAAGCGGTCAAAGATTTAGAGTTAAAATATGTTGTTATAACTTCAGTAACCAGGGATGATCTAAGAGATGGTGGAGCGATGACTTTTAGAAAGACCATTGATGAGATCAAAAAATTAACAAAAGCTAAAGTTGAAGTATTGACTCCTGATTTTAAAGGAGATACAGATGCTATAAGAAAAGTTCTTGAAGCTGAACCAGATGTTTTTGCGCATAACATAGAAACAGTAGAAAGATTGTTCCATAAAGTAAGACCTAATGCTAATTACAGGAAATCAATGATATTCCTGAAAAGAATAAAAGAAATAGATCCAAAGCAGATCACAAAATCAGGGTTGATGATAGGTTTAGGTGAGACTAAACAAGAGATAATCAAGACAATGAAAGAATTAAGATTAGTTAAGGTAGATATCCTGACAATAGGGCAGTATTTGCAGCCTAGAACTGACTTGACTCCTGTTGAGAAATACTATACACCAGAAGAATTTGAAGAGTTTAGGGAAATTGGAAATGAAATGGGTTTTAAGTTTGTTATGTCTGGTCCTTTGGTAAGAAGTTCTTATCATGCAGCAGAGGGTTTAAATGAAATTCAGATTGATTGATAGTGGTCTTAATAGTGCTTCTATGAATATGGCAATAGATGAAGCCCTATTATCCTCAAAATTGCCAGTTATTAGATTTTATGGATGGAAACCTCACTCTTTGTCTATTGGTTATTTTCAATCTATCAAATCAATCAATCTTGAAAATCTTAAGAAAAATAATATCAGTTTAGTTAGGCGCTTAACAGGAGGAAATGCAGTACTCCATGACAAAGAATTGACTTATTCTATAATCACCGATGAATCAAATATGCCTAAAAATATTATTGAAAGTTATAAAAAGATAAGCAAAGGCTTATTGGAAGGGTTAAAGAATCTAGGTTTAAAAGCTGTAATGAATGAATCCATTAAGAAAGGCGATAGATCAGCTGTTTGTTTTAATGATCCCTCCTGGTATGAAATTCTAGTCAATAAAAAAAAGATAATAGGCTCTGCTCAGAAAAGGATTGATGGAAAAGTATTACAGCATGGCGCAGTTTTAATTGATGTTGATGTTGAAAAATATTGTTCTTTGTTTAATAATTGTAATAGTAATTTTATTGACAAGGCTAAATCAAGAATAACCTCGATAAATGATGAATTAAACAAAGAAATAGATTACAATGATATTAAATCAGCTATGAAAAAAGGTTTTGAAAAATCACTAAAGATTGAATTTATTGAAGATAAATTAAGTGAAAAAGAACTTAAGCTAGCTGAAAAATTAGAAAGAAATAAATACTCAAATAAAAACTGGAATTACCTAAGATGACAACTATAATGGCATTCGGCTCATTTGATATATTGCACCCAGGCCATATCTATTTTCTAAAAAAAGCTAAAGCATTAGGTGATAACTTAGTTGTGGTCTTAGCAAAAGATTCTACTATTTTAGAAGTTAAAAAAAGAGAACCAAAATATGATGAACATCAAAGAGTAGAACACATAAGGGATCTAAAGATTGCAGACAAGGTAAGATTAGGTTATGAAGCTGACAAATATGAAGTTATTGAAGAGATCAATCCAGATGTTATCGCATTAGGTTATGACCAGGATGGATTTGCTGATAAACTAGAAGAAGAGATGACAAAAAGAAAAATGCATCCTAAGATTGTAAGAATTGATTCATATAAGGAAGAGCATTATAAGAGTTCTAAGTTAAGATAGCTTTCTTAATAATATAATGTCCAGTTCTTTCGTCTTCCATCTTTATCTCAAATTCTTCTACTTTTATTTTACTGTTGAACAAAGGACATTCTAAAACTAAACTTTCATATTCACCACCTTCGCCTATAGGTGAGACGTTTAAAGAACGCATCCTGTCTAAGAATGTTATTCCAATTGTAGTTCCTAGAAGTTCTTTATTTAGACCTTCTGCAGCTATACCTACAATAATAACCTTGAAGTTTTTCATCAATTCATTGATATAAAGTTCTTCATTGACACCCCACAATGGAGCGATTGATTTTAGCTTTAATTCATCGCATATATTATCTACTCTTGTTTTTTGATAGTTTGATGCTATTGCTCCAGAAACAATCCCTTCTATCTTATATTTTTTCTTTGCTATCTCTATTGCTTGTTTTAGGTCTTCAAGTTCTTCTTCTTTGATGCCATCTGTTTCCCACCACACTAATGGAATATCCATCGCTTTTGCCTGTAGCTTGACTAGATCAATATTAGGTATATGAAACATATAGGATTCAGGGTTTCTTGATTTTATTGCTATTACACAGACTAGCTCGTGCTCTTTGCTTGCTTTATAGGCTGCAAACAAACTGTCTTTTCCGCCTGAACATAAAATTCCTAATTTCATTTTAGTAGACTCTTCAAATAATCTTTCTTGTATTTAAATCCATTCTTTTTAGCTAGTTTTTGTATTGCCCTATCGAATTTTGATCCGTATTGTGCAGCCCTCTTTTTTCTCCACGCAAATTCTTTTAACCCTAATTGCTCTGCAACTTGTCTCAATATAATTTTATTTTGTGTTTCATCCAGTTTAAACCTTGAAGGAATCTTTAGTGAATATTCTATCAGCCCTTTTTCTAAGTAAGGAACTTTTAATGTTATTCCCTGTACTTTTGCTATCTTTAAATCCCTTGTTAAGTCCCTTTCATACATAGCCAGCAGACCCTTGTAACATTCTTTATTGATGTTTTTAGCTTTTAAGTGCCTTTCATATCCTGCAAAAAGTTCTTCTGAGCCTAAACCTGAAAACATTACCCTCACTTTATCTTTTTTTGCTAATTCATAAGCAATGTAAAAAGGCAAAGCAACCCCGACCTTGACCACATTTGGCTCTTTTAGGATTTTTAGGATCTTTTTTATGTATTCTTCAGTTTGTTTTAGGTTAATTGTAGTTACTTTCAGCTTAAAACCAAATTTCTTTGCTGCTTTTCTTGCATAAGTCAAATCTTCTGCTTGTTTTAGACCTTTTTCTTTCAATGCTGCTGTGTAACAGATAAATTTCTCCTTGTCATCCTTGCATACCTTAGCGATTAATGTACTATCCACCCCACCAGAAAATAAAATTCCAAATTTCTCTTTTGGTATGTTCTTTTTTATTGAATCTAGGATTAATTTTTTTAGATTAGTTATTATTTCTTCATGCATTTCTTTTAGCTCAGGTTTTATAGAGAATTGCCTAATAAAGTCC
>CAZTWQ010000046.1:0-6610 GCA_964618315.1 uncultured Methanosarcinales archaeon
CCTTGAGTACCCGTCCCAAGTATTGCATCTATTATTATATCATAATCATCAAAATCTATTTGGTCTGGGTCAATCAGGATTTGTATCCTATCATTGTTTTCTATCATTTTAAAATTTATTCTTGCTTCCTCTTTGAATCTTGCTTCATCCCCTATGAATAATAGATCTGTTTCTGCTTCTTCTGATAATAATCTAGCTGCAACAAAACCATCCCCCCCATTGTTTCCATGGTGGGATATGATCAGAATTCTTTTGCCCTTTAATTCAGTAAATCTCTCGTTTATTATCTTATAGATGCCCATTCCTGCGTTTCCCATAAGTGTAACTTTAGAGATTCCACAACTATCTTCCAGTTCTTTCATCTCTTTTGTTGATATCATCTTAAATATCCTTCTAATTTTTCTTTAGCATCTAAGTTATTGTCGAATCTGTTTATTAAACTATCTACTTCTTGTTTTGTTTTTATTTTTTCTTCAACTAAAAAGTCCATCATATCTATCTTTTCAGAATTTTCTATCCTTTTTAAGAGGAACTTATAAGGGTAGTTCATAGCAGGTTTTATCTTTTTTTGCCTGATCAGATCTATTATCAATTTGTTTGCCCATTCAGTCATATAATCATATTGTATTATGTTCAGGAAGTCACTTCCAAATACTTCTTGCAATTGTTTTACCAGTATACCCTTATCATTTTTTTCCAGATTAGGCAAAATATCCTTTAATGATGGGCAGGAACCAAACATCTCTTCAGTTTTGAACTTATCCCCTGTTCTTAAAAAAGGCCCTTTGTTAAATGGAAATAGCCTACAGATAAATGCCCTATATTTATCATAAATCAAACATTTATTATCTTTTAGAAAAGGGCAGGAATCATAATCCATATAATATGTGAATATTATGGATTTGTTAGTATTCAAATCCAAGATAACCCTTGATGGTTTTATTTTAGCGTCTATATCAACGTCTTTTTCCCATTGTTTGAATCGTTTTGCCTCAAAATCAAATAATGGAAAAGACATACGTTCTATAGGGAATAATTGGATCAAAGGCAGCTTCCCATAAGCAAACTCTTCTAAGAATTTCTTTTCTTCTTCAGAAATCATGCCCCTTATATGTGAACAGCATTGGCCGCATTGGATGCATTTGAATTTTTGGATCATTTTATTTTATCAATAAACTTTTTTACATCTTTATCTAATTCTTCTGTTACAGAATTAAATACTAATTTATCATCTATCCTAGAGTTTTCCATTTTCCCCTTAATGTGTATTTTATATTTTTAAAATCTTTTTCTTCAAATAATATCTTATTGTTTTTTATTATACTATCTTTTATTTTTTTTGGTAATATATTAAATACTTGTATATCTACTTTTTCAGAAACCATCCCAGATATCCTAATCCTAAATTTCGTGGCTTCTTCTGATGATATTTTATCTTTAAAAATAACACATATGTCAATATCAGATCTTTTTATGAATGTATTGTCTGCAAAAGATCCAAAAAGAAGAATTTTCTTAATTCTTCTTGCAAACTTGTGATTTATTATCTCTTCAACTGTTTTCTTTATTATATCGTTATTGCTTTTATTTTTTTTTATGTCAAAATCTTTATGGAATCTTGAGCATTCTTCTATAAATTTAAACTTGGGTCTTATGTCTCTGGAAAGCCTATTTTTTTCTGATTGTGTCAAATTAAGTCCTTGGAGCTGTTTGTAAATTATCTCTAGCTCTTTCTTACCAAATATCTTCCTTGATCTATCGCTTCTTTTTAGAAATGTTTCAAATTCCATATTAATCACCATTTAGGTTATAATAACCTTAGTAAGGGTTATTTATTTATAAACTTTTCTATAATCCTATTATAATTATATGGGGTGAGTCATTTCTTAATCTTATACCCACCACTGGGCAAGGCCCTTATGATATCATCTATATTACCACCTATCTTCTTTTGAATGTATTTTGCTATAGAACTGCCTTTTTCCCTTCCTTGTTCTATCTCCACATAGGTTTTACAGTTCTTTTTTATCGAATCTAAAGGACCAGCCATCACCTTCCCATTATATATTCCAAATGCACAACTTACCTTGTTTTCAATATAATTTAATTTTCCTTTTGTTATAAATCCGCCCCTTGGAACGTATTCTCCAGAAGGTGCTTCTTTTGTCAGTTGATCAGGATTGCATGAAAAAACAGAAGAGTTTTGCATATCTAGTTTCCATGCTCTTGAGAATGTGACTGTAGCATCTGCTGTTTCTTTTATTGTCTTTTCACCTATCTCTTTGTTTTTTGCCTGTATCACAAAGAAAGGTGAACCGATCATATCTGTATGGAATACAAGGTCGCCTTTTTCTGTATGTTTCTTGACTACAATTTCATTAGTTGCTGCGTCCCTTCCGCCAACAACTAAGAATCCTTCACTAGAGTAGAACCATCTAAATTTGTCAAACCATTCTTTTTTTGTCTTTATTATCTCTGGTTGTTCTTCTTTTATCTTATCTTCTTTTAATTTTTGCTTTTCTAATTTTTTTAGTTTTTTTTCTGTTATCTCTAATGCTTCTTTTGCCCCTTCTATCTTTCTTTTTACCTTTTTAGCCTTTTCAAAATAGACAGAAGCGTTTTGTTCTACTGATTTGTTAATGTCGATAGTTATTCTTGCCATATTTGTATTGTATATTATTTCTATTTATAATTCTTTTCTTAATCAATATATCTTTTATTATCATTGATATATTTCTTCACAAAAAACCTGACGAAATGTTTTGCATCTCCCCATAGCTGGCTTGTTTCAAGGTGATGGTAATAAGATTTCCTATCATTAAATTCCATGTTAAACATAGGATATCTGTTTTTATACAAAACATAGTTTGCCAGAAGTCTGCTTATCCTCCCATTTCCATCTGTAAATGGATGTATCGTGACAAATTTCAAGTGAACTAACGCAGAAAATTCTACTGGATTATATTTGTCTTTGTTTTTATTATACCACCTAAAAAAATCATTAAGTAATTTATCGAGTTCTTCTGGAACTGGAAATGTAGTTCTACTTCCAGTAACTTCAATCTTATGCAACCTTATTTTGCCTGAGATATCAGAATCAGAAGCACCAAATATCATTGAATGCCATTGACATACTTTTTTTAGATTAATATCCCCTTTTTTATTTATCATATCATAAAATGCTTTTTTGTGACCCTCTGCTTCTTTTACGTCATTTAATGGTTTGTTTTTAGGAGTAGTATTGTGCAGGAATAAACTAACGGTATCTTTGAATGAAAGCTTACTCCCTTCAATCTTATCAGAGTTGTAAATAAAATTGACCATAAATGATTCTATCTTTTTCTCTATAGCTGTTCTTGGAAGTTTTTTCAGTTCTTTTGTAAATTCTTTCTTTATTGTAGCAAGGGGGTTTTTCCATAATTTTCTCATTACCTCAAGTTCAATCTTCTTTTTCATTTTTTCAATATCTTTTGGTCTTTTTGTGCCAAGATATTTGCTTAAGGTCTTTACTTTCCCGCCTAATTTATAAGTATGTTCAATATAGTAATAATGTTTTTTTCCTATTTTTCTTTTTTTTAGTATTGCCATAATTATAGTTTACCCCTACTTATATTTAAATATTGCTATTTTTCAGAGAAAGTAGGGGTAAGAATTATGTAATAATATATAGTAATTTGCTGCCACGTTTTAACTAAGCAAATACCTAAGAATGATTATACCTAACAAAAAATAATAACAATAGCAATGTTTTTATATAATCATTTCTAGAGTTAATATATGAACAATAAATCTCAGGCTAATATGCTTAGTTGGATATTGATCTTAATTGTAATTGCAGTTACAATCTTTTTTGGTTTTAAAGCAGTAAAGACAACATCTGAGAAAGGATGTGTTGCACAATTGGCCCTCTTAGAAAAAAACCTTGAGCTTGACATAGAATCTATGTATGGTCTAGAAGGTTCTGTTATTGAAAAAAAATATTCCATCCCTTGCGGAATTGAGCGAATCTATTTTGTTGATAATTCAAGGGAGGTTCCTTTTTCTGTTTTGAGTGATTATCCCGAGATTATGGATAGCCTTAAATCAGATACAGGAAAGAATATATTCCTAATCAGAGATGGCACAGTCCACAGTTCTATCTCTGGCGGAGATTTAACTATAGATACCCCTTATTTTGATTGTTACACTACTTCAACTGGAAAACTGGATATATTCCTAGAAGGTAAAGAAGGAGAAACAGAGATATTGAAGAAAAATTCAAAGTTTGACTGCACTTTTACAGGAGCACTCCCAGTAGAATTAGACCCAGAAGATACATCAGATCTGTTGGATGAAATCGATACTAGTGAACCTGAAATTGATGTCTGCACTATCGAGAGAAACATGGTCGAAGCTGATGGAGATATAACTGTGACTATACTTAAGAAAGGAGATCCATGTAGATATTATGAACAGATACCTAAATGTGCTATAAGTTCTTTGGAAGAAGCTATAGATAATGGTGAGATTGATATACAAAATATGAAGATACATGACGGCGACCCAATATTGATGTGGGATTTTGCTGCAGGTGAAGATGAAGAATTTTATAGATTATTAAACAGTATTATTGATGAGGGTTGTAAAAGGGGGTTTAAAGGTGTGAGTGTTAATGGTGTAGATCCAGCTGCAGCACCTAATGTTATTGCAGATGTAGGTACTAAATTAAATGATTTACATACAAAAATTACCAACCATCCAACTTTAAGTGATGGAAAAAAGAGAGTTGCTAATCATAATTTAGATAATATAGAAGAATTTTTGAAAAGGGATAAAGAACGTCAAGTAAGTAAGTTCCTTGATAGATTAGATGATGTTCTTGATGGATCAAGTATTAGTATAGTTGATTTGAGGACCCAAATTAATACCGATTATGGGTATAGTGTATAATAATCAACATATTTCTTCTCAAATATTAAATCTCTTAAAAAAATGTTTCTTAAAGAATTCATATATGAAAAATATATAACCCCCAACATAAAATAACACAGTCATTATAGCAAATAGACTAAAATAAAATGCAATCAGGAATTCAGATGACCCTAATAAGAATTTGATAGTATTAATGTAGTATTGATACAAACTGATGAAATAATAAAATATATAGAAACCAAAAAAGATTAGACCAGTAAGTACTGCTATGATAAATGCGTCTTTTTCTATCTTTTTGTTGAATTCTAATGCCCACAAGATTATGCCTAATATTAACGATGCTATCGCTACTATGATTATTGATGTTACCCTATCCATTATTATCATATTTATTATTGAATCTGTGTTTAATATGCTTTTAGTCAGTATGTCAACCCCAGCAATACCTGCTGCCTGTATTTTCTTTATAGAGAATGCTGGTGTCAATAAAAAACAAATAAGAGATGAAAATACCAATGCCAATGTTGTTCTGCTTACATGGAGCATTTTTTTCTTAAATAGCCTATACCATACAAATGTAGGTAGAACCAACAAAAACAGCATTGCAATTGCATTTAGTATATATATGACTACAAGAGATATTGATGCAATCCCCTGCGTGAATTTTATATCGCTTATAAGTAACTGTATCAATGCTGTATGCCCCCCACCCAATCTGCCAAAATAAAGTATATCCTTTAGACCGATCAGATAAGGGATTATAAAATTCCCTATATCAGTCAATAGATGTAAGGCCAATAACCCCATAACACCTAGATAAAATGTCCTTTTATAATGAAACATCTCTATAAATTGTTTATAGAACTTTTCACCTACGCTGCCAATCTTATGTATAAAATTTGTTGGATTGAACTTTTTATGATACCTTATAACCACAAACAAATATAAGAATATTGCAATCATGGTTAATGGTGCATCTAACGCTATTGCAAGCCATTCTGATGCTAGATTAAATATCAATATAAAGAATGCGACTAATATCAGGTATATTATTATGAATCTTGTCATTATTTTTGAGATTTCTGTGGGCGGCTTCCCTTTTTCCTGCAGGTTTGCCAAGAAACTGGGTTTTTTTATGGAGAATTTTAATGCTGCGTATAATGAAATAAATACCAAAAGTATTGCTCCCAAATAAAACGAATATTTTTCTATTAAGGGTGCTTGTGCTATAAGTACCCCATAAAAGCCCCTGAACAAAACTGCTTCTTCAATTGCTACTTGTGCATACCTTATCATGTCTTTTATTATGAAGAAGAAATAAGTTAAGATTATCACAGTATCAAATCGAGGCTTTTTATTACCTAATATTATATTAGTTGGACTTGCCTTTACAAATAGATATCCCAAAGCAGCCCATGAGATTATCTTTTTTATGTAATCTAAATCTCCAGGGAGTATTTCTAAAAAGTCGGCTATCTGTAATGTTATTATTAATGATAGTAAGATCAACTCCAGATTTCTTTGTAATTTATTGTCCATATGCTGATTTTTGGTTGTTTTAGTATTTATTTGTTTCTATGGTATATCTGATTTTGTAATTTATTGATTTATTCACATACCCCATCGCTTGCGGTGGCTGGGTGAGGGTATGTGAATGACCAAAAACCCAATAATTATTTATTCATGATTTAACATACCC
>CAZTWQ010000047.1:0-1967 GCA_964618315.1 uncultured Methanosarcinales archaeon
CTAATATTCAATAACAATAATGCAACAATTATCCCCAATAGGTAGTTTTTCTTCAATTTGATGACCCCCTAACGCTTTTTTATGAAAAATCATATGTTAGTATACTATGGAAATACTATGCCCTATTTAAATCTTTCTATAGTTTTAGTATTTATGAGTAGTTACAAAGAGCACATAAAAATATAAGAAAAAAGAAATAAAATAAAAATCCCAATCGCCCCAATGGGCAGGTATTTAATTAGTTGGGATTTTTAAAGTTAAGAATCACCTCAAGCGGAGGGGTATTCTTAACAAATAAAAAATTATTGTCTTTTCTTCACTATGAAGAACACTGCAAGCAATACAATAATAACAACGCCTGCAATACCTATTGCACCAACTAAAAACAATAGATAAAGGTTTGAAGAGAACAATGAAATCTCTGTTGTTTCTGATAAAGGTGTGGTTATTATCTCAATGTCTTCATCATCATCCACTACTGGCGGTGTAACAACAATAACTTCTTCTTCCTCTTCTGCTGGTGGTGTAGTAACTGCTGTTTTACAATTACCAACAACTAGATCAACAGTCTTTGTTTCTGACAATGTATCTGTATCATAGTATACTTTTATTTCAATCGGATAAGTTCCTGCACTTACATCATTGCTTATTGTAAAAGCATATGATTTATCATATTCTGAATCATCATCATTAGCCCCCTCTTCTATCTCAGGGATAGATGTATCTTCAAAGCTTATTTCTAGCTCAGAACTTTCGATCTCCACAACAACTTCGTCTTCATCAGATCTTCCTTGGTTCTTTAAGTCAACCTTAACATTAACTTTTCTTGAACAGCTTATCTTTGAAGGTGTTAAGCTAGTTTTTGCAATCTGTATTTCATGTTTCTCTTTTGCTAATTCTAAAGTTAAATCCCATTTGATATAATGGGTAGCTCCGTTCTCATCATCTGCTTCGACTATGATTGTAACGTCATAATCACCATCTTCAACATCATTAGGTATGTCAAAATCAAGGCTAAAGCTTTCCTTATCATCAGCCCCAATATCGCCTACATCTTCATCATTCTCTAGATCATCATCATCATCAATGCCTTCGATGATTATTTCTATATTAACATCTTCAATTTCTATATCATCATCATCTGTGAATAAATTTTCAAGATCTCCTGTAAACTCAATTTTGTCCCCAGGTTTTACATCGTCTATTGTATCTCCAGGATCTAAGCTATTGCTTTTACCATCAACCTTTGCTTTAACTTTATCAAGGTCTAATTGAAGATCTGCAGTTACATCTAGATTAAGTGTTTTTGAAAAACCAGCTCCAGCAACAGTAATTGTTCCTGAAAAAGGGCTAGATCTTGTATTTACATTATCTGGAACATTACCTGTTACGGTAACTGTCTGTGAAGCACTTCCAGCAAGATCAAATGTATTTGGACTTATGCTCATATTAAAACCGCTAAGTTCGGTTGTTGATAACAAAGCGCTTAAACCACTTATAGCAGCAGTCTCATTATTAGTTACGCTAAATGTAGTTGAGAATGCACCAGTTGGTTTTGCATTTGCTGCAATGGATGTTGCACTTAAAGATATATCTGCATTTACACTAAATGCCATCAAGACAATCATCAATAATCCTATTAATAGTTTTTTTTGAAAAAACCTAGTTTTTTCAAAACCGTTTTCACATATGTTCAAAAGTTTCATTTTATATTACCCCCAAAGTTTGTACGAAATACTAATTGTTATCCTAGAGTAGTAATGGTTAGTATTTAAAGATTGTTATTCTACAGTATATAATACCTCTGTAATAGATAATATTAGATGTCTGTTTAAACTCAGGTTATAATCGCAAAATTAGATATTCTGTGTATTATAATATCTAATCAAGAATCATTTATTAACATTAAACATTTCAGAAAGATCTACTTTTTTATTTTCCTTAGGTGCAGTATTTATAGGATTATC
>CAZTWQ010000047.1:2067-6269 GCA_964618315.1 uncultured Methanosarcinales archaeon
TTTCTTTCTCAACCTTGATTTGGTCTGTATTCTGCGATTTTATACTGACCATGGATTGTGCCCTTTGTAAAGCATCCATCATAGAAGCTGCTAACCCAGATTCTTTCAAAGTTTCTGCTAATTTCTTTACTTCTTCTGAATATTCTGCCATAAAAAAAGTGAAAATAGGCTAGTATTAAAAGGTTACTATTTGCGAGATGAGAAAAAGATGATAGAAATTAATCTTTAGAGGTTGTAAAAGAATCTTCAAACTGCAGCAGCCTTTTGCCCTTTGATTTAACTTCAGAATTAACGACTTTGCCAATAAATATAATATGGTCTCCAGCATCAACTTCATTTATAACTTCGCATTCAATATAAGCTAACGCTTCTCCTACTCTTGGACAATCTACACTATTGGCTTCTTCTTTAGTCAATCCAATCTCAGAAAACTTATCCATATGCATTCCAGATTTCATACCTACTTTTAAAACCTTATCCTTGAGGTCAAATGGAACAAAATTCACGACAAAAGCTTTGCTTTTGGAGATAACGTCTTTACTAAATCTTGTTTTTCCAACACTTATAGCATATAATTTTGGATTAAAGCTTACAGGCATATGCCATGCAATAGTTATTATATTGTCTTTTATCTGGTTTTTACCCATGATATCCATTTCTTCTCTGGATGTAACTAATATTACCTGCCTTGGATCTGTTAATTCTGACATATTATCACCCTTTTAAGAAAATAATTTATTAGAAAGTATTTATAATTTTTTGTTTTTGGGAATCAATAATAAAAGAATAAATAAAAAATATATAATTAAAAAATTAACTCATAAAATGGCTTACATCATCGTTTCTAAGATCATGTTTCATAGCAAACCTAACACTCATCCCAGCTAATGATTTTTCTAAATTTGATTTGACATTATATCCCTGAGCCCTCAAATTATCTGCCATTAGGGGGACAGAATGATTACCTTTCTTATAATAAGCTACTGCTCCAGCTCCCTCTTTCACAGATGAACAATTCCACCCCTCAGATCCAGGTAAAATGCCTGCTAATCCATCAGATCCAGATCCTTTAGCTACAATAATAGTATATATATCCCCATTATTATCTGGAGAATTGTACCACATTTCGATATCGCCCATTTGTTGTGCTGGACCTTGACCCCCTATTGAGGGTGATGCTCCAACAACTGCAGCTGATGTAGCTTGTCTAGTGGGTGCAACAGAATAAACACATGGCCAAGCATTACCACTTGCAGGAAAATCTAAACGTTTTTTTTCTGCCTTAACATGAGCAACAATATCACTTGGAGGTATACCTGCATGATTACCAATCCTTTTTAATACTTCTGTCCTATAATCAGCTAAAACATCATTCCACTGAGCAAGTCTTGCTTTAATCTCCCTATGCGAAACATCTGGATTAAGTATATCACCAATAGTGACATAATCAGAAATGCTCGGTGGTGCTCGTATATTATCCTCTGCCATAATTATCCCCTCATTAAATTTATTATCTACTTTAAAGTAACATAGAGAAACTCCAATTAGTTTATAAAATTATTTATTATTCACAAAAATAAATCAAATCCTTATCTTCTTCAATCACTTCTTTAACTTTAAATAATTTTCTGATAATCTTATCAATAATCTGTTTCTTAGGGCTTTTTTTCAAAAATGACAAGACAAATCTATCTTTGCCCACTTTCTTTATCTCACTTAAACCTTTTTCAATATCAGCAAAGTTTTGTATAGCAGTAATCGAAATAACAACATCAAAATAATTGTTTGGATAAGGTATCTTTTCTGCAGGGGCTAATTTATATTCAATAGAATCTTTACATCTGGATTTTTCAAGTAATTTAGGGGCGGGATCAATTCCATATCTTTTACAATCCCATGGTTCTGTAGTTATTCCAGTACCACAACCAACATCTAGGAGTTTATCATTTTGCTTAACCTTAAGTTTATCTTTAATCAAATTAACTTTTTTTAGCTGTTCTTCTTTATGCAGCTCTTCATATCCTTCTGAAATATCATCATAGTAGCCCATATAATACATTAATACCAATACCTTTAAATAATTAATGAGTATAGTAAAAAACAAACAAAAATGCAAAATAAAATATTAAACTTAATAAAAAAATACACATCTCATGATCATATTAAATTGACCTCTAGGGGAAATACTTCTATATTTTCAGCACTATACTGTGCAAGAAAGATCAATAATAAGGATCCAAAACAGCTTAAACCGATCTTAACTCCAGATCAAGGGGGTTGGGTCACTTACTTAAAATATCCAAAAATGCTGGGTATGGGGATAAACTTATGCAAGACAGATGATGCATTGATTGATCTTGAAGAACTAAAAGAACAAAGCAAGAATTGTACTGCTTTTCTTTATGCTCAACCAGGGGGGTATTTTGTAGATCAGCCGATAAAAGAAATCTATAATATATGTAAGAAAAATGACTGTTTGGTTATAATGGATGTTACTGGTTCGATAGGAACAGACTTGTGTAATGGAAAATACGCAGACTATATTGTATGTTCATTTGGAAACTACAAACCTATAGATCTTGGCTATGGTGGATTTGTTTCTGCTGGTAAAAAGGAATTGATGGAAAGACCTAAAGAGATTTTTAATACAGACAAATTTGATAATGATGAAAAACTGCCATTATTGTTTCTAAAATTAAAGTCATTAAAACAAAGATATAAATTATTCGATAAAAATAACAAAAAAATAAAACAAGACCTAAAAGACTTTGAAATTATCCATAAAAACAAGAAAGGCATAAATGTGTTAGTAAAATTCAAAGATGAAATGGGGAGAAATAAACTGATAAATTACTGCGAAACAAATAACTTTAAATATAAATTATGCAAGAAAGTTTCTAATACAAAAACATCTATATTTTCATTTATTAAGGTTAATGAAAATGCTATTTCTATCGAAGTTCAACGATTATAATTGGAAGACAAAATTAAATCATATAATTGTTTGTTTTTCTACACATAGTAGCAGTAATCCATGTACATTATCTATATCTGGTACTATATGACCGAAAACTTTATATAATATATTATACATATGTATAAATAATAATACTATTGTATAAAAAAATGAACAACAAGAAATTTTGTAAATCTAAGGGAATAGACAAAATTTCCCTAGTTCATAAAGTTCCATACTTTATGAACAACAAAGAAAAAATACTAAAAAAAATATTTGAGAATCCTACATATAAGTTCCATGTTAGAGAACTTGCCAGAATGACTAGATTAAATCCAAATACAATAATAAATATAACAGAAAAATTAAAAAAACAGGATCTTATACTAAAAGAAAAAAATAAAAACTTGATGGAAATAAAAGCAAACATAGAAAATATTAATTTCATAAGACAAAAAAGAATATTCAACATAAAAAGATTATATGAATCTAAATTAATCGATTCCATAATAAAATATTATGATAACCCTGAAGCAATTATAGTCTTTGGGTCTTATTCTCGAGGAGAGGATATTGAAGAAAGTGATATTGATTTAGTTATTATCACAGATAAAAAAGAAACATTTGAAAAAAATTCATTTGAAAAGAAGGTTAAAAGAAAACTGCATATATTGAACTTTAGATATGGTGACTGGTCAGAAGGATTCTACAAAAACCTTATAAATGGCATAATTTTACATGGATACCTAAGATGAAACCATTTGAATATTATATCAAAGAAAAAAGCGTAAGAAAAGTTTCTGTAGATATCGAATTAGCTAAAGCATTAAAGAAAGACCTTTTTGGAAGAATAGAAAAAGCAATCAAACTAGATAAAAAAGAATATTCCAAAATAGTATTTGAAAGCATGTATGATTCTTTAAGGGAATTTTGCGATGTTCTATTAGCCCTTGATGGGTATAAATCATATTCTCATGAGGCAGCTATAGCATATCTAAAAAATTATGGTTTTGATGACGCAGAGATATTTACATTAGATAGATATAGATTCAAAAGAAATGGATCAAAATACTATGGGAAAGAAATAACTGAAGAAGATACTCTGGATATTGATAAGTTTTATAAAGATAGGGTAGATAAAATAAAATCAATATTAAATGAAAAGTTTGCAATGAGGTGAATAATATGGCAATAACAGAACCAGAATCAGTAGAAAATTTGATATATTTTACAAACAGGACATTAG
>CAZTWQ010000048.1:0-5239 GCA_964618315.1 uncultured Methanosarcinales archaeon
CCACACTATAAAAACATCCAGAAATAGCTTTATAAATATGCTTGATTAGATTATTCTTATAGGAATAAAGAGGTAAATTAGTTATTATGCCTAATATTCCAAAAGTTTTAAAAATTGAAAATTTTTAATCCGTTTGGAATTTAAAAAATTCCAAAAAGCATAAATATGAGTTCTAATTATTCCTGTATATGCCATATACACTAGAAGAAATAAAAGAAATAAGAAAGAAATTTGGATTGACACAGTCAGAGCTAGCCAATATGGCGGGAGTTTCTCAGAGCTTAATTGCTAAGATAGAAGCTGGAAGGATAGATCCTACTTACTCTAAAACAAAAAAAATATTTGAAGCGATTGATACATTAGGAAAGAAAAAAGAGCTCAAAGCACAAGAGATAATGACTGGTAAGATTATATCTGTTAAACCTAATGATAATATAAGGGAAGTCATAAAGAAAATGAAAGATGCCAATATATCCCAGATGCCAGTTATAGAAGAGCATAGATCAATTGGTATTATTTCTGAATCAATTATATTAGAGTCTTTATTGAATAATAAAGGTAATAAGGTAAAGGATATAATGGAAGATTCTGCCCCTGTTGTTTCTAAGAATAGCACTGCAAGTGCAATCTCTAATCTACTAAGGTTCTACCCCTTGGTTTTGGTAAGTGATGGCGGACAGTTGATAGGCGTTGTTACTAAATCTGACCTACTGGGCAAGTTGTATAAATAGCAGAATTAGATTTATCGAAAGTTTTAAATATCTTAAAAAGATATACATGATTGAAATGGTAATTGAACAGGTTCTAACTCAAAAAGTAGATTTCTCTAGATATGTGGGTCAATGGGTTGTTATTTGTGAGAATAAAGTAGTTGCTCATGATAAGAATCTTAATAAAGTACAAAAAGAAATAAAAGAATGTAAAAGAGTACCAACTATAGCAAAGATACCAAAAAAAGATACACTAATATTCTAAAATGTCAATAATATTTAGATATGAGCATGTTCCAAGAAAAGATGGTACGTTAAGACATGCTCCATTTATACCTTTACTAATTACTAATAAATTTGGGCGAACAATGAAAATTATTGCGCTATTAGACTCTGGAGCAGATACAACTGTAATTCCAAAAGATTTAGCTGAAGTTATTGGTCTAAAAGAGAAAAAAACTGATTCTGAAACTGGAGGGATAGGCGGTAAAGTAAAAGTCAAGGAATCAAAATTAAGATTTAGAATAGCTGGAAATAGGGAGAGCTATTCCTTAGAGGTTCCTGCATTGGTTCTTCAGGATGCTAGTGCTGATGTTCCTTTATTGTTAGGAAGGCATGGATTTTTTGAACAATTTAATATAACATTTAAACAAAATGAGGAAAAGATTGTATTGAAAAAGATATCACCTAAGAAGGTTTATTGATATTCAAAGATAAAGTTCTGCAAATTAGAAATTTCTAAACGATTATTACCCCACTCAGTTCGACAACAAAATTTATAAACTCACATCTTATACATCATTAATATGGCAGACAAAATTACTTTTTTTCCCATAGATATAAACTATAAGATAGAAAATAATAAAGCAGTGATCTATCTATTTGGCAGGACAACTGATAATAAGCAAGTATGTGTTGTTGATAAGAACTTTATACCTTATTTCTATGTTATACCCAAGAAAGGAAACGATATAGAGGAAAAACTAAATAAGATTCAGGTAGAAAGAAATAAAGAAATTTCTTCTGTTGTAGGCACAGAGAAAGTAAAGAAGCGTTTTCTTGGAAAAGATGTTGATGCAATCAAAGTGTTTGTAAGATTGCCCAGAGATGTTCCCATAATAAGAGAAGTTATCAAAGACTGGGAGATATTAGAATCAGTAAATGAGTATGACATCATATTCAAGAAAAGATATCTCATCGATAAAAGGATTACCCCATTTGCAGCTACAGAAGCTGAAGGTGAATTTGTAAAACAACGTTCAAAAGTTCCTGTTCTTGTTGCCGATAATATAGAACAAAAAGAAGAAACTTCATTAGAGTCACCAAGAGTATTAGGATTTGATATTGAAACATATAATCCCAAAGGCAAAGCAATTGATTTTGACAAAAACCCTATAATAATGATTTCGTTCTATGGAGAGAAATATAAAAAAGTCATTACATGGAAGAAATTCAAGACAAAACTTGATTATGTTGAGTTTGTCGATAGTGAAGCTGATCTGATCGAGAGGACAAAAGAGATAATCAAGGATTACAAACCAGACATATTAACTGGTTATTATTCAGATGAGTTTGACCTTCCATATATAATAAAGAGAGCAAATAAATATAAGGTTAAGTTAGACCTTGGATTAGACTTTTCTGAATTAAAGGTCAAAAAAGGAAAGCGGTCTAATATTGATATTGTTGGAGTCAATCATCTGGACATGTTTAAATTTGTAAAGAAAGTTGCAGGGCTTTCACTTGATATATTCTCATTAAGCTTAGATAATGTTTCATCTCAATTGATAGGCGAGAAAAAGGTTGAGGTAGAACTAGATGAATTAGCCAATACATGGGATAATGAACCTGAAAAGCTTGAGCCCTATTGTGAATATAATCTTCATGACTCTTTTTTAGTGTATAAACTTGCTGAAAAACTGATGCCTAACCTGATGGAGATGGTAAAGATAGTTGGAATGCCAATACCTGACCTTGTAAGGGTTGGGTTTTCGCAGCTTGTTGAATCTTATCTGCTAAAGCAAGCCATAGCTTTTAAGGAGATTGCTCCAGAATTGCCCCACCATAGTGAACTGGGAAAAAGAAGGATGCAGACGTATAAAGGTGCTTTTGTTTTTGAACCTAAACCTGGCTTGTATAAAGAGATTATTGTTTTTGATTATAGAAGCTTGTATCCGACTATAATCAGTTCGCATAATATAGACCCTGGAACCTTGAATTGCAGTTGTTGTGAAGGCAAAAATATTGTTCCTATTGAAGGTAATAAAAAATATTGGTTCTGCAGTAAGAAAAAAGGTTTTCTTCCAACTGTTCTTGAAGATTTAGTAAAAAGAAGAATGAGAATTAAAGAGATGATAAAAAGAAATGCATCTCCTGTGCTTGAAGCTAGGTCGCAAGCTTTGAAGCTGCTTGCCAACTCATTCTATGGTTATCTTGGATTCTCTATGGCAAGATGGTATAGTTGGGAAAGTGCAAGATCTACAACTGCGTATGGCCGTTTTTATATTCACAAAGTTATAGATGATGCTAAGAAAGAAGGATTTAATGTTCTTTATTCAGATACTGATAGTGTTTTCTTGGCCCTTGATGGAAAAACTAAAAAAGATGCAGATACATTTAGGGAAAAAATAAATATGGAACTTCCAGGTTTGATGGAGCTGGAATATGATGGCTTTTATCCAAGAGGAATATTTGTCTCTGCAAAAGCAGGCAAATCTGGAGCTAAGAAGAAATATGCACTAGTTAATCCTGAAGGTAAATTAAAAATTAGGGGATTTGAGACTGTAAGGAGGAATTGGAGCCCCATTGCAAAGAAAGTTCAGGAAAATGTATTAACTATAGTACTTAAAGAAGATAACCCTGAAAAAGCATTAAAATATGCAAAGAAAAATATTGAAGACTTGAGGAAAAACAAGGTTTTACTTGAAGATGTCACAATCCATACACAACTGCAAAAAGATATAGATGACTATGATGCGATAGGTCCACATGTTGCGATTGCAACTAAGATGAGAAATAAAGGAATTTCTGTAGGACCTGGCTCAAGGATAGAATTTGTGATAACCAGGGAAGGCAAAAGGATAAGGGATAAGGCAAGAATGCCTGACGAAGTTAATCAAAGCGATTATGACCCTGAATATTATATCAATAATCAGGTAATTCCTGCAGTTGAGAAAATATTTGAGGTTTTAGGTTATTCTAAAGATGACTTTGCTGCCAGTAAAGAGCAGAATAAATTGAGTAAGTTTTTTTGATAGTTTTAAAAAACGAGATTGATTATTGTTAAACAAAATCGAGAAAAAAAGCCAAAAATATAAATGGGCAAAAACAAACATCTTCTTATTACATACTGCTTAGATCCACTATAGTTGTTGATTATCTATTGCATTGTTCTGAGGAATTTTCCAACCTATATGATCCATTACGTAACCTTGATCAATTTCTGCCTTGGTTGCAAGAATAATTCGATGGTTGGGATCATCTAATTTTCTAGTGAATTTAGCATGTGCTAAGACCAAGTCATGCAAATCACCGCTAAAACTAACTTGAGGTCTAAAGTCAACATATGTAGTTTCTACTCCAAGAGATTTAGACATGCTCTTTCTAATTACTTCTCCAGCTTCTGTAACCACCATTCCTCTTCTAACAATATCAGGTGTAGCTATTCCATAACACCCCCTTACTTGAAAACCCAATTCCTCATATAATTCCTGAGCTTGAGATATATCTGGTCCAATTCCATATTCACGCTTAACAAAAGCGGTAACCAATTTGTCAATTTCAAATTCACTAACTAGGAATTGTGCATCTAGAATTTGTTTATTTTCATCACCTAGTAGATTAACTGTTGGGTAAGACACATCTGCTCCAAGTAATTCATTAAGATTTACCCAATATTTTCCTTCTTTTTCAGCAACTGCAGATACTTCATCCCTCATAGGTTCAAAATCACGTTTCTTAATTTCAAGACAAGTTGATGGAAAGGTCTTAGCTATTTTTTCTAAATCTGGTACTTCCATCATATATGATCCACCAATCGGATCAAATTCTTCCCACCTACCATTATATCCCAATAGAACTTTCTTTGTTCCATCATCAACTATAATCATGGTTGGCATCGTAGATACCACTAATCGTTTATATCCTGAAGGAAATGCGTTACTCATTTTATTTTCATATTGGTTGTTATTACTTTTGAGGTACAACAATCTTTATAAATCTTTTGATTCGTATTTGTTTTTGCCCTTTATGATTTTACTCTAAAGAACTTCGTTCTTGATGCACTTTTTTTATCGACTCTCTATGAGCCCCCACTTCGTTCGGTCTCTTCGAGCTACGTTGCACTCTCGCTCCATTTTTTAACTTCGTTAAAAATTCCGCTCAGGTCGTCTAACAGCCATTCGCGTTGTTAAAATGTTTTGCCTTCTAAAATATTGAACAAGTTGATTTTTTTAGAAATTATTTGTGTTGTTTACTATTTATATAATTTATATATCACCACCATGAATTGTTACGATTTCATACGAAAA
>CAZTWQ010000049.1:0-5209 GCA_964618315.1 uncultured Methanosarcinales archaeon
ACTTCGTAAAGTCCTATTCGCAAAGGAAAAATGCGAACTTTTAGAAATCAAAGATTTCTAAACCGTCAAAAAGCTACGCTTTTTGAAGTTTGTAACGCATTTTCCCTCTGCACTCATATTTTCACCCAGGTTATTATTAAACCGTTTTGGAAGCTTCGATTCCAAAAGTTTTATATATTTCTATAATATTCACCATATATTGGGGGCAAAATATGTGGAATAAATGTGATTCTTGTGGTAAGCAGATAGAGTCTGCAGATGATTGTAGACTAAGTACTAATGACGGTAAGACTATTCATACCTATTGCAAAAGTTGTTATGATAAGAAGGATAATTAATAATAGTTACTTCTTAGTGAACAAAAGCGAAACATTTATATATAAGCTAGTCTAAGGAACTATATAGATATACTTTTCTAGGGGGTGCAGTGTGGGCAAATGCCTAAATACACTAGAAAAGCCAATATAAAACAGTGACTTAATTGGATGACAACAAAGAGGCTGAGAGATAAAACCCAATTAAAGGTAACAATCAAGATATAGGTATGTTAAACTAAAATGGTACTAACAAACAAAAAAATACAAGGCGTAATCAATGAGATTGCAGGCGAAAGAGCTATTCCTATAATCGAATATCTAAAAAACAGGAAGAATGTTTCTGAATTTATCATAGCTGACAAAGTAAAGCTAGACATGCAGACTACTAGAAATATACTATATACCTTAAATTCACATAATGTAGCTACATATATAAGGAAAAAAGACAGAAAAAAAGGATGGTATATCAGTTATTGGACATTTAATCGAAAAAGAGTAAGTGAACTTATAGGAAAGATAAAAAAAGAGAAAATAGAGAAATTACTTGAACGTCTACACAAAGAAGAGACTAATAAGGGTAATTTCTTCATATGCACTAGTGCATGTGCTAGATTAGACTTTGAACAAGCTACTGAATTCAACTTTAAATGCCCAGAATGCGGTAATCTGCTTAATCAACAGGATAACACAAAAACAATAGATAATATAAAAGAAAAGATCAAAGATTTAGAGCAGGTTGAAATAAGTAATTCTAAAAAAAAGAAATGATTCTTTCCATATTGAAAACAAATGAATCCTGTAATTGATAATATAAAAAATAGAAGAAGCATTAGGCGATATTCTGATAAAAAGGTTTCTAAGAAAATAATTAAAGAGTTAATTGAGATAGGTAAATACGCCCCATCTTCTCATAACAGACAACCCTGGAGTTTTACAGTAGTTAATGATCAAATGGTTGATTCGCTTTCTTTAGATATAAAAAAATGGTATAATTCCGTTACAAAGCTTAGTTTTCCTTTATCTTTTATCAAAGAAGTCAAGAAATCAGTTGATGAGATGACCAAAAGAGTGAAAAGCGAAAGAGATTTGTTCTTTTACCATGCACCTTGTGTTATTGTAATACATGCTCCAAATAAGAAGTTCTTTTTACAGGATTGTTCATGTGCTGCTCAGAATATAATGTTAGCAGCACGTTCTTTAGGTGTTGGTTCATGTTGGATAGGATTTGCTGATATTGTGTTTAATAACAATCCTTTACTTAAGAAGAAGCTTAAAATACCTATTTCTCATAAAGTGATGGCAACTATTGCTTTAGGGTATCCGGTTAGGTTTCCTGAATCTGCTTTGCCTCGGAAAGAGAGTAAGGTTGAATGGGTTTGAATGTTGTTGGGAGTTTGTTTAATAGATGTTAAGTTCAATAAAAATTTCCATTTCTAAAATAAAACGAGTATGGGGCTAAATTATTGAAAGGAACAAAAAAGATGAAAAATGAAATATTTATTACGATAGATTTATAAAACCTTAAATTAACAACTATTTATGAAAGGGTATCTGTTATTATTTGTTTTGACATTATCCACTTTAGGTTGTACATCAATTCAAAATCCCTATCAAATTAGCAAAGTTGAATCTCCCCCAGATATTGTAATCCATTATTTGAAGGAGTATCCTAATGCCCCATATGGGGCTCTGCCTTACGAGTACGAATTCTATACCATTGATTTTAAATCGTCTTCTCAAACTGAATTAATGACTTATTTAGAACATTTAAGCATTTGCGACCCATTCAAAATGACTAATGCCTATATTGTTAATGAGAATGAAACTCAATTAGAGGCAGAGGTAACTGTTGAATATATTGATGAAAGTGGATGCTTTATTCTAAATAATAAAGATGTGAACAACATCAGATCTCAAACATTTAAGCTAAAAAAGACTGAGAGTGGTTGGAAAATTGTGACCACTGGAATTAAATATGTTAATTCCCAAGAAAGATTAAATCAAAATCAAGAATAATATTTTGCCGTAGAATTTATCTAACTTACAATTCATCAAATTCTCTTTTTCCACCCTCTGGCTGTAAGCTATACGCAACTGGACGTTCTAATTGATCCCAAATTTGCCGTAAAATTGATTTTGATTCACTATCTGGATTTGCTGGTCCACCACTGCTACTATGGTATACTTCAACATGTAATAATGATTGAGGATCATAATTATCATAACCTGTATCTCTAGGTTTTAACCAGGGATGTTGAACACTTACGATAAGGTGCCTACAAGAAGTATCTAGCGTACCTGTTATGGGACCCTCATCACGTAAATCTACATGCTGACTTACTATCTCAACCAATTCTCTTCCAGAGGTTTCCGATACTACAGCAAATTGTGTCATTTATATTTAGAGAATACGGTAATTCTTATAAATATACCTTCTAGGACGGCAAAAAATTTTCTTCCGCCATAACTTCCCCCTCTCCACTTCCTTCGGCTTCGCCTTAGTCGTAAGCTCGGTGCGTGGAATAGATGTTACACATATGCGAACAGAACCCCCCCAAAGTCCTAACACACACAACCTTTTTCTTCAAAAAAAGAAATTTATTCTTTCTTCTCTTCGGCTTGTTTTTGAACAAGATTAATTAATTCATTAATTACTTCTGGAGGAATATTAACATTAAGTTCTTCCTTTAATCTATCCAAAAAGTCGCACAAGTCCCATGTAGCTCTAGTTTTACCAAGAGTTACTTGGTGTTTTGATTCTTCTATTATTATATTCCAATCAATCTTTTGAGATTCATTGATAATCGTTTGAACATCTTCCGCATCTTTTTGTCTATCTGTTGCGCACTTCATTAAGATCAGGTCATGAACATCTGCTATTTTTAGTATTAGATTTTGCCCAAACTCAAATGTGTTTTCAGCTCTTTTCTTCATATTTTCTGAAAAGAAGAATGAAATAACATTATAATTAAAAAGATCAAATCTTTCAGCTTCACCTTTTCCTCTTGCTAACATTACTGGTCGATTTTCTTTTTTGGCACCATAAACTATGACTGAATCAAATTCCCTATACCCTAATGATTTTGCTGCTTCTTCAAAAGATTCCCTATCTTCTTCATTATTAAAAACAAGATCAATATCTTTAGTTGTGTCTTTCAATCCATGAAACATCATCGCAGTTCCACCAATAGCATAAACTACAATTTCTTTTTTAAGTTTCTTTGCTACCCCTAGCAACAAATCCTGTTGTTCATTTACATTTATCATTTTATAATATAGTCTTCAAAATCTGCTTTATTTAAAGGTATTCTAATTTTCCAAGTTTCTTCAATTTCTTTAAAATCTTTAGATTTAAATCCTTCAATCATTTCAGCAAACTTAGCATTTTTCTCCGGTAAAATTGAATCTCTTAATTTTTTAGTCATTCTTCTTGTTTTCATTATTTTCCTAGATAAATCATATAATGCGCCAACTGATCTCTCCACATGATTTTTTCTTGTTAATTCTCCCAGTAATGTCCAATTATCAATATGTTTGAAAAGACTTAATGCTGCAGTTAGTACTCTTACTTTTTTTGATTTTATTGCATAAATTAATGCTTCTTCTAAAGTGGGTTCCCTACCATAAACTTTGTAAAAAGAAGATTCTGCTAATTTTATTGGAGAATATAAATTAATAACTTCATAATAACTTTTTCCGCCTAATCTATTTTTTCTATATATATAATAGACTCTCTTCTTATCACTAGATACTTTTGTTTTTACATAACCCCATTTCCTAAGTCTATAAATATAATAAATGGCCTTATTTTTATCTACATTAAGGATATCCATAACTGCTTCTATAGTATGAATGCCTTCCAATTTTTTAAGTAATAATTTAGTTTCCATGATTAGGGTTACTATTATCAGTTTATAAATGTTATGGTTATAAGTTAAATCTAACAGAACTATTATATAAACTTTTCTATTTTTCAACATATGTAAGTTAAATGTGACCACTTAATTATATAAATAATTACTGTTCTGGTATATAATTCAAACTGACGGCTATCCCCAACCTAAATCTCAAGCTTGCTTGAGGGGTTAGAAATTTTAATTTCTAAGCGATTGGGGTATTTGCCGTCGGTTTGAATTCTTAGAAATTTCGCACTGAAGTGCGGGGTATTACTTTAGAATGTGAAGTCATTCTAACGGATTAGAAATGCTAAGCATTTCAAATATACCCCGTGAAAATTTCTTACGAAATTTCCAATAAATCAATATACATTCTTTAAAAAAATACCCCATTAAAATAACTTCCACACTTCATAAAAATCGGTTCGAGTAACCATATTACTACTAATAATGGATTAACAACCACACATTTATAACTAAAAACATATTTTAAGCTATAATGACGAAAACATTCAAAGAATTGGACCTAATTCCTGAACTAGAACAAGCATTAACTAAGCAAAACTATTCAATACCGACACCAATACAATCAAAATCAATCCCTGCACTTTTACAAGGTAAGGATTTGATAGGTATTGCACAGACAGGTACTGGTAAAACTGCAGCATTTGTACTGCCTATACTGCAAAGGATGACTGAAAAATACCCAAGGAAAATTAAGACTTTGGTACTCACTCCAACACGAGAACTTGCTGCACAGATTGGAGAGAGTTTTTCTACATATGGGGAGTTTCTTAAATTTAAACATACTGTAATTTTTGGTGGAGTAAAACAAGGGAGACAAGTCCAAGCTTTATCTCAAGGGGTTGATATCTTGGTTGCAACACCGGGTAGGTTACTCGATTTGATGAATCAAAGAAAACTTACTCTAGAAAATATAGATTTTTTTGTATTAGATGAGGCAGACAGGATGTTAGATATGGGATTTATCCATGA
>CAZTWQ010000050.1:0-4610 GCA_964618315.1 uncultured Methanosarcinales archaeon
ATTATCCAGAAACATTATAGATATAGGGTCCTTGAGAATATACCATATCCCACCCACAATCTATCTTTCCTTTATTCAAAACAAAATCAACTTCTTTTTCTTCAATAAAATTACCCATATAACTGCAGTTACCAGATAAAAAGAACCCCTCAATCTCTTTTCTATTACCATAAAAATACAAAGTAGCATATATATTATGCTTGGAGATGGGATAAACTGCAACAGAAGTATGAGGCATAGCCAGAACATTTGATTGATCATATTGATCTAAAAACATAATTGCTTTGTAATCATCATCATCTATAACCCTATACAAATCGACCTGCTTATCAAGTTTGTAATAATTGCTAAACATAACCCCGGTTGATATAATCACTAAGATCGCCATCAAAGAATATACAGATATTTTACTCCATTTCAGCTTAATCAGAGTATTTTTGATCAAGACCAAAGTATAATAAAACCCAATAGCGCCCAAAGGAACTAAGCCTAAAAGCAGATAATAGATAAGCCTCTGATAAGGTGCAAATAATGTAAATTTAAATACAGTAAACATAGAAATCAATACTAAGATCATTGTTGGCCATATCACAAACAGATAATTCTTTTTTCTAAGTGCAAAATAAACTCCAACTAAAGCAAAAACAAGTCCGACTATATTATATACTGCCATGAGGCTTATATCCAGTTCCAATACACCCCACCCTTCTTTAAATTTTATAAATTCAAAAAAGAAAGATAAGCTCTGACTTAAGGTTCCTTTCCATAAGAACTTGGAGAATGTGGCAGCAGCAAATAAGATGAAGATAACTATAAAAGAGACAAACAATGCTTTGTGCTTCTTAACAAAATCTTTCTTTATCAATAGGTAAACAGCTAATATAGGAATCATAAAGGTAGCTGAGATCGGATGTGCAAAGAATATCAAAACATATATCATCAAACCATAGACTAGTTTTATGATATTATCCTCTTCAATGCCGCAACTAAACATCATAAAGAAAAGATATATCAGGGGTATAGCGAATGTCAGTGGGATAAAGAACCATAATCCAGTAATATTTACATTATTTCTTAAAGAAGCAAAAAACAGCATCGATAAGATCCCAATATAGAATCTCTTTGTAGTTCTGTATACAAAAAAGAACAATGCTAATGAAGATAGACAAGCAAACAATGCAGGAAGATATTTATAGACCAATACCAGATTAGTAAAATAAGACATGATCATCAAAAAAGAATGAAAACCAAACTCTAAAGAATTAGAAGTACCCCAATCATATTCCCCTGATTTTAACTTTGTAGCTTCTGTTATATGCCTCCATTCATCTATATGAAACGGGTACCTGTAATTGGTATGGGGTGCATAAATAACAATAAAAGTAAAAATTAACATCAAAAAGATTATAAGTAATCTAAAGAGTTTTTTTGTTTCCATCTCAAGAAATAAAGGATATAACATATTTAAACCTTTATATGATGGAAAATAATGATTAAAAAGACAAATGTTTGATTTTAGTAAGAAAAATTAAGAAAGATCTTCAGAAGTTATACCTGATCGAGTAATATAATCGGATAAGGATTATGGGCAATATAATTAATAGATTATCTCGCCCCTCAGATCATAAGGAGTTATATTCTTTATCTTAACCTTAACATAATCACCTAATTTAACATCTCCAGCAACTATAACCGGCCTATAGGCAAAATTCCTCCCAACAAAAGTATCATGCTTGCCTTTTTCATCTATTAATATTTCACCTTCCCAATCTAACCACTTTTCATTATTCATCCTGGCTATGTTTATAAAAACCTCAGTAAGTATCCTTGATCGCTCTTTAGTGTCTCTTCCATGTATTTGGCCATCCATCTTTGCAGCTTCAGTTCCCCTTCTTGCCTGAAACCTTGAAATATTCAAAACATCTGGCTTTATCTCCTTAATCAGATTAAGTGAATCATTGAATTGTTCTTCAGTTTCTGTTGGAAACCCTACAATTATATCTGTGCTTATAGTCAGATTAGGAATCTTTGACCTAAACTTATTTATTGTGTCTTTAAAATCATCAACAGTGTACTGCCGTTTCATCAATTTCAATATTTCATTATTACCAGACTGGATAGGTAGATGTAAAAACTTAAACACTTTATCGCTCTTGTAAACATCAATCATCTCAGGCAAAACATCCAATAGATGTGTAGGATTCATCATCCCTATACGAAGAAAGAACTTTTTGTCTATATTACAGATATTCTCGATCAATCCAGGCAGCCGAGTTACACTTCCTTTATCAAGCATATAAGCTGCATTATCCTGGGAAGTGACCCACAGTTCCTTACAACCATCATTTAAGGATCTAATAGCCTCTTGTTCAATATCCTGCATATTGTAAGATAATAACTTGCCTTTAACATACTTAACAGAACAATAAGAACAATAACCAGCACAACTGTTTAATATTGGAATTATCCCAACAACAGGATTCTTTCTTACTTTAGGAAGATTTATCTTTTCGTATTCATCCTTACCAGTAGCTGCTATAACATTATCATTCAACACCTCTTCAACAACCTCAACTATTGATTTGATGTTATGCGTACTGATAAAACTGATATTTTCTTTGGTTTCACGAACATCCTCAAGTATGCCCCTGGTCAAACAACCAGCAACGATCAATTTCTTATCAGAAAACTCTTCACTCAACTTGTTTATATGCCTTAAAGCAGTCCCCTCACCCTTAACAGTGCAAATATTAATAACAAGGATATCTGCATTAATTGGTTTGTCAACTATATCAAAATTGGCTTTTTGCAATAAACCCATCATTATCTCAGATTCTGATTGGTTTGTACTGCATCCATGTGTTTGGAAGTATATCTTTGTCATATTCAATAGAAATGCAACTTTGTTTAAAAAGATTGATGATAATCTACAGATTGTGCTATCATGTTTTTACTACACAGATGTATCTCGCCTATTATGTGCCGTGAAAAATAACAACAACACAGGGTTCAAACACAAGTTTTCTTGGAGAAAACCCTATTCACAAAGGAAAAAACCACACTTGGTAAAATGCCATAAATTCCTTTGGAATTTAATGTCACTGGTTTTTCCCTCTGCATTCAAGTTTTCACCCATGTTATTATTTTTTACTTGAAAAAATGGTTGTGTAGTAGTTTCGGGATAACAGAGATAATTTACAGCCATAGAACCATATAAAACAATATAAAACACATCTAGAATAAAAACAAGAAAGCTAATCTAAAAGCAAACCACATTTTCTGCAGTAAACTTCATTATCCTTTCTGATTATATCTGCGCTTCCGCATTCAGGGCATTTCCTTTCGCCTTGCCCTTCAATTGACTGCAATGATTTCTCATTTGCCATTTTATTTCTGGTTTCTCGCAACTTGATGGTTGCATTTATCACATTTTAGCTGAACATATATTGTTCCAGCTATATTATTTTCCTTTTTTTAACAAAACGACCAACTTTACAAAGATTACAAACACCGTAATCTTCAGCCATTTCAACCACCCTAATGGCTAGATATGTAGAAGTTTATTTATAAATGTTTCTGAATATATAGATATCAGTAAAAAAGTCAATAAAATTACAAGATTTGTATAAACATTAGAAAAAGAACAATTAATCAAGAGGGCTTTTTATCTTAGAGATGTCCTTGTTTGAAACTTTAGTATATATCAATGTAGTGCTGATATCTGAATGGCCAAGAAGGTCCCTGATATAACGAATATCAATACCCCTTTCAAGCAGGTGAGTTGCAAAAGTATGCCTCAAAGAATGAGGTGAAACTTTCTTTTTTATTCCTGCCTTACGGCATGTATTTTCGATTATTTTTTGAATAGTTCTTTGCGTATACTTTCCGCCTCTCGTAGTTTTGAATATATACCCTTCCTTTTCTGAATCAAGCAAGATTAATGCTTTTTTTACTTTTGGAGAAAGCATAACTATCCTGTCTTTTTTTCCCTTAGCACCCTTGATATGTATAATGTTTCTGTTAAAATCGACATCATTCCATTTAAGGTCTGTTATTTCACTTGATCTAAGCCCGGCAGAATACCCTATCTGGATAATCAACCTATGATTCACATTCTTTGAAGACATGATCATAGATCTAATTTCTTCTTTAGAAAGGATTACTGGAAGTTTCTTTTCCTTTTTAACATTAGGTATATTGCTCAATATTGAATCAATCTCAGGATAATCTTTTTTTAGTATATTAAGATAAAACTTTATCGCAAAACCAACAGCTCTCACAGTTTCATCAGATTTATCCCCTTTAGCAATCTCTAATAGATACTCCCTAGGTGATTTTCCAGAATTAATAAACTTCCCAACATGATAAGTATAACTATCGATTGTTTTCTTAGAATACCCCCTTAATATGCACTCTTCTTCGATTAATTTTCTCCAATCTCCCCTATTTATGCTTATTTTATCCATTCAAGACCTAGAATAGCTTAATTAGTATTTAATTATTTCGCTTTTTATAGCTATAGGGGTATTAAACGAACTAGGGGTTCTTTTAATATATGTTATATTCAATATTTTTCTGGGGGCTAGAAGAGTAACATTTATATTAACGAA
>CAZTWQ010000051.1:0-4423 GCA_964618315.1 uncultured Methanosarcinales archaeon
ATGATACTGAGCAATCTTATCCTGCTGATGATACGCCTGAGAATCCATCTGGTGATCAGGATACATGTACTGGTAGTAATATATACAATACTCAATTATCAGTAGAGGAATTACCCTCAGAAGAAGGACAACCAGTTTCTTATGAATATACTTATTCTTTCGGAATAGCTGCATGTGATCATGGGGTAGAGGACTATAGGGTTGTGTTTGATGGTGTGGTAGATGGTGAGACGATAAGAGAACCCGTATTCATAGCCACAGACCAAAACAATGGGAATCTGGACTTGGGCAAATCCATAACAAAAGGGTGGGGCGAAGGTAATGATCCGTTGAGAAAGACTTTAAGGGTGGGGGATTACACCAGAACATGCATCATATTCAGCGATGGAACAGAGTATTGTCCTGGATAGATCCTTGATTTTCTTATTACCCATACTCTTAAATAATATTAATTATCCCAAAAATAAAGGTGATATTTATGACAATAAAGAAAGGAGATAAGATAAAAGTACACTATACCGGAACATTTGAAGATGGCAAGGTTTTTGATACTTCAGAAGGTAAAGATCCATTAGAATTTGTTGCAGGTGAAGGAAAAGTTATCAAAGGATTTGACGAAGCAGTGATTGGAATGAAAAAAGACGAAGAAAAAGAGATAAAGATAGAATCAAAAGACGCTTATGGCGACCATAATCCTCAATTGATAAAGAAGATTATGAAAGACCAACTACCAAAAGACAAAAACCCTGAAAAAGGCATGATGCTTGTTATTGGAACTCCAGATGGTCAGCAGATACCTGCTAAGATAACAGAAGTTACTGATAAAGATGTAACAATTGATATAAACCATCCTTTAGCTGGAAAAAATCTAAATTTCAAGATAAAAATTATTGGCTAAAGCCAATGATTTTTCTTAGAAATTTCATTCAAATTTGTAATAAAAATTGTTGAAGATTAATCTTTTTTTCTATTTTTTAATTGAATTATTGTTTCTATAAAGTTTTAATCGAGCAGAAAATAATCACATTGGATGAATTCTGCCTGAAGAGGCAATTTCCATACTCAGTATGGAAATTTCCTTTTGGTATAGGGCATTTTATGGAGTAAAATGTCCGTGAATGAATCCTTTTGTTGTTATTTTCTTGTTAACATAGTAAAAAAGCAATAAAACATTAAATAGATAATTCAAAGAACAACACAAAATTTAAAAACAACTAACCCTTACCTAAAACTATGTCATTATTCAAAGATATGCTCAATTCTGGAGAATCATTATTCAAGAATGAATTAGCTTTAGATTTTTCTTTTCAACCAAAACTGATGAAATATAGGGAACAGCAGCAAAGATACATAGCAGAATGTATAAAACCATTATTTCAGAACAGGAACGGAAAAAATCTTTTGATACATGGCATTCCTGGCATAGGGAAGACATTAGCATGCAAACAGATAACAAAAGAACTTGAAGAGACCACAGATGAAATAACACCCATCTACATAAACTGCTGGCATAAAAACACAACATTTAAGATTTTCTTAGAGATATGCGCTAACTTAGGTTACACCTTGACACAGAACAAGAACACAGAAGACTTGTCAAGAATAATAAAAGAAAAACTAAATAAAACCTCTGTTGTATTGATATTTGACGAGATAGATAAAGTGGAGGACTTTGACTTTCTTTACTCAATCTTAGAAGAAATATACAGGAAATCGATTATAGTGATCACAAACTACAAAAACTGGATAAACAACCTTGAAGAGCGGATAAGGTCGAGAGTGATGTTAGATAGTCTCGAGTTCAAAGCATACAATCTGCAAGAAACAGAAGGCATATTAAAACAAAGGGTAAGTTATGCATTAGTGCCTGATGTGTTAGAGGAAGATGCATTCCAGTCAATACTAAAAAAGACAGTTGAATTAGGTGATATACGGGCGGGGCTAACTCTGATAAGGGAGTCTGCATCAAACGCAGAGAACGATTCAAGGAAGAAAGTTACTATTGAAGATGCAAAAAAAGCAATAGAAAAACTAGATGAATATAATCTGGAAAGCTCAGATAATCTTGAAGAAGATCAAAAATTTATCTTAAGTATAATAAAAAAGAACAATGACTTGAAGATGGGCGACCTGTTTAAATCTTATCAGGAAAAAGGCGGCAAATCATCTTATAGGAGCTTATTCCGAAGAGTAAAAAAACTAGCAAAAGAAAACTTCATAACATTAGAAAAGATAGATGGCGGACCAGACGGCTCAACAACAATAATAAGATATCAAAAAACAAAAAAACTAAGTGAATTCTAAAAGATAGCATCAAAATAATCTATTCAATACTTTATAGAAAATGTGTTAAATTCATCTGTAGCGTCTTTGTACTCAATCTTAACATCTTCAACAGAAGAATTAGTTGGTCCTAGACGACAAAACTTAATCAGTTCTTTAAGCTTATCTTTTGTACCTTCTGCAACTACTTCAACACAACCATCATCCAGGTTTCGAACAAAACCTTTAATACCAAGCTTATTGGCAGTTTTATTGGTATTGTGCCTAAAGAAAACGCCTTGTACTCTTCCAGAAACAATTACATGTATTCTTTGCATAAAAACATAATAATAACAATAATATTTAAATATATACACTACTAAAAACCTACAATATGAAGATTTTAGGCTATGAAGATATGATTGTGGGTATAGTTCTAGGTATACTTATGGTCATAGCAGCATTTGCAACACCATTACCCATAATAGTCCTATTAAAATTCTTTCTCCCATTATTCTTGATATTAGCAATAATAGATGCAGTATATGAATTATTAGATTTGAGCGATGGAATACTTTGGACAATAGCTGCAGTTTCATGGAATCTAATAGAAATATCTATTGTTATGGCTCACATTGCAGATATATTCAAACTGCCATTCAACAATATAGCAATACTACCTGTGGCTGGAGTTGTAGGATTCTTAGGGGCGGGCATTTTCTTCATCTTAGGTAATATAATGTGGCTCTACATATATTTCAAGCATTAAAAAAAGCCAAAAAATCAGAAAAATACCTTATTTCTACATACCACTTGCCAAAAAGTTGGCAAGTGGACACAAGCTCCCTACCTACAAAATTTTAATGAATTAGCCGTTTTAGCACCCCCACTTGCCACTTGCCAACCACCCCCGTAGGCTATTTAAACAACCTCTTCTAATAAAATATTGTGGTTATTCAAATTAAGGCAGGTAACTTTAACACACCCCCTGTGTCTTCCTGCCTTATTTTTTTAATAAAACCATTAGATAAAATCAAAGAGGTGATTGATATGGTCGATTTAAGAGAAAAAACAATTAAGGATTTATTTTACACTCAAGTCAAAAAATTGACTCTAAACAAGATGCAAAGTTTTGATTTACAGTTCAGCGATGCTTGGATCTAAGAATGTCGGAAATAAATTCAAGAAAATGGGAAATCACCATAATGGAATTAGAAAATGGTGTGGGTAAGAAATTCAAAGTAACTAGAAGATTACCTAATTTATCTGTAGCAGAAACCAAATTATTTAGATCAAAAGAAGATGCAAAAAAACAGGTGGAAGAATGGTTAAAATAACCCCTCTAATTTAGATTTAAGAATATTGATTAATGAAGGTTGATTAAAATGATAAACATCGGGAATATCCCAAGAAAGTATTCGTTTTTGCATATAAAGTACTGGAAATCGCTTAGCAAGTTCACTCCTTTGCCTCTTTTCCATAACGATTATAGTATCAGCCCAAGAAATGTCATTTTTAGTTACAGGAACCTCATTATAAAGCCCAGCAGATCTAGTCTTAAACCTATCCTGGAATATCTTTGCGGCAGTCTTACTCCTATTTTGGTTTTGATTACAAACAAATAAAACATTCATATAAAGTTGTAAAGATGAACTACAATTTAAATGTTATTGTAAATTTTGTAAGAAATTTTCAAGAATTCAAACCGACGGCAAATACCTTACATTAAGTCGGAGATAGCCGTCACTTTGAATTATCTTTAAAAAAGAGGTGAAAAAAATGCAAGAAGAAAAAGAAATGGATATATACACAGAAGAAGGTCTAGGTGATTATTGTGATAATGATGAGATAGACCCAGGAGAACAAGGATTTATGATGGGCTATCTGGCAAGCGCTTAGAGCACATAACTAAAGAACCAAGGAGTACTAGAAATCATGATTTCTTGGACTTCATTATACACTTGGAGGTGATTTAAAATGTTATTTTTCAAAAAAGTATATTTAGACTGGCAAACACGAAAAAATTCAAATGGAATTTTTCCTAGTAATAAATTATTTCATAATTTATATACCATACAAAAACAGGATTGATTTCCTGGACATATTTTATTTTCAGCAAAATTGTAGAAGACAAAATATCAAAAAACTATGATAATCCTAA
>CAZTWQ010000052.1:0-4252 GCA_964618315.1 uncultured Methanosarcinales archaeon
AGTTATGAGATGCTTCCTGATTCGATTACTTATAATCCTACAATTGATGAGTTTGGTCTGGGTGATGCTAACAAAACATTTAGGGTTGTATTTGAGGATATGTCTGAAGGTAGATATACTTTTGTGACGTCTTGTGAGGATGATGTTGGCAATGTGAATATAACCAGGACATCTATCTTAGTGGATGCTGTAGAGGAGATTACTAGTGTAAGTCCTGTTGATGTTAAATTTAGTTCTCCAACTGGTATTGAACTTAGTGCAGTAACATCTGATCCATCTACCTGCGAGGCAGTTAAAGTTAGTGGCCCAGTTGATTCTAATCCAGATACTATTATCTTAAGTTCTAGTGCTAGCTTAACTCATAGTTATACTGGAGATTTTGTTGAGGGAACATATGATTATAGGATTGATTGTGTTCCTGAGCTAGGCACACATAGTCCAGATAGTGATTATATCAGATTTACAGTAGATACTAGTGCTCCTACAACTACTGCGGTCAATAGGGATATTGATGAAGTATTTGATTTTAGTAAATGGTATACTAATCTCGGTGGTTTAAGTTTAACAATAGGATTGGTTTGTGATGATGGGTGGGATTTGCATGATCAGCCAGGGGTATTTGGTTGTGGTAGTTCAAGGTATTGTTTAGATTTCCTTACTGATTCATGTTCCCCTGTTGATACTGGTGGGTCTGAAGTTATAGTTGATCAGACTAGCAATGTTTATTTTAATTATATGTCTGTTGATACTGGCGGTAATGTTGAGGTTATTAATAGTGAGGTTATTAAGATTGATAGTATAAGGCCTAGTTTTGAAGGGGATATTGTTTTGAAGTATGTTGATCCTATATCTGTTATAACTGACTATTTTATTGATGGTGAGGATTTGATTTATTATGTGGATCAGGGTACTCTAAGTATATTCGTATTAGGGGATGTTCGAGATACTTTATCAAAGGTGAAGGGTGTTTATATCAGTATTAATCAGGGGGTAGAATATGAAGCAACGTTACTTGGGGCTGTTGATGCTCAGGAGAAATCATTTACAAGTCGGGTCTTTTTACAAGATGGTCTGAATCGTATTTTAGTTGTTGTTAAAGATAATGCAGGGAATAAGCAAGAAAGCGAGGTTTTAGTCTTGAGGGATAATGAAGGGCCTGAATTGAGTGGGGGGGTTTTTCATGGTGATGTAAAGGTAGATAATAACCAAGTAATCAATCCAGGCAATTCTAAAATTGATGGGCAGTGGGGGGAACCAGTGAGGTTAAGTGCTTATATTACAGATATTGCAGGTGTTAAGGATGATGCAAATACTCCTTTAGTTGAGATTAGTTGCGCTTCTGGAATTACTCCTAGTTGTGGCGGGTATAGCGGGCATACTGATGCTGGTGCTTTGAAATTAGTACAAAATCCAGACGATTCAACTGAGTACAACATAACTTTAGATGAAGTACTTCCGTTGGGAAATTATAATGTTACTTTTAGTGCAATAGATAATTTTGATAATCCTTCTGAACCAGTACATATCTGGTTTAGTGTTGTGGATAATTCTAATATTGTGCTGGATTTAATGCCTGATATTGTTGATGGGTCTCTTGTTTATGAATCAACTGTTAAGTTTACTGGAGTAGCTACGGTTGATGGGGGGGCAGAAGCTGGGCTTGAGGTTCGGGCTTATGTGTGTTCAAGTGATTGTATTTGTGGGGATGAGGCTGGTGAGATTATAGAGAATCCACCTATTTATACTACTAGTATATCATCTATCTCTACTTTTCAGGATGTTTTGATGACTGATCTTATAAGCAGGATAAGTCCTCCTTTAGATGGTGCTAATCATGTTATTTTTGAGGGTGATTGGACTTTTTATTTCCTAGATCCTACAATAAATGATTATTATCTAAAATTTAATGGAGATAATAATTATTATCATATTGATGCAGCTGCTAATTATTTTGATTATGGTTGGTTAACCAGATTTACTATCAGTCCACCTATCCAGGGTTCTAAAACACTTAGTCATACAGTTTCTGCGTTTAATTCCGACAAACCAGATGGGTGGTTTAGTCTGGATATAGATTTGCCTGATGGTGAGCAGAAATGTGTTAGGATAGAAGCTGAGCGAATATCCACTAGAAAAGATAAAATAGATAGGAGGGTAACTTACTCAACAAATTTATTTGATATAGATATGGTTAGTCAAACTGTGATAAGCTATGCTGATTTTGGTAGTGTTGGTAATGAGAGAATAGTTTTCCAAGTTGAGACAAAGAAAGATGGTCAGCCATTTGATGCTGATTGTGTGATAAAACATGAAGCAGATGATCTTATAGGTTATTCATTTGAGACACCTATGGCTAAACAAACAAATACTGGCGGCGGCGGAGTTCTTACTTCTGTTGTCCATTCATATACTATAGATTCTAGTATTTGTGCAACTTCTGCTACTGAAGGCGGTAGATATTGTCTGATAGGTGGAACGCAACAGAATCCATTTAATTATCATCATTATATTGTTAATTGTACACCTACTGATGTAACTATGCCTTCTAAGTCAGATAATGAATGCTTTAAGGTAGAGACTTATGGAGGGGCATCACCAAATATATTTGGGGAAAATATATGCAGTGGGTTTAGCGGCTGTGGTGATTCAACAGTTCCTAATGATCCGTGTGTAATCTGTGAAGACATACCAGTTGATGATGATGGTGATGATTGTGTTTCACATCCAGAATGCAGGTTGTGTCCATCTGGATCTGATGCTGGAGTCGGTGTAGCTGGAACATGCTTACAGGAAAGTTGTAGTACTTGTGGTGAATGGACGTTATCTTCATATTCAAATAGGGAATGTAGAGAACCGCAAGTTTGTACTGGTAAATCAGAAGGGGCATGCAAGGGAATAGATGATTGTGGTTGGTGTCCTGCAGGTTCTGATGCAACTGGCGGTGTAGCTGGAGAATGTTTACAAGGTGGATGCAGCAGTTGCGGTACATGGACAAATGAAATAGGGAATGAATGCAGGGAACCAGTTGATTTTGGAGGGGATTTTTCATATACGCCAGAATGAAACAGAAAATATTATTAGGGATACTTGTAATGGTTTTGATTAGCTTAGTCCCTACTGTATTTGGTGAATGCAGTACCAATCCTGCATATTCTGGTTATTGTTCTGTTGAGGGTACAGGTGGAAATCAAATAATGAATTTTAATCCTAAGATATATGCTAAATTTGAGCCTTATTATTCTGATCCTAATGATGCAGCTGCTAAATTTCAATCGAAAGTTACTAGTGGGGGGGTTGAGGTTGTAAGTGGTGATGATTTTAATGATTTTGAACTTGTTGATGGGGGTCAAGAAGGTGATGAGTATGTTATCTGGAAAGCCTCTTTTAATAATAACTTAGTTACTGGTTATTATGATATTGAGATATATGCTCGGGCTGGAGCTAATATCTGGAAAAAAGATGATTCTTTTGTTGTAGACAAGACAGCACCTACTGTGGAGCCTGGTGAAACACCTAATGGGGAAATGGATGGTTTCTTGTTTGATCCTAAGGGTAATCAGATTAATACTATTAATATTGATAATGATCTTACTATCAAGGCAAGTGTTGTTGATCTGGATGGTGGAATTGCTGTTGATCCTGATGTTGATTTTATCAGTGATACTGTTGTTGTAAAGGTTGAGGCAGTTGTTGTTGATGGAATTGATGAGCTAACAAATTCTCCTTATCCTATGTTGGATGCAGATGCAGATGATGTTTATGAAGTTACTATCTCTGCTGCTGATATTGGTGAGGATAAGACTAAGACCTTTACGGTCAAGATTAAATCTTATGATACATTGTCAGACCTTACTCTTGGAACTGGGAATTTAAATGATACTGTTGATGATATTACATTTAATGTTGGGGATGCTTTGGCTCCAGAGGTTATTGAATGGGTTCCAGGTAATGGCGTTACTGTTAAAAACCGGAATCCAACTATAAATGTAAAGATTGATGGAACTGGAAGTCCTCTTTCTTGTAATGGTGCTGAGATAAATATAAAGGTTACTGCTGATGGAAAACCTCCTAGAACAATGCCTGTGATTAAAGAGGGGGTTTCTGGTTTTAGTTGTACTCCTGATGGAGTTGATGGTGATGTTAATGTTGGGGAAATAACATTTGTACCTTCTACTGGTGCATTAGCTTTATTATTAGATGGTGATGATAGTGCAAGTGTAGAGGTTAAGGTAGTTGTAAATGATACTGAAGG
>CAZTWQ010000053.1:0-4115 GCA_964618315.1 uncultured Methanosarcinales archaeon
GGTTTATGCACATGTGGTTTGTGTTCATGCTCTGAATGTGCATGCTCTGAATGTGTTTTGTGTTCATGCTCTGAATGTGCATGCTCTGAATGTGTTTTGTGTTCATGTTCTGAGTGCTCTTTATGTTGATGCTCAGAATGTTCTTTATGTTCTTCCATCTTTTTTACCCCCGATATAATATTGATATTCTAAAAGTTACCCTGCTTTTATTTAAATATCTATTGGTTTTATTTGGCATTTAGGTTATAATAAGATATTGAATAAATAACCTAAAATCATTATTTGAGGGACTGTGATTACTGGAAGCCAAATTGCTGTTTTCCTTCCTATGTTTGACCAGATTAATCCTATCTCTGTATAGTCTGTTGCTACTCCTGCCATCAAAAATGTAAATGAGTTTCCAAACGCTTTTGTTTGATTGAATATTTCAAAAGCCAATACTGAAGAGCCTTCTGAGCAAACTTCTATAATTGTTGCGAAGATTAAAGTTATACTTAATCCTAAAAAGGTAGGTCCTAAATATTTTAGGAATAAATGGTGAGGGATAAATACTCTTGCAAATGCTGCTATGATCATACCTACCAATATCCACCAAACGACCATTTTTGCCAAAGCCCAAGAACCACCCAGGATTCCAGTTATATCTTTTGAAGAGAATTTATGTTTCTTGAATCTTTTTTTGAAATCTGCCCTTATTGAGAATCCATTTTTTATTTTTATTGTATTCGGGTTTTTTTCTATTTTTTTATTTTTGTCTAATATTTGATAGATAAAACCTGTTATAATTGCTATAACTATAGCTGAAATTATCAGAAATAGTGCTTTTGGTCCAAAAAAGCCCAGTAATAAGATAGTTATTGGCAAGTTAGCCCAAGGGGATGCCAATAAAAAAGCGATTACTGCAGGAATAGATGCCCCTTTCTTATAAAGTTGAATAGCTATTGCTAATATTCCATGTGAACATGCACTCATTAAGAACCCAAAACCTACTGCATAGAATATGGTTCTTTTTCTGTGAGTAGATAAGAATTTTGAAATATATTCTCTAGGGATGTAATGGTCTATTATTCCACCAATAAATAACCCAAGTAGTATTGCCCACCAAATTAACTTAAAGTAATCTATAAAGGCGTCAAATAATTTATTTAATGACGGTATTAGATAGCTTATAAGGATTAATGCTATTGTAATTAAAGAAACAATATAGAGTCTTTCTTTATACCAAGGTCTATGTCCACCTTTTATCTCACATGCAATACATTTTGCTATGTTGTTTTCTTTTTCGTATTTAGCCACACAGTGTTTGCTACAGAAATAATTACCATGAGCTTTAATATGGCCTTTCATTCCACAGATTGGATCTATTTTGTCTTTTTTCATCTTTAAGTTTGAATGGGATTGATGCGCTTTTTTTATTTAAATTTTATCTTTATTATGTGCCACAGGTTCCCCCACAAGCTCCGCTACAGGAGTTACATGTGCTACATCCGATTGGTTGTGTTTCCTGAACTTCTTGGAATCCACTAATAATTTTAGCGGGATATGTATTAAAAACAGCCAATGAAGTAATTTCACCTTGAGATGTTTTTTTAGAGTCGTAATTTATGTCAAAATAGTCTGGAAAACGAAATTTTACAGATTGAACACCATCAATTGTTTTTAATTCGCCTGTGATTAATGGGGCATGACCTGGACAAGGAATATCTACAGATAATGTAATCTCTGATGAATCATCTGTAATTTCTGCATCTGTTGCAGAAGTCATATTTGCTGCTAATGGAAAAATAAAAAGGAACAATAAAACATTAACCCCTAAAGTAGTTCCATAAAGGATGGAGATATATTTCCATTTCGTCTTGATTCCATCAAACGAAAGCAGAGAATGTTTTTTTAGATAGATTATCACAGAAACTGAAGCAAAAATTAATGATAATGCAATCAAGATATAGAAGAAAAAAGGACTTAATAATAAGGGTTTAAAAAAAGCTGTTGCTGTTGTTACACCCAATATTGTGAATAAGATAAATGCTATGCATCCAGTATGGGGGATAAGACCATATACTAAACCTGACCAGAATCCACTTGAACTTTTTTTTATTGGCTGGCAGCAGCCTGGTGTTGTATTTTCTTGTGATTCTTCATTATTTTCTTTTTCTTCCATTTTTAACCCCCCTTCTTAACATAGTGAAAACAAGAAAGTAGATATATCTTGGGGTTGAAACTGAAGGGGTTAAAACGGCTGAAATGGCAAAATTTTGGTTTATTACCGTTTATAGGACTATTTTGATTAATTTCTAGTAAAATATTTAAATAAGGGGAATTGATTATTTGAATGAGGTGGTTATTGTGAAGACATTAATTGTATATGCAAATCCAAAAGAAGAAGGGCATTGTAGGGCTATATTAAAAGAATTGAAATCTAGTATAGATGACTATGATGTGATGGATCTGTATAAAATGAAATTTAATCCGGTGTTGGGTAAAGATGAATTTACTAAATATGGTCATGTAAAAGCAGGTAAGAATATAAAAGATATGCAGAGCAGGATCAGAAAAGTAAAAAAACTGATATTTGTATATCCTCATTGGTGGGGTGGGATGCCCGCTATTATGAAGGGATTTTTTGACAGAGTATTTACAGAAGGCTTTGCATTGAAATTTAAAGGGAAAAGGCCTAAGGGATTATTGAAAGGCAAGACTGCCTTGGTCTTTAAGACAAGTGGTGCTCCAGTTTTTATCCATAAATTTATGGGCAACAGAGATGCAAATATGATCAAAAAAGAGATTCTTGGGTTTTGCGGCATCAAGACAACTGTTGTACAGATCGGGATGTGTACTGAGTTGAATGATAAAAAGGTCAATAAGATTAAGAAGAAAGTCAAGAAATCACTTGATAAGTTTTTTGAGAAGAAATAATTTATTTCTTTTTCAAAAGCTTAGAAAGAATGTTTTCTATAGCACCAGCATCTGATAAACCAAAAAATACTATCTCTGTTAAGTTGGTGCCTGCTGTTTGTATATGAAGTCTAGATATTTTAAATATCCTCTCAAGAAATCCCTGAGTGATTGTTATATCTGTTATCTTCCCCAATGGTACTGATTTTTTTGTCTTTGATAATAGCCCCTTTTCTAATATTACATGATGGTTTGTTACATAATACTTGTAAGTCTTTAGCAAAGGTATCCTATACAAGAAAGATAAAATGGTAATTATGAAGATTATTCCAAAAACGCTATTTATTATAACAAATGGAATCTTAAGATAGTTCAATGCCATATCTCCTGTAGTTTTCCTAACTACAAAAAATATGATAGAAAACATAACGGAGAATGTTGTAAAAATAATAACCCAAATAAAAAGGTTTGAAATAAACAAATAGCCGATTGTCTTGGAATTGGGCTGCCCCTTGTATAAAATCTTATCATCTTTCTGCATTTTAGATATAATAATGGAAGTAACTAATCTATTTATAATTTTTGTTTTCAGAAGTTCATATATTAATCTTAAGAAATACTTGTTTTGTTTTACCTTTTTCTTTTCTTGTGACTAATCCTTTTTTTTCCAGGCCGTCTAAAACTATGCTCAATTTTGATTTGTGCATATCTGTTCTTAATCTTAATGTCTGTTGAGTTATTCCATCTTGTTCTTTTACTGCTTTTATTATTATTTTTTCATCTTCACCTAATCCTTTAAGTAGTATATCAAATTTTTCTCCTTCTATCTGAATGTGTTTCTGGTGCTCCAAAGTAGATAATATCGCTTTTTGGGATTTGTCAAAAAACAGGAGGTATAATCCTAATGCTGAAGTTAATGCTGAGAAAAACCAACCTAAAAAGTGGAAAGTTAAACTGCGATCATCATGAAGGCAGGTTCCATCCTTTAGAAAGCAAGAACCCTGTTCATCTACTATCTTTCTGATTATGGCATCTTCTTTTACTTTAACCATCTGTAGAGTTATAGCAAGTATAATTCCAAGTACCAATAAGATGATTCCAAGTTTTTTATTATCCATTAAAACTCCTAATTTGTAATCGATACAAAAATTAATCTATTATAGCTATATTGTTTTCAATTGTAAACGAATATATAAATATATTGTTTAGTTTTTAATTAG
>CAZTWQ010000054.1:0-4095 GCA_964618315.1 uncultured Methanosarcinales archaeon
TATACCTATAACAATCACATTTAGTGAGCTTGTAGAAGACTTTGATATTAACGATATAACAATAACTAACGGAGCAGCAGGTGGATTTGCAACTATAGATAATATTATCTATACATCCAGCATAAACCCCACTAACGATGGCGAAATAACAATTGAAATTCTAGAAAATGCTGTACATGATCCATCAGGCAATGGAAATGTCGCTTCTGCACAACTTACTGTAGATTATGATGGGACTACCCCTGCAGTAAGCATTAATTCTTTACTGACAAACGACCAAACACCCCAATTAGAAGGTACTATCAATGATAATACTGCATCAATTGAAGTATTAGTCAATGGTATAACTCATATTGCAACAAATGAACTGGGTGGAAAATGGACTTTAGCAGATAACTCAATTCCTACATTGCAAGAAAGAACTTATGATGTTGTAGTTACTGCTACTGACAATGCAGGAAATATTGGGATTGACACCACAACAGATGAACTTGAGATTGATATAACATCACCTATAATAACAATAAACCAATTAACAACAAATGATCAAACACCTCAATTAGGGGGTACTGTCAATGATAATACTGCATCAATTGAAGTATTGGTCAATAGTATAACTTATACTGCAACAAATGACCAAAATGGAAGATGGACTTTAGCAGACAACGCAATTTCTACATTGCCAGAAGGAACTTATGATGTTGTAGTTACTGCTACTGACAATGCGGGAAATATAAGAGTAGATGGAACTAATGATGAGTTAGTGATTGATGTAACACAACTTACAGTAGATATAACATCAACAGAAACAAACCCAACAAGTATAGACATAATACCAATCACAATAACATTTAGTGAATATACAATAGGTTTTGAACTTGCAGATATGACAATAACAAATGGAGCAGTAAGTAACTTCCAAAATATAGATAACATTGAATTTACATTTGACGTAGCACCCATTATAGATGATTCAATAACAATTAATATCCCAGCTAATGTTGCTCAAGATACAGCAGGCAATCAAAATATAGGATCACAATTTAGTATAACATCTGATAGAACCCAACCCACAGTAACAATAACTACACCAGAAACAAACCCCACAAACACAAACTCAATACTTATCACAATCACATTTAGTGAACTTGTAGAAAACTTTGATATTAACGATATAACAACAACTAACGGAGCAGCAAGTGGATTTACAACTACTGATTATATAACTTATACCTCGAGTATAATACCAACTGATGATGGAACAATAACAATTGATATATTAGATGATGCTGCACAAGACCCTGCATCTAATGGAAATATCGCCTCTGCACAGTTTAGTATAGATTATGATGGGACTACCCCAATAGTTAGCATTGATCAATTACTGACAAACGATCAGACACCTCAATTAGAAGGTACTGTCAATGATAATACTGCATCAATTGAAGTATTAGTCAATAGTATAACTTATACTGCAACAAATGACCAAAATGGAAGATGGACTTTAGCAGACAACGCAATTTCTACATTGCCAGAAGGAACTTATGATGTTGTAGTTACTGCTACTGACAATGCAGGAAATTCTGGATATGACATTACTCTAAATGAACTGATGGTTGATATAACACACCCTACAGTAAGTATAGATACTCTAACCACAAATGATCAGACACCTCAATTAGAAGGTGATGTTGATGATGATAATGCAATAATTGAGGTTGAAGTTAATAATCTAGTTTATACAGCAACAAATAATCAGGATAGGACATGGACTTTAGGAGATGATACAATAACATTATTGCCAGAAGGAACTTATGATGTTATAGTTACTGCTACTGACAATGCACTTAATAAAGGAACTGATGGAACTAGTGATGAACTAGTGATTGATTTAACTGAAGTTACAGTAGACATAAGATCAACAGAAACAAGTCCAACAAATGTAAATATTATCCCAATAACGACAGAATTCAGTGAAGAAGTAGAAGGATTTGAATTAAATGATGTAATTGTAAATAATGGAAACACTAATACGATGACAATCGTAAATCCTGAAACTTATGCATTTGATGTAGTACCCATTGTAGATGGTTCAGTAATTATCGATATCCCAACTAATATAGCTCAGGATATAGCAGGCAATCAAAATATAGCATCACAATTTAGCATAACATCTGATAGGACTCAGCCAACAGTAACTATAACAACACCAGAAACAAGTCCAACAAATGCAAACCCAATACCTATAACAATCACATTTAGTGAGCTTGTAGAAGACTTTGATATTAACGATATAACAATAAATAACGGAGCAGCAATTGGATTTACAACTACTGATTATATAACTTATACCTCGAGTATAATACCAACTAATGATGGGACAATAACAGTTGATATATTAGAGGATGCTGCACAAGACCCTGCAAATAATGGTAATATCGCTGCTGCACAACTTAGTATAGATTATGATGGGACTACACCCCTAATTAGCATTGATCAATTACTGACAAACGATCAGACACCTCAATTGACTGGTGATGTTGATGATGATACTGCAATAATTGAGGTTTTGGTCAATAGTGGAACCTATACAGCAACAAACAATGCAGATGGAACATGGACTTTAGCAGATGATCAAATAGCCACATTACTTGAAGGAGTTTATGAAGTTGTAGTTACTGCTACTGACAATGCAGGAAATAAAGGAACTGATATTACTCTAAATGAACTTGTAATTGATATAACCCCCCCAATAGTAACTGTAGATCTTTTAACTATAAACGATCAGACACCTCAATTAGAAGGTGATGTTGATGATGATAATGCAATAATTGAGGTTGAAGTTAATAATCTAGTTTACACAGCAACAAACAACCAGGATAGAACCTGGACTTTAGCAGACAATAGAATAGCAGCATTACCAGAAGGAACTTATGATGTTGTAGTTACTGCTACTGACAATGCAAATAATATTGGCGTTGATAGTACTAATGGCGAGTTGGTAATTGATTTAACCCAACCTACAGTAGGGATAACATCAACAGAAACTAGCCCAACAAATACAAACCCAATACCAATTACTGCTACATTCAGTGAATATGTAACAGGTTTTGAACTTACAGATATAGTCCTGACTAATGGTGCAGCAAGTAACTTCCAAAATATAGATAATCTAAGATTCATATTTGATATATCTCCAATTGTAGATGGTCCAGTAACAATCAACATACCAACTAATATAGCTCAAGATACAGCAGGAAATAATAATCTTGCTGCAGCAGAATCAATCATGACCTATGACAACACACCACCCAATATCATTTTGGGTGATGATGTAATTACTAATGTAAAAATAACAAAAGACGCTGAAGTTACTGATGCAACTAGCAGTATAGCCAATTATGTTTGGACACAAGAGAATGGACCAACTGGAGGCACAATAACATTTAGTAATGCAAACAACGAAGATATAGATATTGAAGCCAGTACAGATGGTGTTTATACATTAAGACTAACCGTTACAGATACTGCAGGCAATGTGGGTTATGAGGATCTTACATTTACATGGGATAACACCCCACCAGATATCCAGATTATAAGACCTGGATCCAATGACATAGTAGGATTCACAATAGACCTTAAAGCAACTATAACAGATATGTTAAATATAGACTCTGCTGATTATAAGATTGAAGATTCAAGTGGTATTATAGTCCCAACAACGGATTTAACAGGACCAGATTATGAATCTTCTTGGATTAGTGATATTGGTCCAGGCCATAATGGACCACACACATTGATAGTATCTGCAACAGACCAATTAGGTAATAGGAATGAAGTCTCAATCACATTTATAGTGGATAATACTATCCCCTCTATACAAGTCATCACTCCAACCCCAAACAGCATATGGACCAATAACTTCAATCTAGATCTAAGATATCAAAACACCTGGTTAAATATTACAAGATATAATATCACAGATAGTGATGACAATTTAATTCAAGAAGATGAAATAGATCCAGTAAGTAGTACTAATGCAGAATTTACAGATGAAGTCGATGTAAATGGTTTAGATGATGGTGAGTATACAAT
>CAZTWQ010000055.1:0-1379 GCA_964618315.1 uncultured Methanosarcinales archaeon
CCAAATTCTTTTTCAATATCTTTTAGACCACCTTTTAATCCAACACGATTACAAGCAACACGAAGATCAAAATTAGGTATTGGTGGCAGCAGATTAGGATATCTTTTTTTGATGAATGGGATATCAAATGTAGAACCATTAAAAGTTACGATTAATTTGTATCTTGAAAGTTCTCTTTTTAGGCTATAGAAATCCATATTAACCCCTTTGATCATTGTTTTAGTATCTATACCATCGTACAATCCTATGACTGTGATATCATCTTTTTTGCCTACACCTGAAGTTTCAATATCCAGGAAAACTACAGAATCTCTAAAAAAACCATAAAGCCTCCACATTTCAGATTGGGGTAATTTCATAAAATACTCAGAATTAAGACTATATAACTCATTCCTTGCTTTTAGGAGTTGTCTGTCGTAGTATTTCTTTCTGAAATTGGAGATGCCTTCTACTTTTTTAGCAGAAATAAAAGAATCCCAATTATCAATGCCTTGGTTCCAGATGTTTTTTTCTGTTTTATCTTTTACTTTGTCTAGGAAAATAAAGCTTTGTTTTATCATAATTTAATTCTAGAATTACTAGTTTAAATACCCTACGCGCACTTGGCAAGTGGCAAGTGGGTAGTGGATTTTGACTCTAGAGGTACTGAAATGCTAAAATTTTAAGGAATTGGGGTTGGCAAGTGGTCTGTATTTATTCTTTGGAGAATTGGATATTTAGTCATTATTTGGATGTAGTTTTAATTGAGAAAAAGATTAATTAACATTAATCTGGTGGACTTTCATCTATTAGTTTATTCATATAATCTTTGAAAAGGACTAGTGATTCACCTATCAAGTCAATTATTCTATTCATATGTTGATCAGTAGGGATTTCAGTTCCCATCATATAACATGCTTTGGTTATTTCACCTTTTGGACCGAATCTATGTTCTAATAAATCTAAGAAATTCTTTCTAATTCTGTCTGGAAAGTTATCATTATAAGGTCCTTCTGATATTGGCCAATTATTTGCATAGTGGGGTAATAGATTGGTTCCCATATCCCATATATATTCTCTAGGAAAAAATTCTTCATCCCCTTGTACAAATCTCAATAAACGTAGATAAGTTTTTTCAAATTTTTCGAATCTATCTAGCTCAAATAAGATAGATCCAGTTCTTTGTTCTTCTGGGGTTTCTACTACATCCCCCTTTCACTATCAGAATATTCCAAGGTTTGAGTGGGTAAATCAAGATAAGGTCTTAATAACTCTAGTTTACTACGGTAATCATCAAATGGGATTGGTTCATATTCTTGTGCTAATTTTCTAGCTCTTTCTACAAGATTCATATTCAAAGAAGAATGGGTTATTACTTAAAAATATATTGGGGGGTCTAG
>CAZTWQ010000055.1:1479-4083 GCA_964618315.1 uncultured Methanosarcinales archaeon
ACAATAGAATTCACTACTATCTTTAATATATCAAAAGTGACAAATTTTCGATTTAATAAGATATCACTTTTGATTATTACGAAAAGAGTTAAATATTTGATAATTTAATACTTTGAGTATAGAAAACTTAGCGTCCCCTTCACAGATGATACACTTCTTAGGCATGAACTGGATTTAATGATCTTTTCTTTATTCTCATAAACAATAAACCATCTTTTATCTCAAACTGTTTATGGAGAAAGAAATTACCACACTCTTTAACTACATCTATTACTTTAGAATCCACTTTATCTTTATTCGAAAAAATAAATACCACCCCCCTTCACGCTTTGTGGTCTCTTTCGACCACCCCCAACGCTAATAGTTTTTTAGGATTTCCCCTTTATATACTTTTGGTTTGGGAAATATGACAAGATTATGCTAGTATACTAATTAGTATAATGAATTTCTAATTAATGGAAATATTTAAATAATTTGATTCAATTCCAAAAGTTATGGGTGCTGCTAAGAATATTGATTATTTCGTAACTGCTTGCTTAAGGCATGTTAACCCTATGTATGATGGCTGTATAATGCCTAATAGTGCAGGTCCAAACAAACCAATTTATAAATTATCTCCAAGATTTAGACCTCCAAATAGTACTGATAGAATACAAATACAATATACACCTTATGAGGAAATGATTGAAATAGCAAAAACACTTGCTTATTCAATTCTAAAGCCTACTTTACGTGGGGGGGTTGTTGGTGCTTCAGTTGGTTCAGTAGTAGCATCAGCAACAGGTAATGATCTTGTAACTTCTATGGGAATGGGTGCAACAGTAGGCATGATTGTTGATGGCGTTCAATATATAGCTAGAATGATTAATGCGACGTGTCCAAAAAGAGGTAATCATCTTACTCCCCAATAATCTTAACTAGAACTCGTTTATTCCTTTGCCCATCAAATTCAGCATAGTATATCTGTTCCCAAGGGCCAAAATCAAGCTTACCTTCAGTTATGGCTACAACTACTTCTCTGCCCATCATAGTTCTCCATATATGGGCATAGCCGTTGTCTTCACCTGTGTTGTTGTGCTTGTATAAGTTAATATCAGTAGGTGCCAGTTTCTTTAGCCATTTTTGAAAGTCATCGATCAGTCCAGATTCAGCATCATTTATGTATACAGAAGAAGTTATATGCATGGGATTTACTAAGACCATCCCTTCTTTAACACCACTTTCTTTAACTGCATCTGAAACCTGGTCAGTTATATTGACAAATTCATGCCTATTAGAAGTATTGAACATCAGATATTTTGTTAGTGTTTTCATTTTTAAAAATAAAAAAAATAAAGAATTATTTCTTTTTCTTTGGTGCTGTAGTACAGCATGTTTTACAACTACATCCATGCATTGCAACAATCAGTACACCTTTGATTATCAAGAGCGCACCTAATACAACCCAAATATCCCATGTAGTATATCGTCTTACTAAAACCAAAATAATACCTAAAACCGCTAACATAGTTCCTTTACATTGCGGTGTATGTTCTTCCATTATAAATCACCTCATTGAGATATAAAATATCTCTTTTTGTATAGTACTATCTCTCATCTTAATCTATTTAAATCTTGTGTAAAAATGAATTATAATTTATACATCCTGACACATTTCTTAAGAACAATTGTTGCATAGCTGCCTTTTGGAATAAAGAACTCGACCTCTGCTTTATTATCTGCCTTATTGAACTTTAATGATTTCCAGGAGACGTTGGCAAAAGCAGGTCTGCTAGTGCCTCTCGTATTTATCTCAGGTATCTCCTTGATATACATCTCTTCTTTGCTTACTCCTTCTTTATTTAAAACACTATCATATATTTTTTCAATATCTTTATTATTAAATCTGGTATTTGGTTTTATCAAAGGGATGTCGAAATTATTAATTTTCTTTTTCAAAAAAACAAAATAGCCATAATCGTACTTTACATTGAAATGATCAAAGTTCATAAGATACCTAGAAAGGACATTATTCCAAAGATAACTATCATAGCTATGCAGGTAGAATTGAACTTTTCGTATTCCCATATCCCTGATTGCATTGATATAATTATTCTTAACAACATTTAACTCTAATTTAGCGCATATCTCTTTAAATTCTCTTTTAACAAGCATCTTACCTATGTCTATATTCCCCATAGAAAATCTTTGTTCATCAAAGTAATTTGCGCATGTTCCAACTTTCTTGATACCTTTAATATCCCTAACAATAATCTTAAATCTATTGCCCTTTAGATCACCCATCTTGATTGGAAAAGGAGAATAACCGATAAATTCAAGCCAAACTTCTCTGATTCGTATCCTTTCAACCTTTTCTCTATCTGATTTTCTAACAGATATATATTGTTCTGTAAGTGCATTCTTATCTTTACTGCCTGCATAGGATATGCTTGTTATTGGGATATCTGTTCTCTTAGAAATTTCTTTGATTACAGATAAAGTATTCCAGTTCTTTTTCTTAAGCAGAAAATAAGCATAATCTCCACTTCCTAAATCCAGCCAAATATCTTCCATAACGATGAAATCTTCTGGTTTTTCTTTAATTTTCATTATAACTAACAATTA
>CAZTWQ010000056.1:0-4017 GCA_964618315.1 uncultured Methanosarcinales archaeon
ATTATGCCAAACAAACACCTACTAGGCTCAATCTCCACATTAATTGGATTTACAATAGGTGCAGGGATACTGGGAATCCCTTTTGTAGTTTCCAAAGCAGGATTTCTAACTGGAATATTGAATATATTAGTGATTGGAATCTTAATCTTAATATTGAATCTATACTTGGGTGAAGTAAGCCTAAGAACAAAAGGAATCCACCAATTGACTGGATACGCAAGAACCTATCTTGGAAATAAAGGATATTACTTAATGTTAATCTCATTTGGTATATCTTCTTATGGTGCGTTGGTCGCTTACATAATAAAAGTAGGGGAATTCATTAATGTCTTATTAAATCCGTTATTTGGGGGAACTGCATTAATATACTCACTAATATTCTTCACAATTACATTTCTATTGATCTGCAAAGGGATTAAAATAATAGAAAAAAGCGAATCCCTGATGGTAATTATGATATTTATAGTAATAATCGCAATAACTATATTCGCAATCCCCCATATAGATGTAAACAACCTAGCAACCAGTCAAACAACAAGCTTTTTCATGCCCTATGGGGTAGTTCTATTTGCATTCCTGGCAAGCCCGGCAATACCTGAAATAAATGAAGAACTAAAAAACAACAAGAAATATATGAAAAAAGCAATAATCATAGGTTCAATCATCCCAATAATAGTATACACATTATTTGCCCTAATTGTAGTTGGGTTAACAGGCATTAATACAACAGACGGCGCAATATTAGGTCTTGCCACTATTCTAGGCAATAAAATCCTTATCTTAGGTTCTATCTTTGGTATATTAACCATGACTACCTCATTTATAGCTGTAGCTTTTGCCCTAACAGAAATGTATCATTTTGATTACAAAATAAAAAAAGGATTATCCTGTATCCTATCTTGTTTTATAGCTTTAATAATATCAATATTGATAATAGCATCCAACATAAAAAATGCTTTTTTCAGGGTTCTAGACCTTACAGGAGCATTTGGCGGATCCATGGCAGGAATACTGATAGTGCTCATTTGGTGGAAAGCAAAAAAACTAGGAAATAGAAAACCAGAATACAGTATAAACAAAAAAGAATCAATAAGCATAATACTGATCATAATGTTTATCCTAGGAATTGCATTTAAACTCTATGAAATCTTAAAGATTTGATTATTCTAGATTAAAACAGAGTTATCTCTTTCACTGTATTTTCTTAGTATGAAAATGCAGAATCAGAATCAAGATAATCAAAATACCCATACCCATCAAAATATAAGGATAATAGACTAAAACAAAATCAATGATATACTGAAATAAGTTAAAATAAAAAAGAGAATATATTCCTCCTGCTAAAACAAGCAAAAGTAAAATTAAACTCAACACCTTAAGAAATTTCTTATTAAACTTTTTATTTTTCTTTCTTCTCTTTTTAACCATTTTTACAATTAAATATATCACAGCAAACAATACCAACAAACCAACTAATCCAGAGATAACATAGATATAATTAGCCGCTAAAAAACTACCAGCTAATTTAATGCCAGTTAAAGAAGGTTTATAGAATTTATACCCTATATACCCGATAATCCCTAAAAAAAGTAGGATAACAATCCCCAAATAACCATATTCAACAAAACTGAGTTTTTTCTTTTCTTTTTTGTCCGCAACTTTCTTCTCAACAACTTTCTTTTCTTGTTTTTTATCTTTTAGCTCTTTTTTCTTTAAATCAGATTTAGTCTTATCATTCTTAGATACATTAGGATTATTTTTCTTTCTCTGCCTAAAAAACATAACCAAAAGTAAGATTATAACAAAAAGAATAACTGCAGATAGTATATAATACTTAGAATAGTTAAGATAAAACGCAATTTTATCATAAATAGTACTCTTTTTTTGTAATCTTATATTAAATGGCTCCAACATATCATCCCCACCAGAATTTAGCCTTATATCAACACTATAATCACCCTCAACAACATCCTCACCAGGATAAAGTGCCAGATTGATTATCTTTTCTTCGTTGCTTTTAAGGCTAAAATCAGTCTGACTTAATTCATACCAATCAATTCCATCTAAAGACAAAGAATAAATCAAATCTTTTATCCCATTGTTGCTTATCTTAATAGGAAAACTGCCACCTAAATAATTTATTTTAACGTCTTTAGCAGTTATTTGAGTATTGTAACATTCTTCTTGTGAAGAAACACCCAATTCAAGATTAGCTTCTTTTCTTACCCCAGTAATACTGGAAACAGCCTCTAAATTAATAGTATAAATCCCTTTTTGATCACATGGAACGCTTAAATCTAATTCAACTATCTCCCCTTGATCTGGACCAATTTCTATTGTATCATTAATAAAAGTTATATTGACCCAATCAGGAGCATCTACTTTCAATTCAAAAACATCAAGTTGTGTACCTTCATTTTCTATTACTAAGTTATATGAAGGTTTATCACAACCACATAATTCATCTTTAGTTTTTTCAAAATTTAAGCTGAAAGAACGGCATTGTTCAATATTCGTTTTTATCATAACACTTCTTTTGATACGTTCTTCCTTAGTAACTATATCTAACTGAAGAATCCCATCAACAATACTGGAAGGATTTACAATTAAAGGTAAAACAGCACTTTTTCCCTTGCCTATTACAGCACTTTTAACAGGAATAGATACATATTCTTTATCAATTGTAAAACTGAATGTATCAGAAAAATCATTTCTGTTCTTGATCAAAACAGGTATTACAGTCTGATCAGACAAGCAAATATCATATTGATCTGAATGTGATGAAAACTTTATATTAGAGAAGTCCTCTAGATTAACATATGGCTCACCCAACTGTATCTTAATATCTGCAAATACTGAAGGCAAAATACATGCCAAAATGATAAATATAATCATAAGTTTATTTCTCATCTCTATACCCCCCCTAATGAGATTTCATAAAACAACAATATAAAATAATAAGAAAAAGATAAAAAAATAAAAAACTTAGTAATAAGTTTTTTCGTCTTCGCCTTCTTCCTCTTCACTGCCTCTTAGCTTATTAAAGCCAATTATCAATCCAAGAAGTACTAACAAAACTACTAAAATTACTAAACCGATTTCAAGTGCTTTCTTTATTTTTCCTAGGCTGCTTGCTGCTGCTGCACCAGTGATATTTGCTCTCAAAGGTACTTGCTTCAAAACAGTCTCTCCACTTTTAATGGTAACTGAAAAAACTTGTAAGCCACTTGCTGCTGAGTTTGCCTTAACTGAAACAAAAGCTGCTTTTGATTCACCAGGACCAACCACTAAAACATTAGATGGTGTAGTTGTAAACTCTGCCCAATCAGCTGCCTCAGTTACTATTGAGTAAACTTTAGCTGCACTTCCTTCGTTAGCTATTGTAACTGGATATATAACAGATGCTCCTTTTGCAATATCTTGTGTTTCAGGACCAATTGTTATGATTGTTTTGCCAGTTGAAGCTGAAGAATCAACATCAGGTAAAGCACATGAATCGCTTTCAACAACACTTATTTTTGCTGTTTCGCATGCTTCTTCATCCCCATCATCATACTCAACACAAACCTTAACTGTATATTCACCTGGTTCAGCACAATCTGGAATTCTCATGTATAATTCTTCTGAAGTTGTTGAATCATCGCAATCTTCATCATCGCAATCTTCTTCATCCAACTCATCTATATAATCAGAAGCTGATATTCCTAATGCAGGAATAGAAACCTTAACTTTAACATCTTCTTCTTGCTGTGTTCCCCTATTCTTTATCCTTGCTGTAGCAAGTAAAGCTCTTCCAGCTTTAACTTCATTTTCAGGGCTTAAAACAATATCTCTTATCTGAACAGAATGATCTGATCCAGAGATATCTAATGTTCCTGTTTCAATAACAGAACCATATTTGTTGGATATAGTAACTCTAATTTGATATTGTCTATCTTGATCCATCCTTTGAGGTAATTCAAGTTCCAATGTCTTTGTATAAGTTGTTCCATCATTAACATTAAATTCGTCAGTTGA
>CAZTWQ010000057.1:0-3996 GCA_964618315.1 uncultured Methanosarcinales archaeon
CCTTCACTAATTCTAAATCCTTTATCGAGAAATCAGCAAAAGATAAGTTATTCAGTAATTCTTCCTTTAGTTTCTTATCCTTTAATGATGTAAAATCAATAGCAGGCGTATTAAATAATTGATTTACAGTAATGATATTAGCAAAAAAATCATATATGGGTTTTAGTATTTTCGAATTTAATTGAGCTGCTCTAGAAAGCATCAATGTCTGAGGAATCACATTATATGATACTGCTTTTAATTCCTTCTCATATTTTTCGCTAAATTCAAACCTATTATTTTCTAAGTTTTCCTCATCTCTTAAGAATATTTCAGTTGCTTTTTGAGTTTCATAAACCTTCGCATATTCTTTAAATATTTTCTTATCGGTATAGGAAAACCCATAAATATACCTTTTTCCCTCAGTTATAAATGTGATTTCAAATTCAATCGGTTTCGTAGCATTGTTTGAGAAATGAGAATAAACTATATTTGTGTCGATATTATGTTTTTGTGAATTCAAAACCATACTTTTCATAAAATCTAACCCTTTAAGTAAAGATGTTTTTCCTGAACCATTAACTCCTACAAGACCTACAACTTTTAGAAGATTCAAATTATTTTGGTTTTGAATGAATTTATTTCCACTCTGTTCCTTTGATTTTCTTCTGAGATCTAATATTTCTTCTTCTTTATACGAATTAAAGTTTTTTATTTTAAAATTAATTATCATATAGAGTACTAATGGGTAAATCTTTATAAATGTTTCGTTTATTTATCTATTTTCTATTAAAAATTTAAAGAAAATAGTATAATAATCAATATTTTTAGTTTATTTATCTACTTTATCTAATAATTAAGTAGATCGAATTTTAGATATGAATTAGGAAATCCCCCGTGCTTCGCACATATAGTCTTGACTTCGTCAAGAATTGATTGGAACTTAAACACAACTTTGCGGACGCAATTTTCCCACACTTCGCATGGGAAAAGAATATAACAAGTTTAACTGATGTTAAATACAATTGATTTGCCCAAAAACAAAAACCATTTTATACTTTAAAGCATACCATAATACCAATCATGAAACTATTAAAACAAAAAGACAATACTTACAAAGCAGAAAGCCACACAAAAGGTAAATACTACACCATAGACCCAGAAAAAGAAACCTGCACTTGCCCCCATTACAAATTCCGCTTAGCAAAAGTACATGGCCTATGCAAACATATACAAGCAGTAAAAGACAAATCAGAAAAAAAAGATAAAGACACATACAATAACATAATCAACCATATAAAAGAAAACAAAGAAGTAGATTCATTAGAACTGATAAAGAAATTCGGAGAAGAGCCTATTGACAATCTATTAAGCAGAGGAGATATAACTGAAAAACAAGGAAAGATAACATTACTAAACTAATTGCTTCTTCATCCATTCAATAACATCAACAGGAGTTGGATCGACCCTTTCCCTCATAGCCAGATAATAAGAAGTAAAATCGCCTAAATATATAGTATAAAACATCCTGGCAAGTAAGGAGTTACCTTTTATAATAACCTCTTCAACATCAACATCTCTCTCCATTATCTTTTTACAAACATCCATCCTTTTTTTTATCCTTGGATTATCTTGTTCATCCCTAAATAATATAGCAGTAAACCTATCTTTACCCATTGACCTAAAAGAGCATATCTCATTATGGTTCATCTCAGAAAAGACTGAATTAAAAGCAGGATACTTAGCATTCTCATTTATTTGTGTCTTCCACCTATAAGCTGCTGATTTAAGCAGCTCAGAAGAATAGATTATAGGGGTCTTGCCCTGGATTCGCTTTGCAAGAAACTCTGCCCTTTCTTTTATTCCATCCTGCATCTTCAGTAAATCAAGCATTTCATTAAGATCATCATTCTTTATATCAATAAGATTAGAATTATACAATACACCCAGCAAAGGAAAAAACAAGTACCCTAAAGCTGCTCTTGGTTGGATTCCAGCAGGAACCTTAATAACCTTATCAGCCTCCCTGCCCAGTTCACCACCTGAAGTTATTGCAATAATCTGAGCCCCTTTTCTTCTGGCATCATTAAAAGCAGACAATGTCTCCTCAGTATTGCCAGAATAAGAAATGACAAAAACAAGAGTAAACTCATCAACAAACTCAGGAACTTTATAATCTCTGACGACAAATATAGGAAGATTCATATTGCCTGCATAAGCCCTAAGCAAATCACCACCAATAGCACTGCCACCCATACCACAAATAACAACAGAAGTTACTTCCCCCTTAGCCATTATCCCCTTAGGTAAAGCAAGAGCATCCCTGCACTGCCTAGGAAAATCATTGAGAACAGAAAGCATATCAGACTTGTCTATGACCATTTTAATTATTTCTTAAACTAACTATTATTTATAATTTACTATTTTATAATGGTTTGAAAATCATAGATTTTCAATACCTTAGAAAATCCCTGATTTTCTTATGTTGAAAAAAAGAAAAAAACAAGAAAATGAGAGGGATTTGATTCCCACGTAAGGGCTACGCCCGATACACCCCGATGTGAGTTTCCTCACTACGTTCGTCAAGCTCACCTAGAAAAAAACAAGAAAATGAGAGGGATGGGATTCGAACCCACGGATCCACTAAGGAACAGGATACCCCATTTACAGATAGGTATTCCATCATGGAAAACTTAAGTCCTGCGCGTTTGGCCAGGCTTCGCTCTGAAGACCAAGAAGCAATAGCTTAATGATTACCCTCTCGAATTACCTGACTGTTTAGAGATTGGTTTGACTAGCTTTAAAAATTTTTCTCTTTCTTTCCTACTTAATTGGATATAATAGAGAGGTTTTCTTCCTTTTTTCATCATGGGTTTTTGGAAAGTATGTTTCATCCCTAAATCATTCAATAATTTAGAGATATTATCAAGTCCATTCTTATTTGTAGAGAAAAAACGAACCAGATTATTAGTTAATGAACCGTCTCCATCTAAGAAACCCCTTAAGAAACGAATCTTGGATATATCATCCCCACCAAGTATTGTTTTAGGAACATTCCATATTAAATGACCTAATTCTGTATGATTAATTATCTCATCAACAATATCTTTTTTGCATATATTTACTTTATTATCTTTTGTGATTTTTGTTTCATAATCAAAAACAATTTTTAATAAATTTTGGTAGTGTTCTAATAATTTTTTATCTTCATTTGAGAATTCTATTCTATTCGATTTATGGTTTTTATAATACCGGGGTTTCCCCCCATCATTCCCCCAATAACTGCTAGAAGCTACTACATGAGATCCTTCAGCACAGAGTAATCCAATAATTTCTGACAATTCTGGAGTTAAATTCTTCATAAACAAATCACCTTTATTTACATACCTGTACTAAGTGATTTAGTTTATAAATCTAACGTAAAAAATAAAAAACCTAAACCTTATACTTACCAAAGAACTCTTTCAACCTATTATTCAGACTGTAAGTATCTGCAGCCAATTTATCTTCCATCTTATTCATATGGAATTTCCATAAAAACCTGTCAGAAACAGCCCTTAGAAAATAAAACCAAGGCTTTTGCTGCCACTTACCTTCTATATCAGTTTCTAATATGCCATCAAATGTTATCAAAACATTCCCTTTATTCAATCTCTTTTTCCTATTCCCTTTTTTGACTGTAAGTTCAGTAACGTCAGTAAAATGAGCCTGAATCCTAACTATGGATCTGGTCCACTCATTGATATCTTCCCATATCTCAAGAAACCATTCAACTTTCTTCCCCTTAGGCTCAACATGCTCCAGCTTCTTCTTTATATCTTTTTCCTTGTTATTCTCAGATATCCAATTCTCTACATTTTTAAAGAAATCAATTATATCAAAAGTTCCATTGTAGCTTAACTTCAACCCATCAACAACAAATTTCTTTTCTACCATTTTAATCAACTCAATTCCAAAAACTTACCTGATTAAGACCACACACAACTAAAAATGTGGCATCTTAGACACTACTTTATA
>CAZTWQ010000058.1:0-3685 GCA_964618315.1 uncultured Methanosarcinales archaeon
CACATTCAGAGCATGCACATTCAGAGCATGAACACAAACCACATGTGCATAAACCTAGTGGAACAAAAATAAATAAGCTGAACTTATGGAAATCAATCAGCGGAATTCTTGGAATTTTATTGATAATATCATTTTATCTTAATATTTCAGGTTCAAGTCCTTCTGTTGAAAGTAGCATTAATCTTGATGAAGCAGCAGACACAGCTGTAGATTACATCAATACAAATCTATTGCAGCCAGGAACAACAGCTACATTACAAAGCAAATCCGATAGAGGAGATTTATATAATGTAAAGATCGATATCGGTGGCAGAGAATATGATTCATATGTTACAAAAGATGGTAAGTTATTATTTCCTAATTCGGTTGATTTAACTGTGGAAGTACCTGAGGCTCCAGCAGCTCCAGCAGCTCCCTCCGTACCTGTAGACATGGAATCATTGTTAGATGATGATGCTGTAAAAGGCGATCCAGATGCACCAGTTACAATCATAGAATGGTCTGAGTTTGAATGTCCATACTGTGCAAGATTCTATAATCAGGCGTATAGTCAGATAATTAAAGAATATGTAGATACTGGAAAGGTTAAGATTGTATTCAGGGATTATCCATTAAGCTTCCATAAAAATGCTCAAAAAGCAGCAGAAGCAGCAGAATGTGCAGGCGACCAAGAGAAATATTATGCAATGCATGATAAATTGTTTGAAGAAGGCGTTGTAGGTGGAGTTGACACTTTCAAGAAATATGCAGTAGATCTTGGATTAGACTCAACAGAATTTGACAATTGTCTTGACTCTGGAAAACATGCTGAAGAGGTTGCAAAAGATATGGCAGCTGGTCAGGCTGCAGGTATAAGTGGAACTCCAGGTTTCCTAATAAATGGGAAATTAGTTTCAGGAGCACAGCCATTTGAAAACTTCAAAGCAATTATAGATGCAGAGCTTGGAGAATAAACATGAAAAGATTTCTTTTTTCTTTTTTCTTTATTTTAATTATTTCAGTTGCTCTTAGTGCATGTTCAACTAATTCAGTAGATTATGATACATTTGCACAATGTTTAAGTGAAAAAGGGGCAACAATGTATGGCACAGAATGGTGTTCTCATTGCAAAAATCAAAAAGATATGTTTGGTACATCTTTCCAATTCATCACTTATGTAGATTGTGATATAAATTCAGATGAATGCCTAAAAAATGGAGTTAAAGGCTATCCTACATGGGGGATAAATAATGAAAACTATCCAGGAGAACAACAGCTTCCAAGATTAGCCTCATTAACTGGTTGCCAATTAAATTAAACAACATGAAAAAGCCAATTATTGTATTTTCATTTATAGTTCTTCTCTTTTTGGCTAGTTCAGTCTATGCAGACAATAATTTAGTAGATAATGTAGCAAGTAATGTAACATTACATTATTTCTATGGTGATGGCTGCCCCCATTGCGCTGATGCAAAACCTTTCTTAGAACAATTAGAATTAAAATACTCAGAATTAACAGTTATTTCATATGAAACCTGGTACAATAAGTCAAATTCAGAGTTATTTATTGATATGAGCTCTTCTTGTGGAACAGAAGTTGTTGGTGTTCCGACTTTTTTTATTGGTCACAAATCTATCATAGGTTTTGATGATGTAGAAGGAAAAGGGGATGAGATTGAGCGGGAAGTTGTAAAATATATAGAAGAAGGCGGAATAAATCTAATTAATCATTTAGGGGAAACTCCTAAATCTTGTCCAGCAGAAAAAAAAGACAGAGAAATAATCAAATTACCTTTCTTTGGAGAGATTGATACAACTAAAGTATCTCTCCCTTTATTAACAATCACAATCGGTTTATTAGATGGTTTTAACCCATGTGCAATGTGGGTATTATTATTCCTGCTTACTTTATTAGTCTATACCAAATCCAGAAAAAAAATGTTCATAATAGGTGGGACATTTATATTGGTTTCAGGTATTGTTTATTACATCTTTATGGCAGCATGGTTAAATCTATTTTTATTAATTGGATTTTTGCCCTGGTTAAGGATGGGGGTTGGTATATTTGCTATAATATTTGGCTTAATTAATGTAAAAGAATTATTCTTCTTCAAAAAAGGACCTTCTTTAACAATTTCAGATTCGGCAAAGCCAAAACTATTCAAACGGATGAGGAAGATTATTAATGAATCTAGTCTACCTATAGCACTAACTGGTGTAATAATCCTTGCATTTACAGTAAACTCAATAGAATTACTCTGTACAGCAGGTTTCCCAGCTATTTATACTAATATATTGACTCTAAACAACCTTTCATCATTTTCATACTATTCTTACTTATTATTGTATATCTTAATGTATATGCTTGATGATTTAGTTGTATTCACAATAGTAGTTCTAACATTAAGTTCAAAAAAACTAACAGAAAAACAAGGTAAATGGATGAAGTTCATTTCTGGCTTTATGATGTTAATTCTAGGCTTATTATTGATTCTGAAACCTCAGTTATTGATGTTTGGATAATCTTTTTATATGACCCAATATGGGATATTTTATAAACAATTGATTATAACTTATTATAAAATGGCTAATGTACTTTTATTGATAATCTTAGCAACAATCGTAAACAGCTTAATCTCTTTAGTAGGCATCTTTACATTATGGATGAAGAAGAAATCTCTAAAAAACCTATTGATAAATCTTGTTGCATTATCTGCAGGATCATTATTGGGTGGAGCATTCTTCCATTTAATTCCTGAATCACTAGAGCATTTAAACCCTACTATGGCATTTACCTTTGTATTAGCCGGTTTTATGTTATTTTTTATAATAGAAAGATTCCTGCATTGGCATCACTGTCATGAAGGGCATTGTGATGTTCACCCGGTTAGTCATCTAATCTTGATAGGTGACGGATTACATAACCTAATAGATGGGGTTATAATAGGGGTAAGCTTCCTAATAAACATCCCATTCGGAATAATCACTACTTTAGTGATAATAAGCCATGAAGTGCCTCAGGAATTAGGTGATTTTGGTGTATTGGTTTATGGGGGTTTTACAAAAACAAGGGCATTGATCTACAACTTAATCTCACAGATGACATGTATCCTTGGGGGCATCTTAGGTTATTTCTTATCAAACTCAGTTGAAGGTATAATTCCATTTATTCTCCCTTTTGCAGCAGGTGGATTTATTTATATCTCTGCTTCTGATTTAGTTCCAGAGTTGCATAAAGAACCACAGATAAAAAAATCATTATCTTCATTTGCTTTCTTTATAATTGGTATATTGATAATGATCCTAACAAAGTTCCTAGCTCATAGTCATTAACAACATTTAAAAACAAACTTTATTTCTCAACTGATATGGCAAATAAGATAGTATACACCTTACAAGCAGGAGAAAAACTGAATAAAAAACAGTTCATAGAATACTTTGAAAAAAAAGTAAGAAAAACTATAAGAGTCAATAAACTTATAGAAAAGAAAGAAAGAATCCTTGTAGCTTGCTCTGGTGGAAAAGACTCAACAGCTGTTTTATACTTATTAAACAAGATTACAAGAGACAATAAAAACATAATCATAGAAGCAATCCACAACGACCCTTCAATAGGGGAATACAGCAAGATAAACAGAGAAAACATAACTAAATTCTGCAAAGAAAATAACATAAAACTCCATATAGCATCTTTCAGAGATGAATT
>CAZTWQ010000059.1:0-3619 GCA_964618315.1 uncultured Methanosarcinales archaeon
TAGAGAGTTTGATGAAGAGATGTTGAAAAAGATGGAGGAGGAACTGTGAATAAGAAGCTGAAGTGGATGCCTGTAGTGATGTTGTTATTCACGATGCTAGCTTCTGCTACAGTTAGTGCTGCTGTATGGTTTGATAATATTAAAACCAAAACTGCATTTATAGTACCAGTTAATGCTATAATAATATTTGCTGTCTTCTTCTTAGCAACTAACCTAATTGGTCCTCTAAAGAAATTTATTGAGGGAGATAGTAAGAAGAAGGGTATAATCTATCTATCAGTTGTTGGTTTAGCTATAGCAATAGCATGGACATTTAAGAGTACGTTAATCTGGAATCTTAAGTATATAGCACAGTTCTTATTTGTTGGAGGTAAGTTTACGTATAAACCGATTGTGAATTTAATAATCTTATTTGCTGCTATTTACTTTGCTACAGAGTATTTAGGGATAATGGAAAAGCAAAAGAAGAGTAAGAATGTGATTACTTTCTTGGTTGCATTATTCCTCGCTTATAGTATGACAAAACAAGGAGATATGTGGATAATTCATCATAAGTATATTAGGTGGTTATTCTTTTCAGGTAAGACTATCACTAATGCTGTGTTTACTTACAAAGCTATTGTGAATTTAGCTGCAACCCTCACATTATTCTTTATGGTTAAAGAACTGCCAATACCTGGCATTAAAACATATATTAATAGTAATTTGATGAAAAAGATGTTTGCTATTTTATTAATCCTACTTGCTGTAATTATTGTAAAAGGATGGCATATTGGAACTATAAATGAAAATTCAAATGATTATACAAGTTATAATGATAAGTTCATATGGCATAAAGATGTTGTTGTTAAAGCAGATGCGTTCTTGTTTGGAGGGAGGAGTAATCCAGATAGCATCATGATTGGCAGAAACAATAGATTTAGCCCTTATTTAATATCAGAAGTTGATGGGCAAGTTACTGCAAATATGGCAAATGAAGGAGATAAAGGTGCTAAGTATGGGATATTATATATGCCTGAACAAGGAATAATGCAAAGTATAAAAGAAGGAAATGTAAAAGGTGGATTGTGGGTCTTTATTATGGGTATAATATTATTGATGCTTCTAATGAATACTCTTAAAACTTACTTAACTGGATTCCCAGATACTATAATCAAAATAATGCCTTGGATACTTGCAGCAATATATGCTAATGGAGGCAAAACTGTAGGGGATATTAGTGACATGGTTTGGTGGTTTATATTCTATACTACCTATAAAACAGTAGGTAATATGCTAGATATTACTCCCCCAAGTACTGAGGGATGGGAACAAAATACCATCAAGGTTACAAGCCATATATTAAAGATCATATTTTCAGCAGGAATTGCTAGTGGTATATTAGGATTATTACAAGGAAAAACAAACATTGTGGGATGGTTTATATTCTTAATTGCAATGATTATTATTGCGCCAATTGCCAGTTTACTTTTAGAATTTAAAGCTAAGGACAGAAAGAAGAAAGGAGATAAAGACAAACTAAGGAAGAAGTATGGTTTTGCAATAGAAAATGCGAGAACTGATGAACAAAGAGAAAAATTGATTTCGCAATATGAATTAGAATTGGAAGAAGCATATACTTGTACTTCAGCTGAAGGGGGGGGAATGCCCATTCCTGAAACAGAAGATGATGATGTGGGACCGCCCCCAGAAATTTAACCATAAAATGATATTAAAAAATATAAAGAGGGATGAAAATGGCAAATAAAGCTCGAGAATATACAAGTACTGCACATAGAGTAATGTATCTATGGGATTATTATGCTACTTTGAGGGATGATAAGTCATTTAGAACAAGGAACCCCATGGGGATAGGTCTAAGTGAATTAGATCATATTAAAGAAATATGGGAAAGAACTGGGTCTTTCGAAAGAGTCCTAGAAGAAACTAGGGTGAAGCATCCAGAGATTTATGATAAATTAAGAAGGATAGAAATGCCTGGAACTAAGATTGATGAAGAAGAGAGAGACCTTGCAACGCTGGATAATCAAGTTAAGAAGAATATGACATTTGAAGATTTTTGCCTGCTAGTAGATGGGTTAGTTGGCTATGTAGATCATCTTGTATCAGACGGAGATGAAGAAAGCGCTAGACAGATTCAAAGAATAAGGCAAAGAATACCAGTTAGTGGAGATATCTTGAGAAAAGCAATGGGGGAATTGATAATATTGAAAAAAGGTATAGAAAAGAGCAGGAGTGCTACATGGTTATTAAATCAGTTTACAGAGAATCCAGAAGCATTTAGTAAGAAATATGATGATAAAAGGTTTGTTGATAAGATTATAGTAGAAGCTAGAGTAGCTAGGGCAAGAGAAACATTAAGAAACTCATGGGAAGAGTTAAAGAAAAGGCAACATCTTACCATAGATAATTGGGCAGGTTTTATGAAACATCATAAAGGGATAATTGAAGGGTTAGCAAAAAGAGTTGAAGAGGACGATCCTAATTTAGCACATGGATTAAGAAAAAAAGTTAAAGAACTTAAAGATTGGTTCCCTGGATGGGATAAGTTAATTGTCAAATTAGCTGATAGAAGAATTTACCTAGCAAAATTTACCCATGAAGTTTATGAATTTGTTCAAAGCAGAATAAAGGGATTTGAGTCCCTTAAAAAAGACATTATTAGTGAAATTCATTCTATTGCTACAGGAAGAATGAAAGATATTGTTCAAGCAAAAAAAAGAGCGAATCATGCTGTTGAGAAAGCTATTGGTCATGGGATAAGAAAGATAAGGAGGAGGAGATATCTTACAGAAAAAAGAAGCGAGGGAGATTGGTTTGCTATTCGTACTTTAAGCAATATGGCTGGAAAGGGTGGCAGTATGATTGAAGAAAGAGAAACACTGTTGAGAAGAATTATCAGATGGAACAGAGAAGCAAGTGTTATAGCAAGACAAAAAGGAATAGAATTAAGTAAAACAAGGGAATGGAAGCAGGCTAAAAGAAAGGGGGATAAAGCAGTAAGGGAATTGAGATTTATTGGTGGTGAAGTGGATAGAACAATGGGTAAGCTAAGAAAGGTAGCAGTGAAACTAAGTGGGACAGTTCAAGGAGATTTTAAAGTTGCTGGAAGATTAAAACAAGAGGAACATCAATTAGCTGCTTGATGTTATATTTTATCTAACACCCATTAACTATTATCTATCTTTTATTCTTTTTTTATTAATTTTTTCTTAATAATATCTTACATAAAATAGAAATATTTAAATACTAATAAGTTAAATACTAATGAATATTAGATATTTTTGAATATGATACCTATAAGCAAGAATGAATTAGGTGTACTTGGTTTTTTGATTAGAAACTTCTCTAAGCGTTTTACTATCCGTAATATTGCATCCAGGTTAAAGATAAGTGCGCCTGGTGCTCATTCTTCGCTTAAGAAATTAGAAAGCAAGGATATTGTCAAGGCTGAAAGATTAGGAACTGGGTTGTTTTATGAAGTCAATCTGGATAATAAGATAGGCAGGTATCTGGCTGCTATTGTTTTACTTGATTATTATGAGTTTAAGATTGATGTTAAGGATATTGTAACTGAGAGTAAAGCTGCTATCTTTGACGGCAAAAATCTTTTTGTTGT
>CAZTWQ010000060.1:0-3505 GCA_964618315.1 uncultured Methanosarcinales archaeon
CCAAACTTATGCGCTTCTTCTTCACTAGCAGCATTATTCAACCCATCTTTCAATTCAGGATTAACTTTTAACCCAAAGAACTTCTCAACACTTTCAGCCTGTTTAGAACTAATCAATGGACGAACACCAGCTATAACAGGAATTTTAATATTTGCTTTACGCAAATTCTCAACATATTCTTTATAATCTTCAAAACTAAATACCATCTGTGTAATAATAACAGTTGCACCAGCATCAACCTTAGCTTTTATATGTTCAATCTCATCTGAAATTGGATCTTCAGGATGTCCAGCAACAACAATGCAAAACTCAGTCTTGACTCCCCCCCTAAATTCACCACCATCCATGTTCTTTCTAGGTAAATAATGCCCTTTGTTCAAATCAGCAATTTGTTTAACAAGCAAATAAGCATATTTATAGTCTCCATCCCATACTTCATCTTTAGCTCCAGCAGGTGGATCACCACGAAGAGCTAAAACATTATTTATATCAGCATAATAAAGATCAATAATATCGTTTTCAATTTCTGCTTTTGTTCTCTCACGACATACAAAATGTGAAAGTGCAATTATATCGTTATCATTAGAATAAACAGATAATGGCAAAGTCCCCCCACGCAAACTTCCACCAGCTCCCTTTGTTATACTCACAAAATCAACCTTACCCTTTAATGAATCTATCTTTGACAATATGTCTTTCTTCCCCTCACCATTCCTAGGTGGAACTAATTCTACTGAAATCGTAAAATCTTTCTCTTTTAATATATCAGTTATTTTCTTCATTTTAATATTTCTTCCAAAAATTTCAACAACATTGATGAAAACTTGAGTGCAGAGGTAAAATCCATGCGAAGTAGGGATTTTTCCTTTGCGAAAAGGACATTTTGACTTTCTCAAAATGACCGTGTTTGAATCCTATGTTGTTGTTGAAATTTTATTCTTCTTCAATAAACCAACACCCTATGTTGTTGGTTTTTCTGTTATCATGTCAAATTTCGATAATGTTAGTATTTTTTATCTTAACCAATCATTTCTTTATCAATTCATTAATAACCTTAACAGCAGATAACGCATCTTTTCCATACGCAGCATGTATTTGTCTTGCATAATCATCCGTAACTACAGCACCACCCACTATTACAGGTATGTTAATATCTTGGCTTCTTAAATCATTTATAACACTTTCCATCTCTAGAACTGTAGTAGTCATCAAAGCACTTAAAGCAACAATATCAGGTTTCTTCTCAACAACTTCCTTAACTATCTTTTTAGTTTTAACATTAGCACCTAGATCAATTATCTTATAATTATGTGATTCAAGTAAAGCAATTACAATATTCTTCCCAATATCATGTATATCATTTTCAACAGTAGCAAACAAAACAGTTCCTTTCTCTTCACCACCTTCTTTTGCCAACTCTCCCTTTAACCTTGAAAATGCCCTTTTCATAGACTCAGCAGATAATAAAACATGGGGTAAAAAATACTCCTTGCAATTAAACTTCTTACCCACTTCTTCTAAAGCATTGATCAATATATCATTTATCTCCATCGCTTTCAAACTTTTCAATCCTTTTCCAATGATCTCAACAATATTATCCTTATCCCCAAATAAGATAGCATTATGCAGCTGCTTTTCAATTGGCATATTTTTATAATCTTCTTTATTGACTTTTTTAACCTTAATTTCAATATTAGTTTCAGCTTGTAGTATATTATCAACAGGATTTAATATCGCCAAATCAAGACCAGCCTTATGCGCTTTTGTATAGAACTTAGAATTAACCTCAGACCGATTAGGCAACCCATGTGAAATATTACTAACACCCAATATAGTCTTATAACCAAGAGCTTTAATCTCCTTTACTGAATCTAATATTATGTTTTCATTATCAGGATTTGTAGCTATCGTTAATACCAAAGAATCAATGATAATATCTTCCTTATTAATTCCAATCTTAGTAGCTTCAGATATTATCTTCTTAGCGATAGAAACCCGTTTCTCAACCGTCTTTGGAATGCCTTCTTCATCCAGACAAAGAGCAATAATCGCAGCACCATATTTCTTAGCCAAAGGCAATACCCCAGAAAGACTCTTTTCGCCCCCATTCACAGAATTGATCAACACCTTACCATCACATTTCTTAAGCGCAAGTTCCAAAGCTTCAATATTAGAAGTATCAACAACCAAAGGTACATCTACAACATTCTGAGCAGCCTCAATAGCATAAGGTAAAGTTTTACTTTCATCAACACCAGCAACACCTACATTTATATCAAGTAATGAAGCACCCTCTTCTACTTGTTGCAAAGCCTGGTTCCTAAGATAATCTGTTTTCCCTTCTTTTATTTCATCTGCAAAATCTTTTCTATTAGTTGGATTTATCCTCTCTCCAACAATAAGTGTCGGCTTTACAACTATAGTTTTAGTACGTGAACACAACTTAGTCTTTAATTCAACTTCCATATCAATAGGTTTTATTCCTTTAACCTTTTCACTAACTGCTTTGATAAAATCAGGATTTGTGCCGCAACACCCCCCTATTATATTTGCGCCTAATGAAACAAATTTAGCAGCATAATCAGCAAACTTTGAAATAGGATAATCCCAAACTGTTTTTTTATCAATAATCTTAGGCAATCCAGCATTTGGCTCTAAACAGACCAATTTATTAGTATTAGAAACAATTATCTTAGCAGTCTCATACATCCCTTCAGGACCATCAGAACAATTAACACCAATTACATCTGCCCCTAATGAATCTGCAATTGCAACATAAGTCTCAACATCTGTCCCAGTACTACTCCTACTATCTTGTATTGTCATAGAACTGATAATAACCCCATCAAATACTTCTTTTGCAGCGATCAAAGCAGCCCTTAAAACCTTAGTATCAGATATAGTTTCAATTATCAACAGATCTGCCTTAGATAAAGCAGAAATTTGCTCTTTATAGATATCATAAGCTTCATCAAATGTCAACTTACCTAATGGCTCAATAAATTCCCCTAGTGGTCCAACATCTCCTACAACCAAACAATCTGGACAAGCTTCTCGAACATTCTTGACAGCAGCAGAATTAATCTCCTTAACCTTATCTGAAAGCCCATAAACACCCAACTTAAGCCTATGCGCACCAAAAGTATTTGTAATAATCAAATCAGACCCAGCATCTGCATAAGACCTATGCACTTTCTTAACAAGTTCAGGGTCAGTTATATTCAATTCATCAGGACATCCTTTTGTAAATCCATTTGCCTGCAATTGAGTGCCCATAGCTCCATCTAAGACAAATACCTTTTCTTTCAATTTCCTTAGCAATTCTTCTTTATTCATCTTATAGCACTATCTAACTTACTTCTATATATTAAGTTTTCCCAGAACACCATTTAAAAAGATTACTGAGTAAAATATTCCTATTGGAATAAACATCTAATCAATTTATTCATAATAAACAAAAGTTTTATATATGATATCTTATATCTTAGATATGAAATGCCACTAG
>CAZTWQ010000061.1:0-3503 GCA_964618315.1 uncultured Methanosarcinales archaeon
CTGAGATACAGGAATTTATAAAAAAGAATTTACTTGCATTAAAGGTTTCTGAATGTAAAGAGATAGTCAAGCTGATAGGAAGAAACCCTTCATTGACTGAACTGCATATGTTTAATATTCAATGGAGTGAACATTGTTCTTACAAATCTTCAAGAGAAGTTCTTAAGTTACTGCCTACAGAAGGCCCTACTGTGATACAAGGTCCTAAAGAAGATGCAGGAATAATCAAGTTTGCTAATTTCGAAGGTTCACAATATGGCATTGTTATTGCGCATGAATCACATAATCATCCTTCTCAAGTTGTCCCTTATGAAGGAGCAGCAACTGGTGTTGGAGGTATAATAAGGGATGTACTTTGCATGGGTGCAAGAATCATTGCAACTGCTGATCCATTACGCTTTGGAGATCCTAAAGGCAAGAAAGGAAACTATGTCAAGTATGTTGCAAATGAAGTTGTAAATGGTATTGCAGGATATGGAAATCCATTAGGGATACCAAATATTGCAGGAGATGTTTATTTTAATGATTCTTTTGATGATAACTGTTTAGTAAATGTTGTTTCATTAGGGCTGATCAAAGAAGATGAAATAATCCATTCATCTGCTCCAGAAAATGCAGAAGGTTATGATATTATCGTAGCTGGAAAGGCAACGGATAACTCTGGATTTGGCGGTGCTGCTTTTGCATCTGTAATCCTTGATGAAGATGAAGAAGAATACAACAAAGGAGCTGTTCAGGTTCCAGATCCTTTTTTAAAAAATATTGTAATCAGAGCTACTGAAGCTGTCTTTAAAGTTGCCAGAAAAAAAGGGATTAAATTAGGGTTTAAAGACATGGGTGCTGGAGGAATAATGTGCGCTAGTTCTGAACTTTGTGATTCTGCAGGTTATGGTGCTAAAATTAATGTTGATAATATCCATATTTCTATGAATGATCTTCCACCTTATGTCGTTGCATGTGGAGAGACACAAGAAAGATTTACATGGATTTCTCCTAAAGAATTTACTCCTACTATCTTAAAGATCTATAATGAAGACTTTGAGCTGCCCATGGTTGCAAAAGGTGCTCAGGCAAAGATTATAGGCGAAGTCACAAAAGATACAGATTACATACTAAAACATAATGGCAAGATTGTTTGTAATGTACCTATAAATGTCCTGACAGAAGGAATAAGATACAAAAGAGATAGAAATAAGATGAAAAGAAATTTCAAAGAACCTATCTTAAAAGAACCAAGTGATTATAATTCTACTGCTTTGCAAGTTCTAAATCATCCTAATGTTGCTTCAAAAGCAGTCATCTATAAACATTATGATACCGAAGTTGAAGGTCTTGCTGTAATCAGGTCTGGCGAAGCAGATGCTGGTGTCCAGGCTCCAATTCCAGGGTGCAAAGCTGCACTTGCTTTATCAGTTGACAGTAATCCAAAGTATTCCAGGATAGATCCATATATGGGCGGAGTGAATGCAGTTGCAGAAGCTATGAGAAATGTTGCAGCAGTCGGTGCTGTTCCTTACGGGATGACAGACTGCCTGAACTTTGGAAATCCTGAAGTTCCAGAAGCATTTGATGATTTTTTTGATAGTGTAAGAGGTATAGCTGATGCTGCCTCTAAAATAAAATGGAAAGGTGATGGTAAAAGTCCAGTTCCATTTGTTTCAGGTAATGTTTCGTTTTACAATGAAAGTGCAGCTGGAAAACAAGTAGACCCTTCTCCAGTAATTGCGTGTTTAGGTTATATAGAAGATTATACCAAAGCAATAACAATGAAGATTAAAGAAGAAGGTTCTAAATTATTCCTAGTAGGTTCAAGAAAAGATGAACTAGGTGGAAGTGTTTATTATGATGTTAATAAAGAAGTTGGTGCGAATATTCCCAAAGTTAATTTTGAAAGAGAAGAAAAAAGAATTTATGCAATTATTGATTGTATTGATCAGGGATTATTGTTAAGCTGCCATGATATTTCAGATGGTGGGATTTTAGTTTCATTATCTGAGATGATTTTAGGGGGTGAGGCAGACGGTAAGATTGGTGCTTCTGTTAATCTAGATTTTACAGATCTGGCGACTTCTAAATCTTTGTTTTCTGAATCAAGTGGTTTTGTTTTTGAAGTTAAGGAAGAAAATGTTGCTAAGGTTAAATCCATATTTGAAGAGTATAAATTGAATCTAAAAGATATTGGCAAAACAGGTGGAAATAAATTAAATATCACAAAACAAGATAAAGAGATAATTAATCTTTCGATTGAAGATATTAAAAAAGCATGGACTTCAGGTGTTGTGGAGGCTATGAAATGAGCAAGATAGCAGTAATAATGTTTCCAGGAAGCAATTGCGAGAACGAAACAGCTAGAGCGATAGAATCTGTTGGTATGAAAGCAGATATCCTTAGATGGAACGATAGTTCTTCATTGCCATCTTATGATGGTTATGTTCTACCAGGCGGATGGAGTTATGAAGACAGAATCAGGTCTGGAGCGATAGCTGCAAAAGATCCTGTTGTTAAAGTAATTAAAGAAGAAGCTGCTAAAGGAAAAGTTGTGCTTGGCATATGCAATGGCTGCCAAGTTCTTGTTGAATCAGGTATTATCCCTGGATTACAAGATAAAGTTTCTATGGCACTTGCACCAAATATAAATCCATTTGTTTCTGGATTTTATTGTACATGGGTAAAGATAAAAAACGCTTCTAAGAAAAGCACTGCTTTTAATCTTGTTATGGATCAAGATGAGATATTATCTATCCCGATTGCACATGCAGAAGGAAGGTTCACTACAAAAAGCCAAGCTTTGGTTCAGCAGTTAATTGCTAATGATCAGTTGCTTTTTAGATATTGTGATGCTGATGGAAATATTGCTGATAAATTTCCAATAAATCCAAACGGTTCACTGATCAACGTCGCAGGAATATGTAATAATAAAGGTAATGTGCTGGCTATGATGCCACATCCTGAAAGAGCAACTTGGATGAGGCAAGTCCCTGGCAAACACAATTTAGGAGAAAAATTAGGACCAGGTTCAAAAATCTTTGAAAGTATGAAGGAGTATTTAAAATGAATTTCAAATCAAAAATTTGTAATTTATTACAAACCTCAGTAGGGGGTTTGAAATGAGTTCAGTTGAATTATTCGTGGGATTAAAGATACCTGATACTACTGCTATAACTACCTTACATACTATCGAAAAGATGGGTGTTTCGATCAAAAAGGTTAAAAGAGAACTTTATTATAAATTTGAAGTTAATGGAGATGCGTCTTCATTTTCTTCTAAAATTAGTAAAGTAGATCTATTAGTAAACGCAAACAAGAATACCGCTTCTGAAAAGCTAGAGAAAGAAGAAGGTGCTTTCTACATCTTAGTAAAGGATTCTGACGATGGTTGTGCTGGTCTATTGCACACATTACAGGAAAGACTTGGTCTAAAAGAAATCAAAAAGATGGAAAAAGGTGTTCTTTGGGTATTGTATGTTGATTCTGAAGAAATTGCAAAAGAGATCGCTTCTAAA
>CAZTWQ010000062.1:0-3481 GCA_964618315.1 uncultured Methanosarcinales archaeon
AAGACATTGATATAAATCCAGCCCCATTAGGTGGTGCAGGACTTACTGAAGAAAGCGGTTATTGGCAATTAGATAAAGATGAATTAGACAGCTCTATTTTGATAACATTTTATTTCTTACGTGGTGAAAATGCAAACCTCATCACAGAAATGGATGGACTTTCAGATTTTAGTGACTACCCAAGATACAGACAGTTTATTGAACCAGAATTATCATAAAATGTTAAAAAAAATAAAAAAAACCTTATTTATTAGAAGTTTCAAAGAATTAGATAAAAAAATATTCCTTATGATGTCATTAGAACTAGCACTTATCTTCCTAATCGGCATTACATTTTTCTTGTTAAATACATCACTTAAAAACGACCTAACCAATTGGGGATTCTCTGATAAATCAATCGAAGGGTTCAAATCTGACGCAGAAGGGAAAGAATCATTTATGTCGTTATTAAAAGAAAAAACATATGAACCAAATGGAATGTTCAAATATGCAAATTTATTAAAAAAAACAAGAAATAACCTATTGATAGTAATCTCAATCAGTTTAATCCTAATTTCATTTTTTAAAACTTATGAATGGAATATAATCACAGAAAAAAGATTTGAAAAAGAATTTTTTCTTAAATATCTCGCCTTACTGTCCACTAGCACCATTGCAGCATTTATCCTTGCAGTAATCGCTACAAAAGGATTTAAAGAAAACCTCATACCCAAGGTTACTTTATTTTTTATCCTGATTTATCTTTATTTTAGTTTGATTGTATACCCTATATTCGCAAAAGAAAGAAAATTGATATTTAGTATCAAAAAAGCATTAAAGATAGGCACCACAAAATTCTATAAAATATTTCTGGCAATATTTGCAATCTGGATCATGATTCAACTTAATTTGATTATTTTATTGATATTCTCTAAATTTATCTATTTTGCTATAATTATACTTATCTTATACCACATATTCTTAATATCATGGGTCAAAATCTATTTATTAAAGGTTATTGAGAATATCTAATTCCAAAAACTACATTTCAGACAGTTCTTTTAAACTTTCACAACCGCTTCTTAGCTGTCTATCAACTAGATTATCACAGACAGTATAATCCCCATTTCCAACAAATTTCATATAACAAGCATCTTTCTTAAATTCATCTAAGATTTCAGCACACATACCACTATCATGGGTATCTATAGAAAAATCCTTATAACAATTATCTTTAGATAGTTGATTATCTATATTATTGCAAACAAATCCATCATTTGAATTGACAGCAACATCTGCAAAACAATTATATTTCAGTATTGTTTTCTTTATCTCATTACAATAACTTACCGCCAACCCCTTATCTGATTTAGCAGTTTCGCCTATAAAATCAAGTGTTTCCCATATTGTTCTTCCAGAAAATATACCGCCATTATCATCACCAACCTCAAAACAATCCACCTCGCAATTCCCAGGATCTTCATCATCGTCACAGATATAGTTCCCGCAGCAAGGGATTATTATATCATGTTTACATACATAATTTGTTTTTTCATCACAATAATCAGTTGTACAGGCATTATTATCATCACAATTTAAAGGGCATTGCGAAATTATAGGCTGTCCAGATACAGGTTCAGCGGGTTCTGATACATCTGGAATAGTTTCTGTTGTTGTCCTGCTAGGCCTAATTACCTTAAAACTGGATGATGCTTTCGCTATCCCTTTTTTATAAGAAGCAGTAGTTCTAAGGTAATAATTTCCAGGGAATTGCTCCCCCCAATCTATGACCCCTGGAGATGATGCTTTTGTCTCTAGAGCTATTGTTTCTTCTTTAAATGTTATTAGGTTATTGCCAAGATCATAAACTTCATATCTTAGCAAGACATCATACCGATTTGACTTACCAAGATTAAACATCTCTATAGTAAAACTGATAGGGTCCCCAGATTCTATTGATCGAGCAACCATATTCGTCCTTACATCCAATAATTGTGATGGACCCCTAAAATTGATATATATGAATATTCCTGAAGATATTAAAATCATACAGAATATAGCCACTATTAAAGCAGTAGTTACTTTAGAAAGATGGATTGTATGTTTTACCTCTAATGGATAAATATTTCTCACTGCTAGATCGATTTGTTTTTGTGTATAACCATATTTCAACAAATAAGCTCTGATAGAATTTATATCATAACCTCTACCTATTTGTTCCCTCATATACTCTGTGAGTTTATTACGTGCCATTTTAACAAATATTTACATATAATTTTATATTAGTTTATTATTATTTTATTTTTGATTAATCTTAATTATTATTTTTTATTATATTATTAATCTTTATTGTTTTTTATTAGTTATCCCTCATCATTTTTTATTATTGTTTATACATAACCTACTTTTTAAATTTTTCTCAAATGCAATAAAGGGACAATATCACCCAATGCCCCATAATGAAATCAATACATATTGATTAACTTTTTCCGATAATTGAATTGAGTTCATTCCTTAACTGATTTATCTCATAATAATACCTTTGTTTCTTAGGATATGTCATTGAACTGCTGTTTACCCGTGCAAAAAGGTTTATAATCTCCAGATAATGATATCTTGCAGCCTCAACCAACCTTTGATCTATCGATTTTCTCAATTCATCCAGCACAAATACAAGTCGTTTTTCGATCATATCTGATTCCTGATTAGCGATATGATTATTCCTAGAGTAGATTACTAAAGATGATATCAAACCCAATAAGATTATTATTACAGGTATAAAAACAAACATGTTCCTCTTGCCAGAATCTTCAGGACTAGGTAATTCTAATATCTCGCCTTTAGGCGATAATTCTTCATCAACTTGAGTCTTATCCTTAGCATACGAATCTACAATATCTAAGTATATCTTTTCACTAACATGAAGATCTGCACTTTCAACAATAACAGATATAGTTATAGGGTAAGTTCCAAAATTTTCTAATGATTCTATATTTACCGTCAATATTATTTCCTCAGATGACCCTATAGATAATGTGCTTATATGATCCTTGCTTAAGCTTAAAACAGCACCATCTAGATCACCTATAATCTCTACCTTGATATCACTTAAACTTAGATCACCATCATTTTTTATAGAGATTGGAATATCTACCCTACCTTTTTCAGATATAGATATAGACTTAGGACTGACCAGATCAACAGAAGCAACCCTAGTTACATTCCCAATTACGCCAATTACCCTACCCCCACCTCCGCCACCCCCACTAGAATCAACAGATGTTGTTGGGGTAAATGTACTAAATGATATATTCTCAGAAACATTCATTACTAATCCAAGATCATCAATACACCTGACAAAGTATAAATGATCGCCTACTGTCAAAGTCAGATTAACTTGATGATATGTTTCCATATCAGAAAAACTATTGTTCATACTGGTATAATTGACTGTAGAATTCCCTTCTGTTGATGAAATATATTTACAAGAAGCATTTTCATC
>CAZTWQ010000063.1:0-2081 GCA_964618315.1 uncultured Methanosarcinales archaeon
AATGCGAGGAGGAGGGTTCGAACCCCCGTAAGCACTAAGCTAATAGGTCCTAAGCCTATCCCGTTTGACCACTCCGGCATCCTCGCTTAAATCAAGGAAAATAAAGTTTGTATAAAAACCTTTCTGAAAGGAACGGTTTTGAAACTCTATATTGATTTCAAAAACCTTTCTATATTGGATGAATTCTGTCTGAAGAGGGAATTTCAGTTACGAAGTTCTGAAATTTCTTTTTGACATAGGATTTGCGAAGCAAATCCGTGAATGAATCCTTAATATATTATGTCAATTGCTTTTATTATAATAATTTTAAACCAATCAAATTAATAATATTTATATACCACCTATTTCTCCAAATATTAACATGAACAAAGCAATAATCACTATATTATTAATATCAACTTTAATCTTGATAGCAGGTTGTGTTGAGGATAGCTGTAATGGCATAACAGAACAAACATTAAAAGATGATTGTTATCTTGAAAATGCAGTTGAAGCTAAAAGCATAAGCACCTGCAATAAGATAACCTCGGATATAGTTAAAAATTCTTGTATAGCAGAGATTGGAATAAAGAAAAGTAATTTGAATATATGTGGTAAACTGGAAGGAAAAACAAAAGATTATTGCATTACAAAAATAGCCCTGGATAAAGGGGATTTTGATGTATGTAATGACGTAACTACACAATACTGGTCTGATATATGCAATAAGCAGATCTCAATAGCAAAAAACGATTCTACCAGATGTTTAAAAGTATCAAACTTACTAGATAGGAATGATTGTTATGATACAATTGGCAGAGCAACTCTGGATGTAAACAGTTGTTCTTATATCATGAACGAAACTACTCATGATCGATGTGTTAGTCATATAGCAATAGAAACATTAAACGAATCTTTATGTGAAGAGACACGAACAGTATTCATAGGTGATGTATGCTATTTAAAGATAGCTAAGATAAAAAAGGACGAGTCAATCTGCCAGGGAGCAAGCTTTTGGGAAATAAAAAATTCTTGTATAAAATCAGTAAAAGAGCTGCTTGGTGAAGCAGAAACAGAATAATTCCAAAAGATTTAAATATAGCACCGGTATTTCTTATATCATTAATAAATATTTTGAGGGGTGTTTTTTATGACAGAGGCATCAAGGCCATTAGACGCATTAAATCAAGCAAGAAACAAGAAAGTAATTGTTGAATTAAAAAACGACAAACAATATATCGGCAATCTAAAATCATTTGATATACATATCAATGTAGTTTTAGAGAATGCAGAAGAAAGGGAGAACGGAGAAGTAAAGAGAAAACTAGGTGTTCTATTCCTAAGGGGAGACACAATAACTATAATCTCGCCAGAGTAAACGTAATTCTAAAATGTCAAAAGGAACTAAATCAATGGGTGGAAAGTCTGGAAAGAAGAATATGATACATTGCAGACGATGCGGTAAAAGGACATATACCCTAAGAAAGAAGAAATGTAGTTCCTGTGGCTATGGGAATTCCGCAAAACTAAGGAAATATAATTGGAACAAGAAGAACGAATGATAGCTATATAGTTAAGCCGTAAAGTTTTAGAAATTAAAATTTCTAAACCGTTACAGCTAAGCCGTAAAGTTTTAGGGATGAAATTCCTAAACCGTTTAGAAAAAACAAGGTTTTTTCAAAAAGTTTATAAATAAAACAGGAGTTCTGATATAACATGGTAGTATCTCAAGGAAGAGGAAAAAGGACAAGTAGAGGCTCTAGATATAAGACTCAGAGGGGCTATAGAAAGCACGAATTAGGTCAGGTACCTTCTTCTACAAAACTAGATGGTAAAAGGATGCAGAAGATAAGAACTCTAGGCGGAGATAGAAAAGTAAGGCTATTAAGTGAAGAATCTGTAAATATTCTCGATCCTAAAACAAAAAAATCAAAGCAAGTCAAGATAAAGACAATCTTAGAAAATCCAGCAAATAGGCATTATGTAAGAAGAAATATAATGACAAAAGGTGCTATAATAGATACAGAAGCTGGAAAAGCAAAGATTACTTCCAGACCTGGTCAGGATGGCACTGTTAATGCTGTTTTGGTTTAATTCTGTTA
>CAZTWQ010000063.1:2181-3320 GCA_964618315.1 uncultured Methanosarcinales archaeon
AAATTGATAGATATGCAGATATTCAATTAATGATTGGGGATAAATTTCTCTATAGGGTATTCATGATCCCTAGTATCAAATATACTTTCTGGTTGAGCCAACTTAGCTAAAAGTCTGGCTAAAGGAAAACCTGGACAGTTTTCGAAATCATCAAATCTAATTTCACTATCAACTTGTAATCCGACTCGTATTCCATATTTCTCAAAATCTACATCTTTTTCATAAGAATACATTACGTGAAGCATAGGGTATCTTTCGTTTAAATTAATATGTCCATCCCATGCATAAATAAGTCTTGGTCCATCATCATCAATGGGATAATTATTATCTAACCTTAATCCTAGAAACTCAGCTATATCATTCATTTCTCTACGACAATCCCTTTGGCAATTCCTTAAAATGTAGTTGACCATAAGTGATAAGAACGTTACTCTATTTAAAAAATTTATCCATTGTTTAATATTTTTTGACTAGAACAAAATTCTATATCAGAAACTAATAAATACTAATTATTATCTTTATTTCTTATGAACAAGATAAAACAAGTATATTCTAAACTCTACAGATCATTTGGCAAACAAGGATGGTGGCCTTTGACTATGCAAGGCTTAGAACCAAAACATCATGTGGGAAAGCCAAAAACAAGCAATCACCAATTTGAGATAATCATGGGTGCGATTCTTACACAAAACACAAACTGGAAAAATGTTGAAAAAGCCCTAACTAATCTGAGTAAAAACAAACTAATCAATAAAGAAAAAATAATCAATACAGAACATAAAAAATTAGCAGAGCTTATCAAACCATCTGGTTATTACAACCAAAAAGCAGAACGATTAAAGATTATAGCTGAATTTCTAAAACAAAATAAAAACCCTACAAGACAACAACTATTGGGGGTAAATGGCATAGGTCCAGAAACAGCAGATTCTATCTTGTTATACGCTTACCAAAAGCCTTATTTTGTGATAGATGCTTATACAAAGAGGATATTTACTAGATTAGGTATGGGGGAAAAAGATTATAATCAATGGCAGGAATTATTCATGAATAACCTGCCTAAAGATACATCTATCTTTAATGAATATCATGCTTTACTAGTTGAACTGGGTAAGAATCATTGTAAGACAAGACCAGTT
>CAZTWQ010000064.1:0-3226 GCA_964618315.1 uncultured Methanosarcinales archaeon
TAAATTTCCAGGTGGAAGACCAAGAACTGATACTAATGATGTAAATAGATCTGGATGGGATAATATACGTTTAAGGTTAGGTTATACATGGAATTATGGTGTTAAGGCTAATTTTAGAAATTTTCTTAGAACTCAGTTCGGTCTAGAGGGTGGAGCAGATCAAGTGGTTAAGTCTTATGATGGTGAATCTAATGTTGGATATGGTAAAAGGACTGGGAAGTCTGTTCCTAGAGGGCTTGGAGGGATAGTTGGAAATTTGCCTCTTGTTGGACATGCTGTTGATATTGCTCAAGGAGATTCATTAGAGGATACTTTCCTTAATCCTGATGAGAACTATACTGCACGTGCAGTTAGGGGTACCTATTCTGGTGGGAAGGCTGTAGTTCAGACTACAACTAATGTAATCAATAAAGTTGCTGTTCAGCCAGTTAGTGCTGTTGTTCAGGGAGTTGGGAAGTTAGCTAGTTATATACCTGGATTAAGAGGATTAAGGAATAAGTGCAAGCCTGTTGATGCTCTTAAAAAATCAGTATTTGGTGATGTTTATCAAGCAGGTGGGCATTTAGTCAATGCTGTTAGGGGTAATAATGGTAGTAGATTAGGCGAGTTAAGGTCTGCTAGGATGGAGGCAACTTCTATGTTAACTGGAGATCCTGATGGTAATGATTATCATCTACCTTATGTTGGAACTAATGGTTCGCCTTTAGGGGAGGCTTTTTCAGGAGTTTCTGGTGTTGTTAAACCGCTTAAAGATGTTGTTAATAATATTGTTTTGCCAGAATTTGGTGCTGTGATGAGCCTGTCTATGGCTGGTGGTAATGGTGGTCAGTTGGTTTCAGATGCAACATTTGGTAATTTTTGTCCTACTTATAGATTATCTGATTTTTTATTTGATGATGTTTTACAAGGGGTAGCTACTGCTGTTGATCCGTCTCAGTTGACTGAGGGGCTTGATATGGGTAATGGTTTTACTGATAATCTTGATTTAACATCTGCACCTCTTGCTTATCCATTGTTTCATCCACAGTCTGAACGTGCTAGGGGTCGTATGAATGGTGGATGGGAATTAATAAATACTGGTGATCATGGGATTGAGTCTGCGAATGATCCTAACGAAGGTGCTACCTTTTTGGGTGGGTTGTTAGATGTAGGTAGGGATATTGGAGCTGGGTTTATAATAGAGGATAATCTTCCTAAACATGAAAGGGAACCACCATCCAGTACTTTAAAACGTGTTCAATAATTCATATTTATTACATTGGGGGTAAATTGAAAAAGAATATATATTTGGTTATGTACTTTTTATTATTAGTTCCTTTAGTTAGTTCTATAGCTACTGCCCATAATGTTGATATTGATTGGAACTTGGATCCTGATTGGTATGATTTTATAGTCTATAATTGTGATGATGATGTGTGTGATAATCCTTCTTATCGATTTTATAGTAGTGAAGGTTTTGTATCTAATCCTCATACTACTGCTTATACTACTGCTGGTGATGTGTTTGATGTTTTCTTTTTCTTTGATTGGAAAGCTTGTTACCAGCCAATGATACTTACTTTAGACCTTAATTCTAATGTTATCAGTGAGGAATATGAGAATTTCGCTAAATATGATCAGTGTAGCTCTGCAATAAACTGGGTTACTGTTTCAGATTATACCCCTGATGAAGGAGAGGATATAGATTTTGGTGTTAATGTTCAGAGTGCTTTTAGTTCAGCTGAGGCTGTTCAAAATGGTTTGCCTTCATCTTTCTTTTCAAGGGAGAGTCTTTTATCTTGGATGAATAATCATTTTTCTTCAGATATTGATGTGGTATTATATGTTGAGGGGCCGTTAGGTAATATTATTGTAGAAGAGGTTGTAGGATCATCGAATGTAAGAATTGATAGTTCTGATACTGTCAGTTTTGAATGGGTTCCTGATTCACCTGGAGATTATGATATATGGGTGGGAGTAGATGTTAATGATTGTCAATGTGAAAGTGATGTGGGTATCGTGTGGAGCGATAGAATCGATATTAGTGTTCAAGAGGTTAATCATGCTCCTGTTTTTGAGCAATTTCCTGCGGATAGAACTATAGGTGAGAGACATACATTTAATTATGGTATTAAATGTTTTGATATTGATGGAGATACTATATCCTATAGTGATGATAGTGATTTGTTTGATATAAATTCTGAAACAGGCGATATCAGTTTTGTAGCCCCTTCTGTTAGTTCTAATACAAATTATGATATAACTATAATTTGTTCTGATAATAGTGTTTTGGGTTCTTTACAAGATGTAGATACATTTCGTCTAACTATAGCAGATCTTTGTGTTGATTTTGATGGTGATGGGTATGGTCAGTTTGGTAGTGATAGATGTATTTATCATCCTGGCGAGATAGATTGTGATGATGGTGATAGTTCCATAAAACCAAATGTTAATTATGATTGTGGTTATTGTGATGGTTCTACTGGGGATATTGTTTATTCTAGCAGTGTTTGTAGATCTGCTGTTGGTGTTTGTGATGTTGCTGAAGTTTGTAGTGGTGCTAGTTTATCGTGTCCTAGTAATGGGTTTAAATCAGATGGAACATCATGTGAAGATGGAGCATACTGTAATGGTGCAGAAACATGTCAGAGTGGGGTATGTACATCAGGAACAGCACCAGTAACAGATGATAGTGTAAGCTGTACTGATGACAGTTGTGATGAAGTTAATGATGTTGTTGTAAATAATCCAAATAATTTTTTATGTGATGATGGAGCATTCTGCAATGGTGCAGAAACATGCGATGCAGTAAATGACTGCCAGGCAGGAACAGCACCAGTAACAGATGATAGTGTAAGCTGTACTGATGACAGTTGTGATGAAGTTAATGATGTTGTTGTAAATAATCCAAATAATTTTTTATGTGATGATGGAGCATTCTGCAATGGTGCAGAAACATGCGATGCAGTAAATGACTGCCAGGCAGGAACAGCTCCAGTAACAGATGATAGTGTAAGCTGCACTGATGACAGTTGTGATGAAGTTAATGATGTTGTTGTAAATAATCCAAATAATTTTTTATGTGATGATGGAGCATTCTGCAATGGTGCAGAAACATGCGATGCAGTAAATGACTGCCAGGCAGGAACAGCTCCAGTAACAGATGATAGTGTAAGCTGCACTGATGACAGTTGTGATGAAGTTAATGACCAGATTGTAAACACCCCTAATAATGCTTTATGTGATG
>CAZTWQ010000065.1:0-3126 GCA_964618315.1 uncultured Methanosarcinales archaeon
ATTACCAGCACCATCCTCAACACTTATTGTAACAACTTCATAATTAGTTAACTCAGCCTGATAATTAGTATTATCACCATCAACAGTACCATCATCATTGATTTCAACAGCATCTAAACCATAAATTATAACTGGATTAATACTTTTTAACTGAACATTATCTTGTGCATTAACTTTAACCAATACCTTGCCTGCTTCTGCTGAATCCCTGATTATAACATTAGTTATAGTTGGATCAGTCTTATCAACATGGAGATTTACTGAATACACACCATCAGGACCACGTAATCCCCCAGTTAATCTCTTCCTCATTGTTACAACAAAATTATACTCACCTTCATTTAACATATCTACAGAAGTAAATGTAAATAAAGCAGTTCCAGTATCATAATCCATATTGCCTATATCAACACCATCTTTCTTTGCACTAGAACTGACAAATTCAAGATCTTCTGCACTATCAAACTGGAATTTAACTTCATCAAATCCATCATTTATAGAATATGTCTTAGTTTCACCAGCACCAGGTTTATCCTCACCAAAAGAATGATCACCACTTGTTTCTTTTTTAACTTGGATAGTTGGAGATGACGGAACAGCATTATCCAAAGTAAATGTCGCACTATCAGAATCTGCATCATTACCAGACCGATCATAAGCATTAATAGTGATAGTATAAGTTTCATCTTCAGTAATATCTAATGAACTCAACCCATAACTTAAAGCACGAGTAACTTCATCATAATCAGATGCTGATAAATCTAAACACTGAATATATAGACTGCCCGATATTGAACTGATTGAATGAGTATTCTCACCATAATAAGTACCTATACTGTCTTTAACTTGTATGCATATATCTTCTATATCAACACCAACACCAGTATCTGCAATAGAAGAACTTAAATCTGCCAAATCACCTAAAGAACTTAAAACAACCCCGCTATCTAAAGGGTATAATATTGATATTACAGGTTTTTGTTCATCTGATATAACCCTCCAGGCTTCAGACTCAGCTTTATTTCCAATACCATCTATAGCCTGCACAAATATATATGGTGTATTAGAATCCAATTGATCGTTTGTTAAAGTAATCTCAGAAGGTGAAGGTATATTCTCTGCAGATACTATCTCATTATCACCACCATCAAAAACATCATCATCGCTAAAATACACAGAATACTTTTCTGTTTCAGCATCAAAACCAACAACGATTTTTACATCGCCATCACCCATATACAATGGAGTAGTAGAACTTGAAGTAACACTACCTTCTTGACCACCTTTAACTTCAGCTATATAAGAAATAGTAGGCATGCTTGGTGGTGTAAAATCCAATTCAATTTCTTCTTCTTTTTCAGACCCCTCATTACCAGCCTTATCTACTGGCGTAAATATCAAAGTATAATCTCCAGAACGAATAATGATTGGATAATCAATATAAGCATAAAATGTATTCTCAGTATCAGTAAATACCTCAGAATTTATAGATGCACCATCCATATCAACATGGATACCATCAATCCCTAAAGGACCATTTGTGACCGTACCATAAATCCTTAATTTTTTATAGCCAGTTATTCCTGAACTAGTTATATCTCTGCCTAAATCATCATCACTTAAATCATCTAACTCACCCCTATCATTCAACTCATAGATTGACTGGATAGTTATTGCAGGCACAGTCTTGTCTACCACAATTGTCCTTTTACCTGCACCACCTGTACTGCCTAACCTATTAGCTACAACATTAGTGATGCTATAATTACCTTCTTTCATATTAGAACTATCAAGATCACCTGGCTTTAAACTGCAGATAAATGTAGTATCACTACCACGGAAACATTGTGAACCAATATCAGCATTAGTTAAAACAGTGGTTTTTGAACCACTAACATCAGTATATTCAATATTTAATGACTCTAATAAATCTATAGGCTTATCAAATATAAATGCAATATAACTATAATCATCATTTGTATAGACAGCATCCTCAGTTAAAGCAGAAAAAGCCCCAGTAACAGTAGTGTCTTTTCTAAACTGAACCTCAGATAAAGTAGCAGCAACTGTATCGACAACAAACTGTACTTGTTTTGTAGAAGTCATCCCAACACCATCAACCATAGTGATACTTGCAATTACTAAACCATTCTGCTTGCCAAGAGGAAGTAATGTAGTAGTTGGAGTAAACTTATAATGAGCAGGAACCTCTCCTGCTTCAGCAACTAAAGTAAATCTACCATCAATAACATGATCTAATTCAGTACCACCTGATTTAGTACATGTACAACTTCCACCAGATGAAGTACAACTAACATCCCCATCGATATATCCAGAAATATCAACCTCACTATTGTCTAGATCAATGCCAGAACCAGTCCCATCTGCAAAAACTTTAATCACATGTGAAACATCACTGACAATAGTACAATCCGGCTCTACAGAATCTATCTCAGGTGCAAGATTATCAACATTAAATGCAAATGTTTCATTAGCACCCCAATTTCCAAAACCATCCTTTGCCCGAATATGGAAATATAAGGTTTTAGCACCACCATTAACTAAACTACTTACATCAATATCTTCAATCTCATTTTGTGTAGGGTTTGAAATAGTAATGCCGTCAATTATTCTGTTATCACCATCATAATCACTACCATCTAAGGTTCCCTTTTCATTAACAATATAAGTATACTCACTCACAGGTTCATTAACATTCCAACTGATAGTAAAATCAGTCTCATCATACCAAGATACAGGTGTTGTTTCAGCATGTGTCGAACTAACCAGATTAGAAATAACTGGTCCGCCCCTATCAATCATAAACTTAAAATTATAACTTGTAGTTGAACCAGATAAATCCTCAGCAACAAAATCCAGAATATAATCAACCCCCTCTTCAAACTCAGGAACTTGATAAAGGAAAGTGTGGTCAGATGTACCGACTATAGAAGAAAATGTGATTATGTCCCCTGAACCTATAGAACTACCATCTTTACTAATACTTAAACTAGTGATATCATCAATCTCAGAAGCAAAAACAATCTTAAGAGCAGTATAACCCTCAGGAAGATATAAACTACTATCATTAACAACACTCACATAAGTACTAAAATCACCTAATTT
>CAZTWQ010000066.1:0-2748 GCA_964618315.1 uncultured Methanosarcinales archaeon
CCTGTTCCATCTCCACCTGGCATTTTATATTCACCTCCATGAATTTTTATTGCCTTTCCATCAACAATTGCATTAGCAATCTTTTTTCTTGCTGATTCTAATATTCTATGAAATGTTGGTTGGGATATGTCCATCTTTTTGGCAGATTCTAATTGATCCAAATCTAATTTATCTTTTAATCTTATAGCTTCAAATTCGTCTACAGTTAGTATAACCTCACCTAATTCCCTTAACGGAATTGCTTGTGGTTTGAAATAATGGAAATCTCCTTTGAATCTTATCCGTCTACAATGTTTAGGTCTTACCATTATGAATATATATTCATAACTACTATATAAACTTTATGTTTTTATTTTCAAAAGATTTAAAAGTAAAGGGTGCTTTGTCATTTTTATGAAGATTTGCATGCCAACTATGGGAAAAGAAGGATTGAATGAAAAGGTACATAATCATTTTGGAAGTGCCAAATATTTTACAATTTATGACACTGAATCGAAGGAGATTACTTCAGTGGAAAATGAAAATCTACACCATAGTCATGGTGCTTGTCAACCTTTGCAAGCAATATCTAATCAAAATGTAGATATTGTACTAACAAGTGGGATGGGCGGACGTGCAATCCAGATACTGAATAATGGCGGAGTTAAAGTTTATATTCTTGAAGGAGACACTGTTAAAGAAGCAATTGAAAAGTTTGAATCTGATTCTTTGAAAGAATTAACACCTGAAATTGGATGTCAAAGTCACGGATGTCATTAATTAAAATCTATACTTATAATAAATGTCTATTCTTATAATTTCTTCTTGTTCTTAATTCTTCCGTCATAACTTCCCTATCATTTCATAGGAGTTGGTTTGGGTAATAAGTTTAACTGATATTATATTCAATTAGAAATCAACGCTAATTATGAGAATGAGGTTTTGGTTAATTAATATTCTTAAGAATGATTATTCTTCAATTAGTTCCGTAAGTAGTATTTTGGCTTCTTACAAAATTTTCAATCCTTGCCATAAGACGTTCTACTATCATATTCCCAATAGCTGCTGCACTACGGTGATTCTCACTAACTTCTATCAAAAATTGTGATTTTTCAGAATCCATGCCTTCTTTAATTATAGCTTGATCCCTTTCTCCCTCTATCACTTCAATGCTTGGGAATATGGTGGATTCGTAAATATGGTAAATAGTGATCAGATTCCTATAACTTTGTGCTATATTTGCACCTTTTTCAGTCAGATATCCTAATCCTTCTTCTGTAGGTACTTTATCCATAGCTTGCCATATCATACTCCTTCTTTGAACTGGGACTAATGCTATGGCTTCTCTTCTTGTTATTCTTTCCAATATATTATAACGTGCTCTTAATGTAAATTCTTCAGATAACAATAAGTCAGAAGTAGATTTCATCTCAGCTGTACTATAATCAAGATCAGGCAGGTCAAGAAGTGCTTTGCAAAATGGATAATCATATCCAGGTATAATCTTGCCTGTTTCTGGGATATTTAAATCTGATTTATACTCTTTTATCAATTCTTGAATACCCATGTCTATAGAAGAATGAACCATTTATTAAAAAGATTACTAGGATAAAGTATATGTAGCTTTAATTATTTCAATAATTCAAACTTTGACTTAAATGCAGAGGTATTTGCTGTCGATTTGAATTCTTGGAAATTTTGTATTGAAATTTCCAATAAAAAACAACAAAGTATTTATATATTGACTGATAAAATAAGATCACTATGAGAAAAGTATCGATATTAATTGTTTTGACTGTGATATTTCTTTTAGGTTGTACTGTTCTTGAACAGGATATTGTCAATGACAATAAACTTCAAATAAATATTGATGGTTATATAGAGACATGTATCAATGAGCCTAATATCTTTGTAAATGAAGGTGGTAATTGGAGGGCAGCTGATATTGAACTTCCAGGAAAAGGCATGTATTTCTTAGATGGGGAATATATTGGATATGGTATGTGTGATGTGGTAGTTTGTGATGAGATTAGGAATCCTATGGAAATTGAACTTGTTGAATATGTTGAAGTGGGGGAGAGGGAATCATTAGAAACTGAAGGATATATTGTCTCTGAATTTAGTACAAAACAATTAAGTGGGGAGATAAAGGTTGAATTAAAATATTATACTGACAGTGATTGTAAGGATGAAAAAACATTTACAACAACAGTAAATAATTAATTATCTTGATTCTTAGATTATAGTTGAATAACTTATTTATTGCAAAGATTGAGCTCTTTTTTTATCATTTTCACATAACCTTATATAGCCAAACCCATTTTAATCTATTTATGGCAAGATTTGAACGTGCAAAATCAAGTAGGGGCAGAAGAGACTCAAAGGGTAGTTCAAGAGGCGGTACTCGAAGTAGGGGTAGTTTTGATGACAAGCCTAGAAGAAGTTTCGAAGGCAGTCCAAAACGTAGTTTTTCAGGTAGAAGTACTAGTGGTAGACGGAGTTTTGAAGACAAACCCAGAAGAAGGGAGTCTGGCAGAGATTTTAACCGTTTCAGCAGAAATAAAGCTCCTCTTGAGATGACTAAAGTTACTTGTGCTTCTTGCGGTGATGAATGTGAAGTTCCTTTCAAACCAACCTCAAGCAAACCAGTCTATTGCAGAGATTGTTTTAACAAAAAAGAACATAGTAATTATGAAGAACCTTCTTCTAACAAAGGTCTTGATGTAATCAATGAAAAACTTGACAAGATAATGGAAGCTTTGGATATTA
>CAZTWQ010000067.1:0-2696 GCA_964618315.1 uncultured Methanosarcinales archaeon
GCCACACTTTAGTGTGGTGTTCCAGTCAGCGTAGTAGGACTTTTTCTACTAAGCCGTTCTTTAACTGAATTTGTTTAGAATTTTGATGTTTTAGGTTTGAGAATGCATATTTTGGTAATTTTTTTAAGAATTATATTTTTATTAGATAGTCATTAATCATACTAATGCTATCAATCATACTAGTAATACTTTTAGAATTAACCTATCTCTGCATTATCTTCTATGTCTATCGTTATATCTTTCCCTTTGATATTCAACACTAGACCATTGCAGATCACTTTTTTATCTTTTACCAGAATCTTGAGTTTAGCAAATTCATCATATTTGATTTGCTGATTATTATTCTTCATTTCTCCGAATTGAACACCATCACCAGGATTTCCATCATTAAACAAGACCTTAACTTTCTCACCATGTTCTGCAGCTAATAACATACCCTGAGACATTATCCCCCTTAATTTAGCTGGTTTTAGATTAGCTACGATAGTTATGTTCTTCCCCTCAAGTTCTTCTTTTTTGTAGTGTTCTTTTACCCCAGCCACAATCTGCCGTTTTTCACCAAGATCTATATCCAATATATACAGCTTGTCTGCTTCAGGATGGTCAGAAACTTTTTCTATCTTAGCTACCTTTAAATCAAGCGGGAATTTTTCTTCTTCAACTTTTTCAATCTTGTTGATGACTATCTTAGCCTTATTTATCTTATGATCAATTAACTTAAAATCAATATCAGACCATTTTAGATCTTTAACATTAAGCTGTTCCTGAAGTTCAGAGGCAAAGTTAGGCATGATTGGCTGTATCAGGATACTTAGGTTTTTTGCTATATTTATTGCAGTACCTATAACCTTATGCGCCTTTGGCTTATCTTCATTGATCAATTTCCAAGGAGCATTATCCTGAAAATATTTGTTTCCCAGAGCAGAAACTGCTAATGTTTCATCAATTGCTCGTTTAAAATCATATCCTTCATATAATTTTTTTATCCCTTCAATCTTCTTTCTTATCTCTTCGATTACTTGCGAATTGTCTATCTCTTTAATCTCTGAATCAAAGTTTTTGTTTGTAAAAGACAAAACCCTATAACAAAAATTAGATAAGTTTGCTAGTAATTCTGTATTGACCCTTTCCATCACCAGATCTTCTGAATAATCCCCATCTTCACCAAGTGGCATTGACCCCAGCATATAATATCTAAACTGATCTACGCCATATTTTTCTATCTGTTCAAATGGTTCTATCACATTTCCTGTAGATTTGCCCATCTTTTTTCCTCTTGAAAGGACAAAACCATGGACCAATAATTCTTTTGGTAGTTGGACTTTTGCTGAAATAAGCATTGCAGGCCAGAATGCAGCATGGAATCTTAGGATATCTTTTCCTATTATATGAACATCTGCTGGCCATGTCTCTTTTAGTTGTTTTTCATCCCTACCATATCCTGCTCCAGTAAGATAATTAGATAATGCATCACACCAGACATACATAACCTGTTCAGGATCATTAGGAACTTCTATGCCCCAAGGCAATGATGATTTTGGACGAGAAAAGCTGATGTCTTTTGCATCTGGCAAAAAGGATAATATCTCATTTTTTCTTATCTCTGGAACAACCTTGTATTCATCTGATTTTATCTTTTTTATCAGTTCATCTTTGTATTTTGATAGTTTAAAAAAATAGTTTTCTTCCTCAACAGTTTCTATCTCTTTTGTCGGGTGATTAGGGCATTTTCCATCTTCTAATTCTCTTTCTGTCTTGAAAGATTCACAACCAGAACAGTATTGCCCTTTGTATTTCTTTTTGTAGATATCTCCTGCCTTCTCTAATTCTTGCCAGAGTTTTACAACTCCTTTTTGATGCATATCTTTATCTGTAGTTCTGATAAATTGATCATAAGATATATTTAGTTTTTTATATAGGTCCTTGAAAACCTGAACATTAGCATCCAACAACTCCTTTACGTCTTTTCCTTGTTTTTTTGCTGTTTCCCAGTTTTTAGTCCCATGCTCATCCGTACCCGTTTGAAAAAAGACGTCTTCCCCCAGTAATTTATGGAAACGTGCAACTACATCAGCCTCAACTATCTCTAATGCATGCCCTATATGGGGCTTACTATTTGGATAGGCTATGGCACTAGTTACGTAAAATTTCTTATTTTTGTTTTCTGGCATTATAAATATCTAGAACAAGGTTTATGTTTATAAATATTGCTTAAAAACAAAAAATAATTAGTATTTTTCTAGTTCAGTAAAGTTAAAAACTAAGTTTTTATACTTTATAAACAAAGTAAAAAATAATTATTTCTTCTTCTTAGGAGCTTTCATCTTTTTTGTTACTGGAATCTTTGCATTACAATGCTGACATTCAACTACATATGCTTTTACACCCATAAATGATTTTCTTTTGTAAGCAGTAGTTCCTTCCCCTTCTTTTCCACATGAAGGACAGGTGTATTTTGCTTCTAGCTGTAATGATTCTTCATGTTCTACTTTTTCTTCAGTAAAACCACATTCAGGACATACATATTCTTTTGCTCTAATCTTAACATGGCCTTTTTCAACTGGCTTGCCCATCTTTGCTTTGTTACACTCAGGACATTCTTTCTTGTAAACCCATGCTTTTACCTTTCCTTTCCCTTCTTCTAATGTCCTGTTTGTAAAATATATCAAATTTTCTACTGATTCTGGTTCTGTTAT
>CAZTWQ010000068.1:0-2500 GCA_964618315.1 uncultured Methanosarcinales archaeon
TTCATTCTTATCAGGATGTTCTTTTAGATATTTTTGTATCTTAGTTTCAAGCAATTTTCTTGTTATGGTTCCATTTATTGATGGTGATAATGAAAATAATACTTCTTTGTATTTTGGTTCTATCCCTTCTAATTCCCTTATAGCAGAATGTTTTGAGAATAAAGGCATGTTTCTGGTGTGGATCTTTAAGATATTTAATCTTCCCCCTTTGCTTGGAACTCCGATCTCTATCTCCCTATCAAACCTTCCAGGACGTCTTAGTGCAGGATCTAGCATGTTAGGTACGTTTGTTGCTGCTATCACTACCACCTTACCTCTGCTTTGCAGACCATCCATATTAGCCAATAATTGAGCTACAACTCTTCTTTCAACTTCCCCTCTTGTTTCTTCCCTTTTTGATGCTATTGCATCAATCTCATCTATGAATATGATAGATGGTGCATTCTTTTGAGCTTCTTCAAACTTCTTTCGTAAATTCTCTTCACTTTGACCATAATACTTACTCATGATCTCAGGACCATTTATCAATATGAAATGTGAGTTTGTTTCATTTGCAACTGCTTTTGCCAAAAGTGTTTTTCCAGTACCAGGTGGACCATGAAGTAAAACACCTTTTGGAGGTTCAATCCCTAATCTTTCAAAAATCTCTGGATGTTTTAAAGGTAATTCAATCATCTCCCTTACTTTCTTTATCTCATCCTGCAACCCACCTATATCTTCATAAGTAACTTCAAGAACTTTTTCCTCTGTAACCTCTACTGCTTCTGGATTAAATACTACTTCTGTATGTTCAGAGATTATCACTGCTTGTTTTGGTAATGTGTCTGCTACTACAAATTTTATATCACCAAAGCCAAAACCAGGTATCAATTCATCGCCAAGAATACTAAAGACATCCTCAAAAAAAGGGTTGTCCATCATAGCAGTACGCCTTCTTCTTGTACCACCTATAGAAACTATATCACCTTTTGCAACTGCCCTGCCTAATAATCCTTGTTTAAAGTAATTAGGTGGTGCCCGTATCTTGATTCCTTTCTGAGCTGGAGAGATTATCACTTTTTTAGCTTCTTTAAAATCAGCTTTTCTGACCTTTACCAGTTCACCGATGCCTGTTTTTGCATTTCTTCTTACAATACCATCCATCCTTATGATGTTAAGCCCTATATCACCAGGATAAGCTCTGTCTGTAATGGCAACTGTCGCTCTTTCTCCCTCTATCTCTACAATATCGCCTACTTTTACGCCTATCTCCTGCATAAAATTATTATCAATCCTTACAATGCCCTTATTTACATCATCCTGGATAGCTTCAGCTACTTTTAATCTTATCTCATTGGATGGTTTTTTCTTTTCCATTTTACTTAGTAGAGAAACGTTTTTAGTTTTATAAACCTTTTGGAAACTTCAGTATTCTCTCGATAGTTTTGAAATCATATTTCAAAAAATGGTTTAGAACGTAGTTCTAAAATGTTATGTTTTAATATTCAAGAAATAATTGAAAAAATAAAGAAAATATTATTTGCTTTTTTCTTCCTGCTTTATAGAAGGCATTGGAATCGGTGGAGGTAAATTAACCTTCTGACTCATGATCAATGCTTCAATATTGCATTTTGTCAATATTGTGTTTAACAAGTTTGACATCAGGTCTTTAGGAGCCTTTTTTGACTTTTTCCAGTCATCCAACACTGCCTTTACCTTATCAGCTGATTGCATAACTATTATGTTTCCGTTAATCACAATATCGCCTAGATCAGGTTCATATTTTGATGAGAATTCAAAATTGAATTTTAGAGCATTTTGGTTTTTGTCACCTAAGTTAAGATTATGTTCTGCAATATCTTTTATAACAACGTTGTTCTTGATGTTTATCTTTCCTTTAGCCCCTTCTTTTCTACTAACTTTAATTTCACTAAAATTAAATCCAATTACTGTCATATTGATGACCTCCGTGTTATTTTAATATTAGGTATTTTTATTGGGTATTTAAAGTTTTCTAAAACTTACAAATAAGTTTTAGGACCTAAAAATTCTTGAATTTTTAGATTTCCCCAATAAATATGGGAGTTTATCCGGCTTAGTAGAAAATATAGGTTGCCATCAATTTATGAGCTTCTTAAATAGATACATCTAACTGACAAGGGGGAAGTCCCTTACGGGGAATGTCAGTTATCTATGCCAACATCAAGAAGCGAATCCGATGGCAACCCGACCAACGGGAGATTTTCTACTAAGCCAGTTTATCCAAAAGGTTATTAAACTAATTCCAATCTTGTTTTATTATGTCTAAATACAAATTAGTCTGTTTTGATGTTGATGGTACTTTAGTAGATAATGTTATCTATTCCTGGGAACTGTTTCATGATTATTTTAAGGTTGATATGGATAAAAGGGACGAGATGCGCCAAAAGTTCTTCAAAGGCGAGATTGATTACCTAGAATGGGCTAATCATGACATTGGTATGTGGATTGAAAAAGGAGCTACAAAAGATGATTTCTTTAA